>CALXYL010000039.1 GCA_944392985.1 uncultured Spirochaetaceae bacterium | reverse complement strand
GTATGGTCTTGCCGACATGGGTGTCCGCTATGTGCTTGAGGGAGAGGGGAAAGCGGTATTCACCTATCCAGAGGACTTCAGCACGGATGCGGTTGCCGCAGAGCTTGACAGGCTTGTTGATGATCTCATCGCCTACATAACGACACCTGTTCCTGCAGAGGCAGAAGAGGTATCTGTCCAGGCTGTTGCAGATGCTCCTGCTCCCGCCGTATCGGAGGCTGTATCATATCCTTTCGGCATAGAGCCTATTGTCAAGGCGGAAGGGGATGATGATGGATTCTATCTGTATATAGTCCATACAAATGATGTTCATGGGCGCATTGTTCCTGAGGAGGATGGCAGCATGGGATATGCCAAGCTCAGCACACTTCTCAGCAAAGCACGGGAATATACTGATGACATCCTTCTTCTTGATGGCGGTGATACCCTCCATGGAACCAATCTGGCGAATATGTTCGAGGGACAGACCGTGCTGGAGATCATGAACAGCCTTGGCTATGATGCTATGGCCCCTGGAAACCATGATTTCAACTATGGTGCAGAGCGTCTTGAGGAGGCTGCGGCATGGGCGGAGGAGAATGCATCCTTCCGTATCCTCAGCGCGAACATCACCGATGAAAGCGGAGCCTTTGCCTTCCAGCCGTATCAGATCTTCGATTTCAACGGCTTCAAGGTCTGCGTTATAGGTGTCACAACGCCTGATACGAAGACGAAATCGCATCCGAAGAACACCATCGGCCTTGATTTCATGTCCGATGCTGTTGTAGAAAACGCGCAGGAAGCAATCGATCTTGCCAATGAGCTTGCAGACTTCGTCGTGGTCCTTGGGCATGTCGGCGTTGTTCCAGATGGGGATTCTGGGCTTACTTCCGAGATCATCTGCCAGAGCCTTGATGAAATCGATCTTTTCGTGGATGCCCACAGCCATACGGTCATGGATGGGGGAGAGATGGTCAATGGAACGATGATTGTCTCCACCGGCCAGTACATGAACAACGTCGGTATCGTTGAGGTGAAGGTAGAGGCAGACGGAGATGCAGAGATAACCGACGCTTTCCTCCTTCCTGCTTCCGAGGTGCTTGATCCGTCGTCAGGTACGCTCCTTGCTTCATTCGGCATAACCGAGGTTCCTGATGATCCTTCAATCGATGCATATGTAGAGGAGAAGAATGCTGAGCTTGATGAGTTGCTTGGCCAGGTCGTTGCGGACATCCCGATGGGGCTCAACGGTGAGCGCCATGATGTAAGGACGAAGAAGACAAATCTTTCAGCGCTGATCTGCGAGGCTATGACAGCTGAAAGCGGTGCTGATTTCACGATTGTCAATGGCGGTGGCATTAGAGCTTCCCTGGACGCTGGTCCCGTTACGCTTGGTGATGTGAACAATGTCCTTCCGTTCACGAATATCATCACGGTATGCGAGATAACTCCGGCAGATGTCTATGCTGCGCTGGAACATGGCTATTCGATGCTTCCTGAGGAGAATGGTGCATTCTCCCAGACGGATCTTCGGGTCGTTTATTCCGCTTCCGCTCCTGCGGGAGAGAGGATCCGCAGGGTCTATGCAGGGGATACCCTTCTTGACAGGAATGACACACAGACGCTCTATAAAGTCGCCTCGAATGACTTCATGGCTGCTGGCGGCGATGGGTACACGATGTTTGGACGTGTCCTTTCCGAGGGCAGTATGCTCAACGAGGTATTCTGCGATTATCTTGCACAGCTCTATCCAGCTGAGTGAGGTAGGAGTGCCCTGATAATGGCGTCCGGTGGGGAGTCTCACCGGACGTTCTTTACAGATTCCGGGAATAGACGGCTTCTGTAGTTGGGGATTATAATCATCAGGAAGGAGTGGTTATGACAGACAAGGATGATGAGAGATTCCACGAGATCGATGATGAACACTTTGACGACTCGGAGAATCTTTATTTTCCGTTCCGTGAGTCCAGCGTCCCCGAGGATGCTGCCGGTGATGAGGCATATGAGGAATTCTCCGACATGATGCTCTCGTTCTTCTCTGATTTCGTGTCGCTTCTTCCTCTTGATATCCAGGATTATGCCCGGAATGCGTTTGATGCCCTTACCACACAAGGGTGCGGTGAGCCGGAAGAGTCCAACAGGATCCTTAAGGCGATGCGTAAGGAGCATAAGGATATTCCTGGCCTGTATCTGATGGAGGCGCGGAACTGCAAATCCATTGCTGTCAGCATGATGCATGAGACGGGCAGGGAAGAGGAGCTTGCCGCGACGCTCAGGAAGGAACGCAAGGCCCTTTCTGAATACATCCGGCGATCCGATGATGCGGATATCCTGGATTTCCAGTCCTATCTCTGGGCGAGGGCAGAGCGCTCGAAAGTCTCCCTGATGCTCGGTGATGCCAAGGGGGCGTTCTCTGCGATCATATGCCTGCCTCATGATACTGGTTTCTCCATGGAGAGACTGATGGATGAGCTGGATTCATATTACATGAATGATGATGAGGACGAGTACAGCGACAACTGGTACCGCTTCCTTTCCGAGGCTGATAACGCCGTCCAGATCGAGTATTCAGATCCCTTTGATATCATTGACAGCATCGTTGATCCGGGGCATGCCTCGGAATATGTGAGGATGATGAATGATTCCGGCATGACGGGGCCGATGCTCATGGTCACGGTTGATGCTGGAAAGGACATCAATTCCGCCGCTGTCGATATGCAGCAGGTCCTTGCGGCGTGCCTCAGGGCTTGTCCTGAAGCGGAATGTGCCTATTTCGATTCATTCTTCGTTGATAAGGAACTGCTGAAGATGCTTCTGGATGATACGGAGGATGGTTATTTCTGCGGCATCGTGATGTACAGGATCTCAGTAGAAGGGGATGTTGCCAAAACGAACAGCCTCGGTGTCTGGGGAAGGAAGGAGCTTTCTCTTCCTGTTGGATCTTTCTCCTCTCCTGCAGAAGCGGCATTCACTCTGGCGAAAGCAGCGGAAAGACACGTTTCCAAGGCATTGAAGCCGGGAAGCGTTATTGAAGTGAATGGACGTCATTTCACCGTAGGGGAAGGGAATGGGGATCTTCTTGATCTGAAGGCATGATCATCCCGATGCGGCTTGCTGGAAACCCGATTCATTAGGACAGCTCCAGAAAGACAGATCCTGATTTCAGAAAGATATTCAAACCGCCATTGCAGTTGAGTAAGGCAAGTATAGACTTGTATGATTGAGCTTGCCGATACAGATAATTATCACTTTAGACGTTTGAATAGCAAACTTGTTTATGGTTTTATTTCCATCTTCCATAGTGCATCTGTTTATCAAGATCGGCGGCATTCTGCTCCAATTCAATCTCATTTGGATCTGCATAACCGATCCCGATGAAAACAGGAATCATATAAGTCGGTGGTACCTTCAGCTTCGCTTTCACTATGTCATGCTCTTCATTCAGAGGTATCCGCATGGAACAGCCAAGTCCTTCTGCGGCTGCTGCCAGCAATATGTTCTCAATTACGCACCAGATCGTGGAAAAAGGATTCAGTCTGGATACATAGGTGCCATCCAGTTCCTTGCACTTGAATACAGGAATGACCACCCATGGTGCATCCTTGAGCATCGTAAACTGTTTTGGCACGGCATATCCGTACATTTTCTGAGCAGGTGTCGTTGGATATGGCCTAGGTGCGTTCAGATACTTTTCAGAATCGAACTTATCTGCAAACTTCTTCGCATACTCGAATGCGTATTCCTTTTCCTCATCTGTTCTGAGAATGATATAGCTCCAGTTGCGGTTATGGTTCCATGTAGGAGCCTGGTTTCCCGCCTCTAGGATACGTTTGATTATCTCTGGATCTACGTCTTTTTCCAGGAATTCCCGAATAGTCCTTCTTTTCCTTATTGCTTCATAGAACTCCACTTGCATTTCCTCCGCTTCATGAGTGAGCTGTCCTGCATGCATTGCTGCTTTCACAATCCATCGATATGGACTGTTGTTAGGGCCGGGCATTAAACGCCAACCGAGGACGAATAATTCGAACCAATATGTGCCGGGAAACCAGAACCGCTA
>CALXYL010000038.1 GCA_944392985.1 uncultured Spirochaetaceae bacterium | reverse complement strand
TCCGCTGTCACATTCCATGTGTTCCTCAAGGAGGATGAGACAGCCAAGTTCAACAGGTTCTTCGCTCTCTTCAACAGTGTAGGGTATCCAGACATAGACAAGAAGAGGTGCAAGGAGGAGATGGAATACAGGCATCGCCTCATAGATGGGCTGCTGACCGGACAGGCTGCGGAGATCGGCAGGATACTCAATGAGGGATTGGATCTGATCTCCATCCAGCTGGAAGAGATAGAGCAGGAGCTCATCGAAATCTGCCTCAGGCATCCGCAGCAGGCCCTTGCCTGGCTATCCATCCCAGGGATAGGGCTCATCAATGCAGCATCGCTCATCGCCTATGTCGGAGATGGCTCAAGGTTCTCTAAGCCTGAGCAGCTGATGAACTATGCTGGCCTTGTCCCCAGGCTCAACCAGAGCGGCATCACCAATGTGCATGGCAAGGTGACGAAGATGGGCTGCCGGGTGATACGGCGCAACATCATCCAGGGTGCAGGCACGATCATTACCCATCAATACAATCCATCATGCCCGCTCTCAAGATTCGCCTATCGCAAGAAGAAGGATCTCATCTATCACGGCAAGGTTGCAGTGGCAGTTGCAAACCATATGCTCAAGATAGGGCTTGCCCTCCTTCATCACAACGACCTTTATTGCACTGCAAAGGAGGATGGCTTTGAGAAGCTGAAGCAGAAGCTGGCTGGATATAAACTAAGCGCTCTCGTCTCTTACCTACCACAGTAACACAAGAGCGCTCACATCTTCAGATTCCTTTCGAAACCTTGTATCCCAAGGTTCGTTTCTTCATGCCCTTTTGTCAATGATTCAATGCTGGAAATCTTCCTTTATTTCTCCTCTTGACTTACGGGCTCAAATAAAAGGCCTGCCAAGGACGGCAGGCCAATAGATCCGGCTGTTCGATCAGCCCTTGATTCCCGTGGAGGCAATGCCTTCGACAAGATACTTCTGCATCGTGAGGAAGATGAAGAAGATCGGGACAAGGGAAAGAGTAGCCATAGCGAACATCGCGCCCCAGTCAGAGCCAGCTGTCGGATCCGAGAACATCTTAAGAGCATAGCTGACAGGATATGTCGCAGGATTGTTCAGGTAGATGAGAGGAGCAAGGAAGTCATCCCATCTCCACATGAAGGAGAAGATGGCGCTCGTGACAAGCGATGGCTTGATGAGCGGAAGGATGACACGGGGGAATATGCCGTAGATGCTGCATCCATCGATGGTTGCTGCCTCGTCGAGATCGCTGGGGATTCCCTTGATGAACTGGACGTTCAGGAAGATGAAGAATCCCTGTCCGAACCACTGCGGCAGGATTATCGGCAGATACGAACCGACCCACCCGAGCTTGTTGAAGAGGATGTACTGCGGGATCATGATCATCTGGAAGGGAAGCATCATCGCCAGAAGCATGCAGGCGAACCAGAATCCCCTGAGACGGAACTTGCACCGCGCAAATCCATAGCCTACGATTGCCGATGAGATCACGGCTCCTATAGTCGAGATTCCTGCGATGATGAATGAGTTCTTGAAGAATATCCCGAAGCTATAGCCGGCAAAGCCCTTCCAACCGGTGGTGTAGTTGGTTGTTATGAATGGATTGGGGAAGAGCTGCGCCGCATTGCGGAGGATCTCATTGGAGTTCTTGAAAGAGCCAAGGACCATCCAGATCAGCGGGTAGAGCATGACGAGAGCGAATATCACAGTGAAGACGTGATATATGATTGCATGTATTGTTCTTTGTTCCTTATATCCGTGCTTCATAGGCTTACGACTCGTAATATACCCACTTGTTCTGGGTCTTGAAGAGGATGAACGTCAGCGATCCTACGATGACGATCATGAACCATGCCATTGCACATCCGAATCCCATCTTGTTGTACGTGAATGAGTTCTGATACATATAGACGGTATAGAAGAGTGTGCTGTTCCTTGGCCTTCCCTGCGTGATGATATAGCTCTGGGTGAATGCCATGAAGCCATTGATCAGCTGGTTGATCAGGTTGAAGAAGATGGTCGGGGTGAGCATCGGGAACGTGATCCTGAAGAATCGCGTCAGCGGTCCCGCACCCTCGATATCGGCAACCTCATAGAGGGCGATAGGTATCTGCTTCAGTCCTGCAAGGAATATGAGCATTGATGATCCGAACTGCCATACAGCAAGGATTATGAGTGTCCATATTGCAGTATCCGTACGTCCAAGCCATGCAATCTCACTGTTGATCCCGATTCCCTGGAGAAGTGCATTGATGACTCCGTCGCTTGCGAACATCCTCTTCCAGAGGATTGCGATAGCGACACTGGAGCCGACGATTGACGGTAGATAGAAGAGAGCTCTGTACAGTCCAGAGGCCTTTGATTTCCTGACCAGCAGAAGCGCGATCAGGAGGGCCATGATCAGACGGAGAGGGACAGAGAACACAACATAGTACATAGTTGCCCAGAATGACTGCCAGAACACAGGGTCCTTGGTGAACATCTGGACAAAGTTATCCAGGCCAGTGAATACAGGAGCTGAGAGGATGTTGTACCTTGTGAATGCAAAGTAGAAGCTCATCAGCATCGGTATGATCATGAAGGCCAGGAATCCTACAATGAATGGCAGAGTGAACACATATCCAGCAACACCTTGCGTGTTAAGACGCTGCAGGAATGGTTTCTTCTGCTTCTGTTTGATTGTTGTCACGCCTTATTTCCTCCTAATAAGCCCAAGAAGAGTGCCCGCAAGCACTCTTCCATGGGCTTCTGCAGTGCCTTACTGCGCCTGAAGAATCGACTCTGAGCGCGATACGAAATCCGCAGCGGCTTCTTCAACCGTGTACATTCCATATCTCAGCTCTTCAACCATAGTCTTTCCAATAGCCTCGATCTCTCCCTTTCCTGCCGGATCCGGAGCATCGATCGGAGTTGCGACTTCGCCGACGGCATCGATGTACTCAAAGATAGCGGCTGTGTTCTCATCGACGAGCGGGAGGATTGCAGCGGCGACTTCGGTGCTGACAGGGATTCCTCTCTCAGCCATGAGGATCTCGTTTGCCTCTACGCTGTTCGTGAACCAGTCAAGGAACTCAGCGGCAGCCTGCTTGTTGGGCGAGGACTCTGCGATTGAGAAGAACTGTGACGGCTTGAGGAACATCGGCTGCGTTGTCGCATCCGCGGTTGTCGGATACATCGTGAGCGCAAGCGGGCGGCCGGAGGCATTCACGATGGAGATGAACTGGTTGGAATATGAGAAGTCATTCCATGTTGATCCATCGGTGATCGGCTTTGTCTCGACGATGTCAGGATTCTTCTCGGAGATGAGATCCGGCGAGAGGGCGGACTCGTCATCGTTGAACATCACGACATTCTGGAGATGCTTGAGAAGCGCTGTCTGGTCGCCAACGGCAAGCTCGTCGAAGAGGTGTGAGCCATAGGTCCTTGCGATGATCTGCATCATGTTGATACCACCATCGAAGTATGTCCTGACACCTGTTTTCTCATAGATGGTCTTTCCGATCTCGAAGAGCTCTTCGATCGTAAGCTGATCGGGAATCGTGACACCTGCTGCCTCTGTGACTGCAGGATCATATGCCATCATCGGTGCGTTGGATCCCAGGGAGAGTGCATAGCATCTGCCATCGACTGAGCCAGAGGCGATGATGCTCTCAGGGATGTTCGTTGTATCAATGGTTCCATCCTCGATGAATGGTGTGAGATCCGCGAGAAGCCCGTTCTGCTGATACTGGTTGAGGTAGCTGTAGTCCATCTGGACGATATCGGGCATATTGCCGCCAGCTGCTGTTGCGCTGAGCCTGTCCCAATAGCCTGACCAGTCAGCGAACTCAGCCTGGATAACGATATCAGGATTCTGCTCCATGTAGAGGTCGATGACCTTCTGCGTCACATCATTGCGGACCTGATTGCCCCACCAGTAGACGTTGAGCACGATCTTTCCATCGTCCACTGCGGTCTCGGTCTCCTTTCCGCCACCGGCGAATACGGAGAGCGCCATCATTGCCATAAGAAGAACGATTGCTGCTTTCTTCATGAATATTCCTCCTTTTCCGGGTGCAGGTGTGCCGCTTTCATGTAAGCGGCGGAATTTCCTGCGATAATCAGATTCTATACTGCATTTCCGCATTTTCAAATCAAATCAGAGGGAGGTAGAGAAGATTGTCCATTTTTTTGAGTCCAATGGGATCTTTTCACCATAATCACCGCCTAGAGCGCATAAGTGTACATGAAAGACAAGGAAAGCAATGTACAGGAGTTCATCAGGTCGCTCTCACTGGCTGACGACATC
>CALXYL010000037.1 GCA_944392985.1 uncultured Spirochaetaceae bacterium | reverse complement strand
GATTTCTTCCTTACTCGTCAGATGTTCATGAAGAACTTCTATAAGAAAATAAGCAGGAAACATATCTGATTCAGCTTGGATGATATCTTATATAAAATACCGGGAAATATAAGGAATTCTTGGAGTTGAACAGGTTTTGATATCTGATAATAATTCCTTGTAGTAAGGCACTTTAGGGAGTGCTGCGTATGTCTTTGAGCAAAGGGCAATGGGTTTTTTGTTTTCCAATGTACTCTCTGCATCCAGGCTGTTGCTGTTTTCCTTCAGCACCGACATTGACTAGGCATATTGCTTTGGGCTATAACAGAAGCGTCAGCAGGGTGTTGCAGATTCGGTGCAGCACCCTTTTTTGATAGCACCGGAGGAATGTATGGAGACAGTAGCGGATTATTTCGGTTCCTTGGTTTTCAATGATTGCGTGATGCGGGAACGTCTGCCTAAGGATGTGTATAAGGCACTCAGGCGCACAGTCGACGAAGGCAAGGATCTGGACATCAACATCGCGAATGCAGTAGCGAATGCAATGAAGAACTGGGCTATTGAGAAGGGATGCACGCATTATACGCACTGGTTCCAGCCGATGACGGGTATCACAGCGGAGAAGCATGAGGCGTTCATCGCTCCTGCTGAGGGCGGGAAGGTGCTGCTTGAGTTCTCTGGAAAGGAACTGATCAAGGGTGAGCCGGATGCCTCTTCATTCCCTTCCGGCGGCCTTCGCGCGACTTTCGAGGCGAGGGGATACACGGCATGGGATCCGACAAGCTATGCGTTCATAAAGGATGAGACGCTCTGCATACCGACAGCGTTCTGCTCCTATTCCGGTGAGGTGCTTGATAAGAAAACACCGCTTCTCAGGAGCATGGAAGCCATATCGGCAGAGGCTATGAAGATCCTGTCACTCTTCGGTACCGATTGCCGCCGTGTCATAACGACAGTCGGCCCTGAGCAGGAGTATTTCCTCATTGATAAGAAGGACTATGATCGCCGCAAGGATCTCCTCTACACGGGGCGCACGCTGCTTGGAGCCCGCTCTCCCAAGGGGCAGGAGATGGAGGACCATTACTTCGGTGCCCTCCGCACGCGTGTCTCTGAATACATGCAGGATCTCGACAGGGAACTCTGGAAGCTCGGGATCTACGCCAAGACATCGCATAATGAGGTTGCGCCGTGCCAGCATGAGCTTGCGCCTGTATTCACGACGACGAATATCGCGGTGGACAACAACCAGCTGACGATGGAGATTATGAAGAAGGTCGCAGAGCGGCATGGTTTTGCATGCCTCCTCCATGAGAAGCCGTTTGAGGGTGTCAATGGTTCCGGCAAGCACAATAACTGGTCCCTTTCCACCGATAAGGGTGTCAATCTCCTGGAGCCTGGCGACAGCCCGAAGGACAATGCGCAGTTCCTTCTGTTCCTCGTTGCCGTGCTTAAGGCGGTGGATGAGTATCAGGATCTGCTGAGGATGGCAGTGGCATCTGCCGGCAATGACCATAGGCTTGGAGCGAATGAGGCACCTCCTGCCATCGTCTCCGTGTTCCTTGGAGATGAGCTTACGGAAATCCTTGATGCGATAGCAGAGGGAAAGCCCGTCTCCGGACGCACGAAGGAGCGCATGCAGCTTGGTGTCCATGTCCTTCCTGCAATACCGAAGGATACGACCGACCGCAACAGGACAAGTCCGTTTGCCTTCACGGGAAACAAGTTCGAGTTCAGGATGCTCGGCTCGTCATTCTCGGTTGCAGAGCCGAATACCGTGCTCAATACGATTGTCGCGAAGGAGCTCAGGGGGTTCTATGAGGTGCTTTCCTCTGCCAAGGACTTCACCGCAGCTGTCACTGAGCTTGTAAGGGAGACATACATCAGGCATAAGAGGATCGTGTTCAATGGCAACAACTATTCTTCAGAGTGGGTGGAGGAGGCGGCCCGACGGGGACTCATGAACCTCGCCTCGGCTCCTGAGGCCTATGACACGATGCTTAGCCCGAAGAATATCGAGGTGTTCGATGAATTCGGGATCTACAGCTCAGTGGAGCTGCATTCACGCTATGAGATACTCAATGATGAGTATTCCAAGACGATACACATTGAGGCGCTGACGATGATCGATATGATCAACAGGCAGGTGCTGCCTGCCGTGATGGCCGCTTCAAAGGGGATTGCGGAAGGGATCGTCGCGAAGAAGGCAGCCCTTCCTGACATGAGGCTGGATGCGGAGACGGGAAGGCTCGCGGAGATAGAGGCGCTGGAAAATGATCTGTATGCTGCAGTGAAGGAGCTTGAGGCTGATGTTGCCCGTGCAGCGGCTTTCAGCGGATCACCGCTCGCGCATTTCTACCGGAACACAGTGATCCCGCAGATGGCTGCAGTCCGCTCCTCCTGTGATGCTCTTGAGCTGATCATCGGGCAGAAGGACTGGCCTTACCCGACATACGGCGAGATGCTTTTCTACGTATGATTTCCCCATTTGGGCGGAGGGCTTTCCTCCGGCCCAAATGAGAACAGGTGTCACTCGGCGGAGAACTCCTCCTTGCCGGCTCCACAGAGAGGGCATACCCAATCTGCAGGGACATCTTCCCACTTTGTTCCCGGAGCGATTCCGTTGTCGGGATCTCCGGCTTCCTCATCATAGACATAACCGCAGAGATTGCAGATGTACTTCATTATAGGCCTCCATTATTGATAATCGTTATCAATAAGGTACTTCAACATAGCTGTCACGTCAATGTCTGTTTCATCGAAAAACCATGAAACGCTTCATCTTCCTCTGGCTTGCTGGAAAGCTATGTTATAATCCTGTAAAAAGGGAGGTTTCAATGGATCTGAATATCGGTGCTCTTATTATCGTGGCAGCATACCTGATAGGAATGCTCCTTATCGGATTCGTCGTTGGAAAACTGAAGATCAAGACAAGCAGTGACTATATGCTCGCAGGCAGGCGCATGGGCCTTTTCATGGTTGCGTTCTCGCTTTCTGCCAATAATATCGGAGGCGGATCGACAACCGGACTCGCTGACAAGGCCTTTGGATCATGGGGAATGAGCGCGATCTGGTATGTCCTGGCGGCATCGGTTGCGATGATACCCCTCGCATACTTCGCTCCACGCATCAGAAAGACGATGGCTGTGACGATTCCAGAGGTCATAGGAAGGCGTTTTGGACGCGGCAGCTCAGTATTCTCCGCAGTTCTCAACATCCTCGCTCTTTTCTGCCTGACATCCTCTCAGGTAGCCGCTTCCGGTGCTGTCGTCGCCACTCTTACAGGCATCCCGATGAATGTCTGCCTCATCATCGCGGGAATCATCATCATCCTCTATACGACACTTGGAGGAATGATCGCTGACCAGATTTCAGACCTGGTCCAGTTCATAATCATCCTTGTCGGTCTTGCCGTTGCCACCCCGATCGTCATCCATGGCTGTGGCGGATGGCAGGCTGTCTCTGCCGCTCTCCCGGGTGAGCAGCTCGATCCAACGAAGATCGGCTGGGTTGTCATCATCGGATACATCTTCAATTACTTCTGCACATTCCTCTCTGGACCTGAGATGATCAGCCGTTTCGAGAGCGCGAAGGATGAGAAAACCGCATTCAGGGCTTCCCTCCTTTCCGGTGTGCTCATGGCTGCGATGGCAGTGTTCCCGACACTCCTTGGTCTTGCCGCACTGGCAATGAAGGATCAGATCGTTGGTATCACCGGCGCTACGGCAATGATGGCGGTCACAGAGCATTTCGCACCTGCTGTGATCACGGGTATTGTCTCTGCGGCGATCATATCAGCGACGATGTCCTCCGCGGATTCCAACCTGCTCTGCATGTCGACGATGTTCATGAATGACATCATGATCCACTACAGCGAGAAATGCAGGAAGCTCACCGACAGCCAGATGATCCTCTGGACAAGGACCTGCAATGTGATCTTCTGTGCCGTTGCAATGCTTATCTCACTGCTGCAGATCAATATCGTTACGATGAATACCTTCGCATTCGCGATCCGCTGTGCCGGTCCGTTCGCAGCTTATGGACTTGGTATGGTCGTTCCCCATGCGACAAGGCGCTCTGGGCAGATCTCCATCATAACAGGAACCATTGGTGTCATTATCTGGCAGATCCTCTCAGGCGGGGACTTCTACCTTGGCATCCTGCCTGTTGTCTTTGGCTGCGCTGTGGGTACAGTCACGTTCTTCATCGTCAATGCCATTGAATGGAAGCTCGGTGTGGAGCCTGCTCCTTCGGCATTCCTTACGGAAGCGGAGAAGAACGCGGAGAACAGATAATCAGTTTCTTGCTGTGTTATGACAGGAAATCAGTGTGGTCCGTTGATGCAGGCGGGCCACGCTTTTGTTCAGTGACCGGTTGCTCTTTCCTTCCGATGCTTCACGTGACACAGGGGCTGGACTGGAATAGGAGTCAACTATAAAGAATGAGAAAGTATAGGAAACAAGAATCAGGATTCATCCTTATACATTTCTCCTCTTGT
>CALXYL010000036.1 GCA_944392985.1 uncultured Spirochaetaceae bacterium | reverse complement strand
TATCAGACTCAGCTCAGGAACTATGTCAGAGGCTATCTCGATAATGAAATCGCAGCCGAAGGGGAAAGACGTGATCTTGGAGCCTTCAGCAACTTCCTCACATTCGCCGCTTCCGAGAACACTGAGCTGATGAACTTCTCGAATGTGTCCAGAGATATCGGAATGTCCGCAGATACGATCAAGGAGTGGTATCAGATTCTTGTAGACACCTTCATTGGCTACTATCTCAGGCCATACAGGAAGGGATCAAAGAGGATTCCCGTGAATACATCGAAGTTCTATTTCTTCGATGTCGGAGTTGCGAGAGCCGCAGCCAGGATGCCTGTTCCTTCAGAGACAATGACAGAGTATGGAAAGATGTTCGAGAGCTACATCTTCATGGAGCTGAAGGCTTATATCGACTACAACATGACAGATGACGAGCTTTGCTTCTGGCGTACACGTGAAGGCTATGAGGTTGACTTCGTAATCGAGAACAAGGTTGCCATTGAAGTGAAGGCATCGAAGAACATCACCAATAAGGAACTCAAAGGACTGAGGGCTTTCATGGATGAGAATGCTGTGAAGGACTATATCATCGTGTGCCGTGAGCTTTTCGAGCGGACGACGGATGATGGCATCAGGATAATGCCGTGGAAGGCTTTTCTTGATAGGCTCTGGAATGGGGAGATAGCTTAGTTCCTGTCTGCAGAGCTCTTTTCACTAGGATTTGCGCCATCGAAGGAAGTGGCTTAGACTATTCCTGGAGGCTGCAATGGATAAGAACACTGCCAAGCGTCTCATTGATGCTGCACTTGGAAGGACGAGTGCTGATCTCGTCGTGAGGAATGCGAATGTAGTCGACGTACTGAGCCGGGAGACATTCCATTCCGATGTCTATATACTCGACGGCCTGATCGTCGGTTTCGGCGGAGGCATGAGGGCCAGAAGGGAGATCGATGCCGGAGGCCGGTTCCTGCTTCCGGGCCTTATCGATGCCCACTGCCACATCGAGTCATCACACCTCTCGCCATCAGAGTTCTCGGATGCGGTCGTGCCATGCGGAACGACCACAGTCATCGCAGATCCCCATGAGATCTGCAATGTCACGGGACTTGATGGGATGGAATACATGCTCAAGGCTTCTGAGGATGTTCCTCTGTCGGTATTCCTGATGTTCCCCTCATGCGTTCCAGCCACTCCATTCGAGCATTCAGGAGCCATACTCACGGCCGAGGCTGTAAGCAGGTACATCAACAACAGGAGGGTACTGGGGCTTGGCGAGATGATGAACTACCCCGGTGTCGCGGCATCCGACAGTGAGGTACTGGACAAGCTGGAGGAAGCCTACAGGACGGGGAAGAACATCGATGGGCACGCGCCATCCATCACAGGAAACGGCCTTGATGGGTACATCGCCGCGGGAATCACAACAGATCATGAGTGCGAGACACCGGAAGAGCTTCAGGAGAAGGTCAGGAAGGGCATGTACGTCATGCTCCGAGAAGGCACTGCATGCCGCAACGTGCTCCAGCTACTTCCAGGCGTCACCGAAGGCAATTCACGCCGCATCCTCTTCTGCACCGACGACAGACAGCCGCAGTCGATCGTGCGTGACGGGCATGTGAACTACGGCGTCTCGCTGGCGATACAGAACGGCCTCGATCCATTGAGTGCGATCACGATGGCCACGCTCAATGCAGCTGAGTGCTATGGCCTGAAGGACAGGGGCATGATAGCTCCGGGAAAGAGGGCTGACTTCATCCTCACCTCCTCCATTGCTGAAGGCATATACCCCGAAGAGGTCTACATCCTGGGCAACAAGGTCGCATCCGGCGGGAAGATACTGGAGAAGACACCTCACACGGAACCTGTAGGCGTTTCGGGGAAGATGGACGTGAAGGACTTCTCGGAAGAGAAGCTCTCGCTCCGCCCCGGCTCCGTGCACGTACGTACCATAGACATCATCCCTGGCGGCGTAGTGACAGGCAAGGGAGAGGCATTCATAAGGACTGACAGGAACGGCGAATGGATCCACGAGCCGGACAAGGACATACTCAAGCTCGCTGTGATCGAGCGCCATCATGGAACAGGCAATGCCTCAACTGCTCTGATAAGGGGCTATGGCATGAAGCACGGCGCTGTAGCGACAAGCATCGCACATGACTCGCACAACATCATCGTTATCGGTGACAACGATGGGGATATGGCAGCGGCTGTGCGGAAGCTGATAGCCATCGGCGGCGGCATCACGATGTTCAAGGATGGGAAGGAGCTTGGAACGCACCGATTGGAGATCGCGGGCCTTATGACCGATGAGCCGCTTGAGAATGTCACGGCATGCCTGGACAGGATGCATGAGACTGCAAGGAAGGAGCTTGGGATCGCTGAAGGCATCGACCCATTCATGACGCTCTGCTTCATGGCCCTGCCGGTCATTCCAGAGCTGAAGCTCACCGACTGCGGACTATTCGATGTCGGGACATTCTCCTTCACCGATGTCGCCATCCAGGCATGATGCGGCCTCTCTGATCTCCCCCCTCTTCCAGCCCTTCATGAGAAGTGCTCTGAGGGTTGCGCTCTCCCCTTTCCTCCTCAGGAGAGAGGAATAGAGAGAGGCAAGAGGCTTTATGTAGTCCCCCTTTTCCCACGCCTCCTCAAGTGCGGCATCCGCCACAGCAGGAGGCGTGCCTCTCTCAGCAAGACGCATTCTAAGGATGCCCCTTCCTTCTGGATTCCTTCTCAGCCTCGAGCGTATGAAGCTCTCAGCGAAACGTTCCTCCGAAAGGCTTCCCTCAGCAATGAGGCGGGAAACAGCAGAATCGATCTCCTCTCTTCCGCATCCCTTCTCGCTGAGCTTTCTTCTTATCTCCTTCTCAGTATGCTCCCTCTGGGAAAGGAGCCTAAGCGCCCTGTCATATGCATCCATGACCACGATGATAGGAAGGAAAGGGAGCATTGTCCATAAAACAAAAGAGCAATCCTTGCCTCTTTGGTGAATAGCTGTTATTCCAATCCCTTCTTATGGGTTCTTTATTCGAGGCTTAGTTGTACACTTCCCGTCTGTGCCTACCTCGATGACGTGAATGACCACCTCCTCGTCAATTATGTCGCAGATTACCCTCCAATCTCCGACACGATAGCGCCAAAATCCTTTCAGATTCTCGACAAGGGCTTTCCCCCTGACACGAGGATTGTCCAGCTTCTCAACCTCTTTCATATAGTTGATGATTCTTTTTGCTTCAGACTTCCCGATTTTCTTCAGTTGTTTAAGACTTGGTTCAGAATATACAACTTTCATAAACCAAGCTCTTTCTCGACTTCTTCAGCAGTGTAGGTCTTGATGGTCCCTGCTTTGATTCCATCTCTGATTGCCAGGAACCTGTAAACCTCTTCCAGTTCTCCGATATGATCCTCAACAAGCTGGGAATAGAGGGAGCTAGGACTTCTCCGTGTCATTTTTGCAAGATTGTCCACACGGGCTTTCAGCTCAGGAGAAAGCCTGAAGGTTGCAGTGGTCATTACCGTTGAATTAGAGAAAGACATTCTGCTTTCCTCCTGTGTATAATATATACAAAGTGTACGATACTGTCAATCCACACATCCTAAAGACGTACTCATTCGGAAGGTTTGTCACGTTATGGTGCTGGCAGTCCACAAACCGCCATTCAACCAGTTCATTCGTTTGCCTTTGCTTCCATCAGCGGATGCACAGCTCTGTCCCCGGCAATTTGTCTATATGCATAACGCAGAGAGCAGGAAAAGGCATGGAGATTACTGTCTGATTCGCTGACAAATATTGCCCACAGATGAAACTACCGTGGGCAATAAGCAACTGCACAAGAGTATTTGAAGCTGTTTCCAATTATCTCTTGGAGAACTGGAAGCGCCTTCTTGCGCCCTTCTGGCCGTACTTCTTCCTCTCGACCATCCTGGAATCCCTTGTGAGGTATCCAGCTGCGCGGAGTGCCGGGCGAAGAGCCTCGTCATAGTTGACAAGTGCCCTTGCAAGTCCGTGCCTGCATGCCTCTGCCTGTGAGCAGATACCGCCGCCAGCAACTGTGATCACGAGATCATACTTGCCATTGGTCTCAGTTGCCTCGAAAGGCTGGATGACCTTGGCCGCGTTGATAGCATCGACGAAATACTCCTCGATCTTCTTTCCATTGATCTTCACCTGACCGTTTCCATCCCTGAGATAAACTCTTGCGACGGAGGTCTTGCGGCGTCCAACGCCGTGGCCAAGGTTGATTGTCTTGTTATCTTCTTTCTTGGTAGCCATCTCGCCTCTCCTTAAATCTCAATAGCAACAGGCTGCTGTGCCATGTGCGGGTGCTCCGCTCCTGCGTAGATCTTCACGTTTGTAAAGAGCTTCCTTCCAAGCCTGTTATTCGGAAGCATGCCCTTAACAGCGTGCTCCATCGGGAAGGTAGGCTTGCGAGCTACCATCTTTCCATACGGCTCAGCCTTGAGTCCGCCTGGATACATAGAATGGCGGTAATAGAACTTATCCGTCATCTTGTTGCCGGTGACTTTGGCCTTGGCTGCGTTGATGATGATCACGTAATCACCAATCTCCTGGTGAGGTACGTACTCTGCTTTGTTCTTGCCCTTGAGGATAGAAGCAGCTGCTGCTGCAACTCTTCCAAGCGGCTTTCCCTCTGCATCGATGAGATACCACTTCCTCTCAATCGACTGCGGTTTAATGAAAATCGTCTTCATAAACTCAACCTTCATTCATAATCCCTAAGGCATAGCCTCTCCCACCGCGGAGCAAAGCACCGCTAAGGGACGCATCAGTCCGGCGAGGACCGAGACAATGCAGTTCACCGAAACCCCTGATCCACATCCCTGCTCTGGAGTTCCCGGGGAAAGGAAGCATTCATGAAGATTTCTCTTCGGCTCCAGATCAAGGCAGAATACCAGAAGTACCTGCAGCATCTCATCATGCGAGAGCATGCGCTATCCACGCACGGAATGTGATTATATCGAGGAAGGCTTCTCTTTGTAAAGAGATAGGAGAACAGCTTCTGCAGTTATCCAAAGGGGAATTTCACCTTATGCGCCGTTCAGTGCGCATAAGTGTACATGAAAGACAAGGAAAGCAATGTACAGGAGTTCATCAGGTCGCTCTCACTGGCTGACGACATC
>CALXYL010000035.1 GCA_944392985.1 uncultured Spirochaetaceae bacterium | reverse complement strand
TGATACTAGCGACCTTTGTGCCGCCATATGTTCATGTCCTTGGTACTAAAACTCAGGACAAAGTCTCATAAAAAAACTATCAAATTCAGAATGATTCCCAGAGAAGAACAATATCCAATGTTGCTGTCATAATTGCATTTTGCCTCCTGAAGTGAACTTCCTTCATTCCCTGCACGATATCAAAAGGTGGAGGAAAACATGAAAGACTATGGGATAATCGCGTTGGCAACAGCTGCAGGCACGGTGATCGCAGGCATTCCCGGCCTTCTTGCAGGAGGCTTTGGAGCGCTGGTTCTTCTGGGATCAAGGAGGTCAAGATGAAAGCAGTGGATTTCATACTCAATGGGGGTCTTATGGGACTCATGAGTGGATTCGATCACAGGAAAGAAGGACATGTCTATGGATTTGAGGATCTCAACGATGATATCAAAGCCACGCTGCCTTGCCTGAAGCTGATCGGATCGGCCGCCAGGTTCCTTGCAGGGCTGATCTGACTGCTTTCCCATGATGCTGCCGCAGATGCGGATTATTGCATTATCCATCCAGTGGTGTGACAATCATAGGCATGGAAGCGATCAGGATCGATAACGGGACATGGCGTATAGAGGATGGATTCGTAAGATGCTTCCTCATCGAAGGACGAAGCAGGGCACTGCTTGTTGACACTGGCGCAACTGGCGATGAGGCGGGACTGATTGCCCGGAATCTGACAGATCTTCCGATTGAGCTGCTCAACACCCATGCGGACAGGGATCACATCGCTGGCAACCGCCGTTTCCCATATGCACTCATGCATCCAGCAGAAGCGGCGAACTACTACAATGCCAATGGAGGACAGGGAGAGATCTTGCCCGTGGAGGATGGGCAGATAATCGATCTGGGCGGAAGAAAGCTGGAAGTGATGCTCATTCCGGGCCACACGCCGGGAAGCATCGCGCTCATTGACAGGGAAAGGGGGATGCTCTTTCCCGGTGACAGCGTTCAGAACGGCAATATCTTCATGTTCGGCACAATGAGGGATATGCATGCATACATCCTTTCCCTGAAGAAGCTGGAAACCATCGAGGACTGCATCGATGCAATCTATCCATCCCATGGAAGCATACCGCTTTCCAGCAGTTTCATAAGGGAGCTGAGGGAGAAAGCCGTACAATGCCTTGAGGGGAAGCTGCCCTCCGCCCCATTCACCCTGCCTGATGGAAATACAGTCACTCGCCAGGATGCACAGATCGCGGCATTCCTCACATGAACAACCAGCAAAGTCAGCCCCTTCCGTTTGCTGCCTTTTTCTGAGAAAGTAATAGCATCGATGATAATGGAGGATCCAGTGAAGACATTTGCGATTGCAGGCTGCGGGCATCTGGGCAGAATCATCCAGAAAGCATATACAGACGGGCTACTTGAAGGCTATAAGCTCATCGCGGCATATTCCAGGAATGAAAAGGATGCCGAGGATCTTGTGCACGGAACGGAGGCGGCCGTCCTTGCCTCGATGGATGAAGTCATCGCGCTGAAGCCTGACTATATCGTGGAAACAGCATCGATTGCGCTCCTCAAGGAATTTGCCGTAAAGGCTCTTGAAAGCGGAATCAGCATCGTCCCTCTTTCCATCGGCGCATTCGCAGACAGCGCATTCAGGGAAATGGCGATGAAAGCCGCAAAGGAAAGCGGTGCCAGGATACATATCCCCTCCGGGGCAGTCGGAGGCTTTGATGTACTCCAGACGATGGCACTGATGGCCAATGCGGGAGGATGGGATATCCAGGCGGGAATACACACACATAAAGGCCCTGCTTCACTCAGGAATACGCCGCTGTATTCAGAAGAGCTTCAGGATGCGGAGAAAACCGTATTCTCAGGATCCACAGCGGAAGCCATTGCTCTCCTTCCCACAAAGGTCAACGTCGCAGTTGCATCCGCACTGGCGACCATCGGGCCAGATAACGCAGGAGCAGAGATCACAAGCGTACCGGGATTCATCGGTGACGATCATTGCATCTCTGTCAGTACCGAAGGGCTGAAGGCCACTGTTGATATCTATTCCGCCACCAGCGATATCGCAGGATGGTCTGTCGTCGCGCTGCTCAGGAACCTCGTGTCCCCGATGCAGTTCTTCTAGGAGGATGGAGATGGAGAGATTCAGGAAGATCGTGGAGATCGGGCCCATCGGGCTGCAGCCATGGGCAGAGGAAAAGCTCGGAGATTATGCTGAGGAGATAGTACGCTTCGACACCATCCCACAGAGCGAGGATGAACTTGTCTCGATGATCGGCGATGCCGATGCCGTACTCGTCAGGACCATGCCGCTTGTTCCCGCTTCCGTCCTCTCCAGATGCCCGGATCTCAGGTATGTCGGCATGTGCTGTTCGCTCTATTCAAAGGAAAGCGCGAATGTCGATATCGATTACGCGGAGAAGCACGGCATCACAGTCTACGGAATACGCGACTACGGAGACAAAGGCGTCACTGAATTCGTTGTCTATGCCCTTGTGAGGATACTCCATGGATATGACTGGCCGATGTGGCGTAAACGCCCTAAGGAGATAACAGGGCTGAGAATCGGTTTCGTGGGATTCGGGACCAGCGGGCAGATGACAGCGAGACTGCTGAAGACGATGGGAGCGGATATAACGTACTACGCAAGGTCAGTCAAGGATGAATGCGAGCAGGAAGGGATGCACTTCAGACCGCTTCATCAGCTCCTCGAGGAATCCGAAGCCGTAGTTACATGCCTGAACAAAGGAGTGATTCTGCTTCATGATGAGGAGTTCCGCCACCTAGGTTGCGGCAAGATAATGATAAACACATCCATTGGTCCCGCTTCCGATATGGAAGCACTGAGGAAATGGGTGCTTGATGACAGGAATATCCTCGTCTCAGATACGGCTGCTGGAATCGGGGACATATACGATGGGATAAAAGGAAGGAAGAATGTCCTCTGCCCCGATGCCTCTGCCGGAATGACGGAAGAGGCATATGACCTGATGAGCAGGAAGGTACTGGATAACATCGAAAGGATGCTTTCTGGGAAGTGAGGCTTTCATTTCTCCTTTGGAAGCACGAGATCCAGTACGATAGCGACGATTGAAGCAACGACAACAGGAGACTCGGCAAAAACCAATGTCACCCAGTCCGGGAATCTTCCAAGGGCATCTGAAACCTGGGAGATTCCCACTCCAAGAGCCGCCGAAAGTCCGACGATGCCGGTTGTGCGGTAACCCATTCCACCTGTGATCACCAGCTTCATGCCTGTCATCGCAATGGAGGCGAATACGGAGACTGTAGCACCGCCGAGGACAGCAGAGGGAATCGTCGTGAAGAACGCGGAGAAAACAGGGACTATGCCGGAGAGGATGAGAAGGAACGCAACAAGGGCCATCGTCTTCCTGTTCACGACCTTCGTAGTAGTCACAACACCGACATTCTGGCTGAAGGACGCTGTCGGAAGCCCTGAGATCAGAGCCATTGCCATGTTGCTCGCTCCATATGCCATGATACCCCGCCTGAGCTCATTATCCGTAGGTTCCCTGTCCATGCTTCCCAGTGTGGTTGCGGACATATCACCGATTGCCTGTATCGAGTTTATCGCGTAAAGGACTGAGAAGGTGATTATAGGAGCGATTTCAAACCGTATGCCGAACGGTGCCAGCTTCGGGAGAGCTACAACCCCCGCTTCCCTGATCGAGGAGAAATCCACCAGTCCGAATGGAATTGCGGCAGCATACCCTATTCCAATCCCTATGAGAATCGCTGATAATCTGATAAAGCCTTTTGCATAGTTGGAGAGGATCACGACTGCAATGAGCGTGATGATTGCCACAAGCCAGTTCTGCCAGCTTCCGAAATCAGGATTCCCCTGCCCTCCTGCCATATACGTTATCGCTGTTGGATAGAGCGAGAGTCCGATCGTGAATACAACCGTACCTGTGATCAGAGGTGGGAAGAACTTCCTGATCCGTTTGATTGAAAGGCCTATTATGAAAGCAACTGCGCCTCCGATGATCTGAGCGCCGAAGATCTCCTGAAGCCCATATCCAGAGACTATTGCCTGCATGCTTGCCAGATACGAGAATGATATACCCATGATCATGGGCAGCCCGGAACCAAGAAGAAGCTGCAGCAATGTGGAGATGCCAGCTGTCATCAGCGATGTCTGTATCATGAGCGTGCTGTCCGCTACGGAAAGCGATGCAAGGTCAGAGATTATGATGGCAGGAGTAACACAGCCCACTATCATTACTGCAAGATGCTGCAGCGCAATTGGCAGGGAATAGCCTAAGCCAGGGAATGGACCATCCAGCTGAAACAGTGCATCCTTATTCCTTTCCATTGATTCATCTTAACCCAGAATGGAAATAATGCAACACGATGCAACAATTATTCCTGAATACCCGGCGTGGTGGAAAGTCCTATGCACACACGGTATCGTCAGGACGGATCAGACCTTCTCTTCAACCCTTGCCACATTCCTTGTCGCTATGACATCCGCTCCTGTTGAGAGCACATCGGGTATGAGCACATCCCCGATATGGACAGGAGCCTCAGCCCTTGCCTCCCTGATCGCTTCCATGATCGGGAAGATCATGGCCTTGGGGACAGGTCTATTCAGGCGGACACTCACGATTTCCATATCGCCGTGGAGAAGCCTTATGGAAGAGGATATCGTGCGCTTTGGATCCAATACCTCCTCCTTCGCGTATTCCTCTCCCCTGATGCAGAGATTCCCCTTCACTGTGATTCCCGCGTCGCTGATTTCAGCTTCAAGCGGACAGCCATTCGGACAGATGATGCATGTAAGTGCCTTTCTCATTCCACTGATACCTCCAGATCACCAGAGCACGCGGTGGCGCCGCTTCCTATATCAAGCCGCACCATCTCAGCAGGATTGGCCTTCCTCATCCTCTTCTTAAGTATGTCCCTGCCATCCTGGGACACTTTGACAACAACATTCTCCATCACTGCATCAAACCTCAGTGATAGCGTGAATCCATCACCGGATGATACCTTCTGCGGCACTGTGCTGCCAATTCCTCTGCCGCATCTGACCTTCAGGGCCCTGTCGGAGGAGAAGCCTTTGGAAAGATATCTGGAAACCGATGAGGCAAGCTGTTCTGACTCAAGCGATACATAATCCACAAGGTCATGGACATGAAGCACATTGCCTGAAGAGAAGATCCCAGCGGCAGATGTCATGAGGTGCTCATCGACAGATGCCCCATGCGTCCTTGGATCAAGCTCGATTCCCGCGTCCAGAAGGAGCTCTGTATCAGGCCGCAATCCCACGGAAAGGATCAGCGTGTCACATGGATAGAACTTCTCTGTTCCCGCGATTGGCCTGGAATGCTCATCAACCTTGCTCACAGTGACACCTTCAAGCCTGGAATTGCCGTGGATATCAGTGACTGTGTGCCTCAGATACAGTGGAATGCCATAGTCCTCGAGGCATTGCACGATGTTCCGTTCAAGTCCGTTCGGATGATCCTGGATCTCGAATACGGCATTCACATGAGCGCCTTCGAGCGTCAGGCGTCTCGCCATTATAAGCCCGATATCCCCGCTGCCGAGTATGACTGCCTCATGCCCAGGCATCCTGTTGTAGATATTCATATATGCCTGTGCACTGCCCGCAGTGAATACCCCGCTTGGACGTTCTCCAGGGATCATCACAGAACCTCTGGAACGTTCGCGACAGCCCATGGTCAGAACGACTGCGCGTGCATGATAGCAAAGGATGCCTTCCGGAGTAACAGCCTCAATCTCCCTTGCTGCGGATAGGGAAACAACCGTAGCATCCGTGTGATACTCAATCCCGAGCCTCCTGACCTCTTCTATGAATATGCTGGCATATTCCGGCCCAGAAAGGCTGCATCCGAATCGCTGCAGGCCGAATCCGTCATGTATACACTGCCTGAGTATGCCTCCAAGCTGGCTCTCACGTTCAAGGATCACAATATCCCTGACGCCGAGCTTGTGGAGAGCCACGGCGGCAGCAAGCCCCGCAGGACCACCTCCGATGATGACTGCATCCTTCCTCATAAGCATCTCAGCCCTCCCGCATCTTCCCTGCAAGGACCCATGAGGAGCCTCGAAGGTAGCGTACATCCTCAGCCCTGAGCCCCAGCTCCTTTTCCAGCAGGCTTTCGATCCTCATCTGACAGAAACCTGCCTGGCAGTTTCCCATCATGGCCCTTGTCCTGTATTTTATCCCGGTCATAGTATGAACGCCCAACGGATTATGTATGGCCCTGATGATCTCAGCCTCGGTCACTTTCTCACATGAGCATACAAGGCTTCCATAATGGGAATCAGAGGCGATTGCCTTCTCACGTTCCTCTTCGCTCATATCCGCAAAACGCTTTGCAGTATAATGGATAGGATTGAAATCATCCTTCAATCGAAGATCTTCGCGCTTCGCCATAAGTGATATGGCATAACAGGCTATAGGGACTGCGGCAGTAAGGCCTGGCGACTCAATCCCGATGAGGTTGACAGCGCATGGTGCGATATCATCACGGACTTCTATGCGGAAATCCTGTATCACTCCATTCCTGTCTACCCATTTGGAAAGGATGCCAGAGAATGTCCTGATCACATCCTTCCTATCGATATGGGGCCACAGAGCGGAAGCGCTTTCCCTCAGATATTCCATCCTGTCAGCGGGAACACCATAATAGCTGAAATCATCAGTATTCACGGCATCTGGCCCAACGGTAACATTGCCATCAACGGTCGGCGTGACATGTATTCCCATATATGTGTTGGATGGAACGGGATACACCGGCATTGGAAGCAGCGGCCCAAGGCGCTTATCGAGGACAAGGTAGTTTCCCTTGCTCCCTATGACATTGTACCCGGTAATGCCAAGCATGTCCGAGATGGCCTTAGCCCCCTTTCCTGCAGCATTGAATACCCATTTCACTGAGAAATCATCGGATGGAGTGTGGATGATATATCGGCCATTCCTTCTTGAGATTGATATCACTTTGTGCGAAAGGAAATACCTTGCCCCGTTCATGGCTGCATTCTCTGCAAGGTTGATTGTGAAAAGGAAAGGATCCATTATGCCGGAATTCCTCGAGAGCATCGCAAAGCTGCCAGTGACAGCCGGTACAAGCTCATGAAGCCGTTGCCCATCTATCAGCTCCAATCCGGTCGCTCCGTTATCAAGGCCTTGTGAGATTGTCCTTTCAAGCTGTTTCAGGTCTTCATCTGTATTTCCGACAAGCACCTTGCCGCAGCGGATGAACCTGAACCCCAGTTCCTGGGATAGTTCATCCATCAAGCGATTGCCTTCCACGCAGAAACGAGCTTTCAGAGAACCTCTGTCATATGCGAAACCACCGTGCACGACTGCGGAGTTCCTTCCGCTTGCTTCGCAGACAACATCGGGATTCTCCTCTATCACGGCAATCGAAAGATCGTAGCGCGACAGTTCTCTTGCGATTGCGCTTCCGACCACGCCTCCCCCGATGATTGCAGCATCAGAATACTGGAGCATATGTCCTCCTGATATATAATATGCAACGGATACAGCAAATCAATTCCATGATAAAGCGCAAAAACAGAAGACTTCCCATGATCCTACACCTGAGAAGAGCCACAAACTGAATAGCCGCAATATAATAAAAATTTTTCCATTATGCTATTGACACAGTCCATATGTTTATGCAGAATTATCAACGCTTGTGGGAGTAGCGAAGCTGGTTATCGCGCTGGCCTGTCACGCCGGAGATCGCGGGTTCGAGCCCCGTCTCTCACGAATTCGAATAAGTCCTTGCACTGCAAGGACTTATTTCATTTCTGATGGGTCTCATTTTGGTCTCGGCTGACCAAAAGCTGACCAAAAGCTGACCAATTGACTTCGGCGTTGCACACTTATGTAACGTCATTGCTCAAAATAAGGACTATCTCAACTCCATCTACGACGCTATTACATTTATAGGAGTGTGAGATGAGATTCAGACGACAGTACACCCTGAATTCTGGCATAATAACTATGCAGCAAATGCCATTCAAGATTAATTCCATGTATTTTTTGAAATTATCTAT
>CALXYL010000034.1 GCA_944392985.1 uncultured Spirochaetaceae bacterium | reverse complement strand
CTGTTGAAGAGAGCGAAGAACCTGTTGAACTTGGCTGTCTCATCCTCCTTGAGGAACACATGGAATGTGACAGCGGATCTCTCTGCCTGCTCCTCTTCAGAGGGGACGGATACCACAGGCCAGGCCTCCTTCCTCATGTCGCGTCCGATGCAGGCGAGCTTCATGGCATCCGCCTTGTCCGTCTTCCTCTGGCTGTCCCAGATGAGCCTGAGCTGCGCGGGATTCAGGACCACGATCTCCGCATCGGTGCTGTTGATGAGGAATCGTGCGAGATTGAAAGAGGAGCTTCCTGCCTCCATGATGACAAGGTCTCCATCATTGATCTCATCGAGAAGGCGGGCATAGCCGTCTTCCCCCTTTGTCATCTTCCCTTTGAAATTGCGTCTCTTGACGTATCCCTCTCCGGAAAGTCTGCAGCCTGTATAGTCCTGCTTGCCTATGTCCAGGCCGACTATTCCGGACCATGATTGATGCGTGTATGCCATACGCACCTCCCGTAAGTTGTTGACGATAGTCCAGGAGGCACCATTACAGAGACCTGGCAGTATGTTGTCTCACTTTTATTATAGAGGTCATCCCGGTGCTCAACGAGCACAGCGGGATGCCTCACAAGATACTTCGATGACCAGCGACTTGTGTAATTTTTTGCCAGAAGTAACTCCATCGTACGATGCGCTCTTCACAAAGGCCCTCGCATAGCCACCGGCTCCCGACTCCGTCAAGCCAAGATTACCATCGATACTGCATCTCTGTAACTCAGACCTCTCTGACTTACGGGCTCAGTGTATTTTTGCTATCCTCACGCCATCTTCTTCTTTCTATTCCCTATTCCGTACTGTACGATACTCTTATGAAGAACAGACACGACCGAATACTTGCCATAATCAATTATCTGGAAGAATCATGGATGAGGGATGAGAAGGAAGCCACAGGGCTTGAGACCGCGCCTTCTGGCTACGCCCTGAGCGAGACCTTCCCTTCAGGCGGGAAATGGACACCATTCTCCCATGACATGCTCTGGGGAGGAAGCGATGAGCATCAGCTCTTCCGATGCCGTGTTGCAGGAACGGAAGGGAAACCGCTTGCAGTCATACTCCGCACAGGTGACACCGATATCTGGAACACGGATAACCCCCAGATACTCATGTATCAGAACGGCATGCTCCGATCCACCATGGACATGAACCACCAGATAGCGGTTCTGACAGAAAAGGCCGGGAAGGACGAGTCATTCGATCTCGGATTCTACGCATACTCCAATCTTGGAAGCGGAGACAGCTTCTTCCGCCTCAGCACCTTCACTCCCGCATTCAATGTCCTCTCGCTGCTGTTCGATATGAAGAATGTCTTTGAAGCGGCATCCCTTCTCAGCGAAGGAGATGTGGAGAGGATAAAGGCGTACAAGGTCCTCGAGGATGCCATCGATGCCCTTGATACAAGGAGCCTGGAACAGCTGGATGGAAGCACTGAGGCTGCCAGAAGCGTGATCCGCGCATATCTTGAATCGCAGAAGCCATCGGATGCGACTGTGTGGTCAGTCGGCAGCACGCACATCGACGTAGCATGGAAGTGGCCTGTCAGGCAGACACGGGAGAAGGCTGTGAGAAGCGTCCTCACAGCGCTGAACCTGATGAAGCACTACCCTGATTTCCGCTTCCTCCTCACCCAGCCCCAGGTATACGAATTCGTCCGTGAAAGCACCCCTCACCTTTTTGAGGAGATAAAGAAGAGGATAAAGGAAGGGCGATGGGAAGCCGAGGGAGCGATGTGGCTTGAAAGCGATGAGGTGATTGCAGGGGGCGAAGCCCTTGTACGGCAGATCCTCTACGGCAAGCGGTATATCCGTGAGACCCTTGGAGGCGGGGAATCGGAGATCCTATGGCTTCCCGATGCGTTCGGCTTCAACGGCAACCTGCCGCAGCTCATGGCGAAATCCGGGATCAGGTACTTCATGACGACAAAGATCAACTGGAGCGATACCCACATATTCCCCTATGACACATTCACCTGGCGAGGCATCGACGGCAGTGAGGTGCTGACGCATTTCATATCGACGAGGAACTACGGAAGGACTGACTTCAACACAACCTACAATGGATTGCAGAATGCCTCTCAGATCATGGGAACATGGGAACGCTTCCAGGACAAGGATGTCTCCGAAGATGTGCTGACGTGCTATGGCTACGGGGACGGAGGCGGAGGTCCGACATTCCAGATGCTGGAGAACACGGAGCGCCTTAAGCACTCACCCGCCCGATGCCCCGGAGCAAAACATGCCACCGCAAGGGAGTATTTCAGGCATCTCGAGTCAACGCTCGACAGGAAAAGGCTTCCTGTCTGGACTGGGGAGATGTACTTCGAGTACCACCGCGGTATCCTGACAAGCATCGCGGAGGAGAAGAAATGGAACAGAAAGACGGAAGTGGCTGTACACGATGCGGAGTTCCTCGCTGCATTCTCTCCTCTTGACTGGCCAAGGAAAGAGCTGGACAGCATCTGGAAAACGCTCCTCCTGAACGATTTCCATGATATCCTGCCTGGATCGGCTATAGATGAGGTCTATGAGACAGCTATCAGTGAGTACAGGGAAGCTATGGGAAAATGCCAGGAGATATCAAGGAAGGCCCTTGATGCGCTGCTGCCATCTGACAGGGAGAGCACAGCCGCCCTCAGTACATCATCACACAAACGCACCGGCATAGTGCTCACCGACGAGGAATGCAATGGCTCATATGCAACATATGATGGCAGATGGGCATATGTTGCGAAGGATGTTCCATCATATGGATACTCATGTGAAACGGAATCCTATAACGACGCTGTCATAAGCGGGACCCTCCCACATATCTCAACGCCGTACTTCGATGTATCCTTCGCCGATGATGGCTCATTCTCCTCTCTTTATGACAGGAAGGGCAATCGCCAGATCCTGAAAAACGGGAAGAATGGGAATATCCTTGTCTCCTATGAAGATCGTCCGCTGAAGTTCGATAACTGGAATCTTGAGGAATACTACAGGGAGAAGGGTTACGGATGGCAGCTTGAGGATGGCGGACTGAAGGTGATAGAGAACACCCCTGCCAGGGGTGTTGTCGAAGTCGTCAGGACATCTGACAGATCAAGAGTCACGCAGCGCATCATCTTCTACAACCATACGCCGAGAATCGATTTCGACACGACGATTGAATGGGATAACGACCACCTGCTTCTCAAAGCGGAGTTCCCTGTTGATGTCCACGCATTCAGCGCTGACTATGAAATGCAGTTCGGATATGTCTCCAGAAGCACCGTGGAGAACACTGACTGGGACAAGGCACGCTTCGAGGTACCAGCCCATAGATGGTGTGATCTCTCAGAACCGGGATACGGCATTTCACTGATCAACGACAGCCGTTATGGCTACAGCATCAAGGATAGCAACATGACGATCTCCCTGCTCAAGTCCGGGACATTCCCCGCAAGGAATGCAGACAGGGGCATCCATCAGACAACCTACTCGCTCTTCCCCCACTCCGGCACATGGAGAGAGGGAGGGACGCTCAGGGAAGCAGAGGACATCAACATGCCTCTCATCCCCATCAAGGCAAGCGGAAGGCGATCCCTGCTGTCAATCGATGCCGATGGTATCGTGATTGATACAGTCAAGCGCGCGGAGGATGATGGCAAAGCACTCATCCTGAGACTTTACGAAGCATATGGAAATCGTACGGAGTCCACTCTGACGCTTCCAGGAGAATACCGTATCCTTGAAACGGACCTGATGGAGAACGTTATGGGTGAGGCAGGGAAAGGAAGGAGCGTGACGCTTCTGTTCCATCCTTTCGAGATCAGGACGCTGCGTCTGGAGGCAGTCAATGGATAAGGTCAGGATAGGAATCATAGGATGCGGAAACATGGGGTCAGGGTATGTGAGGATGATCACGGGCGGTGATTGTCCCGATGCCGTGATCACCGCTGTTGCCGACAGGAAGGCTGAACGAAGGAAATGGGCAGCGTCGATGCTCCCCTCAGCTGCTGTGTTCAGCGATGGCCTTGAGCTCATAGAAAGCGGGGAATGCGATGCAGTGATGATCGAGACACCGCACTACCAGCATCCGGAGCTTGCCATCGCGGCGATGAGGCATGGCCTTCATGTCCTTTCCGACAAGCCTGCAGGTGTCTATACAAAGCAGGTGCGAGAGATGAATGAGGAGGCCGGGAAGCATCCAGAGCTGGTCTTTGCCATCATGTTCAACCAGAGGACGAATCCGGTGTATATCAGGATGAAGGAGATTGTCTCCTCTGGCAGCTATGGCGCGATCAAGCGGGTCAACTGGATTATCACCGACTGGTACCGTACCCAGATCTACTATGATTCAGGCGCATGGAGGGCGACATGGGCAGGGGAAGGAGGAGGAGTGCTGCTGAACCAGTGCCCCCATCAGATGGATCTGGTCACATGGATCTGCGGAATGCCGAGCCGTGTAAGGGCGTTCTGCCGTATCGGTGCCTGGCATGATATCGAGGTTGAGGATGATATCTCCGCCTACTGGGAGTATCCAAATGGAGCCACTGGCGTATTCGTAACAAGCACCGGAGACGCGCCAGGTACGAACAGGCTGGAAATCGACCTCGAGAAGGCAAAGCTCGTAGCGGAGAACGGAAAGCTCTCCGTCTATGTGCTTGATGTAAGCGAGAGGGAATTCTGCAGGACGGCTAAGGGTGGCTTCGATTCCCCTCCCGGACACTTCATCGATGCGGGCACTGAGGGAGACTATCCAGAGCATAAAGGCGTCATCAATGCATTCTCTTCCGCAATACTTGGCAAAGGGAAGCTCATTGCCCCGGGAGAGGAAGGGATCAATGGACTGACGCTTTCAAATGCCATCTACCTCTCGTCATGGCTGGACAGGACTGTGGATATCCCATTCGACGAGGATCTCTTCCTCAGCGAGCTTGAGAAGAGGATCAGCACCTCGAAAGCAAAGGAAGAGCGATCGATCACCTTCAGCACAGAAGGAAGCTATGGAGGAGCAAGCCATGTATAGGCTCTCAGGTTTCGCAGATGAGATAGATGCCTCTCTCAGCAGGCAGATCGAGGTACTGAAGAAGCTCGGAATGGAATGGCTTGAATGCCGCGGCGTCGACGGTTCACCGCTGATAGAGCATACGATGGAGGAAGCCGAAGCGATCAAGGCAAGGCTCGACGATGCCGGTATACGCCTATCATCAGTCGGATCCTCCATAGGGAAGATCCCCATCAGCGATGACATGGAGATGCATTTCGATCTCTTCAGGCACACTGTGGAGATTGCGAAGCTATTTGAAACGAAGAACATCAGGATGTTCAGCTTCTTCATACCGAAGGGAGATGATGCGGACAGATACGCTGATGAGGTCATGAGACGGCTCGAGAGGATGGCGGAATATGCAGCGAAGCATGATGTCGTGCTTCTTCATGAGAATGAGAAGGAAATCTATGGGGACATAGCTCCGCGCTGCAGGAAGATCATGGAGCGCTTCCATTCAGAGAACTTCAAGGCTGTATTCGATTTCGCGAACTTCGTCCAATGCGGCCAGGATACGCTGGAAGCATGGGAAGAGCTCAAGCCATATACAGCGTATATCCACGTAAAGGATGCGCTTTTCAGCGATGGCTCTGTCGTACCACCGGGAATGGGAGACGGGAATGTGGAGGCGATCCTTAAGGATCTGATGGAATCAGGATACGATGGCTTCCTGTCCCTGGAGCCGCATCTTGCGGATTTCGCAGGATTCCACGCTCTGGAAAACGGAAGCATCGGCAGGAACGGGCGGCTCACAGGTGAGGAGGCATTCACCCTCTCCCATGATTCGCTGGAGGCCATCACAAGAAGAATCGGCTGGATCTGATCGGGAGAAAGGTGCTGCTAAATCAACGATACGGGAAGAACAAGGGTATCCTTTGAAAGCAGTGTTTTCTCATTGTGCATGCATACTATTGTTCCCATTCCCCGCTTATCTTCTGGTATTGAACCAAACCATTTTGCCATCTTCAGACAGGGGGTGGCATTCATTTTCACTTCTATTGGGTAGAAAATGCCGCCTTTTTCCTTCAGGAGATCTATTTCTGCAGAACCGGTATTCTTTCCCTTGCTTTCTTCTCTATAGAAGTAGAAATTGGCGTAATCACCATTGTTCCTGGCATTCCTGATCATCTCACTGACCACATAGGACTCAAAAATCCTTCCAGACAGAGGATGGTTCAGAAAGCCTTCAGCATCTTCTATGCCAAGGAGGGCACAGCACAGGCCGGAATCAGTGAAATGCATGCGTGGTGTCTTGACTATTGTCTTGAGCGTATTGCCGGAATACGGCGGAAGAAGAAAGATTATGCCATATGAGACCAGAAGGGAAACAAGATTCCTTGCCTTATAGCTGCTGATATCAGCTTCAGAAGCAATTGCAGAAAAATTGATTTGCTCCGCAGTACGGGCAGCAAGAACCTTCAGAAAGCGCTGGAATGAGGAAATATCGATCAGATTCCCATCTTCATTCAGGATATCGCCAAGAAGATATGTACTTATATATGAAGCAAACCAATCTGCCCTATTCTCCTTTTTCAGGGAAATCAGTTCGGGATACCCGCCTTGCACTATATTGCCAATTGTTTCCATGTAATCCCATATAGAAGGCTGTCTTTCATCCCAATGAGGGTAAAATGACGGTCTGTATGGAGAATCCTGCTTCTCTGCCTGGGAAAGGGGGAACATATTCACTTCAACAACCCTTCCAGCCAGCGTATCAGAAACATGCTTCATGAGGCGTGGTTTCTGACTCCCTGTGAGCCATACCTGATTCTTCTTATCGGATGAATCGACAATTTCCTTTATCTTGAGAAACAACTCTGGAGCCCTCTGCACTTCATCTATCATGCAGGGGCATGGATTCATGATAAAGAATGCCTCCGGATCATCCTTGGCAAGATTGAGCGAAGCATTATTATCAAGAGTGATATATCTTCGCGATTCCTCACGAAGCATCTTCAGAAGCGTTGTTTTCCCGACCTGCCTTGATCCAGTCACAAGAAGCACCTTGAAATCCTCAGCCAACGAAAGAAATCTCCTGGATATTGTCCTTTCTATCATAGTCGTGACTATATACCATTTTAGATTTCCCGCCAAGAAATTTCAGATTTCCCGCCAAGAAATTTCAGATTTCCCGCCAGTAGATTTCAGATTTCCCGCCAGTAGATTTCAGATTTCCCGCCGTGGGGGGGGGAACCTCATGAATGGCAGCATCAGGAAAAGGAATCCGGCCCGAAGGCCGGATCCGATCACCTTTTATTTCTGAGCAGGCTTTGGAGCTCTCGCCGCATTGCGCAGCTTCAGAGCAAGCGCTGGCTTGACGATTGTGCCAGGTCCTGCAAGACAACCGCCTTCGCAGACCATGACCTCGACAAGATCCGCATCCGGAGCTCTGCGCTCCCATGTCTTCATCAGGCGCACTGTTTTCTTATCCAGTCCGTTGATCGGCATGACACGCGCATTGACGCCATCCTTCTGGAAGCGGCGCATGACGCAGTCCGCGACACCCTGTGAAACAGCGAACTCCCTGCAATCAGCGAAGGCCTCGGTATTCCCGAGATCCTCATCCTCCATCTCACGGACATCGATGCCCTTAGCGACAAAGACCGAAGCAAGCTCAGCGAATGTGATGACACCGCTTATGTCCTTGAATCTCCTCGCGCTCTCTGCCTTCTTGGCAAGACATGGTCCGATGAATATCATCTTTGCATCAGGATACTTCTCCTTGATGATATTGATGGTATAGCCCATCGGGGAAAGCGAGGTGGAATGCCTGTCCTTCAGATACGGGATGTGCTTGTAGATCAGCTCCATATACGCTGCACAGCAGGATGTGGTCATGAAGCCCTTGCCCTCTGTGATCTTCTCATGGAGCTCTTCCGCCTCATTGGCCGCCGTGATCTCCGCACCCTCAGCAACCTCAACAACATCGTAGAAACCCGCCTTCTTTATTGCAGCTTTCAGCTGTCCAAGCGTGCCAGGGAACTGTCCTTCGATAGCCGGGGCGATCATCGCGACGACCTTCTCTCCCCTCTTGATCATCTTCAGCACAGGGAAGAGGCCAGAACGCTCAACGATAGCGCCGAACGGGCAGGAGCGAACGCACTTGCCACAGCCGATGCACTTGTCATGCTCGATCTCGACGAACCCCTGCTCGTTCTTGGTCACGGCATCAACAGGGCATGCCTCCTCGCAAGGAACGGGGATATGGACAACAGCGTGGAACGGACAGACCTCCATGCACTTGCCGCACCTGATGCACCTGTCCTCCTGGATGTGTGCCTGTCCATTGATGAACACGATCGCATCCTTGGGGCAGTTGGACATGCAAGGGCGGGCAAAGCAGCCACGGCAGCCATCGCTGATCCTGTACTGTGACTTGGGACAGCCGGAACAGCCTGTGATGATCGTCGTCAGAAGCGGTAGTGGTGGCTTGTCCTCATCCATCACCTCCTGCATGTACTCTGCAAGCGGCTTCTCCTCGTCATCATCCCTCTCGATGTTGATTCCGGCAAGAGCCATGATCCTGTAGCGGACCATTGCCCTCTCCTTATAGATGCAGCAGCGGAAAGGCGTTCTTGTCTTAGGTATGATCTCAAGCGGTAACTTATCAGCCTGCTGGACGAGGGTATCGTCAAAGAAGCACTTGAGCACTTCCGTGTCGATCTTCCTCTTCATGAGTGTGTACTGATTGTTCAGCTCAAGCATTCTTCACAGCCTCCGCAAGGAGCTTGCAGAACATATCCTGGTTCACTCCGCTGTATATCTTGTCATTGATTGCCACATACGGTGCGCTTCCATTTCCTACCTTGCATTCGTCGAGGCATGAGCAACCTTCGATCTCGCACTCAGCAAGGATGGCTGGATCGACGAAATCGTTATACAGCAGGAGATCAGCTCCTCCCTGCACGAAGCAGGCCGTTCCAAGGCAGATCCTGACTTTCACCTTTGACTTCTTCATTTGATATCCTCCTATAGATATTCCTGTGAAGTTTCCTTCAGATATATTTCC
>CALXYL010000033.1 GCA_944392985.1 uncultured Spirochaetaceae bacterium | reverse complement strand
ATCGACTACCTGCTCGCAGGCACGCCGCTTCTGGACAGGATGCCGTTCGTGCCATCGACCCACGGGCTTCAGCATGTATTCGAGAGGATATCGGAGATCGGCGAAGGCACATTCGTGAAGGTCGACCAGGCACTGCCCGAGGCTGATGTCACGGCAGAGCTTGACAGGATCAATCTCGGGGTATTCGGATTCCGCATCGAGGCCGGCATCGACAAGGTCACGCTCATATCCGGAAAGGACAATTTCGCAGGCTATCTTGCCAGGAAGGCGCCGAAGATCATGACCAAGTCCGGCATGAGATTCGAGAGCGACTATGCGAAGCTCCTGAAGGAGTATGCCATCGGGAACGGCAACGTCATCAACGCAGGAGGCGCAGGCTCCGACTGCCACACGGTCTTCGTCGTGAGATTCATCGAGGACGAGGTCTGCGGTCTTTATGACGAGAACGGCTTCGGCAGCGGTGCGCTTTTCGACACAATCCCGCTCTCTGGAGGAAACCCTTATACGGATAAGAACGGCGTCACTGTCTATGGAGCCGACTTCAAGACCTACTGCGGCTTCATGATTGAGAATCCTCATGCGGTCGCGATCGTCACGAACATCACCAAGGACAAGCCGCTCACGCAGGCGATGCTTGACGAGGCATGCCTCATGGCCGATGTCGACGGTCTCGGAACGGCATACATCGTCGGAAGCGGCAGATCCAACCAGTTCATCAACGCGCTCAAGGATCCGCACTACACGCAGGGCGAGAGCTACAGCACGAGGATCAAGGACTGGAACGGCACGGAGATCATCAACGACTCCAACTTCCCGCGTGGAGAGGCGGCCGTGGATATCGATACGGAGAAGACAATGATAACAGTACCGGAGAAGCCGTCGCTGAGGGAGGATATCCTCGACGGCGTGGATCTGCCGAAGAACACATCGACGGAATCAGAGGCATTCAGCTTCGGAAAGGGCGGACAGAACAGCTCTGTCATCCTCTACTTCAAGGTTGACTCTGATCTGACGCTCACGGCGGATGCGACCATTGAGATCCTTCACGCCTCCAAGAAGAGCGGAGAGTACACGACGCTCACGAAGATGGGGATCGACAAGGAATCAAAGGCAGGAGCATCCCAGGATTTCGTACTGCCGCCTTCCTTCAAGGGCTGGCTCAAGGCGAAGATCACGACAACCGACTCATCGGCTGCCGGAACGGTCTCCGTATGGGCAGAGTATGTGGCAAGATAGCAGGGGAAGCAATCAGTTCAGGGCGCTCGGCAGGGCGCCCTTTTTCCGTCCCTGACAATCCCCTCGCCTGCCATGTGCTATGAAGAAGCCATGATGATAACACTTGATGAATACAGGGCAATAGCAGGCCTGAAGGATACATCGAAGGACAGCCAGATCGAGGCTCTCATCCCGCTTGTCGAGGATGACTACCTTTCGATACGGAACAGGGACTGGGACAGGGCGGAAGACGGCAGCATCGTCTACCCTGATGGCTCGAAGCTGACAGCGGCGGAGATGATTACATACCGCCTCTCGACACTTTCAGGGAATGTCGGATACTCGTCTGAGTCCGTCGGGGACTATTCCATGACCCTTGATACACACGACATGCTGCATGGATATCCCAGGCATATCATCACGAAGATCAGGCGCTATGGGAGGGCAAGATGAGCATAGGATCGGTCATGAATGACATATGCACGCTCCTGGCACCTGCAGAGCCTCTCGGAGGCTGGGATGACTCGAAGGGGAAATACACGGTGCAGGGCTATGCTCCATGCAGGATGATCACGACCTCCGGCAATCCGTTCCTGGATGGGCGGATCAGAGGCGAGACGACACATGTGCTGTTCCTCATCACTGATCTTCCTGTCGATCAGACATGGATCGTGGAGGTGGACGATAAGAGATACCAGATCGTGCCGCCCGTAAATGATGCCGGAGGAAGGCTCGGGCATCACATGGAGCTGCAGCTGAGGGAATACTCATGAGCACGGTCAGGCTTGATGACAGAACCGCAGAGGCGAAGAAGGATGCAGCCGATGACATGAGGAAGGCACTCACGGAAGCAGCCATACACCTCGAGGGAGAGATCGCTGCAAGAATACCAGTGAAAACCGGGCATCTCAGGGCCTCCATATCACACATAGCGCCGCTTGGAAGAAGCAATGGGGAGAAGAAGGCGGAAATGCTCGAGGGAGCGGCTGGCAAGAATGAGGCATACGTAGGCACCAACGTCGAATATGCCCCTTATGTTGAGTTCGGCACGAAATACCAGAAGCCGCAGCCTTACATGAGGACAGGCTTCGCGGCAGCCAGAAAGACTCTCGAAATGATAATCAGAAGGAGGATGAAAAGGAATGGATGAATGGATCATCGAGAAGGACGCCGTGGATTACCTTGATTCAGCGCTCGGCATCAAGGTATTCCTCTGTACCGCTCCTGATAACTCCGAAGAGCCCTTTGCAGTGCTGACACCGATCACCGGAGGAGCCATTCGTGCCCTCTCCTACTTCCATCCGCTCATGCAGCTGGATGTATTCGGAAAGACGGCGCAGGAGGCGATCAGGGAGGCAGAGAGGATCATCGGGCTCCTCAATGGCAGCGATGCCAAGTACGGCTCCACCCTCTTCGATTCCATAAGGGCCGAGCGTGCTAGCCTCATACGTGTAGAGGATGGGACATGGAAGGCTCCCATCGAGATCACCGCAAACTGCATAAGGAGAAGATAAGAATGCCAGCAGAACTCAAGAGCGAATACGTGGGCGTGCACATCCCTTGTGGATGCACGATCCTGGTCGGGGATAGCGAGGACAGCCTCGTCGATATCGGAGTGATCCCTGAGGACACCGAGACCTCCCTCAGCATCACATACGAGGTACAGACCGTCATGGGATCCAAGAGGGAGAAGGTGCTGGAGTATGTGAGGAACATGGCCGCAGAGGGAACAAGCGCGATCTACCAGGCCAAGCTGAAGATACTCAACAATCTCTTCGGGGGCATCATGGATATCGAGGAATCGGCAGGGACGAACGTGCCGAGCGCGACACATAAGATAGCAAAGGGCTATTCCAAGGAGACCATCTATACCCTCCCGGGACAGAACGCGGATGAATCGGCACAGACGATATCCAAGGTCAATGACGGAACAGAGGATCTTACAGAAGGCGTCGATTACGTCCAGGCCAGGGGCGCGGATGGAAGATGGGGCGTTATGCTTCTTTCGGCCGCTACCGCAACGGAGGAGCTTACAGTCACCTACTCCTATACGCCGGCAGCATACATCGATGCATACATGGGCGACAGCGTGCGGCAGATCACGCCCCGGATGATCAGGTTCTACAAGGAATACGGCGGAAAGAAGTTCTGGGTGGATCTGTACTCTGCAAAGGCCACGAACGGCCTTCAGATCGGATTCCCCGCATCCAGCGCTGACACTCCGATGTCGATCCCGCTTACGATCACAGGCGAGCTGGACACTACGAGAGCCGCAGGAAAGCAGCTGTTGAGGATCCATGACGAGATCGGAGTGGATCTCTGATGGAAAGGTACTATGACATCAACGGCCGCGAGGGATGCACCACGGCCGTGGTGACTGTAGCGGACAGGACATTCAGGATCAGCCGTGTCGTCATAGCCGCACGCGTCATGTATTCGAACATGATCATAAGGATGGGAGAGATGCTCAGGAAGCTCTCCGCCTATGACAGGGAAGCTGATACGGATGGAACGGAAGGCATGCATCTGGAGGAAGAGGCCACCCGCTTCGCCAAGGACAGGATGGAGACGATAGAGCGTGTACTCCGCCTCCTTCTGGAGAAGAATGGCGAGAAATGGGACAAGGCATGGTGGGATGAGAACACCGACGAAGCAGACAGAAGAGCATTCATCGAGAGATGCCTGATGAAGGATTCCGGCAATGTGGATAAAAAAAAAGAGACACCGGAAGGATAGACTATGACCGGCTCTGCTATGCGCTAGGACGGGTGTTCCCATACGTGACCCCGTCCTATTTCTATGAGGAGATGGATGTCTTTGACCTTAACAAGATGATCTCCTGCATGGATCCGAAGGCATACGCAGAGTGCTTTCCCAGGGTGGCAGGGGAAGGCGGCAGGAGTGCCATGAGGAAAGCCGAAAGCCTCGGCGTGATAAGGAGGGACTGATGAGCGATATTTTGGGAACGCTTTTCTACCGGATCACCGGCGACACCGCTGATCTCGACAGGAATGTCGACAGGAGCCGCAGGAAGGTCGGAGAACTCGGGGATGAGATAGAGACTACCGGGAAGAAGATCAGCGCATTCGTCAAGGGAGCGATCACGACACAGCTCGTGGCCGCCTTCGCGGAGACCGCAAGCAGGATGGATGAGCTCCAGAACAAGTTCGACACGGTCTTCGGAGAGGTCGCAGCCTCAACGGAGGCATGGGCGGAGGAATATGCTGCGGCCACAAGCAGAGGCCAGCTTGAGACGATGGAGTTCCTGGCATCCCAGCAGGACGTGAGGACAGGATTCGGCGATACCGTGGAGAAGGCAGCGGAATTCTCAAAGGCTGTCATAGGCATCGCAAACGATCTCTCCTCCTTCTCCAATATCCCGATTGATGAGGCCATAGCCGCCGTTAACTCGGGATTGAACGGAGAGTTTGAGGCTTTAAGACGCCTTGGAGTCGGATTGAACGTCGCCATCATCAACCAGATGGACTATGCAGAGTCCATAGGAAAAACCTGGGATGAGATGGGAAACCTCGAGAGGCAGGAGGCCGTCCTCTCCGGAATCGTGTCGCAGTCAGCGAACGCGCTCCATCAGAGCATCTCCGTGTGGCAGGATTATGACTACACCCTCGGAGATGCCGCGCTTACCGCGGAGAGCTTTGCAAACCAGATGCAGGGCTTCAAGGGAACCCTTGCAGATTTCATGGCGGAGATCGGTGATGAACTGATCCCGGTCATATCCACAGGCGTGCGCGGGCTGTCAAGCCTGATGCGCGGCTTCAACAACCTCAGCGGCTCGATGCAGACCGCAGTCATCTCCGCCACGGCATTCGCCTCTTCCCTTCTCCTCATAGGAGGCCCGATAGGCGCGGCTGTCGGCTTCCTTGCCGCCGCTTCCATAGGCTTTGGCAGCCTCCGCACATCATCGGATAGGCTTGAAAGCTCCATGGAGGATCTCTCGGAAGCGACCGATGCGTACCGCGAGGCAAGCGATCGGCTCGCGGACTCCTCGGAGAACATGACATCAAAGCAGAAGGCGTTGCTTGAGACCGAAAGGGAGCTTGCGGCAGCAAGGGCCCAGAATGCCCTCTCGGATGTCACGAAGAACTACGTGGACAACCTTGAGGCAATCGAGCTCGCGTATGGGATATACCTGGACAAGAAGGCCGCATACGACGCGATGCTCCTTGCAAGGACGGGTGGGATCGAGGAGGTGGAGAAGACCCTCGCAGGCCTTGTAAGACGCGGACGCGAGAATCTCACGAGGTATGAGAAGGCCCTGGCGGATGTCCTTGCCTCAATAAGGAACGAAGACACCGGGAGCGACGGATTCGGAGCTAATCTCCTCTTAGCGTATGAGGCCATGACAGATGCACAGGAGGAGTGGCTCACATCGCAGAAACTCTCTGAGGAGGCCCTTTCACAGCTTGGCATATGGCTTAACCAGGGGCTTCTGGATATATCTGCCTACGAAGAGGCTTTCCCGGATCTATGCAGGGAGATACGCATAGCCGCCCAGGAGATCAGGGATCTTGAGGGGGCAGCTGACGACAGCTCGGAATCCATGGAGAAGGCAGCCTCGGCATCAAGCGAATGGAGAGATGAGCTGAGGAAGCAGAGAGCGGAGATGCTTGAGGATGAGGGCGATTTCAGCTCAGCCCTTTCGATAAGGCAGGAGATGCTCCGGGACGAACATGATGCGGCAATCAGGGAACTTGCCCTTGATTCCGGACTCATCGAGAGCGGAGAGAATGCCACTGAAGCATCGATCGAGGATCTGAGGAGAAGGCTCAGGGCACACGATGAGACGAACGCGGAGCTGCTCGCCCTTGATGAATACTACGCCAACGAGGAGATCATCCTGCAGCAGGATGTCCAGAGGGAGATTGACAAGGCTGCGGAGAAAAGGAAGGAGACAGCAGAGGATATCAGTCGGATGCTGCGGGAGCAGAAGGCGGAAATGGATGAGACTGCAGCTGCCGCTCTCGAGGAAGCCGGCGGCTTCGAAGAGGCACTGGAACTACGGAAAGCGATAATCGCAGCCGAACGCGATGCGGAGATCGAGGCTCTGAAGGAGAAGGTCGAGGCGGAGGAAGCCACAGAAGAGGACATCCTGGCTCTCCGGGAATACTACGACGGGGAGATGCTCAGGGCAGAGAGGGAGAGCGTCGAGAAGCAGAAGGAATACGAGAAGGAGAAGGCCGAGGAGATAAAGGAGATCAACCGACAGCTCGGCAGCGAGCTTGTATCCACTATCTCCTCTGTCACATCATCCATCGGGGACATCTACTCCTCCCTGACGGAAAGGAGGCTCGAGGAGATAGACAGGGAGAAGGAAGCAGCGCTCGAGGCTCTGGGGCTGCAGGAGGATACGGAGATCGAGAAGCTCCAGAAGGAATACTCGGAGGCCGTGAAGAACGGCGACATGGAGCTTGCCGCAGAGAAGGAAAGGGAGATACAGAGGCAGAAGATCGAGGAGGAAAGCGAGGAAAGGAAGAGGAAAGCGCAGAGGGAAGAGGCCGAGAGATCCAAGGCCCTCGCGATCTTCCAGGCGACAATCGACACGCTTTCGGCTGTCATCGGCTTCATGTCGGATCCTGGCGGACTTCCCGGTGCAGCGATGTCAGCGATGGCGGCGGCAACGGGAGCCGCGCAGATCGCGGCAATCGCAGCAGAGCCCCTTCCGTCCTATGCCGTAGGTGCGGTGGACATAGACCGTGACCAGATTGCTCAGCTCCATCAGGGTGAGCTTGTCGTCCCGAAGCCTTTCGCCGAGGGCATCAGGGACGGCGACATCTCGATAGGAGGAACAGAGTCCAAGGTCGAGGTCACGATCATAAACAATACCGGAAGCAGGGCCTCCGTCGACCGCATGGACGATGGCACGCTCACAAGGCTCAGGATCACCATAGGGGATACTGTCTCCTCGGAGATCTCCAAAGGCCGTTTCGACAGCGCGCTCACGGAGCGCTATCAGATTTCAAGGAGGAACCCGCGTGGCTGACATATCATGGCCTGAAAGCCTGCCATACCCGAACAGCGGATGGTCGATGACACCATCGGACAACATCCTTCGCTCACAGCCGGAACGAGGGCCAGCAAAGACAAGGCGCAGAAGCTCCGCGAAGGCCGTCAGCCTCTCCGGATCGCTTCTGGTCACATCATCCCAGCTGGACACATTCATATCTTTTGCTGAGGAGACGCTGCTTGACTGCGCACTCCCCTTCTCCTTTCCTGACTACCTAAGGGATAAGGACGGGATGGCAAGGATATCATCCTATTCAGTGACGCAGGAAGGCGCGGATGAATACATCATAAGCATCGAGCTGGAGGTACTGCCATGACAGAAAGCACCAGGAAGGATCTCCTCAGGGAGTCCTCGGGGATGATCATCACGGAGATCGTCAGGCTTGAATGGGATGGCGGAGAGGCCCTCCTCATCAATGACAGCGCTGCGCTATCCATCAACGGGGAGGAATACACCCCATGCGGAATGGCTTTCACCCCGCCTTCCTCCGAAGAAGGGGAAGCGGAGCTGAGGATCGATGATATCGACGGGAAGATAGCCGGAATCATGCAGATGACGGACAGCGCCAGCATCACGATCTCCGTGATCGAGAGATCAGCACCGGAGGATCCTCTCGACGGCCCGGCTGAATTCAGCGTCTCCTCATTCACAGCATCGTCCTCAGACGGTAGCTGCACGCTATCGCTCAGTGCCAGATCGCGGCTATCATACGGACTCTCCAAGCTCACCTATTCCTCAGCTTCCTTTCCCGGGCTTTTCGGATGAATGCGGCCCCCTACCTTCAGATACCATACAGGAAAGGCGGCAGAGGCTGGGATGGCGCGGACTGCTATGGCTTTGCCAGGATAGTGATGGAAAGGGAGGCAGGAATAAGCATGCCGCCCCTTGATGGCCGCACAGAGCCCAAGCCAGACGATTTCCTCCTCTATGAAAGCATCCCCGAGCCAGAGGATCCATGCCTCGTGCTCCTTCAGGGCGGGCCTTTCGGAGTGGCCCACGTGGCAGTGTACGCCGATGGAATGATCCTCCACATGAGCGGGATGGGGCCATGCTGCCATAGCTGGAAGAGGATCAGAAGATATGCAAAGGGGCTCTATAGGGCAAGACAGGCTGCAGACACGGAAAATCATCTCTAAGAAAGACACACCATGCCGCGATCTACCATAGGCTCATGATAACCATCAGGATAACCAGGGATATATTCAGCGGCGACTATGAATGCATATCGATGCAGGGACCGATACATGCAAGGAATCTGAAGTCCATGATCGGAGCGCCCTCCGCCCAGCTCTTCGCAGAGGGCCGTCCTATCGATGACGAAGCCATGATCGAGGATGGCTCATTCATCGTTGCCTCGGTCGTGCCTGAAGGAGCCACAGCAACGCTGGCTGTGCTGGTCACTGTATCGCTCTTTGCCACGGTAGTCGGGACGGCCATGACCCTTTCCGCATTGTCATCCATCCCTTCTGCCAGGAAGCTGCAGTCCTCACCCTCTCTGAGAGGATCAACCAATACGGCGAGGAAGAACCAGATGATCCCGATCCTCCTTGGCCGCCATAGGGTATATCCTGACGTAGCAGCCCTGCCATATACCCTTTACAAGGATAATGACCAGTATCTCAGGCAGCTATTCTCTTTCGGCTACAGCTCAGTCGCAGTGGACAGGACATCGCTGAAGATCGGAGAGACACCGATAGCGAGATACAAGGGATACACGATCCCTGATGATCCATCTGATATCTATGGTGAAAGGTGCATCGAGAGCTCCGTCGGGCTTGAGCTGCATCATGGCGATCCGATAGAGCGCACTACGGCATCCGGAACATGGAAGGTATCTGTCGGACTTGTCGCGCCCTATGGCCTCGGAAGCGGCGATGGCAATGCGGATATAGGAATCAGGATTGAATGGAGGGAGAGCGGTACAGGGCAGTGGACGACGGCGACAGAGGAGACGATATCAGGCTCATCTGACTCCTGGCGGAAGATGTACTGGATCACCCCGCCTTCCAAAGGCTCATTTGACATAAGGGTGACAAGGACTACGGAAGAAAGCAATGACGCCGCCGTGTCCGATACGATCTATCTTGACGTCATCCAGAGCTGGACAGCCGGACAGAACGGATCAAAGCAGCCTGTAATCTCCCCGGAGCGCTTCAGCCTCCTTGCCATCGAGCTGAAGGCAACGGACCAGCTCAATGGGATAATCGATGAGTTAAACGCCGTCTGCACCCTCAGATCGCGTGTTTACAAAGGCACTGGATCAGGCCCTTCGGCATGGGAAGAGGGAGATGCTGTGAATCCGGCAGCGGTCCTCCTGTATCTCCTCACTGATCCATATGCCAACCCATCACCTATCACCGACGATGAGATCATATGGAGCGAGTTTGAGGCATTCTACAGCTTCTGCGACAATCATGGATTCGAGTGCAATGCCTTCATCAGCAACGAGGATTACAGCATCGGTGACATATGCCGCTATGTGGCAGAATCGAACCTAGCAAAAGTAAGAAGGGCCGGAAACCGCGTGGGAATCAGCATCGATGCGGCCGTGGATCATGTCTCACAGCTATTCACACCGCGCAATGCCTGGAACTTCTCCGTGCAGAGGAGCTTTGATGAGGATATCAGGTATTTCCGTATCCGATATGTGGACGCGTCTATCGGATATGAGGAGACGGAGAGGACAGTGTCGCTTGCCTCGGATGGCAGCATAGAGTTTGATGTGGAGATCCCCGAGGACGAGACCGGAACAGAGATCAGCCTGCTAGGAGTCACGGATCCAGACCAGGCAGCATACATCGGACGCCAGAGGCTAAGAGAGATATCCAGGGAAAAGAGGACATTCACATGGACAAGCGATGCAGAGGGAATCCTATGCATTCCTGGGGATGTTGTCCTCCTTGAGCATGACCAGTTCTCAATCGGCCTCGGAGAAGGAAGGATCAAGAGCGTGCTGAAGGACAGTGCCGGGATAGTCTCGGGTTTTGTCCTCGATTCAGAGCTTCCGTATGAGACTGGCAAGCAGTATGGCGCCGTCATAAGGACCGCAGGAGGAGTCACAGGCTCCACTGCGATATCACCGGCCTCGGATGGACACACGCTGCAATTCTCTGCACCTCCTTCCCTCTCCATTTCCGCAGGCGATCTTGCAGCGATCGGAGAATATACAAAGGAGACGATCAAGGTCCTGGTCACATCCATATCAAGGGATCAGGACTCAGCATGCACGATCACCGCAGTTGATTATGACGAGAATGTGTATAGTGAAGGCACGATACCGCCCTATGATCCAGGGATATCCAGGTATCCTGAAGGAGCGATCGGCATAGGTGCCCAGAGGCCGGATGCAAAGGCACCGGCCGGAGAACCCGGAACATCCGCCGCAGTCATCACCATATACCAGCGCGCGGAAAGCAGCCCGGCCGTTCCATCCAGCCCTGTCACGTACTCCTTCACATCCGGCACACTTACCGGCCTTGCCGGATGGTCTACCACGATACCTGCAGGTTCCATTCCATGCTGGGCGACGACTGCAGTAGCCTCATCCAAGTCTGATTCATGCCTCATTCCTCCCACAGCCTGGCAAGCACCACAGAAGGTGTTCCAGAATGGAGACAAGGGTGAGACAGGATCCCAAGGCCCACAGGGTGAGAAGGGAGACACCGGTGCGACTGGCCCTCAAGGACCTCAAGGCGAGAAAGGGGATAAGGGAGATACTGGTGCTACAGGCCCTCAGGGGCCTCAGGGTAATCCTGGGCAGAACGGAATAGACGGCGATGCCCTGTCCCTTTTCATAGTGTCAGGATCCAATCGTTTCACCCTTTCCTGGACTGGCGAGGCTTCTCCTGAAAGCCAGATGATAACCCTTGAGGCTTCTTCCAAGCATATCGCAGATCCGAACATCACGTGGGCAATCTCGGCAGGGACCCTAGCTGCTGTTCCAGAACATGCATCAAGAAGGAGCCTTTCCTTAAGCGCAGTTCCGGAAGCATCACTCAAAGGACTGGAGCCGATAAGGATACAGGTCTCTGGCACAACAGCCCAGGGGTCAACCCTTTCCGCCTCCCTGTACATCTCTATTGATAAGCAGGAATCCCCTGCCCCGATATACTGCGGCATGGTGGATCTCTCTGCAGAACCCCTGACCAATCCAGCCCGACAGGAAGGCGTGTTTGCGCTGGGTGACTATGTCTTCCACAGCGGTGAAAGCAATGATGGCTATATCTATGGGAATATCTATGAATGGAATGGCTCCTCATGGGAGATGAGCAACACTGGAGCTCACACATTCGGAGCACTGGAAGATCTCACAGCGGCAGCTTCCAAGGAGTCCTCAACTACCCCATTCCAGATCATCAAGAACCTCATCGCATCGACCCTTGTCTCGAATAATCTCGAGGTAAGGAATGCCAATGTGAAGGATAAGCTGACAGTCGATAAGATATCCGGCAAGGATGAGAATGGCATTGGATTCGAGCTCACCAAGGATGGCATCTCCGCGACGAAACGGGACGAGAACGGCAATATCATATCCTCGTGGGAGCTCAGATCTGATGGAAGCGGAACGTTGCAGAACCTATCAGTCCTCGGCAAGCTCATCGCCTCGGCAATCAATCACGAGGCATTGATTACCCAGGATGCCACCGCTTTCGGAAGCTCTCAGCAGACTGTTTATCAGAAGACCTTTGCTAAGGATCTCTGGTCGAGATCCAAGCTGCATGCGGTGATAAATGCCTTGGGAGTATCTTCGTGTCCAACAACAATGACTGCAGTCTCAGGATCATCTTATGGCGGGAAAGCAGTTGCAAAGATTGGCTTATCTTTCCAAGAGCTGCCGTTTGTTGAGCCAGCAAGATCAAACACGGAAACAGAAGGCGCATCACTTCAATATGGCACATATTCCGGTAGCCAGGGGATTGCTGCTGGAAACAACTACCAGATGATCAAGCGTGTCGTCAACAACTTTGGCCATGCGGTATACGTAGATGCACAATGGTCTCTCAGTGGCAACTGGAACTGGTGCAATCTCGGCATCCATAAGCCAGATGCGTCTCTGTATTGGAGCAACGAAAGCAATGGATCATTCCATAAATACTTCATGCTTCCTGCTGGCTGGGATTTCTCCCTTGTTGCAGGCTCTTCTGCTTGGTTTGGGAATCGATCGGCGTCGTGGACAATCAAGGTAAGTCCGATTCCGTTCTCTCCTCCAATGTCTGAACCTGTATGGCTTGATACGATAGACATCCCGAGTTATGGAGCGTCTAGCGATTCGGCAAAAACAAAATGGGTCACTTTTGCGACAATCGATATCCCGACAGGAGCCAAGCGCGTATGCTTCGCATCCCTTGGTGATATCAATGGCAGGATGTTTGCACTCGTAAAAGGCAGCACTACGATCTATTCAAAAGAGCTGACAAGCTCAGACCCTGTTGTCAGCATTGATTGTTCTGCTCTTGCCGGCCAAACGGATGTAACAGTACAGATAAGACTGAACTGGGGGTACTATACCACCAATAACGGCGATGAAACCAATTACGTGTACGGTGGCTTCACAGCGCCTGGCGCCTCCTATTATTTCCTAGCCAATGAAAGCGATGTTAATGGAATCGTTCTTAGCCTTGCGGATGGAACGTGGCAAGCTCTCGACTGCTCCTATCCGACTACGGATTACCGCGACTGGGATATCAACAGGCTGATCTATTCCACATTCGACACTAATGGTCGCCTTGAGAAGATCTCCGGTACCACTGTCTGCCAGTGGCTTGATGATCAGGGATTCACCTCTGGCGCGCAGTTCTCTACCGATCAGGGTGAGACTTCGTCGATATCCATCAATGGTGTTTCCGATGGTGCTCAATATGGCACTAGGCTTATCAGTATATCAAGGCTGACTTACGGATATACGATCCAGTCCGAAGGTGATCCTATCAACATTTACCAGAATGATGGATCGGTTCAAGCTGAATATGGTCTCTATGATTCTTTTTCATTGGAGTTCTATCCTCTTGCCTCTGAATCCATGCTTCTTGTGAGGAATATACAGCCTCAGCAGAATATCACATTCGATATCGGTACCTTAGAGAAGATGTTCCGGCATATCTATACCCAAGGCATGACTTTAGGCGAAGAAGGAGAGGACTGGCTTATAGAGGATAATGAGGGGTATCTGACATTAGCTGGAAATACTCTTGTTCAATGGGGCTATATAAAGAGCAATGAGAAGAATATTGAAG
>CALXYL010000032.1 GCA_944392985.1 uncultured Spirochaetaceae bacterium | reverse complement strand
GGACGGCTCTTCGTTCGATTGGTGAGGTCAGCCGTCTATCGGCAGTGCCTCTTCACACCCATATTCTATACATGACAGGGCATGCAGTCAATGAACTGGTATCCAGGCTATTCCAGAGTACATTGGAACACCTCTCTGGATACGATAATATTGATACGTAAAAGCAGGAGGTTCAGATCACATGGATGCCAATCAGAGAAAAGCCATGCAGGGCATAATCAAGGAGACACTCAGCAATCTGGAGGAAAATGGCTTTGAAGCCGCTTATGTCAATGACAAAGCAGAGCTGAACACGCTTATACGCACGATCATTCCAGAAGAATCCCTAACTGCATCAGGGGGATCGGAGACACTGGTTGAGACCGGCATCATGGACTTTCTCAGGACCAAGACGAAGTATACAGAGAACAGGATACTGGCATATAGCGCCTCATTCTACCTCACATCTGCAAATGCCGTGACGATGCACGGTGAGCTCTACGAAGTGGATGGCCGGGGCAACAGGGTATCCGCGATGCTCTTCGGGCCGGAGAAGGTGATCGTGATCGCGGGAATCAACAAGATCGTCACCGATCTTCACGCCGCTGTGGAACGCGTAAAGACAAAAGCCGCACCACCGAACTGCATAAGGCTGGGAAAGGATACTCCATGCACGAGGACAGGACACTGCGTTTCCCCTTCATTCTCATCAAGCCATCTCTCTGCCCTTGGCTGCACATCACCTGAAAGGATATGCTCAAACAGCGTGATCTTCTCCCGCCAGAATGTGAAGGGGCGTATCATCGTAATCCTTGTCGGGGAGGAATATGGATACTGAATCGCTCTATCAGCCATATGCGGAAGAAGGATACAGGCTGTTTTCAGAGAGGCTGACGAAGATACATGACCTGCCGTACAAGGGAGTACGGATCCCGCGGCTCAGAACATTAGCCAGAGCCCTTGATGATTTCCCATATGAGATACGATACCATGAGGATGTCCTTCTCCGCGGCTTCTGGATCGCAAGCCGCCGTATTTCCTTCAGCAATATGATCCCTCTGATCCAAAGCCAGCTGCCATTTCTCTCAACCTGGGATGAAGCTGACTCCTTCGCAGCAGCCATCAAGGTAAAAGTGCCTGATGCGGAGGCCGCCTACAGCTTCTTCTTGTCACTGCTGGATGATGAAAGACCTATGGTATGCCGGCTGGGGATAGTTGCGCTTATGTCCAATCACCGGCTCTTCCATGCCCATAGGGACAGCATGCTTGAAGCCATAGCAGGAGCTGACAGCGATGATTACTACATCTCGATGGCTGTGGCATGGGCATTCTCATTCTTCATCATAGATGATCCATCAGCGCGTAGCTTCCTTCCCCACCTCAGCGAAGCAACAAGGAAGCGCACAGAGCAGAAACTCAGGGATTCGCACAGGACAAAGCGATAAGCACTTGACAACATGTTTCTTCTTAGAGTAACGTTCCTGCATAAAGAAACACAAAGGAGAAGCATATGAATCTCATAACCAAGGGAATCAATACAGAGAACCTTCCAGATGGGAAGGGCTATTTCGGAGAGTACGGCGGCACATACCTTCCAGAGGCGCTTGAGAAGGTCATGAAGGAGGTTGAGGAAGCCTATGCGAAGATCTCACAGGATCCTGAGTTCATAAAGGAGCTCAAGGATCTCAACGAGCACTTCACTGGCCGCCCGAGCCCCGTATACCACGCGAAAAGGCTCACGGCAGCCGCAGGGGGTGCTGAGATATACCTCAAGAGGGAGGATCTCAACCATACAGGTGCCCATAAGATCAACCACTGCCTCGGAGAGGTGCTCCTTGCGAAACATATGGGAAAGAAGAAGGTAATCGCGGAAACAGGTGCGGGCCAGCATGGAGTTGCCCTCGCAACCGCCGCAGCGCTTCTGGGCCTTGAGTGTGATATCTACATGGGCGAGATCGATGTGAAGAAGGAAGCGCCGAACGTTTCCAGGATGAGGGTACTGGGAGCACGCGTCGTATCCGTGACACAGGGAACAAAGACACTCAAGGATGCAGTTGATGCCGCATTCGAGGCGTATCTCAAGGATCCGGTGACTCAGATATACTGCATCGGTTCCGTCGTTGGCCCCCACCCCTTCCCGATGATGGTCCGCGACTTCCAGTCGATCATCGGCATGGAGGCGAAGGAGCAGATGCTCAGCTATGCCGGTGCTCTCCCTGATGCAGTCGTTGCATGTGTCGGTGGCGGATCGAATGCAATGGGAATGTTCTCAGCGTTCCTTGATGACAAGGATGTTGCCCTCTACGGCGTGGAACCTGCAGGAAAGGGTCTTGAGACAGGAAAGCATGCGGCAACGATCGCAAAAGGCACAGTCGGCATCCTCCATGGCTTCAAGTCACTGGTGCTCCAGGACAAGGATGGGGAGCCTCTTCCTGTCTACTCAATAGCATCAGGTCTGGACTATCCTGGTGTCGGGCCTCAGCACAGCTATCTCCATTCGATCGGCAGGGTCAATTACAGGACAGCAACCGACAGGGAAGCGGTGGAGGCTTTCTACGCCCTCTCCCGCATGGAGGGAATCATCCCCGCGCTGGAATCATCACATGCGGTGGCATACGCTGTGAAGCTGGCGAAGGAGCTTGGAAAGGGAAAGACGATCCTCGTCAACCTCTCCGGCAGAGGCGACAAGGATATAGACTTCGTCATGGAGCATTACCCGCTTGAGGAATATGAGCCGGAAGAGACACTCAAGGACGGCTACGATGAATTCCTGAAGCACATTGGCGGCGAAAGGAGCTGATCACTCCTTCTCCGCAGCCTTCCTGAGCGGCACGAAGCCGCGTCCGAGGACCTCATATGCCTCCGTCACGAACACGAAGGCAGTGGGGTCCTCCTCATGCACGATCTTCATCATCGCATTCATCTGGTTGTTCGGTATGATCACAAGGAGCATCGGACGTATCTTTGATGTGTAGATGCCCGTCCCATGGAACGTCGTGCCACCATGATGCAGCTCTGCAATGACACGGCGGGAGATCTCCGGCGTATGCTCGGTGGAGAAGATATACACGGATTTAGCCAGCTTCGTACCGAAGCTCATAACAACGAAATTAACCATCTGCGACGAGAGATACATCGCTATGATGGCAAAGAGCATCGGCTGAAGGCCGAGGAAGATACCGCCGCAGGAGACAACCACTGCATTGAATATGAACTCAATGCTGCCAACGGAGACAGGGAAGTAGTGGGATATCACCTGGGCAACGATATCAGTGCCGCCTGTATTGCACCCGCTCTTCATCGTCAGCCCTATGCCTACTCCCATGAGCACCCCGCCATAGATCGCGGAGAGCAGTATGTTGATATCATCGCTTGTATCAAGCACCCCCTGGTAACCGGTCATACGCCCTATTACCGTGGTCCAGATGGAAAGAAGCATCGAGCCGATCAGCGTCTTGATGCCGTATCTCCAGCCGAACACCTTCATACCGATCAGGATGAGGGGGATGTTGACGCACATCATCACAGCACCCTGATCAAGCCCGAAAAGATAATAGAAGATCGTTCCGATACCGGTAGCACCGCCTCCGGTGATCCGCGCCGGCGTATAGAACAGTGCCGCGGCCGTCGCCGCTACCACGGGGCCTACCGCAAGATAGATGTAATCAGAGACCCTTCCGAAGAGGAGATTCTTTTTCTTCATGCATATACCCCTGCCCGGAGGCAGGGGCCTCATTTTCAGCCTACGACCTTGTGGAGCGTAGCCCTTACGGCTCCAGGTCCGGCTATCATGCTTCTGAAATCCTCCAGCACAAGATCAGCAAGTCCGGCCTCAAAGAGGTCGACACCGAAGATCTTCTGGTTGGAAAGGATCTCCTTGAGCTGGTCAAGGCTGCCCGAATAGCCAAGCGTGATACCCTTGACCGCATCCTGGGCATAGCCGAGAAGCGGATCGGAGGAAGGCTCGAATGCCCTGCCCTCATCATCAACGCCCATCACATACCTGAGCCATGCAGCGAACACAAGCGGGATGCAGCGGAGCATCTTGACATCAAGATCCTTGGATGCCTTATATGCCTTGATCGTCTCACCGAAGCGGATTGAGAGCTTCTGCGACGTATCGGTAGCGATGCGCTGCGGCGTATCAGGCATGAACGGATTGGGGATGCGGATGTTCACGACTTCATCAATGAACTTCCTCGGATCGATGATGCCTGGGTTGATGACAACAGGAAGCCCTTCTGTATAGCCTACTGTCTTGACCAGCTTCACCAGATCCTCATCCTTCATCTCGCTGGAGATCAGGGTGTATCCAAGAAGGCATCCGAATACAGCGAGGGATGTATGGAGCGGGTTGAGGCAGGTGCATACCTTCATCTTCTCGACCTTGTTCACTGTCTCACGGTCGGTGAAGTAAACGCCGGCCTTCTCCAGTGCAGGGCGTCCGTTGGGGAAGTCATCCTCAATGACAAGGTACTCGCATTCCTCCGCATTCACGAATGAAGCGATATACGTATGCTTATCGGTGACGACGACATTGGTATCCTCATAGCCATCATTGGAAAGCATCTGGGCAACGCTCGCATCTGGGCGCGGCGTGATCTTATCGATCATCGACCAAGGGAAGGAAACAGCGTCGGAAGCAAGATAATCAGCAAAGCCCTGCTCAGCGTACCCCCTCTTCACCCACTCTGCGGCGATCGTCGTGACAGCCGCTTCGATCTTCTCTCCATTATGGGAGCAGTTATCCATCGATACGACAGCAAGCGGCAGCCTGCCAGCCTTGTAGCGTACAAGAAGAAGCTCAGTAAGGCGCGAAAGGAACATCGATCCCTTTCCTGGGCCAGCCTCGAAATCCTTGATGTATCCCGGGAAGAACTCCCCTGCAGGATTCTTCAGCGCATAACCCTTCTCCGTGATCGTGAAGGAGATCATCTGCAGTGAAGGTGCGCTGAATATCTCCTCGAAGCGGCTCCATGAGGCACCGTAGTCACAGGGATACGCCTCAGTGACAGTTCCGACAACGGTCTTGTCGATCGATCCGTCAGCCTTCAGTGTCACAAGGAGAGTCAGGTCATCGTACTTGTCATAGATATCGCTGATGATCTGGTAATCAAAGCCCTCACCGACGATGATACCGCGGTCAGAAAGCCCCTGCTCCACGATTTCCTGCTGAAGCCTGGCGGGGAAGCCGCGGAAGATATTGCCAGCACCGAAGTGAACCCATACAGGCTCATCATGGGTTTTCTTCCTAAGGGCATCACGATCATAGCTGAAGAGCCCGTAGCCCTTCTCCTTCCATTCAGGGCTCTTGAGCCCTTTATCACTCAGTTTCATATATCTGCCTTCCTGTTCATGAAATACTCAGGATGCGCCTCGATGATCGCATCCGTCTGATACTTGAGCTTCGAGAGGTGCTCAGTCTCCAGCGTCACAGCAAGCGGGAAGTCCCGGAGCCGCAGTGCCTCGACAAGCTCCTCATGCTGAGCGATGTTCTTCTCCAGTACATCGCGCGATCCCATGCTGAGGATCCTCACCCTCCTGTGGTTGCCCGTCTCACGCTGTATCAGCTGCCAGATCCGCATCAGGCCGGTCGCCTCAAAGAATATCGAATGCATGTCATCATCAGCATTGTAGAATGCGACGGCATCGGATGCGGCCGCGGCTTCCTTCTGCAGCGCGATGAAATACTCCAGCCTCGTAAGATCGGAGGCCTTCATATACTCCCTGTAGCGGTCAATGACGCTCTTCTCCAGCGCGAGGCGGAAGAAACACTCATCATCAACACGCGAAAGATCGATGCGGGATACCCAGCATCCGCGCTGGGGCCTCATCACAACGAGCCCTTCGGAGCGGAGCCGCATCAGCGCATCGCGCACAGGTGAGCGGGAAACATCGAACTTCTCCGATATATCAGCCTGAGATATCTCCTCCCCAGGCTTCAGACGAAGGAATATGATGTCACCTTTCAGCTCATCATAGATGGTCTCACTTGACGTGCGTCTCATTTTCCAAGCCTCTTCTCGCTCTTCTCCACAGCTTCCCAGAGGCCAAGTATGTACTCAGCTCCCAGAGCCCTGTCATAAAGTCCATAGCCAGGCATCGAGACCTCGCCCCAGATTGCCCTTCCGTGATCCGGCCTGATCGGGCCATCGAATCCTGTCTCATAGAGGGCGCGTACCATCTCATAGAGGTCGAACGATCCATCAGATGAGAGATGGGCAGCCTCCTCGAACACACCCGGCCCGAAATGATGGAGATTCCTGACATGGGCAAAATGCACGCGTCCAGGAAGAGCGCGGATGATTCCAGGAAGGTCGTTCTCCGGATTCGAGCCAAAGGAACCGGCGCAGAACGTGAGGCCGTTGAACGGCGAGTCGACAGCCTTCATGACGCGGAGGATCTTCTCCTTTGATGTGATGATCCTCGGAAGGCCGAACACCGGCCATGCCGGATCATCAGGATGAATAGCCATCTTGATGCCATGCTTCTCGCATACTGGCTGGATTGCCTTGAGGAAGTAAACGAGGTTGTTGAAGAGCTTCTCCTCGTCGACATCCTTGTAAGCCTCGAAAAGCTCCTTGACCTTTGAAAGCCTCTCAGGCTCCCAGCCCGGCATCACGAAGCCGTTGGATGCATCATTTGTCTGGTCAAAGAACTTCTGGGGATCGATGGAATCGACGACCTTCTGGTCATATGCAAGCACAGTCGATCCATCGGGGCGCACCTTCGCGAGATCGGTGCGTGTCCAGTCAAAGACGGGCATGAAGTTATAGCAGACGAGCTTGATGCCGCATGCGGCAAGGTTCTCCAGCGTCTGGATGTAGTTCTCGATGTACTTGTCCCTGCTAGGCTTGCCGATCTTTATATCATCATGGATGTTGACGCTCTCGATTCCTGCAATCGTCAGTCCGGCATCCTCGACTTCCTTCTTCAGCGCCTGGATGCGCTCTATCGGCCAGAGCTCCCCCGCCGGGATGTCATAGAGCGTCGTGATGACGCCAGTCACTCCCGGCACCTGCCTGATCTGCCAGAGCTTGACGGAATCGAACTTGTCGCCAAACCATCTCATTGTCATCTGCATAGCTATTCTCTCCTTTTTCCGAATTCGTTGTGATATACTAGTATTTTAGAATATGGAAGATGAGAAGTAAAGGGAAAAACCCTGTCATTGCGCTAAAAGGGCAAAGCATTTATATTCTCCTCTAGGAGAGATCCATGAGAATCACGATCTGCGAGAACAAGAAGGAACTCGGGCAGCAGGCCGCATCGCTTGGCAGGCACTGCATCAAGAGCACTATCGAGAAGCTCGGAAGGGCCAATGTCGCATTCGTCACGGGCACAAGCCAGCTTGAGCTGCTGACTGCACTGCGGGAGAAGGTCATCCAGTGGGACAAGGTCAACATCTTCCTCCTCGATGAATTCGTCGGGCTTCCTGACGGTCACAAGGCTTCATCTGAGACGTTCCTCAAGGAGAACTTCCTCGACTTCCTTCCAGCAGTCGGCTCATTCCATCCAATCTCCCGCCGCGCCGACTCCAAGGCGACACTGAAGGAGATGAACGCATTGATGAAGGAGTATCCACTCGATGTCGCGTTCATATGCATCGGTGAAAACGGCCACCTCGCGTTCAATGATCCTCCCGCAGACTTTGATGCGCGCGATCCATATATACAGGTCGAGCTGGAGAGAAGATCCAGGCGCCAGCAGGTCGGGGAAGGCTGGTTCAACACCATTGATGAGGTGCCGAACAAGGCTATCACGATGTCTGTCTATGAAATCCTCACAGCACGCCACATCATCTGCGCATGCCCTGACCAGAGGAAGGCGAAGGCGGTGGCATCCTGCATCTTCGATGATATCTCTCCCTCCTCCCCCGCGGCCTCGATCAGACGCAGGACCGAGTGCACGCTCTTTCTGGACAGGCAGTCCAGCTGCCTTGTGTTCGACGACAACAGGAATATCTGAGAACCTGGGTCTCTGAATACGCCCCATGTAACGACATGGGGCTATTTTGTTTCACCATTTATGATGAAGTGACAAAAAATTCACAAAACCAACAGATAAGTTTAAGGACAGAACAGGAGCATTACATTAGCATCGGGGTGTAAGCGAAGCCAGGGGGGCTTCGTTCCTGACATGACACAAGGAGTCTGATATGAGAACCCTACCGAAGATACTGCTGCTATCGGCACTGGCTGTGATGCCGCTTGCTGCAGCCACTCTTCCCGTCATCACCCTTGAAGATGCTATAGAGAGCGCCGTGGAGAACAACATCGGCCTCCAGAGCAGCGCTGTAAGCCTTGCGATGACGATGAGGAATGAGAACAACTATGTTTCGGATTATCTGCCGTCTCTTACCTTGAGGGCAGAAGCCGGAACCGGATACGATTTCAATTCAAGCACATTCAGCGGATTCACTATCAGTCCGACAGTCTCCGCCTCCTTCTCATACAGTCTGGATGGTTCGAAGATCACGGACGGGGAATCGAGAAGGCTCAGCAAGGAGGAAGCGTCACTTTCATATGAAAGTGCTTACAACGAGCTCGTAAGCGATGTCACATCAGCATACTGGACGCTCTCAACATATGACAGTGCCATCACAAACGCAGAAAGCGCATATGACACAGCCAGATCCAGCTATGAATCGACAAAGGCGATGTATGACAGCGGCCTTTCCGACGAGCTGACGATGCTGAAGATGGAGATGGCGCTGCAGAAGGCGGAGATCGATCTGGAGACGGCAATGAATGACAAGGCTCTGGCGCTTGCGTCCTTCAGGGCCCTGACAGGTCTCGATGGAGATTTCCAGACAGAGGCGCTTCCAGAGACTGTATTCCTCTCCCTCCCGTCGGCGGAAGAGCTCATGGCGGAGTACGGTGAAGGAACTGCCGCGATCAGGAGTGCGCGGAACACGCTTGCTACCGCCCAGAACGCGGAAAGCACCGCGGCTCTTGGACAGTATATGCCGGTTGTCTTCGCAGACGTGAGCTATACATACAACGGAAGCTATGGATCCAAGGCAGACCGCTATTCAACGACTGCGAACAACATCAAAGGATCCGTATCTGTGACGATCCCGATCTCATCATACATCCCAGGTAGCACCGCCGATTCAACCAGGAAGGACGCAAAGGACATGGTGATGATTGCCTCGCTTGGATTGCAGAGCACTCAGAATACCCTTCTCGACGGATTGAGAAACGCGATCATATCAATCGAGCAGATGCAGGGCACGATCAGGATGACGGAGAAGAACGTGGAGATTGCGGAGAGGACGTATGCCCTCGCCGAGGAGAAGTACGAAGCGGGGCTCAGCACTGCAGACGAGCTTTCATCAAGCAGGGACGACCTTCTGGATGCCCAGAACAGCCTCCTTGAGCTTCGCCTTGGGCATCTTACAGCATCATACACACTTGCCGATACCCTCGGCATCGAACTGCAGGATCTGCAGGCTGAATATCCTCTAATGGAAAAGGAAACGGAATAATATGAGCGACGAAAACAGGAAGAAAGTCGAGGAACCGGATTTCGAGAAGCTGGCAAAGACGACACAGACCAGCGCGTTCAATAAGGTAGTCACGATCATACTCGTGGCAATCTGCGTCGTGCTTGCCGCATTCATCATCTACAGGATGATGACAAGCGCGGAGGAGGCACAGCTTTCGATGCCCGTCGCTGAGAATGCCGTGACCGCAGTCAATGTCTCAGCGACTCCCGCAGCAATCGGGGAGTTCTCGCGCATCTCACGCCTCAACGGTGAGGTGATGCGCTCGGGAGACAGCATCGCGGTCTACCCTGATGCCTCCTCTGGAACTGTCACGGAGATCCTCGTCTCCAGAGGAGATTCAATCAATGCAGGTGATATCGTCGCCTACATCGATCCCTCGCGCCCTGGCGCCTCCTACAAGGAAAGCCCTGTGGTCTCGAGGGCAAGCGGAATCGTCAACGACATCGCAGTCGCGGTAGGACAGACCGTAACAGCCCAGCAGCCGATCATCACAGTGGCAGGAAATTCTGACCTTGTCGTTGAGGCATCCATTCCCGAGAAATTCCTCGGCACGATTAAAGAAGGCATGAGCGCTGAGATGGAAGCTGTCGCCTACCCCGGCAGGATCTACACAGGAACGCTTACGTACATCGCTCCGACAGTGAACTCCGCGACGCGCTCCTCGGATATCGAGATCAAGCTCACCGGCGATACCTCAGGGCTCAAGGAAGGCATGTACATCCGCCTGAACCTTGAGACGGAGCATATCGACGATGCGCTCATCATCCCTGATTCAGCTCTCGACACCTACCTTGGCGAGAACATCGTCTATATCGCTGACAACGGCACTGCAAGGCGCCAGACAGTCACGGTCGGATCCACCAACGGCACCGAGACAGTCATACTGTCAGGACTTGAGGAAGGAGATCTCGTCATCACAGCTGGAAACGTTATGGACGGAACGGCCATCAACGTCGTCAATCAGGAGAACTAAATGACAATATCCGAACTATCAGTCAGACGCCCTGTGCTGATGACGATGATATATGTCCTGATCTGCGTCATATGCGTCGTCTTCCTCCCGCGTCTTGATATGGCGCTCTATCCTGATGTCGACCTGCCTGTCATCTCCGTCATGGTCAGCTGCAATGACGCGGGACCGGAAGAGATAGAGCTGCAGGTCACGGAGAGGATGGAGGAGTCGCTCAACTCCCTCCAGAATCTCGACACGATGACATCCGTGTCCCGTGAGGGAATGGCGATGGTCATACTCGAATTCGACTATGGCACTGACCTCGACGAGGCTGCAGATGATGTGAGCACCATCACGTCAATGCTCTCAAGGCGCCTTCCCGACTGGGCGGAGAACCCGACAGTCATCCGCTTCGATTCAATGGGCTCCGGATCGATCATGCGCCTCACTCTCACCGGAGACAGGACGGAGGACGAGCTGCAGTACATCGCGGAGAACACCATCCAGCCTCTCATCGAAAGGGTCGAGGGGGTATCGCAGGTGAACGTCTACGGCGGCGCTCCTGTTGAGTACACAGTCGAAGTCGATCCGAACAGGCTTGAGGCATATGGCCTGACGATCTCCCAGATCTCCACTGCGATCGCGGCAAGGAACATGCAGAGCACCGGAGGAGAGATCACCCAGCGCGGCATGGATTACCAGATCACCGCGGATGCCCGCTACATGACCGTTGATGATATCAAGGAGACGATCGTAAGCTACACATCCCTTGGAACCCCGATCTACCTGCAGGATGTGGCGGAGGTCGTTGAGGACACCGCTTCAGGCGGCCGCCTCACCTACCTCGATGGCAATGAGATCATAACGATCAACATCTCCAATGAATCGGACAGCAACGAGACAACGGTTGCCAAGAACGTGCGCGAAGCGCTTCCTGAGATCCAGGCGGAGCTTCCAGAGGGGCTTGTCCTTGAGATCCAGAGGGATTCCACCGAGATGATCACCGACACGATGGACGAGGTTGTCAATTCCGCAGTACAGGGTGTCATACTCGCGGCGCTCATCATCTTCGTGTTCCTCCGCGGCATCAAGCCGACGATCATCATCTCGCTCTCGATGCCTATCTGTATCCTCATCACGCTGATGCTCATGGCTGTCACAGGCATGTCAGTCAACGCGATGAGCATGTCTGGCCTCATACTGGGAATCGGAATGACTGTCGATGCCTCGATCATCATCCTGGAGAACACCTACTCATTCCGTCAGAGGGGTGAGAGAAGCGCGATCGCCGCAATCCTCGGAAGCAAGAACATGTTCACCGCGATCATGGCATCAACGCTGACGACGATCTGCGTATTCGTGCCAATCCTCATCTACAAGTATGACATCGGCATGATCGGCATCATGTTCCAGGATCTCGTCATAACAGTCTGCATCTCGCTCTTCGCCTCGCTCTTTGTTGCAGTCACCCTCGTACCGGCCCTCTGCGGCTCGATCCTGAAGATCAACACGAGGACACAGAAGCCGCTCAGGTGGAAGCCACTGAAGGCCATCGATGACGCGATGGAGAACGCGGAGCTGAGGATGAGGAATGCCTATGTGAAGGTGCTCAATTTCTTCCTTAACAGGAAGTTCCTGCTGATCCTCCTTCTGGTGCTCCTGCTGATCGTATCCCTCATAAAGTTCGCTGACCTCGGCATCTCGCTTATCCCGATGTCGACAACGGATGACTCCGTGACGCTCGACCTGACGATGCCGCAGGGAACGACGCAGGACGTGACAAAGGAATACGTTTTCGATATGGAACGCAAGGTGCTGGACACGCTGCCTAAGGAGGCATATGAATCGGTACTCACCCAGATTGGATCGAATACCGGCTCAATCGAGATCGATATGCCTGATATCACGGAGCAGGTCTATTCCGTCTCTGATATCCAGGCGATGCTTCGTCCGCTGCTGAATGAGGATCCGGAGGCCGAGTGGCTCTTCTCCAACACCCGTTCGATGTCTGGAACCGGCATCCAGGTGACGATACACTCCGATGACACAGCGCTCTCACTGCAGACTGCTGATGACATCATGGATATCCTCCACACCTATGTGCCGCAGGTAGAGAACATCCAGTCGGACCTCGACAACGGCGCGCCGAAATACTCTGTCGAGATCAACCAGCAGAGGGCGCAGGACCTTGGTGTTTCGATGAGCAATATCATGACGACGGTGCAGGCGGCGCTTACGGGAATCACCGCAACTCAGATCTCCACCTTCGATACAGATACGACCTATGACCTTGTCGTGCGCATCGATGAGAACCAGATGCAGACGATTGAGGATCTTGAGGCCCTGATGATCCCGACATCAAAGGGCGGAACAGTCCGCCTCGATGCGGTTGCTGAGCTTGTGGAAGCGACTGCTCCTATGACGATCATGAGGGAGAACAGGCAGCGTATCAACCACGTCAGCGCATCAATCATGGAAGGCTATGCCGCCAATGATATCCAGGCCGCTGTCGACAAGGCCCTTGAGGAGCATCTTGTACTTCCCGAAGGCGTAACGCTTGAGCAGACTGGAGAGATGTCGATGTTCGCAGAGTACCTGCCCACGATGGTCATGATAATCCTCCTCGCGCTCTTCCTCGTTTACGCGGTCATGGCAGCTCAGTTTGAATCGCTGATCGATCCTCTGATCATCTTCGCGACGATCCCGCTGCTGATGATAGGCGTTATATGGATCCATGTCGCGATGGGACAGCAGTTCTCGCTCTTCAGTATCGTCGGCATCGTCGCCCTCATCGGTACAGTCGTCAACAACGGCATCGTCCTTGTCGACTGCATCAACAGGCTTGTCGACCAGAAGGTTCCTGTGAAGCAGGCATGTCTGCAGGCGGCGTATGGACGTCTGCGCCCGATCCTGATGACAACGCTGACAACGATCCTTGGAATGATCCCGATGGCGTTCTTCCCCGGCGATGGAGCGGAGATGATGCAGCCTCTGGCAGTCACGTTCACAGGCGGTATCATCACGGGCGCGTTCCTGACACTCCTTCTTTCCCCCACCCTCTATCTGCTGCTGAACAAGCACAGGGAGAAGAAGTACGACGATCCGGACACGCTTACGAACCAGCTCCGGGCCTACGACATGAGGAGGCTCAAGCATCTGGACGACATGATCTGACAGAAGATACAGTCTGTCGCTTAAATCCAGGAATCGACAGTACATGTCAATCGACTACAGAGCAGGACTTCGGTCCTGCTTTGTTTATCAAGGAGTGAAGTAAATCAGGCCAGGCACTTGATACAACCCTCAATGAAATTTCCTAGTATTGCTCGGAATTTTCAGATATAATTCCGATTAGTGGGTAGCAATATGGAATACATCAGACGAGCACTTGAGATTGACGATCTGCTTGAAGAAAGCTCTCTCTTCCTCTTCGGCCCGAGGATGACAGGAAAGACATCATATATAGAGAACGAGCTACAGAAGAAGGCCATCCTCTCAATTACTTTCCTTGATGGAGACACTCTCGATGCTTTCCGTCGAAACCCCGTACTTCTGAGATCGATGCTGAGTGGAAAGACTGAAGGCTTTGTCATCGTCGATGAAGTGCAGCTCTTCCCTCCTGTGCTTCTCGATATCCAGCATATCATGACCCATAGTGATATCCAGTTCCTCCTCACAGGATCCAGTGCAAGGAAACTGAAGAAGAGCGG
>CALXYL010000031.1 GCA_944392985.1 uncultured Spirochaetaceae bacterium | reverse complement strand
GGAAGCCCCGGCCATCGCTTTTCCGCGCCTCTCCATCATCCATCTGTTGACTATCTTGCGTCTATGGCAATATCATCAGGCTGTACATCATGCCTTCGTTATTATGAAGCGCAATCCTTTTCAGAAACAGAATCGTTTTCTTAGATTGGAGTATCAATGTCAGATCTATTCGACGAGGAAGCTGGTGCGGCAGTGGCTGCAGCAGTGGAAGAAGCAAAGCCGGCAAAGAGGAAACCGGGACGCCCTAGAAAGGCAAAGCCCGCAGATGAAGAGGCAAGGAAGCCCCGTGTCACTATAAAGAAGCGCACCCGCGTCACTGTGAAGAGTACAGATGAGGCAGCAGTTCCGGCTCCTGTGGAGGAGGCTGTGGAGGCAAGCCCTGAGCAGGATGTCCAGGAAACAGTGGCTGAAACTGCCTCTGATGCAGCCCCATCCGCTTCCGTGGAGCAGCCAATGGCGGCTGGACAGGAAGAGGGTGCCGGAGAGGATGAAGAGGAAACGAGCGAGGAGCGCCAGCAGTATGGTGCAAGGCGCTATGATGACAGATACCACAATGGCAGGCGCGACAAGCGCATGAAGAACAATGGCAAGAGGAGGCTTCCCGAGGATTTCCAGCCGGAGATCAATCTTGATGAGCATCCTGATGCCCCTCAGCTCTTCATATCCGTTTTGACCGCGCTCCATATCGATGAGCTCAGGGAGAGGGCGAAGGCCCAGGGCATTCCAGAGGATGTGATCCTCGACTGCAGGAAGCCGGAGCTTATTGCCAGGATGCTCCGCCTCCATTCCGCATCGGGGGGAGTGCTTCTTGTAGAGGGAACGCTTGAGGTACTGCAGGATGGCAGCTTCGGATACCTTAGGTATGCGGTGAACAACTATCTTGCGGGATCGGAGGATGTCTATGTGTCCGCTTCGCTGATCAAGGCGATCGGCATGAAAACAGGTGACTTTGTATATGCCCAGATCAGGGCGCCCCGCGAGAATGAGAAGAGCGCGGCGGTGGTCCGTGTCCTCAGCGTGAATGGAGAAGAGCCGAAGATGGCGAAGATCCGTGCGCCTTTCGATACCCTCACCCCGCTTTTCCCCGACGAGAGGCTGCATCTGGAGGTCATTGAGGATGCTGCGAAGCCATCTGATCTCTCGACGCGTGTTGTCGATCTCTTCTGCCCGATCGGAAAAGGACAGCGCTCACTGATTGTCGCTCCTCCACGTACGGGAAAGACAGTCCTGATGCAGAAGATCGCCAATGCAATCACAACCAACCATCCAGAGGTCACGCTGATTGTCCTCCTTGTCGATGAGAGACCGGAGGAGGTCACTGATATGAGGCGCAACGTCAATGCGGAAGTCATTGCATCCACATTCGATGAGCAGGCCCAGCATCATGTGCAGGTTGCGGAGATGGTCATTGAGAAGGCGAAGCGCCTTGTCGAGTACAAGCGCGATGTCGTGATACTCCTCGATTCCATCACGCGCCTTGCAAGGGCATACAACCAGACAGTGCCGGCTTCAGGGAAGATACTCTCCGGCGGTGTCGATTCAAATGCCCTGCATAAGCCTAAGCGCTTCTTCGGAGCGGCGAGGAACATCGAGCAGGGTGGGTCGCTGACGATCATCTCCACGGCTCTTATCGAGACGGGATCAAGGATGGATGAGGTCATCTTCGAGGAGTTCAAGGGAACTGGCAACAATGAGATCGTCCTTGACCGCAAGATGGCAGATAACCGCAAGTTCCCAGCGATCAATATCAAGAAGTCGGGAACGCGCCGTGATGATCTGCTTCTCGCGCCGGATGTGCTTTCACGGGTGTTCCTGCTCCGTTCCGCTTTCGGCAATCTTGATGATATCGACATGTCTGTGGCTCTGATTGACAAGATGAAGAAGACAAACAATAATAAGGAGTTCCTCGACTCGATGAATGCTCCATCGACGCTGAGGTGAGGAAGATGTTTTCCATCTGTGAAAGCAGATGGTCAATTCATAGAACCGGAGGAAGAAGGAAATGAAGAAGAATATCCACCCTGAGTACACTCTTCAGGAAATCCATTGCTCTTGCGGCAATGTGATCAAGACAAAGTCGACGTCGAAGAACCTCCATGTCGAGATCTGCTCGGCATGCCACCCGTTCTTCACTGGCACCCAGAAGCTCGTTGACACCACTGGACGTGTTGAGCGCTTCAACAAGAGGTATCACAGGGATACGACGAACTGAGACTGATTCTCTCAGTCAAGGCCGAGGAGCTTTTCCCCGGCCTTTGTTTTTGACAAAATCCGGGATATTGTTCTATATTATTCCAGTAATCGGAAGAAAGGGATGAAGGGGATAGTCAACATACATAGGTCTGAATACGGTGCAGAGCCTGAGATCGTGGTCGAGGTGCCTCAGGTGACCACGCTGCTTGGCGCATTTTCGGAATTCTGCTCCGGCTATGCACTGATGAGCACCAATACGCAGGGACTGCGTGTGGCATTGACCCGCCGCAGCGACACGCAGGTGCATATATTCAACTCCACACGCAAGGAAAAACGGCGCTTCCAGCTTGCTGCGATCAAGGCACGCAAGGAGGATAGGTGGTGCACACCGGTCAAGTCGCTTTGCCAGATGCTGCTTTCATCTGAGCTTCCTGTGCCGGGATTCGATCTCACTATAAAGGGACAGAGCGCCATTGCTGATCCCCCCGCGATCACCGCAGCTGTGACAGCCGGTCTCCTGGCTGCGCTCAATGAGCTCATGGGCTATGGCCTTGGGCCGAATAACATGGTAAGGCTTGCCTATAATTCCAATCGCTATTCCGATGTCTATCGTTCGCGGCTGCGTGACCTCATAACGATCTTCTCATCCGAGCCGGGCAAGATGCTCCGCTTCGATCTTGAGTCATATGACTATTCCTTCTTCCAGTATCCCTTTGTTTCAGGTAGCGGTATCGGATCATGGTTCGTTGATTGCTCCCTGCCGGCAGAGGAGCTTGCCGAAGAAGTCGCGATCTTCCGCAGCGAGGCCAGGAAGGCATTCGCCGCGCTGAAGGAATCGATGCCGAAGGGGACGCGCCTCAGGACAGTCACGCGCAAGGAGATCATAGAGAATAGAGCGCTTTCGGAGGAGTGGAAGCGCATCATCATCTTCGTGCTCGAGGACAGTGCCGCGGCGGAGAAGGGTTATGCAGCGCTGCTCAACCAGGATGCAGGTGCACTTGGCCGTATCCTTTCCGCAGAGCAGAGCAACCTTTCCAATCTTGCAGGACTTACATCCCCTGAAGTGGACTGGCTTGTCAAGCGGGCCACCGAAGCAACGGGTGTCGATGGCATGACGGAGATCTCCGTCGGTATCACGGGAACGCTTGTCACTTTGGTGGATGCCGGATGCGAGAAGCAGTACAGCGAGAAGCTGGCGGAGTATGAGCGCATATTCGGCTTCAAGCCTGTAATGAGGGAATACACCCCATCTGGATCGATAAGGATCATACCTGAAGATGAATATCCTCTTATCTAATGATGATGGATACAGCGCGGACGGGATCAGGATCCTTGAGGAGGTTCTCTCTTCCTCTGGGCACTGCATCTATGTCTGTGCTCCTGACCGGCAGCAGAGCGGGAAATCACATTCCATGACGATCAGCGGTCATGTGCATGTGACGGAGTATGGGCCACGCCATTACCACCTTTCCGGGACACCTGCGGACTGCATCGTCTACAGCCATCGCTGCTCTCTCTTCCCGGTGCCCTTCGATGCCGTCATATCCGGTATCAACCATGGGTACAATCTCTCCTCGGACATCATCTATTCAGGTACCTGTGCAGCTGCGCGCCAGGCATCGTCCTATGGGATGAAGGCGATTGCGATCAGCGCGGAGGATGGAGGGGATGAAGGGCTTTTCAGGAAGGCCGCATCATTCCTTTCGGGTAATCTGGAGACATTCCTTGCCTCCATTCCGGCAGATGCATTCATGAATATCAATGTTCCCTCTGCATATAGCGGAGAGTGGGAGAAGGGCGGTATCGGGAACATCGTCTACAATGATTCCGTCGCTGTTCGCGCCAGAAGCGGTGCCAGCATGACCCTTGAGATCGAAGCTGCGGATCTGGAGTACAGGCCATCCATGTCCCTGTACAGGGCGGATCATGAGATCTGCCGCTCCGGAAAGGCATCTGTCACGATCGTTGACTCCCTTCCTGTGATATCCTCTGCTATGGAGCGCCTCTAGGTGAGGTGGGAGGATATCTGCTCACGCTGCGGCCTCTGCTGCCATGAGAAAACAATCTACCCTGACGCGCTCGAGATAGACCTCTCTTCGCCCTGTCTCTTCTATGATTCCAGCACCCATGAATGCAGGGTCTATCAGCAGCGCTTCTCCAAGTGCAGGCGCTGCCGTAAGGTGACACCCCTGACTGCCATCTTCAGCCGTTCCCTTCCTGATAGCTGCGCCTATGTCGAGTGGGCAGCAAGGCATCATCTGCGGATGCGGCGTAGGAAGGAGCTGGTGCTGACGGAAGGCCATGTTAGCCAGCCTTGACGCGTGAGGAAGGGTTGGGTAACTTTAGGCCGATGGAGAGAGATATGGAGAGATACGTCTATCTCGATAACAATGGCACGACGAGGATGGCTGATGAGGTCATCTCGTTCATCCATGGATATGATGGGCTCTATGGCAACGCCTCAAGCATGCACACCCTCGGCCGTCAGGCAGCTGCCGGCATAGAATGGGCGAGGAAGGAGATCGCGCTCCTGATTGATGGCGATGAGGATGGCGTGATCTTCACTTCAGGGGCCACCGAGAGCAATAACACGGTGTTCAGCATCTTCCGTGACAGAATCGACAGCGGCTCTGAGCGGAAGAGGATCATCATCTCGTCTGTTGAGCATCCTGCTTCGATAGAGACTGCGAAGTATCTTGGGAAGATGGGGTATGATGTGTCATTCTGCCCTGTGGACAGCATTGGACGCCTCCGCCTTGATGAGCTTGAGAGGATGGTTGATGATTCGGTGGCGCTTGTGTCGGTTATGACTGGCAACAACGAGACAGGTACGATCCAGCCTGTGAAGGAAGCTGCGGCAATCGCCCATCGATGCGGTGCATATTTCCACACGGATGCGACGCAGGCAATAGGGAAGATCGCTGTATCTGTGAAGGATATCGATGCTGATTATCTCTCGCTTTCAGGACATAAGTTCTATGGCCCAAAGGGTATTGGAGTGCTTTATGCCAGACCTGGGGTGCCTGTGTCGCCATTTGTCCATGGCGGGCATCAGGAAAAGGGGCTGAGGGCTGGTACATACAACAACCAGGCGATCTATGGTCTTGGAAAGGCCGCGGAGCTTGCGCGCACAGGTCTGGAGGAGGAGCACAGAAGGCTCTGGCAGATGCGTGAGGCGCTTCGGAAGGGCATTGAGGAGAGTATTCCTGATGTTATCGTAAATGGTTCCAACGATGAGCGGCTCTGCCTGCCTGGCACGCTGAATGTCTCATTCCCTTCTGCAGAGGGGGAATCGATACTTCTCTATCTCGATCTTGAGGGCATTGAGGTATCTACGGGGTCTGCATGCGCGACAGGCTCACTTGAGCCGAGCTATGTTCTTCTCGCTTCAGGACTGGATGTCGAGCTTGCCCATGGATCCATCAGGTTCTCCTTCGGCCGGTATAATACGATGGAAGATGTTGCATATGTGCTTGAGAAGCTCCCACCCATCATCAGCAGGGTCAGGGCAATGAGCACGAGGAAGGTGTGATATGGCAGATAGCTTCATGGCCCAGTGGGTCTATACGGATACGGTGAAGGATCATTTCATGAATCCCCGCAATCTCTGGAAGGACGGAGAAGCATTCGATCCAGATGGTGTGGGCGAGGTTGGCTCGCTTGCGTGCGGGGACCAGATGCGCGTCGGGATCAAGGTCAGCGATGGCCGGATCTCAGATCTGAGATGGCTTACATATGGCTGTGCCTCAGCGATTGCCTCGACTTCGATGATGAGCGAGATGGCAATCGGCATGACACTCGAGGAGGCTTATCATCTTACGCCCTCGATGATCACAGATGCCCTTGGCGGGCTTCCTGAGCACAAGTTCCATTGCTCAGTGCTTGGCGACAAGGCGCTTCGTGCTGCCATTGATGACTATCTTCAGCGGAATGGCATGGAGAATCCGTACAAAGGCACGACTGCGAAGATAATCTGCGAATGCAAGGGCGTGACGGATCATATGATCGAGGATCTTGTGAAGTCAGGGAAGGTAAGGACATTCGAGGATCTGCAGAGGGAGACTGGTGCAGCAACCGGCTGCGGGAAATGCCGTGAGCGTCTCCTCGAAGAGATCAATGAGTGCCTTCATATCTACGGCCTATGATAAGCGTCTATCTGGAGGAGGTGCGGGATGCCCTCTATCCACGCAGGAACGGTGTCCTGACAAAGCGGAGCAAGGGTGTCTGCATTGAGCCTTTGCGCCCATACACAAAGGATGAGATCAGGACGCTGCGCCTCCGTCTTCATCTTTCCGTTGGGCTTTTCGCTTCCCTCCTAGGGGTCTCGGAAAAGACTGTCGAGGCATGGGAGAGCGGACATAATGAGCCATCAGGGCCAGCACTGCGTCTGATGAACATGATACAGCGCTACCCTGACGTGCTTGTTGATTCCCACATCTTCTATATCACTAGATAGCCCAGTATGCGGAGCCTCCGATGAACTCCCGGAGGATTGAATCATCCGGCACATGGTCAGATGGGATCGGCGCGATGTAATCGAGGAAGCCAAGAAGCCTCCGTGCCAGTGTATACGCATCCCCTTCCTCCTTTGGAACTGAGCAGAGAAGCGGAAGCGCATATGGCTTGAGCACGCCCATTTCATATTCCAGCGCGCTGTTGATCATCGCGTCAGCGTTGTTCTGATAGGGGAAGATATGGTTCTTCTCTCCGCGCTCCACCGATGGCCATCTGGAGAGCGTCTCCACAGCATCGAAGCCCCTTGTTCGGTTATCCCTGATCATCCTCCTGAGGATCCTGTTGTCAGTCGTGCTGATGCGCGAGCGCGAGTCAAGGTTGACCTGTGTCAGCGCGGAGATGTAGATACGATAGCATAGATCATGGGGAAGCTCGGGGATAAGGGCGGGGTTAAGGCCATGTATGCCTTCGATGATCAGTATGGTGTTCTCCTCCATCCTTACGCTTTCCTTCCTGAATGTTGTCTTTCTGTCCTTGAAGGAGAATGAAGCGAGATGTACCTCCTCACCGTCGATGAGCGCGTCCAGCTGTTTCCTGAAAAGCCCGAGATCCAGCGCTTCAAGCACTTCGTAGTCCTTCTCGCCATTCTCGTCGACAGGTACCTTCTCCGTCGGAAGGTAGTAGTCATCCAGCGATATCTTCACCGGACGGTAGCCATCAACCCTCAGCTCATCGGAGAGCTTGAGCGAGAATGTTGTCTTTCCAGATGATGAGGGGCCGGCAATGAACACGGCCTTTATTCCGCCTCTGCTGTGGATCGAGCGGGATATATCGGAGATGCGTCTCCTCTGCAGCGCTTCGGAAAGGAGTATCGTTTCCTTGGCCTTACCCTGCTGTACCTTCCTGTTCAGATCCCCAATGCTCTCTATCCCGAGTATCGAGGCGTATTCCTTGTTCTCCCTGAATACCGAGAAGAGCAGCGGGTTGTCAGTGAATGGCATGATCGAGAAGGGATTCCTCATCTGCGGATAGCGCAGCAGGAGCCCATCCTCGTAATCCCGCAGTTCCCAGAGCGTCAGCAGTGAAAGAGAGGGCAGAAGCGGTTCATAGTACATCTCGAAGCAATCACCGAGGCGCGCAAAGCGGTATGAGGAGCGGTTGAGCGTACCAAGCAGCACCTCCGTCTCCCTGAGCCCTTTCTCCTTTGCATAGCGCGCAGCCTCATCATGGCTTATCTCCTCAATCGTGATCGGATCATCGGCATCGATTGCCTGCTGCATCACGCTCCTGAGAGCTTCTGTCGGTGGCTTTTCCCCATTGCGGTAGCGGAAATAGTATCCATCCCCAAGGCTGTGGCCGATGATGAGCGTCCTGTCCGGCGTGACGACTGAGGAGGCATATGAAAGCAGGAAGCAGAGCGTTTTCCGGTAGACCCGCTTCCCAAGCGGGGATAGAAGGTGGATGCTTTCTATGTTGGCATTGCCGTGAAGGGGCTCTGTCAGGGACATAAGGGAGCCGTTGACCTTAGCGGCAACAACTGGATCGCCGCTGTATGGCAGGTCTTTCCCTGCAGGCAGCACTTCGCTTATGCGCGTTCCTTCCGCAGCTTCGATCCTTTTTCCATCAACACATAGTACAAGAGTCCTCATGGGGTTATGATAGCACAGCATCCTGCATTTCCGCCTCAATCCATCGCATGATCAGGCTGACAATATACTGGATCTCGTCCTCTTCCATCTCCCTTCCTTCCGGGATTCCATGCCATTTCCTGAGACATGAACGGCAGCAGCAGCCTAGAGCATGCTGGGCCTTGAATACCGGATGGCCGCGCATCGGCGTCTGCCTCCCGTCGTTCTTCGGATGGGCAGGTGCAAGGCGTTTGCTGATGAAGTCATATGCGTGGCTCCTGATCGTATCGGTGCCTTTTGCTACCACATAGTCCCTGTCCTCCGCGCTTAGATGGAAACGCATCCTGAAGCTGGATCGTTCTCTCCGCTTCTGGAATGCCAGCCATTCATCATCCTGCATGCCTATAGTGTATTCCTTTTGCGCTCTGTGTCATATAATACATGGATATGTCGGTTCTTATTATCCGTCTTGACAGAGAGGAGACAGAGAGGCGTGATCCAAATGGCCTTTGCGGGCTGGATCTTGCAATAGCGCTGTACAGGGAATTCGAGGCTGAGCAGCCGATAGTCCTGGCATCCCCTTCCCAGAGAGCCGTGGGTTTCCATGGCTGCGCATTCTTCACGATGGTTTTCCGCTCCCCTGTCACAGAGGGAATGACAGCAGCTGCATCCGGGTTAGCCCCTGGGTATTCGATGTTCAGGCTTGGTTATGAGGCGATCGTCATACTTTCGCGTTCCAGACGATTCCAGTACATCTCGATAACAGCGGATGGGGCGGAAAGGATGAACGCCGAGGCTTACCGCGGCGATGCTTCATATGAATTCGAGAGGAAGGCAAGGAAGAATATCACCGATGTGTTCCTCAGCATAGGGCGTGCAGGTGAGAATGGGGTTCTATTCGCATCATTGCAGTCAGGTGGGAGGGAGGCAGCTGCCTCTGGGCTTGGATGCCTTCTGGGATGGAAGAACATAAAGGGCCTGATGTTCCAAGGTTTTCCGCGTAAGGATGATATCAGGAGCGGAAGGGTGGAGCGCAGGGTGAGGCGCCGTCTTGAACGATCCCGTATCTCCAGGACGCTGAGGCGTGAAGGCGGTTCCTCATTCATCGATGCATTCCTCCGCGTTGGAAGCCTTCCTATCATGTACTACACGAAGCGCTTCGATCCACGCGCGTTCTTCCTTGACGGGCGTGCTGTCATCGACCGCTACGGCGTCTATCCGGAAGCATGCCAGGAATGCTTCTTCGCATGTGGCAGGCGTACAAAGGACAATGCCATCCTGCCGACCTGGGAAGAGAGCGCAATGCTTGGAAGCAATCTTGGATTCTTCTCCATCGAGAGCGTCAGGAAGCTCTCGGACGCAGTCAGGGAGGAAGGGCTCGGTGCATCTGATACAGGAGCGCTTCTTGCCTATCTTGGCTCCCTTCCCGGCAATGATTACCGCTTGCCGGTGCTCAGGGGGAAAAGCGTGGATGAGTATGCCCGGATCATCCATATGATCGGGGAGGGACGGGCCTTGGGCGAGCCGCTCTCAAAGGGGCTTAAGGCATTTCCAGAGGCGTACCAGATGTGGAACCATCAGCCAATACTGACTGATCTCCGTGCAGATAAGGCCGGCGCGGTGATGGCAATGCTTGGTCTCAGTTCACAGCTTCCTGCCGCATGGTATCTTCCGGCGCGTCCCCTTTCCCATGAGGCGGGAGCGATCATGGCTTTCTATGAGACTGCATATCGCTACGCTCTTGTATCGATGGGATACTCCCCGATGGGGACTGTTTCCGAGTGGTGGGGATCGATTCCCAGGATTGTGTTCCGGATTCCATTCCTGCTTCGCATTGCATCGCTTTCATTCCGTGCCTATGGACTGAAAGGCCGTGACATCCTCAAGAGCGGCATCGATATCATCGAGGCGCTTACTGATGGCTGGCATACCATCCCCGAGCATTTCACGATGGATCCTGAAAGCGAGTGCGGCGATGGCGAAACAGTCTCTCCTCAGCGCGCCGCAGAGTGCTATGAGCGGGAGAAGGCGATTGCCCTGAGGATACTGAAGTCGAGGAGGGAGAAGAGGGCGATTCCCTCTTCTGACAGCAGTGCTGCTGTCGGACCTTCGGAGGATCTTGGGCGTGATGGGGATCCCGGGTTGCAGGATATGATTCCCCCTACCTCTTCAAGCAGCGGCACATGCGTATGCCCTGACACGAATATGTCTCCCGGGGAAAGCCCGAAATCCGACAAGGACATCCTGTCCCCGTGAGTGATCACGAGGCGCCGCCCATAGATCTTCATTTCCCTGGATACCGGAGGGAATGCCACTCCCATGTATTCGTAGTATCTGTCACAGTTGCCACGGACAGCGATGAGCGATGAATAGAACGAAGAGTAGAGCGGATCAGGGCATTGGTCTCCAGCGCTGATGATGGCAGCCGGATTGTATTTCCCTGCAGCTTTCATCACGAGACGCATCCCGTCCTCTGCGCCATGTATGTCGGAAACGATGAGGTACATAATGCAAGCGTAGTGACGAGTGCAATGCGGGTCAAGCCGGATCGGAGGTTGCCAATGCCCTGCTTTGAAGTTATCCTCCCTTTTAGGAAGGAGTGATGTGATGGAGGAGCGTTACCTTAGGGCTGATGATGGTCATAGGATATTCCTGCGTGTATGGAAAGCGGAGAATCCTGTTGCTACGGTGCATATCAATCATGGGATGGCAGAGCATAGCCTGAGGTATGGACGCTTTGCAGAGTACCTCAATGGATTCGGGCTGACTGTCTACGCTCAGGATCATCGCGGACATGGATTCACGAAGGAAGAGGATGAGAAAGGATGGTTCGCTGAGAAGGACGGATGGAAAACGATATGCTCCGACGCGTGGACTGTCGATAAGGCCATCACCAATGACTATCCAGATCTTCCCCATATCCTTTTCGGCCATTCGATGGGTTCATTCGTCGCCCGAACCTGCCTTGGAGAGCATTCAGAGGCGTATGCTGCTGTCATAATATGCGGAACAGGTGCCTCCCAGGGACTTGTCGGAAGGATCGGCAAGCGCATCGCGGAACGCCATGCCGCGAGGATCGGTTCCAGGATGCCGGATCAGGCGATGCATCGTCTGGCATTCGGTAGCTTCTGCAGGCATTTCCCCGGAGAGGGAGAGACTGCCTGGCTGACAAAGGACACAGAGGAAGCGAGGAAGTATGAGGAGGATCCGCTCAGCGGTTTTGTATGCTCAGCACAGTTCTATGCAGATCTCATCGAAGGGTCCTTCACTGCAAACAGCAGGAAGCTGGCATCTGCCATCAGGAAGGATATCCCGATGCTGATAATCTCCGGCGATGAGGATCCTGTCGGAGGATATGGAAAGGGTGTGGAAAAGGTATGTAGGCTCTACAGGAAAGCCGGTCTGGAGAATGTCACTCTGCGTCTTTTCAAGGGCGACCGGCATGAGATACTGAATGAGACTGATAGGGATGATGTGATGCGCACTGTCTCTGATTTCATCATGTCAGTCATAAGGGAGTTCTGATGCAGCAGGAAGAAGAGGCGAAGGGATTCCTTTCCCGGCTTGGAAACTGGTGGATGGATTATGCGAAGGCTGTCGGTATGGCATTCCGCGGCATGGGAAGGGATAATATCTCGATGATGGCTTCAGGCATGGTCTATTCGACGCTTATCGCGATCATACCATGCCTTACGTTCCTCTTTGCATTCCTTTCGGCGTTCGGGGTGCTCCAGCCTTTCATGTCTTTGATCAAGGTCATGAGCATCGATACGTTCGGGGAGGAGACGGGACAGCAGCTGGTTGAATACATAGAGCAGTTCTCATCCAATGCGATGAGCCTTGGCGTATTCGGCCTTATCTCATTCATTTTCACAGGCATCCTCCTTGTGAACAAGATCTACATCGTGATCAACAGGATATTCCGCTCACGGCCATCATCCGGTACTGTCAAGCGCTTCACGACATTCCTCACCCTGCTGATACTTGGCGCCTTCATGGTCGTTGGGATCTTCGCTGTCCAGAGCAGCGTAGATAATACGATACTGACGATGACCCGGGGAGAAGCGGGCTCCGGGAACATGCTCTATACACTGCTTATCCTCCTCTTTGGCTGGCTGCTCCTCTTCCTTCTCTACAAGGCGGTGCCAAGCGCCAGGGTGAGATTCGCCTCCGCCGCGGTCGGCGCGACGACGTGCATCATCTCGCTGACGATAGCGACTGCTGTATTCCGGTCGATCACCGCTACGATGGTCAGCTATTCAGTGATCTATGGATCGATGGCGTCGATCTTCATGGCGCTGCTCTATCTGTATATCACATGGTTCGTGGTCTTTTTTTCCGCAGAGCTCTCGTTCGTCCATCAGTTCAGGCCGGACAAGACGTACATCATGGGGGATACGGAGTCCCCGGCCCATCAGATCTCGGAGGCGGTCAATGCCCTTCTGCTTATATCGGACAGGTACAGAAGGGGAGGTGGAGCCATGGGCCAGAAGGAGATCATGAGGAGGCTTGCCATTCCCGCTCAGCGGCTTTCCCCGTATCTTTCGGATCTTGAGGATGCCGGAATGGTGATGGCAGTCAATGCGCAGAGGACGCTTTTCGTTCCCGCGCGGCCATTGGAGCAGGTGAAGCTGAGCGCGGTCATAACAGCGCTCTTCGGCACTTTTGACAATGAGTCCATAGATACGATAGGCGAGGCGGTAGCGATGGATTTCCTGCATCGCGGGATCGCTGATGTTTCATCGATAACAATAGAGAATCTTCTGGAGAGAGTATGATACTTGATAGGAATGAAGCAATGGCGATTGATGGGGCTTTCCCGACGATTCCCCGTCCGGATTCCGCGGTTGTGAAGCGTTTCATGGCTGGCGATATAGAGATAAGGTACCATAAGGGTGCTGAGCTGATGGGCGAGGATGTGATGATCGCCTCTCCGTATTCTGTGACGGCTCATGTCGGTGGGCGGTACGTGTTTGCGGCTTCAATAGAAAGGGATGACCTCCGCGCGCTTTCCCCGATGATAGGCGTCCCGCTCCGTGCATTGCAGAACGAGTATGGGGTACGTGGATTCTATGGTGAGCCGCGTGTCACGCTCTATGGCGGAGGGGAGAAGGAGAGCCTTGGTGCGTATCAGGGGCTTGAGAGGGAGGATGAGATCATTCCGTTCCTTCTTTCGCTCGTGCTTGATTCCCTTGATGAGATCGCGGAGCCTGTTGAGATTCAGAACGCAAGGTAGAGCATGTAAAGCCCGATTGCGAGCACCGCGGCTCCAAGCAGGATGTTGAGGATCCTGCTGACAAGGCGGAAAGAGCTGTTCGCGCCCAGTTTCCTGATCAGCGCAGGCGATGAGCCGAGCACGATTGCCAGAGCCGTGCATCCCAGTGAGTACAGCAACAGCAGCAGTCCTCCTCTGAGTGCATTCCCCTCGCCGGCCGCGACAGAGAGAAGGGCCACGAGGACGGGTGTCGAGCAGGGGGAAGAGAATACTCCACCGAGAATGCCAGCCACGAGCGCTCCTGCATATCCTCTGCGCTTGTTGATTGCCGAGAGATAGGTTGATGGTATTATCGTGATGATGTCCCACATCTGGAGGGCCATCAGTATCATCAGTATTCCAAGGAATAGATACCACCACCTGCTGGCATTGCCGATCAGTGTGCCAAGCATGGCTGCAGCGATTCCGAATGCAGTGAATGTCACGGCATTTCCGAGGGCATATACGACAGACAGCCTGAAGGCCTTGCCAGGAGAGGCCTCCCTCCCTACGTAGCCAAGCACCAGCGGAAGCTGGGAGAGGGCGCATGGCGTTATTGATGTGATGATGCCTGCAGCCAGAGCGGCAAGCGGTGCCGCCCAGCTGTTGCCGCTGACTGTCCCGGAGAGGGATGAAAGAAGATCATTGAGCACTGCGGAGATCCTCTATCATCATCTCGAGCTGGCTTCTGTCCAGATAGCCTTCGTGGATGGTGAAGGCGCTTTCCCCTGTATCGCGGTATGTGTACAGGATGTAGTCGATGGATGAATCCTCCGGCGGGGTGAATGGAGTTCCATCCCCGTTGTATACAGCGATCGTCGGGGTGACGCGTATCGGGAAGTATTCGAAAGCCGCTCTGTTCTCCTCAAGATCCATATAGCGGATGTCCACATCGTCGATGGTGCGGGAAAGCTCTGTGAGATCCGGTATCATCCTGAGGCAGGGCTGGCACCAGTCCTCTCCCATTACGATTATCATGGGCTTTCCGTTCTCCTTGATCATATCCGGAGTGAACCCTGTTATCTCAAATGGCTTCCTGTCATCCTGCATTGAATGGGCATTTTCATCGATGCTTTGCTGCATGTCATAAAGTGAGCCTTTTGAGGAGCGCTTGTCGATGAATACGATTCCAACGAGGATGATAACCGCGAGTATGACCGCACCCTGGATGACTCTTTTATTCATCATGCTCTGTCCCCCATGCCTCGATCTGCACAAGCGCCGGGAACGGCGATGGATCATCTGCCTTGATCAGACGCGATATCGTGAATGACGATACACCCTTCCTGTTGACCACAGCGCTCTTCTGGGCTCCGTCGAGCTTCTCGAACGGAACTGTGTGGACAGAGCCATCGGAGAATGTGACAGTCGCTTCGGTCCACCATGCATCGTGTGGGAAATCGGCCCTGTTGTAGAAGATCAGCTCGTGGATATCAACGGGACGGCCGAAGTCCACTGTGAGCTCTGCCTCTGGATCGCGGTTGATGCCCCAGCTGGACCATGGGAATATCCCATGGCTGTCAGCGGCGATGTAGCCATCGACAGCATTCCTTGATGCGAATACCGATTCACCCCTTGTCTCAACGTTGGCCCTTGTATGGGGGAAAAGCGCTTCGTTGCCATGCCAGTCATATGGATTGAGCGCGAGGTTGCGATAGTTCTTCCTCTCTTCCTTCTTTGCTTTCCTGACCTGGATCAGGTGCATGTTCCCTGAGAAAGCCGTCGGAGGATAGGGCGCCTTTGCCTCTCCGAAAGGAATCGGCAGGGTATAGGTTCCCTTGCACCAGAGAAGCGCTGGAAGCATCCCCTGGTCGGCGAGCACCCAATAGAGCCCTTCCTCAGAGAAGGAGAGGGTTATCGCATCTCCTTCATGGTATTCATCCTTATATACTGCATAGACCTCAGTACAACCTCTCCGGCTGAGCAGGGTTCCGTTTCCCTTTATCTCGATGCTTATCATGATTGCCTCCAGATTAGGATTCTACCATCTCTTCTTCCTTTCCTCCATCGAAATGGCGAAAATGACCTGGATATATGAAAGTAAGTGATTATTATTAAATATAATTCCTTATGGTAAAAGAATGAGCCTCCATGCAGAGCATGAGGCCCATTCGTTAGTAAGGGGCAATTATCAAGCGGTTGTCGCCACTTTGCGCGACACCGGGGACATCACGTCCCTGTAGAATGCCTCAAGCTGGGAAGCATCCAGAAGAACCGGAACCGGGTAGAGGGGATTGGCTTCCTTGTCCGCGTACCTGGCAAGCGCCGGGATGTCCTCTTCCTGTATTCCCTCGAGCTTTGAAGGGATGTCCATTTCCTTCTCCATCGCCTTTATGGCAGCAATGAATGCTGTGGCCTTTGCGTGATCATCCTCTCCTTTTATCGAGGCGGCTTCTGCAAGGCGTGCGAGCTTCTTCTCTGCCTTGCTTCCATATGCTTCAAGCACATAGGGCAGGAGGACTGCGTTCGCAAGTCCGTGTGGGACGTTGTATCTGCCTCCAAGGGAGTGCGCGACTGCATGGACATAGCCTACATATGAGACAGTGAATGCGGAACCTGCAAGGAATGCTGCCCGAAGCATGTTCCTTCTGGCTTCCATGTTGCTTCCATCGTGATATGCATCAGGAAGTGAACGGAAGATAAGGCGTACAGCTTCCTCTGCCGCTGCCCTTGTCTCCTTCGTCGTTGATCCACCGATATACGCCTCGATGGCATGCGTAAGTGCATCAAGTCCCGTTGAAGCTGTCAGCGATGGGGGCAGCGTTCTTGTAACCTCTGGGTCAAGCACCGCATAGCGGGGGATAAGGGGGAATGAATTGATCGGGTACTTGTGGCGTGTCCTGCTGTCCACGATCACTGAGGCAAGCGTTGTCTCGCTTCCTGTGCCAGCTGTGGTAGGAACTGCCACGAGAAGGGGGATCCTCCTGAGAACCTTGAGTATGCCCTCCATCTTTGACAGGGGCTTTCTGGGATATGCGATCCTTGCTCCGACAGCCTTTGCAGCATCGATGGATGATCCGCCACCGAAGCCGATGATCGCCTGGGCATGGGAGGCAAGATAAAGGGTCCTTGCTTCCTCGACGTTGTCCGTGGTGGGATTGGCGACTGTGCCATCATATACTGCTGTCTGTATGCCGTTGTCAGTAAGGAGCTTCTCAAGATGCGATGTAAGCCCACGGCTCCTGATTCCCTTGTCAGTGACGAGGAGTACGCTCCTGATTTTCTTCGAGGCGAAGAGCTGCGGCAGTTCATCAAGGCCATTGAGGATTTCCGGCTTTCTATATGGAAGCAGCGGTATTGCGATCCTGAATGCCTTCTGGAATACCCTGCAGTATATCTTCTTTATCGGATTCATCTTCTATATCCTTCTGTTTTTGTTTCTAACATTTATAGGAATATGTGTCAATATTGACGCAAAATAAGATTATGTAAAAATAGAAAATAAATTATAGCATTAATTAATTCTGAAAACGGAATGAAAATATAATCAATTATTTCTTGAGATAGAGATGAATACATCATACTTGCACGTTATCGTGCTTTCGTGATAGTATCACACAGCACGGGCCTTTAGCTCAGCGGTTAGAGCAAAGGACTCATAATCCTTGGGTCGCCGGTTCAAATCCAGCAGGGCCCATCAATAAATGCAAAAGGTGATCAAAGCCTTTTCTTACAAAGCAAGGAGCGGTAATCCAAGGAGCCGCTCCTTATTTTATCCTCATCTCCATACTGATGCAAAAAAACCAGATACAGCCATATGCGCAATCCTGGAGTGAAATCCAATCAGCATAGCCACGAATAAGTTAATCATTAGGAACTGTTGTTTCCCTCTTTCCAAAAGCGAAGCTCCATCCCATCAGCGTTCATCATCGCTGGAGAATATCTTCATATACTCAATGAGCATGAATACCCTATTTCGTTTTCCGCCGGTGATTTCGGCAAGGATTCCATCATTGACCAGCATATTCACAGCAGAATTCACATTTGCTATACCTACGCCTGTCATTTCGGATAGCATCGCAACCGAAGCTATCGGACGGGAATACATTTCCTTGATTATAGATCCAATCGTCGTATGCATTTTCTTCTTACCGGCAATGTACTGATTATATTTTTCAACAAGAAGCAGAACGCGGTTGAAAGTGTTCTTTGCTTTCCGGGCGGTAGCAATGGAGGCCTTAAGGAAGAAGCAAATCCATCGTTCCATATCATTGCGCACCCTAGTGTCCTGCAATGCCGAGTAATACTCGCTGCGATGCGTTTCAAAATAATCGCTGATATAAAAACAGGGCTTGCCAAGGATATTCTTAGAGAGAAGATATAGCGGTATCATCAGCCGCCCGATGCGACCATTGCCATCAAGGAAAGGATGTATCGTCTCGAACTGATAATGCATGATTGCCAAGCGTATCAGGACAGGAAGGTTGTCATTGCGATTCGCGAACTTGTCGAAATCCTCCATCGCAGGATCGAGATCAGCGATGGAAGGAGGCACATATAGCGCATCAGAGGGCTTGCTTCCACCGATGAAGTTCTGTGATCTCCTGAACTCCCCCGGAGTTTTATGCTCTCCTCTTACGCCTTGGAGAAGAATCTGATGCAGCTCCCTGAGGAAACGGCTGCTGAAAGGGAAATCATCTTCTTTGATTCTTTTTACACCGTAGTCCATCGCCTTGATATAATTCTCTATCTCCTGGACATCATCACGCTTTTCAGAGACGAGATTCTCTTTAGGAAGCATATCCTCTTCAATAGAGGTTCTCGTTCCCTCAATCCGATTTGATTTGTTCGCCTCAACCCTTATATGCATCCTGATGTATATATCCAAGTCAGGAATAAGTTCGGAATACGCGCTCAATGTTCCGATTTCCCGATCCGCCAGGGAAAGGAGCTCATTGATTTCAGGGGATGACCATATCCATGCATCATTGATCGGAGATGGAATGAAAGAGAGGAAATCGCCATTGTTCCTATATTTCCCTGAATTGAAGCTCTCAATTGTAATCACATGTTTCTCCTTATTCCTGATTTTCTAAAACAATGATAACAGAATACGATGTTATTATCAATAAATCCGATTATTGAATAATAACGCGAGTAGTTATTATCAGATTATACACAATTTGAATAACTAATAGCTTGGTTATAATTAATATCAGAGAGATTTTCCAATAATCCAATTTATAAAGTATGCCGCCAGAAAACCTGCCAGGCTTGTCCTGCAGGATGAATGTGGCAAATCCTCTATTCCCTAGGATGCGAAAGGAAACACCATCCGGTGAAGAAC
>CALXYL010000030.1 GCA_944392985.1 uncultured Spirochaetaceae bacterium | reverse complement strand
ACATGCTGAAGCCCGTGGGTCGATGGCACGAACGGCATCCTGTCCAGAAGCGGCGTGCCTGCGAGCAGGTAGTCGATCTGGTGCGGCTGCTTCTGAGCGTATTCAGCGCCTATTTCCCTGAGTGTTCCTATCATCTGTTGCCTCCTTTGAGGATATCCCTGTAGTAGTCCTCATCCGTGGTCTTTTCCCTTCCATCCCCTGAGCCTGGTGCCTTGGTCCTGGAGATGCCCTTCTTCACCTCCGCCTCGGTCTCTGCCTTGACCTTTGAGATGAGCTTCCTTACAAGCTCTCCGCTTCTCTTCACCTCGTCGGCCGTCACGCCTGAGATGAGAGGAGCGTACTCCTCATCTAGTCCTGCGGCCTGCAGCTGGAGTGTCCTGTGCTCGGCGATCACGGCAGCGCGATCCTTCTCGATCTCGGCCTTCGCCTTCTCCTCCTCGCTCATCCTTGCCTGGCGTTCCTCCTCGGCCTTCTTCTCCCTCTCGGCCTTCTCCTTCCTGAGTGCCTCGAGCTCTGCCTTCATGGCCTCGGTATCCTCGCCCTGTGTTCCGTCCTTGCTTGCGGCCGGATTGGTTCCGCCGCCTCCGTCTCCGCTGTCCGGAGCGAAATAGAATTTCCTGTAAAGCATTCCTGCCTCCTGGGTAGAGCGTAGCAGGGGAGGAAAGGGTGCAATCTGAGGGGGAAAACGGGTGATGGAAGGCTTTTTGGTGCATCTGCAGGCACACCGCGTTTTCTGATTTGCTCTAAAACGTGTTTATTAAACAAAGTTAAACATGTCTCCAGCCGCGGCAGTATAATTTCATGTCCGAGGTTGAAAGGTGGCCTTAAAACGCGTTTTTCGCATTGGGCTTGTTGACACCTTTCCCGATGGGTGGGATATTATAGGTGTGAAGAGGCACTGCCGATAGACGGCTGGCCTCAGAGTTCGCTTAGCGACCAACTATTGGATTTGTCCGCCCGGCTACTTTCCAGGGTGTTTCGGGCGGTTATTTATTGAAGACCAGATTGCAGCTGCCAGGCTCACGGCTTTCACCAGAAACTCAAGCGCCTTTATAATCAAATCAGACAACTTATTGGCGACCTCCTTCATCGTTAGAATCCATGAGGCCATTGCCAGCCTCAGGTCAGAAGACTAGAGGCCAACCGTCCACCGTTATGGCAGTGCCGGGTATGAGTCTAATGTATATCTGTGCATGAATGCAATAAAGAACCGCTCCGGAGAGCGGCGGTGTTACCTGTACTTCTTGACGAGTTCCAGATCTTCCTCTTCTATGCCCACATGAAACTCATGCTCATCGTCGGGGTGGTATTCTATCTCCACTGCATGTTTTCCTGGAAAGACATCAAACACAGAAACTTCGGTACCTGCCTTGATCATTCTTCTTTCTGATGTATCCCATTCCCATGCCTCTACATCTCTTTTCAGCCTTACTATATCAAGCTCGGAAAATGGCCTGTCTTCTGTCATTTTTTATTCCTCCCCGGAAGATATGCGGTAGTAAGTCTTGCACTATTCCCATCAAATCTATTATCGGGGAAATCGACGAGCCGCTCTGGGGAGCGGCCTTGCTACCTGTACTTCTTGACGAGTTCCAGGTCTTCCTCTTCTATGCCTGCATGAAACTCATGCTCATCGTCGGGGTGGTATTCTATCTCAACTGCCGGCCATCCTGGGAAGACGTCCATGACTTCTGCTTCCGTTCCAGCCTTGAGTATTCTTTTTTCTGAAGTGTCCCATTCCCATGCAAGGACGTCTTTCTTCAGATGCACAATATCTCCTTCGGCGAACGGTCTATCCTCTGTCATTTTCTATTCCTCCCTGGAAGATATGCAGTGGCCAGTCTTGCACTATTTCCATCAAATCCATTATTGGGGAAATCGACTATAAAGCCAACCTCTATCTCTTCTCTGTGTCCATTCTTACCGGTTATGGGTATATATGCTCTGTATCTTCTTCCAAATTTATCCGTGTCATTGTTTATTATCCTGGCAACTCTGAGATTTTCTCTGATCTGCTTTTCAAGGTATTCGCCATCTCCTTGTTTAAGACCGAATGCAGACTGGATTGTTCTTACCTTTGGACGATTAGGGTCAAGCACATATCCTTCAAGTTTTCCAGCGATATCTATTTCCACGAAACTATCCTGATGATACTGAATCATGTATTTCTGGAAATCCCTGATTGCTGCTTCTGCTGTCGGATCATCGCCGACTCCCTGCTTGGCCTTGTCTGTCATCCATTCCGTATATGTCTGATAAGGCTCATCCGTGCCTTTTCCTCTTATATACCTTCCAGCTGGTGGGAAGCCGCGGACATGCGCGATGGTCCTGCATCGGCAGTTTATGTCAAAGGAGGCCACGCCGGATTTCCCCGGCCCCTCGACATAGCGTCCGAGCTCCGGGACATACCATCCGCCATGCTCCTCATCCCTGTATTTCCCGTCAAGCGCGCCATGGGAGGGACGTGTCCTTGAGTCGAGCGTGGCATCCCACATCTCGACGATGTCGCACCCCATCTCCCTTGCTTCCTGATAAGCCCTCTGATGTCCGGCATTGAGGGCTCTCATGCCTTCCGTCCTTGCAATGGTCATCGCCTTTGCCAGAAGGCCGCGTCGTCCATATGCATAGCCTGAAGCGGTCCTGTCGACTCCCAGGGCCTTGCCGATCCGCCTTGCAAGCGTCTGGAATGAATCCCCTCTGATGATCGCCCTTTCCAGATCCCTTCGGATCCTATCTGCCGCGCCTTCCCTGGCGCTCTGCACCGCCTTCGACTGGAAGAGCTTATCAAGAGGGGAGGTGACGATCTCCTCGACGGCTTCGTTCGGTATAAGCCCCCAGCTGAAGCTGATCCCAGAAGCCTGGTCGAATGCGTAGGCCATGCGGAAGAATGCCTCCTCGTACTGCTCTGCCGTAAGCGTCTTCAGCAGTCCATCGACCTCGATGCCCTTCTGGTTTAACAGGCTCCTGATCCGGCTTTCGATCTGTTTAAGCCGGTTGTAAACGGTCTTGTCAGCGTTCGACAGCTTCCCATCTTCCTTGTATCTTTCATAGAGCGTCCTCAGATCCTTCCTGATCTGGTCCATTGCATCGGCATACGCCCTGACGAGCTCCTTCTCTCCCTTCATCTGGAGCCGCGTCAGGGCTGCCTGGTTCTTCCTGTAGATCTCGGAAAGGAGGTCATCCGCCATATGCCTCAGCGTCCCTTTCCGCCGTCAGCTCCGATTCAGCCCCGCCTTCCTCCCTGATCCTTCCTTCCTCCTCGTCGACCGATCTGATGTATCCAGCCTTCTCCACGAGCTCGAGCATCGAGCGGCGGCTGATGATGCCGTCGAGCTTTCCGGCGTTATCGAGGATCTGCGTTGCCTCGTTCGGGAGGTTGCGGGTCCACTTGATCGAGATGCCGTCTATGGCGTTGCTCTCATTCCTGAGCCAGTTCTGGAACGAGGTGAGCATCCTCAGCCTCTCCATGAGCCCGTCATTGAATCCCGACTGCTTCTCTCCTGCGACGATCATCTCGAAGGCGGCGTAGAGATACTTCAGGGCCTCGCCTGACTGCTGGGCCATCGCATCCTTGTCGTCGAGATTGGGGATGCCTGACATCGAGTAGACAAGCCCGTCTATGACCTTCCTCAGCACCTCGCGGCCCTCGTATGTCGTCGGCTTTGTAAGGTAGGATGCCTTCCCGTCCTCATCCATCTCGATGATCCTGAGCTGTCTGAGCTTCTCCACAGTCTCATCGTCCAGCGAGATGTTCTGCAGCAGGAGGAGCGCGTCGGCGTACTTGTCATCCTCGTCAACGCCTGTCGACAGGATCTCATCCTGGGCATCTATGAGCGCCTCGACCGATTCGATGTCTCCCATCCCCTCGCGGTTGTTGCGGAACTCGATCACCGGGACAGCTCCGAAGAAATGGGGAATCTCCTCATTGATGCGGATCTCCCGTCCCCTTATCTCGCAATACTGCACGGCGTCGCTGTAGTAGATCTCGAGATAATCGGTTTTCCTGAAGCGGTATCGGTTGAGCGCCGCGATCTTCCTCGGCCTTGTGGATGTGTCGTAGATCACGGTGATCTGCCGTGCCGGAACGGAGTAGAACTGCGGGTGTGCATCGTCATTGTCCACATAGAGTATCTCGTAGCCGACTCCGTACTTCGCCTGGTCCCCGGCAATGCGTATGTTCTCTGTCTCCTCATCGTTGCATCTGAGGATGTCCTCGATTGAAGAGCGGAACCCGGGATCGATGGAATCAGGGTAGGAATAGGTGATGCAGCCTTCCTTGAACATGAAGCCGAGGACTGTCTTGATGAGCTTACGGCCATAGGGTACCGGTATCCTGTTCTGGTGCTCGGAATGGAGCACCTTCGGGTTCTTTCCGAGGTAGTATGCGTCGGCCCTGCTGAATGCGGAGCTGTGGAGGGCCTTCCATGATAGTGCCCTCATTATCTGCTTGTCCGTGAGGCGGCCGTCCTCGCCGAGCCTGTCCCTGTATATTCCGATCATATCCTTAGATCCCTCCTTATCCTCAGTCCTTCCTTCCTGACCTTCTCCATGCTGAACGCGTCATCCCCTGAGTCCTTCATCCCTGAAAGCATCCCGGATGCCTTCACAGCGTAGTAGAGCGCGTCGCAGAGATCGTCATAGCCAGCTGCAGGGAAGCCGACGAGCTGGTCTATGAGATCGTCGTTTCCCGGGCCGAACACGATGAGGCCGTTCTCTATGAGGGGTGAGAGCGCCATCATCCTTGTCTCCTTCGAGGCCCTCCCTGTCCTGGCTCCCCTTATGGGAAGGGCGATGTTGCTTCTCGCGGCCTCTGCGGCTATCTGCTTCCGGTAGACCTCCTGGAATGTCACATTCTCCATGAAGGCGCGTCGGTACCTGAAGAGCTTGTAGCGCTCTATGAGGCGGCGCATGAACGTATCAGTAGATTCCTTCTTTCCCGATGACGAAAGCACATAGATCTTCCCGTGGACCCTGTCCCGGCCTATGTCGACTACGGCCGAAAGGTCATGCGCGCCTGTTGCAGGGTCTATTCCTTCGTATCTTGAGAGCTTCAAAGGGATCTCCGTGTCCCTGACCCTCACTATCCAGGATGACCTGAAGATCCTGTCCTCATCGGAGAGAGGACGTGAAAGGTACTCCTGGGCATAGGCAAGGGACCCGATGTCCTTCTGCGTCGCCTTGAGCTCATCCCAGCTGAACCTCTCCGGCCAGAGCGGCCTTCCGTGCTCCTCCCCGTCCTTCCCGGGGATCTCCGCGGAGAATCTGAGGCCAAGCCATCCGTCCTTCTTCCCTTCCCTTATGTCCCGGAGGATCCGCGAGGGGAGGTCATCCTCATTGGTGATGGTGTTCACCAAGATGATCATCGCTTCCTTCCCGAGCGGCTGCACTGTCCTCCTGAACCACTTGTCGAGCTTCTCCCTGGATGATGAGGAGTCGGCTTCCTCATCCTTGAGCATATCGTCAAGGATCACGAGATCCGGCCTGTACTGCCTGTTCCTCCGTCCTCTGAGTGAGCCGCCCTTGCCGCGCGCGAGGACCGTCACACCTGTTCTGAATCTCAGCATCCCCTTGTTCCAGGGAGAGCCGGCCATGAAGCCGAAATCCTCGATGATCCTTTCATTGTCCTCGATCGCAGTCCTTATGTTCTCTATCTGACCCTGCGCATCGGTGTCGCTTGCGCCGATGACGATGATGAACTGGCTCTTCCTGAAGAGGGCACGCCAGAGAGGGTAGGCGAAGGTCATGCGCGTTGACTTTCCGTGGTTCCTTGGCTCGACATCGACTATCCCCTTGATTCCCCTGGCCGGACGGAAAGTGTCCTGGAAATCCTCTGGGACCATCTCCCTGAGGCGTCTTGCCTGATCCTCCGTAAGCTCCTTGGTCTGTATCACGTCATAGAGGATCCTCTGGTATTCGGCGGCAGGAAGAGAGAAGTAGTCAGGAAGGTAATACTGGCAGAAGTAGGTGAAGTCCTCTTCAGCCCTCTTCAGCCTCTCGTCCCTCTCTTCCCGTGTCCTCACATCCACCGCCGCTCTCTGCAGTTCCGAGGAATGCTCAATCAGCTCAGCCAGTCCTTTTCCTATTGCCATATCATTCCTTCACTTCGAGCTCCGCTATCGTCTTCTTCAGCTCTTCCAGCAGCTCCGGATGCTCCGAAAGCGATTCTGCCAGCGCCTCATATACGGCGTTCTTCGCCTTCTCGACCCCGTTCTGGAAGTTCAGCCTGTGCTTCGAGAGCTCCACCTGGTTCTTCGCGATGGTGCCCATGGCCTTGAAGAAATCAGCAGGCTTCTCGAATTCCAGATCCTCCATGTCCAGGATCTTCTCGTAGAACATATTGATGAGGATTGAGTTCGCGGCTTCCACGAGGTCCGTGTTCGTTCCGTCCGCGACCGATTCCAGGACTGCCTTTGACGATTCCGCGGCAAGCCTGTACTTCTCGGCCTTTCTCCTGGCTGAGTTGTATGAGCGGCGGACAGCCTCATCAGAGAGATCCTTGCCCCTTGATCTCAGCTCGTCCGCTATCTCCTTGTGTGTCATCATGTCCCTGTCGTGCATCGTGACGATGTCACCGGTGACTCCCTCGATCTCCGCCTTTGATCTCCTTCCCATGATCACCTCCTTACGAAGATGATCCCGGGATCGGTGATTGTCCCATCGAGGAGGTCTATGCCTGATGGGCTGATCTTGTAGTTCCTTACGATCTCAAACATCGTGTTAGGCGGCTGGATCGTCTCCTCCTCGACGTATCCCTTCTCGACAAGGTACTCGAGGATCCTGTCTATATCCTCGGTCCTGTAATACTGGAAGTACGTCTGGTATATCGACACCTGTGATATCGCCAAGGGGTGGATCCCGTACAGGAATGTGAGTATCTCGCCCCTGAATTCCTTCTTGATCTGTGCTGGCAGCATCCTATTCTCCTTTCTCTTCCTTGATCGCCTTTGTCAGTTCCAGCAGCAGCTTCTGGTTCTCCTGCTGGTTCTTGTCTATCCTGTCCCCGAGCCTGTTGAGCTCTGTCTTCCAGCCTCCGAGCTCGCGGTACATGTCCTCCTTGCGGACATAGTTCTCCCTGATGAAGTGGATCTCCGCATCCTGCTTGAGATCCCGCTCCTTCTGCTCCTTCTCGAACTCGCGGATGTCCGAGCGGAGAGCGGACACGGAGTCCGCAGTTGATTTCATCATCTTGATGAGAAGCCCGAGCATTATCGCTACGACTGCTATCAATAGGATCGTCTGGCCCCAGGGGCCTGCCGCATCCTTCACGATTGACATGTATTCCATGCCCCTATGGTCTCATAGGGGGAGGAGGGGGAATCATAGGGACTAAGACGCCCGCCGTTTCCGGCGGGACGTGAACAAGACAAAAGGAGGTCTATGAAGAAAGCAGTTTCCTGCCTATCTCGCCAATGACCAGACCGCAAGTCCTCCGGCAATGCCTGTGAGGGCGAGAAGGACGAGATTCCATGCCTTAAGCTCCCTCGCTTCCCTCTCTATCCCTTCTACGGAGCTCTGCAATGAGCTCGTCCTGTCTTTCAGCATCCTCTCTGCCTCCGTGAGCGACAGGGACAGTGCTTCCAATTCCCTCTGCAATGCCTCCGATTCCATCTGAAGCCGTGGAAGCTCTGTCTCCAGCAGCTCCCATCTCTTCAGCTGTCTCCCTGAGATCATCGAAAGCTCTTCGTATATCTCGCTCTCCGTCATCGTGACTGGATCTGGATTTCCTTCCGAGAACAAAGGCTGCAATGACAGAAGCAACAGCAAGAACGGCAGCAACGATCCTCTCCATCTCATGCGGCCTTCCTGCTCTTCTTCACGGTGTCATAGAGCCCCATGGATGTGAACGCCGCCACTGAGCCCTGGAGAATCCCAGTGATGAAGATCGAGTCGACGATGTATCTCCAGCCTGAAAGCGTGGATGTCACGAAGCCGCATACCGAGGCGGTTGCTATCCCGAGAGAGAGGAGCAGGAGCGGTATCCACTTCGTCTCCAGCCCATAGATCCTTGCTATCTTCCCGATAGCGATGAGGAACGGAATGAGGATCAGAAGACCCTCGCGTATGTATTCTGTCATGCTTGAACTCCTGGCTACAGGGTAGCAGGGGAGGATGAGGGGGAATCTGAGGGGTATGGCTTTGATTATTGATTTTCATTGTCTGTCGCAGGAGGTTCATCTAGCAATACCGTCAGCGCGGTGCTCGGATCCACTTCAAGCCTACCATTCTTCTCAAAACATCCAAAGATAAGGTGAATCTTCTTTCTCTCATTTACTCTTTTCCATGCCCCATCAATGAAAACTTCGGGAGATATGGCAAAAGGTTTCAGATTGTATTTAGAGCTCTCTACTTGGATTTCATTCTGGTTTTCGTTGAATTTGATTGCTTTTATTGTAAACCAGTCATTAATAGTGATTCTTTTTGCTTCGTATTTATGCCTTTCACCCTTTGCCATTTCAATCAGATCTGATCTTGAAATAGCCGTTCCGTTGACTTCTAGGTCATTAATACCAGGAATGTCTCTGATGCTCTTTGCAATAGAGATTCCTTCTTTCTTTTCGTTATCAAGCATTTTGTCCAGATGCTGAATAATTGCCAGTTCAGTTTCGTGTCTATCCTTCTCTCTTAGGATTCTTTCTGATTCACTTTCTGTCAGCCCCTGGGCAAGCAGTTGATTATTCAGTTGAAGTATCTCTCCTTCTCTTACTCTTTCTTGGTGAGCTAGCTCGTCTTTATGCATTGTAATCTTTGCTTTGAAATGAGAGGAAATATATTTGGCACCCAAGTAAGCGGCTGTTATAGGGATTAATACAGATAATATCTGACCTATCGACATATCTGGAAGCACCTCCACTAATTCAGAATCGAAGAATCCTGAGATATCAGACAGAATCTCAAAAATCCTACTGCCTTTCTTTACGTAAACTTTTATCTGAAGCGCTGCTTTTTCGGCATCGGTTAGTTCTCTTCCTAGTCCAATCTCAATGCTATTGATTATAGTGCTTTGGAATTTCAGGAAAACTGACATCCATTCCGCATCTATATATGGTTCTTCTTCATCAGAGGAGATCTTTACTATAATGGGAGGAAAAGCATTCTTGTTAATTTGTAGCTTCTTATCAACTGCTTCACTTATATCTTTGAAGATACTCTCAGAGTATTTATCCAGTGCTTCTGCCGAATCAATTACAATTACGTCATTCATGCAAGCCAATCTCTCCCCCGTTTAGTTAGTTAATGAATTTACTAAAGCATAACGCTATTTGTAGCGTTTGTCACATCAACTGTTGCGGAATGGTTTTGCTATCAGAACAGGCCGATTATGCCTACTATTAAAGCCAGAATGCTGACAATCAAAGTTGCTCCGATGTTTTTACTATGCCTTTCAGCCTTTTCAGCTTTTGCTCTTTCATTAAGTATTTCCTGGTAATCCATCAGAGAATCTCCGCATCTTTTACTGCCTGAAGGTATTCTTCCTGGTTATAGGTAAGGCTAACGCAATACAGACCATTGTCGTATTGATCTATGGTTGCGAAATCATCAAGCGCTTCATCGAATTCATATATGCTTTCGAATGTCCTCGATTTATTCAGGATCAATTCTATGTCCATATGTTCCTGATTGTCTTCCCAGTCCCATAGCTTGTGATCTTCATCGAAAAAGAAATCTCTTCCTGTGCCATATTTGATTGTCAAGCTGTTGTTTGTTCTGTCAAAGATTTCTTGTGCTTCCCATCGCTGGATCGCGTAATTGTCATCATCGTCTTGATCTAGGTATACCTGAGAGGAGCCTTCATATGCTTCGATCTCATATATCCCTAAATCATTGGATAATGTGATCTGATAGAAAGTAAACAGATCAGAAGGAGATGGAGGGACTATATCTATAGGGAAAATTAGAATCGCACTCCTCATTCCTGTTTCTGTTTCACGCTGAAGCTCTTTCCTTATAGATTCTTCAGTGGGGTAGACAATCTGCGCGCCCGCAGCGAGCAAGTCATCAATTGACCAGCCTAATTCAATTCCAAATGGACCTGCAGATGCACTGGTTAGCAGCAAGATGGATATAAGAATAAAAGCAATCGTTCTTTTCATGGTATCACTCACTCCACATGTATCCAGAACACGACCTTGCCGAGAACCTGAAGCCCTTCCTGATCCATGGGGTAGGTCTTGGCGGGGTACTTCGGATTGTCGCTGATTATCGTGATCTCCCTCTTCAGCCTGTCGATGGATAGCCTCTTTATATACACCTCATCGAGTATTGCCAGGGCATAGATCCCGTCGCCGTTCTCGAACTCCCTTACATAAGCCACGGGCTCTCCGTCATGAAGCGTCGGCTCCATGCTGTCGCCCTTGACAGTAGCGGCAATGAGCTTATTCCCGTCGAAGCGCCTTGCGATCTTCATCGGAACCGGAAGCAGCTCGCCCGTGAAGCTCTCATCGGAATCCCAGTCCCAGCCATGTCCGGCAGACAGCTTCATGTTGGTCATGGGGATGAGGAGGGTGGTGCACTCCGAATTGGCATGGACTTTGTTTTCTTGGTTATCCATTTCTTCGTAAATTTTTTGTATCGTTTTTTCATCTGGACCATCATAAGGTAGATACTTACTCCCGTTTCCAGTAATCAGCCAATGCAGGTTTATATTAAGTGCTGTGGATATGCTTGCCTTTAATTCGTCTGGTATGGAGCGCCCACCTTTCTCATATTGAGCATATGTACTTTGCGGTAGTCCGAACATTCTTGCAAATTGAGCTTGAGACATTTCCGTATCCATACGTACTTCTCTTAGTCGATCGTTAGGTTGCATCATCGCGATTTGAACAGCATTTGAATCGCTAGTTTTTACATATTTCTTCAATTTGCAATCATCCTCCATGTAAAATCTCAAATACAACTTGACGTAATTACAAAATGTAATTAATCTCAAATTACGGTTAATGTCATAACCGCCTACAGCTTACCGCAGATATTTCAGGAGGTCAAAAGAATCATGGATGAATCGAAGGCAGTCGAGAAAAAGGAGAAGAGCGAGGCCCTCACTATGCAGGCTTCATATAAGAACTTCGTTGAATATGGGAAGGTCCTCATAGGACGGATTGAGCGCAATCAGCTCGAGCTTGCGAGGCTCTGCTATAGGGCTAATCAGGAATTTGGTGGTCAGGGGAAAAGGAATGATTTAGTTTCAGCTAACTTGTCCCACGTGGGACAAGTTGAAGGACATACCTTCCGCGATTTCTGTGCAGATATCGGTATCGGCAAGAGTACAGCATATCGTGCTATCGCCGCATACAACGCCGCTGAGGACCGTCTCTACACGAAGGAAGAGATGAAGGAGATGGTTGCCGAGGCCTGGGATTCCCTCTGCAGGGATATCCATCATCACAGGACGCATGGCGAACCTGACTGGAAGCCAGAGAAGTGGAACGACACGCTAGAGTTCCGCTACGAAGAGTGGCTTGAGGCGCATGGATACAAGAAGCGCATGGCTGTTGATCCGTCCATCCTGAGTAGCATCGGAAACCCAGCCGCGATGGATTATCCCGTGGCCGGCCCGTTCACATTCGATTTCATCGATTCAATCGGCCATTACTGCGTCGAGGAGACAACACGGGGAGAGGGTGCTGTCAGTTATTTCAACATGTGTGAGCGCTGGAAGTCGAGGGTGCCGAAGGGCATAGAGCCCAACCGTGTTCTCCGTATTCCAGTCCTCGTGAAGGGCGCGATTGCCCAGCTGCCAAAGGAAGCCAGGAAGGAAGCGACGATCCTTGTCACCAATATCCTCCGGGATTACGTGGAGGGCGAGGTATGACGGTCGTGGTGAGGTACGTAAGCGGCTCCTCGAAGCTGTTTCTGGATGTCATTTCCGTGACGGAGATCGATGGCGGCATCGAGATTGCATGCCAGTGCGGCGGGGAGATCATACCGATGGAAGCCATCAGGGACTTCCGCATGGCTCTGAATTGAGGAGGGAAGGATGGAGACAGCAGAGACGATTGCGAGGATGCTCAGAAAGGTCATGAGGTTCCGCTACCTGACGGTGGATAGATACAGCGTGAAGCTGTGGCGGAGGCAGAAGCCGATGTTCTGCCACGATGGAGGTTTCTGGGTAGGCACGGATTCCTGCGGCTTCCTTGATCTCGAGGATGTGAGGATCATCGCGCCCCTGAAGTATCCCACAGCGATAGTGGAGGTCGTATGACGGACAGCTGCGACACCTTTGGAATGGAAAAGGTAGTGGCATTTGACTTCGATGGCACGGTGACCTCGTATGCATCCGGCTGGACTGGTGCGGAGAGCATCCCGGACAGGCCGCTGGAAGGGATCCGGGAGCTTTTCGAGAAGCTGAGAAGCGCGGGGATGGTGATCGTGATCTATTCCTGCAGGGCGCGGACGCTTCCTGGCTATAGGGCGATCGTCGCATGGCTCACCAGGTGGCATCTCATCGAATTCGTTGAATCGGTCGTCTACACGAAGCCTGTCGCGCGCTGCTATGTGGACGACAGGGCGATCAGCTTCCGCGGCGATGTGCAGGAGCTTTTCTGGCGGATCATGAACTTCCGTTCATGGACAGAGGAGGGATCGGATGAAAGGCGATAGCGATATCTTCTTCGCGGTGATGATGGCCGCGCTCATGACAGTGCTGCATATCGTGGCAGGGATGCTTTTCTGAGGAGGAAGGGATGGAAAGGAATCATTCAGAGGATGTGTTCATTGAGCCGTACTACAGGGTCCTCTGCGGCAGCCGGATGGATATCCGGCGCTTCGAGGAGAAGGTTAACGAGGCGATCTGCCGTGGCTATGAACCCGTCGGCGCCCCTGCCGTGGAAGGCGGGGTGATCTATCAGGCAATGAGGAAAGGAGGAAGGGGATGCAGAGGATGAACTCAGCGCTTCATACATACATAACGTTCCAGCTTGGACAGAGGAGGATATCGCAGACGGCGATAGCCTCGGTCGCGGGAGTGACCCCTGCGATGGTGAATTACGTGATCATGGGCAAGCGCCGGTCCGAAAGGGTGCAGGCGGTTCTTGTCAGGGTTCTGGGATTCTCCTCCTGGACGGAGCTCCTCAGGGCTTCCTATCGCTTCCAGGATGTCGTCATCAAGGCGATGGCAAGGGAGGCGTGAGATGCTTGGAGCCACTAAGGACTTTGGCGAAAGGCTCTACACGCCACGCCAGAAGCAGAAGCCGCACTCTGTCGTCTCGGATGATCTGAAGCGCTTTGTCCGCTTCATACCGGTATGGCCGGGAAGCATCACCGAGCGCGAGCTCCAGAGGAAGACAGGGTTCTCCTCTGGCAAGATCACGGCTCTCCTTACCTCCGCCACTGTCAACTACACGCTCTGCGAGGACGAAGGCGGGTACTCCCTTCTCAGGAGGAGGCGCTCATATGTGGATTGATACCAAGACGCTGTCCCTCATTCTCGGGAAGACGCCGCGCCTCCTGCAGATGAAGGCAAAAAGCGGTGAGATCGTCTCAAGGAAGAAGGATGGCAAGAGCATCGAGATCGATACCGACAGCCTGCCTCCAGAGTGGAGGGCGCTTGTCGCGGTCTCTCCCGCCATTCCTGAGGCCATGCGTGGTTCTGGTTTCTCAGGATACGCAGAGGAATCCCTTGGAAGGAAGCTCTCCGACAGGGAAAGGCAGCATCTCCTGATCTCGCGTTATGTTTCCTCGCTCTCATCCCTTCCTGAATCAAGGAGGGTGTCCATGGCCGCCTCGTATTTCGGGGTGTCCGCGGCGACAGTGAGGAGGGCTGTCAGGGAAGTCGGGGAGTATGGCGTGGTGAGAAGCGATCGGAAGAGGACAGGGCCGCGCGTCTGGGATGATGAGGCCATCTCATACCTCCGGTCGTTCTACCTCCGCCTGATGAGGGAACGCAACATAGACAGCAAGGAGGCCGCATGGCGTGCTGTCCAGGCTGAGGCACAGGAACAGGGCTGGTCGATCGGGTCAAGGTCGTCCGCGTTCAGGATCCTCAAGGATATCCCCGCGCTGATCACCTCCTATGCAACTGGAGGGAACAGGGCCCTTGATAACTTCTTCTATATAAGGCGGTCCTGGTCATCGCTTGAGCCTGCGGCGGTGCTTATCGGGGATCAGCACGTGGCGGACTACTGGGTGCTGGATGACAGGGAGGCCGATCGCCCAAGGTATTTCCGCCCGACTTTCTATGTCTGGGAGGATGCCGCGACAAGGTGTGTGGCAGGACTGGCAGTCGATGAGGACTACAGCTCGGAGACGGTCCTCAACGCGCTCTATATGGCAATCAACCGCTTCGGCTTCTTCGGTGCGACATACAACGACAACGGCACATCGGAATGCTCCAATGCCGCCGTGGCCGTGATTGATGAGATCATAGCGCTCTCCCGTGGGCGTAGCCGCATGTTTGATCTCTCCGAGCTTTACAGGACTTCAGATGGCAGGTATGCCGTGGAGGATCCAGATGGCAATGTCGTGGACATAGCCGCTGATGAATCGATCTGGCGCCGCAAGCATCGGAGGATCTATGCCCAGGTGAAGAACGCCAAGGCGAAGCCTATCGAGCGCCTCTTCAGCACGCTTGAGATGAAGCTGGCCGAGAAGGGGATCCCAGGGCATGTCATCACTCCCGGATGCCCCGCGGATCAGGAGGAGAAGGAATCCGCTGTTCTTGAGAAGCAGAAGAGGGACGGGCAGATCCTGACGCTTGATGAGTTCGTCCGCGAGGTTGTCATGGCGATAGCCGAGTACGAGAGGACGAAGCATTCATCGCTTGGCATGTCGCCCATAGAGAAGGTCGAGGAATGGCTCGGAAAGGGCTGGAGACCGGCATACCCGGAAAGCCGCACCGATCTCGATTTCATATTCCTTTCCCGCAAGCAGATCCGTATCCGCAAGGGCCGTGTGACCGTGGGCGGTGTCGAGTTCATCGGGGAGGACCTCAGGAGCAGGGGAGGAGTGCTGGAGGATGTCGGTCTGTCGCTCCATGAAGGCGAGAAGGTCGAGGTCCGTTACAGCCCGATGGATCTGAGCCGTGCCTATGCTGTTTTCCCGGATCTTGAGAGAGGACGCCGCGTCAGGGCTCTCAGGGCTGTCGAGGCTGTCGAGATGCTCGACTCCGGGAAGCTGGAAGCGGCAATGGAATGGAAGAGGCGCTGCATGAGGACGGTGCGCGACAGCTTTGCGTATCTTGTCTCGCCTGGCACCTCGTCCGAAAAAGGCAGATCAAGGCTGACAAGGGAGATCGAGAAGGCCGACAGGGCGCTGAGCCGCGACGAGAGGAGGAAAGAGAGGGCGGAGGTCATCCGGCTGTCATCGCCGGAGCCGAGGCCCCCGAGGATACGGCCTTACCGGCCTCTCTTCTCCTCGGACTATGAGCGTTTCAGATGGTGCTGCGACATGATCATCGGCGACTTCGAGCTCGAGGAAAGGGACAAGGCATTCTGCGCCCACTACAGGCTGGGCGAGGAATATGAGGAGAACGCTGACTACTGGGAGGCGTATATGAGGACAGGAGGAGAAGGATGAGCAGGATTGAGGATCTTGGGATGCTGCTGAAGGTGACAGGGCTCACGCAGGCGGACATAAGCGAGAAGAAGGGATGGTCAAGGACGCAGGTGTCGCTCATCGCGTCCAGGAACTATCCGAACTGGCAGGAGAAGGTTGATGAGGTCCTTAGATACCTCACGTCCAATGGGTATGTGCCGGAGGAGTATGTGGCTCCGCAGGTGCCTGTGACCGATGGGATAACGATCGATACGGAGACGATCATCCGCACCGACAACTACAATGCTGTCTACAACCTTGCGGATGGCCTTCTGGCCCCGGAGTCCCTTCTCAACGCCTCCATTGGCATGGTGCTAGGTAAGGCTGGATACGGCAAGACGACAGCGGTGAAGCGCTATGCCGTGGAGCACCCGGATGCGGTGTATGTCCTCTACATGGGCTTCTCCCGTACCGCGGTGTTCAGGAGGATCGCGGAGTCCCTCGTCGGCCGTTCATCCGGCATGTATTACAGGAACATCGAAATCATCGAGGAGGCGACGGCGATGTGCCGCAAGCTCATCATCATAGATGAGGCGGACCGCATGCCCCTCTCGATCCTCGAGGATCTGAGGACGCTCAATGAGAACGCCTCCGTTCCGCTTCTCCTTGTCGGGGAGGAAAGCCTCTCATCGCTTGTGAGGAAGGCGGACAGGATCGAGTCCAGGATCAGGAAGCCAGTGATCACATTCAAGCCGATCGATACCGCGACGGTGATCGCCCTCTACAAGAAGGCCTGTGGCCTTACGGTGGATCCGGATCTTGCGAAGCGTCTCATTGCGATGTGCGGCCGCGATTTCCGAATCTGCGTGAATGATATGCAGCACATCGTCTCGATCATGAACCAGAACGGACTTGCCGAGATCACAAAGGAGGTAATCGATGCCGCTAGACGCAGCTGAGCGCGCAGCTCTCTTCGGGACTGAGAGCATTTCACACCAGATCCAGCGGTTCCTTATGAAGAGGGAAGGGTGCAGGGTTCCCGCCAGGGAGCTTCGGATGGCTTTCTCGGATCTTTCGAAGGCGACATTCGCCTCCGCGGTGATATCGCTGGAATCAAAGCGGATCATCATGATCGAGGGGACGGATGTGATCCTCGATCCGGCGAGGGTCAGTATCCCATGCTTCATCAGGGACAGGTGCTGGAAGGCCATGAGGATGGAAAGGCGGTTCACGGCTGAGACGATCTCTGTCCTTGCCCTCTGCACTCCGCGTCAGGCCAAGGAGGCGATCCGGGATCTCGTCAACCGTGGTGCCGTCAGGGTCGTTTACCGGAAGCCTGGCGAGCAGAGCATATACGAGATTGCAAGCGATGCCGTGATAAGGCCCGCTGGGAAGAGGAAGAGACCGGGGAGCAGCAAGGTGAAGGCCGCATGGAAGAGGATGCGGGAACTTGGGACGTTCACGGTCCTGGATATCGATGGATTCAATGGGATAAGCCGCCGCTATGCAAGGGATCTCATCCAGCTTCTGCGTAAATGCGGCTGCATTTCCCCTGTAGGCGTAATGAAGGATGGACATACGAAGATCTACAAGGTTGAGGCGGATGCTCCCCCAGAGCCGCCCACTGTGGATTGATAAGGAGGGAAGATGGAACGGAAAGAACTGATGAAGCTGATCCACATCGCCGCTTCCAGGGCGCGTCTCTGCCCGGATTGCGGCAAGGTGCTGTTCCTGAAGGAATGCCGCGACTGCGGAGCCAGCACAGTACCGCTCAGCGAGGAGAGGTACAGGAGGATCCTGGAGAGCTTCGGGGCCTCCTCCTGCCGCTTCCTGCCTGAGCCTGATCTGGAGAAGGTCTACCGCTTCTTCCTCCGCGCGGGATTCGTCCCAAGGGAGGATCCGGAGAAGGGCCATGCGGCGGCAAGAAGAAGGACCATCGCCATCACGGTGAAGGAGGCGAAGGCCCTCTTCGGAGAGAAGCTGTGGGAGCAGCGGCTGATGGGCTTCGTGAGGAAGGCCATAGGAAAGCCGACGCTTTGGGAATGCGATGATAAGGAACTGAGGAAAGCCCTTGGCTGGCTCAGGCGCTATAGGAAATATCTCGAGAAACGTGAAGAGGAGAGAAAGGGATGAGAAAGGAGATTGACGGAGTTGTATTCAGAGAGGATTCGAGGGGTGCTCTTGTGCCCGAGACATCGATCAAGCCGCAGGATATCCTGAAGGATGATCTTGTCGAGGAGTCAGCGGCCAAGATCATTGCCCTTGAAGGCGAGATGAGGAAGGTCAAGAACGAGGTTCTGGAGGCCATCAGGACATACATTGACCTCATCGGGGAGAAGTATGGGGTGAAGCTCGGCGGCCAGAAGGGGAATATCCAGCTGGTATCGCTCGATGGGAAGACGAAGATCCTGATCAGCATAAGCGAGAGGATATCGCTCAACGAGAACGTGATCGCCGCCAAGGAGCTGATCGATCAGTATCTGGAGGATGCGATCAAGGGATCCAGCGCTGATATCAAGCAGCTTGTGACCTCTGCCTTCCGCGTGAAGCAGGGATCCCTGGACGCCCGGTCGATCCTGCGCCTAAGACAGCTCAACATCGAGGATGAGAGGTGGAGGAAGGCAATGGACATCATCGCTGATTCCATTGTCATCCAGAGCTCTGAGTCATATCTCCGGCTCTACAGGAAGAACACTGCAGGGGCAATGGAGTATGTTCCCCTGGACTTCTCGGTGATCGCATGACAGAAGGCTTCCTTTTCGATATCGGCAAGGATCCAGCAGAGGCCGTTCTCCGCCGCAATGCGGAGGATGGCCGGCTTTTCTATTCCGTATCGGAGTGCCGGAAGTATCTGGATCTTACCGATTGCAGGGTAAGGTATGCGATAGAGAACTACAGGCTGGATGCGCTGTTCCTCGCGGGTGAGTACAGGATACCGTATACGGCCATTCTGCGCTTCATGGACAGCGGGTGGCTTGAGCTCTCGATCGAATACCTCAACGCTCATCGCGCCATTGATCTCGATGGTGTATATGATCTCAATTTCAATGGCAATGTCGGCCGCGTGGTAAGGTCATTGCAGGAGAAGCATATGCCGCTTGAGATAATCCCGCATCTGCTGGAAAAGAACAGGAGGCAGGAATATGACAAGATGCCAGGAGAAGAGGAGGCCAAGGAGGATTGGTATCTCCTTGATGAACTCCAGCTACCAGTCAGGGCTACAGCGAGTGAGTATGCGGGGATGCTCGGGATAAAGCCGGCATGGCTCTGCTGGGATCTGAAGGGGTACTGCGGCCGGAAGGTGATGCCTTCGGATGAGGTGGATTATCCAGAGCTCTTCGATCTTCTTGTGGATCATGAGATGGTCAATTACCCCATCCCTGTCCAGCTGGATTACAGGCAGGCTCCAGAGATCCAGGAAGAGGGAGCACAGCTGTATCTGCTATAGTGTTTAAGAGTTTAATAAAGGTGTTTAACAGAGTTTAATCCGGGTGTGGTTTGAGGGTTGAAAAAGGGGCTCCGGGAAGGGGTTCTGCAGGATGGCGAAATGGTTTTGTTAAACAGTCAAAAAGGCCGGTTTTGACCACGAAATTACCCTATTAAACCACGGAAAACCACGAAAAATTGTCAAAATGAGTGGGATTTATTGTCAAAAAGTGGGATTTCATTGTCAAAAATTTTGGGATTGTACACTTTGACAGTCTTGTCAGAATACAAAGTGTACCCTGAATTCTGCTTTAATAACTATGGCATCTGAATAGAGAACAGCTTGTCAGCAGCCTCAGAGGGCAGGCATTCAA
>CALXYL010000029.1 GCA_944392985.1 uncultured Spirochaetaceae bacterium | reverse complement strand
ACAATTATATACCTTGGAAACTCAGGACCAAGTCTCATTCCTCGTGGTGAGGCCGGGGATTCATATATGTTTTATTTATGGCCCAAGGCAGCCGATTGGAACAATATGGATACCCTCCTCCGTGGTATATGCAATCCTTCCTCCTGTTACGATCATCAATAGAGATGGTTCCTCAATGTACTCTTCTGGATGCACCAGCATAGAATTGTGCTTCCTTATCAAGTCCCTGATTTTCGCAAGATGGGCCCTTCCATCTTCAATCCCCTTCTCCCCCAGCTTGCACTCCACGAGAGCGTACCGCCCATCTGAAAGATGAAGAACGAAATCAGCTTCAAGTCCATACCGATCCCTATAATATGAGAGCTTTCCACCCATGGCAGTTGAATACACAAGCAGATCCCTTGCTATCAAAGTTTCAAATATAAAACCAAACGTGCGGAAATCCCTCTCAAGCATCTCCGGAGAAAGCCCAAGCGCGGCAACCGCAATACAGGGATCCGCAATCATCCGCTTCGTTCCCAATCTGATCGCTGTAGCCGATCTGATCCTAGGGGACCATGCCTCAAGTTCTGAAATCACATAGAGTTTCCTGAGGGCATTCGTGTAATCATAATATGTCTGGGAGGACAATCCTCCATCTCCAGAGATATCCTTCATGATGGATTTATCTGTTGCAAGGGTTGCGACATTCCTCGAATATGATCGAATAAGCCTTCTGGCAATGACAGGATTCCGATGAACACCGTCCACGCGGGAAATATCATCATTGACGATATCCTCAAGATAATTCCGTCCGACAAACAGAGCATTGTCACGATTCAGGCGCAAGGACTGAGGAAATCCACCACGGCAGGAAGCAAAAATCAGATCAGGAATGGCAAGATCAGACAGAACACCATCAATCCCGCTATGATTGCTGAAGAGCGAGGACAAGGAAACCTTGCCATTTGACTCCCCGGACTCCAGAAGGGACATAGTGTACATATCAACCTTCATGATCCGGCCTGTACCAGTATGCACAATCCTGTCACGGTTCTCAACAGCAGAACCAGTGAGAATGAACTGACCAGGCTCCCCGCCGCTTCGATCTATTGCAGTACGGACTGCATCCCAGATGCTGGGTATATCCTGCCATTCGTCAATCAGAACAGGCTTTTTCCCTTTCAGAAGGAGCGATGGGGATATTCCAGCGATTTCCCTGTAGCTGGGAGCTTCATCAGGATCACCAAAATCAATCACTGTCTCAGCGACTTTCCGTGCACTTGTTGACTTGCCACACCACTTGATGCCACGTATCTGCAATCCCCCGGATATCTCTAAACTTCTATTGATGATCCCATCAATTATCCGGGGATAATAATTCTTGCTCATACATGTATATGTATATCCATATCGAGAGGTTGTCAAACAGATTTGTGGTATTCCGCCAAACAGATTTGCGGTATTTTGTCAAACAGATTTGCGCTTTGACATCAAGCCAAAACCAGTGCTCCAGCCGTGAAAGAATGAAGCACTGGTTTCCTGTCTTATATAGCAGGAGGAGGAGGTACCAAAATATCAGCATTGATCTTTATCTCGTGATCAATGATTCTTTTCATTATAACGACGTCAGGTTCACTATTTTCTGTGCCTTCTGATTGAGAACCATCTTCACTCCCTGATTCATAGATGTGCGTCATTTTTGCTTCCATGGTATTTCTCTCAGCATCAATGAACCTGTATTCTACAATCAAGGTCTCACTCCCAACAGTGTAAGAAATTGTAAAACTTCCATCCTCATTGCTCTGGGTTCGATTGGATTTAATGAAGTATACAGCTGTTACTTCATCTATTTCATATGGATCAAACGGTTTGGAATCTGAAGTGACAAACCCCCAACACCAATATCCTGGCACCGTGTATTGGATATCAATAATAAATCCATCGGATTCTTCTTTCATTTCCTGTGTAACTGGATCTTCAACATTAGAATACACCGCCCACTGGCCTCTGAGGGCATCCGCATCTGTCGGTGGATCGGGAGCGCAGGATGATAATCCCACCATCAGCAACAGGGCTGCAAAGAGCAGTATCAGAGCAGTTCCGTTCTTTCGTCTTTTCATGCATTTCTCCTTTTAAGCAAATTTTCTCTGTCGACTGAAGGATCCTGCCGGATCCTCCAGATCAGTGCATGGAAAGATTCATTCCTGATTTTAATGCTACCCCCGACCCGTATTAATTGTCAAGAAAAAGAAATCTGGGCCGAAGCCCCGTCCTGCTCACCAGTACCTTGCCATTCTTGCCTTCAAGGATTCCCTGTAGGCATCCCAATCCTCGATTGGCTTTGCGGCAACACCATCCTCACAGGCTGCCTTTGCAACTGCGACAGCTTCATACTCGATTACCCGCGGATCAAATGGCTTGGGTACGATATAACGGCGGCCGAAGGAGAAATCCTCGCCTCCATAGGCTTTCCTTACCTCTTCAGGCACGCTTTCCTTCGCAAGTGCAGCAAGGGCCTTCGCAGCGGCCATCTTCATGTTCTCCGTGATTCGGGAAGCCCTTACATCCAAAGCTCCACGGAAGATGAACGGGAAGCCCAGGACATTGTTGATCTGATTGGGGTAATCAGAGCGACCTGTGGCCATGATGACATCCTCCCTTGCCGCATATGCCTCTTCCGGGGTGATCTCCGGGTCAGGGTTCGCCATCGCGAACACGATCGGATCGTGGGCCATGCTCCTGAGCATCTCCGGCTTCAGGCATCCTTTGACAGAGAGCCCCATGAAAACATCTGCATCCCTGACAGCCTCGGCAAGCGTCCTGAGAGGGGTATCAACAGCGAATTCAGCCTTCTCAGCTGTCAATCCCTCCCGGCCTTTGAAGATCACTCCACGGCTGTCGAGCATGATGATATTCTCCTTCCTCACTCCCGCTGCGGCGAACATCCTGGCACAGGAGATACCAGCAGCCCCCGCACCATTGACAACGACCTTCATATCCTGAAGGCGGCGGCCCGTGATCTCTGCGGCATTCATGAGCCCTGCAGTGGCGATGATTGCAGTACCATGCTGATCATCATGGAACACAGGGATCGGACAACGCTTGATCAGCTCACGCTCGATATAGAAGCACTCCGGCCCCTTTATATCCTCAAGATTGATGCCTCCGAATGTCGGCGCGATGGCAGCAACGATATCAACGATCTTCTGAGGATCCTTCTCATCAATCTCGATATCGAACACATCGATATCCGCAAAGCGCTTGAAGAGGACGCCCTTCCCCTCCATGACAGGCTTCGAGGCAAGGGCTCCCCTATCCCCCAGGCCAAGGATCGCGGTGCCATTGGAGATGACCGCAACAAGATTGCCCTTCGACGTATAGCGATAGGCATCCTCGCTGTTCTCGGCTATCCTCAGCACGGGTTTCGCGACTCCCGGCGTATATGCAAGCGCAAGATCCTCCGCGCTGCTGCACGGCTTTGTCGGAACCACGGAGACCTTTCCAGGCGCTCCCACGCTATGATATTCCAATGCTCTCTTCTCAAGATCGTCCATATTCCCTCCTCAGAGCCTGATGCTCCACTTCAGATTGCCATCAAAGGATACAAGCACCCTGTAAAGCGTGTCAGGCCACGCCATCCTAAGCCTTGCATCCGTGATATCCATCCTCTCAACGCTTACACTGCCGCTCCCTTCCATCTCAATGGACCAGGAACCGAATGATATCCTGTTCCCATCGGTCTCCGGCTTATCCATGACAATGAGGGAAAGCACAGGATCACTGCACTCCTTCGTATTCTCCTCGAACGCGATGCAGTGCTCAGAGAAGCCGATTGTTCTCCTGTAGCTTCCGACAGTTCCCGAGGGATATGCCTTTGAAAGTTCCATCGTGATCCCGCTCTCATCCATGCTCACATCGGTTGCCCTGTATTCCGGCCCCGCGCACTGCCCCACGCCACCGAAATTGACGACATTATGGTAAAGGCTCTGCATCGGGCGGAGCGTATAGCGCTCGGAGGAGAAGGTCTTTTTCGTATATGTCTCAACCCCTATATCAACAAGGATCGGATGGGAACCTGAATAGACGATGACGGAGCCTGTATCATTGTGGTTATGGCTGTCATCATTGCTGCCGGACTTGACAGCAAGAAGGGTGCTTCCGCTGCGATAGACCGACATGCCGACACTCGGGAAGAACGAGGCTGGCTTTACCTTGGGAGGTGCCGGTACTGGAAGGGTCATGAGATCACCTGAATACCGGAACTTCAGCCATTTGTACCAGAGGTTGTATTTGTTGTCCTCAAATGGCAGCTCACCACCATTGGAAATGACATCGATATAATGGCGGAAATCCAGCATCGACTGTCTCACGAGGCTATCCTCATTGACAGCACGCCCATAAAGATACTCCCTCGCTCCCAGCTCTCCCGCCTTCGGTGAGCAGTCGGAGAAATTGAGATACCTGTCGTCAGCGACATGCACGCTCATGATATACGATGCAATATTCCTCATCTTCTCCTCACTGTAAAGCCAGAGGAGCGAATCAGATGCCACGCTGTTGATGATATACACGCAGTCGAAGAAGCAAAGACCCGCGGCATGCCAGTAGTGGGCTCCCTCATCGCAGCATCCATCATCCCCGTACTGGGAATACCAATCGCAGATGGTACTGAGAGCCCTGTCCAGGACCGCATGGTACTCATCCTGCGTCAAAGGAAGGCAGAAAGCGGAAAGAAGCGCATTCTGAGTGCACCATACAGTCCAGTTGTTGAGCTTGATGCGTCTCTTGTCGCCCATCCACCAGAAGAATTCCGAAAGGTAGGGATCTATGATCCTCCGCTTCAGTTCAGAAACCATCGTCTCCTTAAGCGCCGGTGTCAGCCTTCCTTCAAGAAGGCGGTACGCCATGGCGACTATCCCACCGGTCTCAAGGGCGAACAGATCGAGCACTGGCCTACCAGTGAGCGGCACTGGAAGCTGCTCGCCGTTCTCATCGTATCTATTGTGGGGAGGAAGAACCCATCCAGGCTCTCCGAGAAGCGACCATATCTCATCCTCGATACGATCCATGAAGCGGCCATTGCCTTCCAGAAGCTCAGCGATGACAAGCGTCGACAGCCTGATCCTCTTGCGGAAGAACGGCGTCTCGTAATTCACGCGGTTCCCAGTCCTGAGGAAATCCTTGTAAAGTGAGAGAGGAAGATCATCCAGCCCCTGCTCCAGCATCCCATCAGCTTCCCTGATGATATACTCCCTGAGCTCCTTCGGCACATAAGGCGCCAGATCCTCGAATGAAAGCTGCTTCAGCAGCATGCCGCTATCAACATGAAAGGCATTCATATGCTCCTCCCGATCATTGCCTTAGCAGAAGCTGCAGCACTCCTGCCTCCGATGACGACCGCGCCTCTCACCACTCCACCGGAGATGAAGAGGGAAATCCTCGCGCCATCCTTCTCCTCTACCCTTGCCTCTCCCTCGATAACCCCGAATGAAGAGACATCAGCACCCGCGACCTTGAGCATCGCGGCACTCTCTGAAGGAACGTAATCAGAGCCATTGCCGAGAATCTCCTTAGCGACAGCAGTCCCCATCTCACGAGCGTGCATAGCCAGACCGAATGTGTGTCCATCCAGCTCGGCTGCATCCCCTATGGCATATACATCCTCAGCGCTTGTCCTGAGCCTTCTATCGATGATGATACCGCGGTTGAAGACAATGCCGGAGGAAGCCGCGATCTCCACCGCAGGATTCACCCCTATTGAGAACAGGAGCACATCAGCATCCAGCTGACGTCCATCCTTGAGTGTCAGCGATGAATCATCAGCGCTTTCGGCAGCGCCTTCTGTCACGATGGAGACCCCCTGCTCCGACAGCTTCTCCTGAAGCAGCTGCGCCGAATCCCTGTCAAGCTGCCGTGGAAGGATATATGAAGCGGATTCTACCACGCTGACTGGAATCGAGAACAAGGAGGCAATAGCGGAAGCAGCCTCAAGCCCAAGAAGTCCACCTCCTATGATCGCTGCACTATGGGCAGTGGAAAGATCATCGCGAAGGAGAACGGCATCGGAAGCGGTCCTCAGCACATACGACTTCTTCCTCCCACCGGGAAGGGAGAGCCGCCTTGCGCTGCTTCCCGTGGCAATCACCAGCTTGCTGTAAGGGATACTGGATCCATCCTCAAGATGCACCTCATGCTTGGAGGCATCGACGCTGATGGCATGACCTCTCACAAGGGAAATGCCCTTCTCCGCATACCACGGCTCCGGGTGAATATAAAGGGAATCAGGCTCCTTCCCAGCAAGCAGTTCACCGATCCTCATGCGGTAGTAAGGCAGATACGGCTCATCCATGATGAGCTTCACGGGCAAGGCAGAGAGAAGGGATGCAGCCTGGACTCCAGCAATCCCTCCGCCGATTATGACAACTCCAGCTTCTTCCTGCATGGCATCAATACTACCATGCAAAGCAGAATGCGTCACTGCAGAGCCCCACTATGCAAAAGGCAATCATAGTGTGCTGTCTACATCCCAGCGTCCTCTTCCGGCAATCCAGAACTTCCATGAATCCCCTTATCCCAAAGCCTGTCCAGAGAAACCTTCCCCGGCATTATCCCTCGATGATGCAGTCCTTCACTGCACTCCTTCCCTGAATGCCCTCAGACCCTTGAGTTCACTGGCCGTGATATTCTTCGATGCCTTGACTTCAATGGCAAACTTATTCTCAATTACGAAATCCACTTCCTGTCCGCTCTGGGCATGCCAGTATGGTAGCTCTTTCTTTGGCTTCATGCGAAAAACCAAAGCGATAGTTTGAGATTTCTGGAAAATATCAAACCATCACTTTGAGATTCATGAAATCAAGAAGCCTCCCGGCTCCTCTATAAAGCGCTGCTCTCATGCTCCCAAGGGAATGACGAGGACAGGTTGGTCACTGCATCACGCCAGCAAGGCTGATGATCCTGAAGGCAAGGTCCATTGCCTTCTCAAGATCGATATCCGAAGCTGAGCCATCGACGAAGAGGACGGGGCGTACAAGCATCGATATGATATCCATCTCATCAAGCGCCCGATCATCAGAGGCGACCATCATGAAAGCAGCGGCATCAACGAGATCAAGGGCATCATGCTCCTCTGCATAGCTGATGACCTCTTCCCCGGAAGCTCCATCAAGGCCAAGCGCGAGCGGAAGATCAGACAAGGATATCATCCCAGCGACCATCTCCCTGATCACCTTCCTGTCAAGCCCCTTCGACGACAGGTAGGCATCGACAAGCTCCTCATTCATGTAGATCCTCAGTTCCACAGTGCTGTCAGATGCTCCCTCATCGCCGGATATGGAGATATCCCCCGTGGAGACGGAAACCGAGACAAGCGGATCGGTGAACAAGGATGCTCCGATCAGAGCAGAGCCAGAAAGGGACATCTGGGAAACCCTTCCCCCATATCTGTAGAGCATCGAGATATCCTGGAACTCCATCATCAGCGAAGCCTCTCCCTTTTCAGGATCAATCGAAGGCAGGAAGGCAACTGATCCGCTAGATGCAAGAGGTTCAAAATCAGCGAATCCGGCTGCCAGCATCACCGCTTCAAGCATCGCCTTGCCCGAGGAAAGGATGTTCCCGGAGAAGAGATCGGAAAGGGCAAAGCCCGAATCATTGACCTCAGCGGCGATGACAAGCGGCAGATAATCCTCTGTATACAGAAGCTCATCAACCTCGACCTCCTCCGCTCCATACTCCGCATAGATATAGGCAGGAGCGGCAAGAGAAAGCACAACCGACGGATCCGCGGCCATAAGAGGCATGAAAGCCATGGTGAACATGGCGAGTATGATCAATATCTTCTTCATATGAGGCATTATAGACCGGAAAACGCTGGAATTGTTGGGAATATGAAGAAATCAGTCCCTTCCTGCCTGCCAGTAGCGGAGGGTATCCATATCCATAAGCGTCAGAGCCCTACCATGGCCGGCCCCTGTATCAACCGCTGTCAGGTGGTAGCGCTCGGAATGGAATGGGGATGTAAGCGGAGTATGCCCGATGAATATCCTCCTCACTGTTTCCAGCGGTGACTGGAGGACTGCAGGATCGGCACCGTTCTCGAAAGCCATTGCGCTCTGGAGATAGCTTCTGTTCCAAAGCGGTGATGTACCAGGATCCTCCATCGCGGCATAGCCTACGGTGCTAGGAGGAAGAGCGGCGATGTTCTCCAGTTCCCTGATCGTCCATCCCGAAGGGATACCACCATGGACGACGATATAATCATCCTCGATACGCACATACGGGGCGCGCGACAGCCACTCACCCATGATTACGCGCTCATTGCCGGAAACACCGGAACGCATGAAGTCCTTGACTGTCCTCAGGCCGCCATTGCTATCGATCCAGACAGGTGGGCATATCGAGGAGACAAGGTAATCACGGAGCCATATATCATGATTGCCAAGCACCGGACGGTAATCAGGAAGGGATTGAAGGAACTGTATGAGATGAACAGTCTCAGGGCCTCTGTCAGCGATATCCCCGACAGAATAGAGGACATCCTCACCCGGCGAGAACGAGGCCGCTGAAAGCACATCCATCAGCAGCCCATACTGGCTATGGATGTCACCGACAATGAGATTCCTGCCCATCTCTCCCTCCACCGTGCAATGATACAGGAAAGAGGGAGAGTGGAAAAGGCATCAGAAAATCGAGAGGGCAACGAATGCCGCCGCGAAGAGGGATGAGACAAGGGAGACCACCGTGATCTGGGTATTGATCGAAGGCCCTGCGGTATCCTTGAAGGGATCACCGACCGTATCGCCGATAACAGCGGCCTTATGAGCCTCGCTGCCCTTGCCGCCTTCGGCTCCGGCCTCAACATACTTCTTGGAATTGTCCCAGAGGCCGCCGGCGTTGGACATGAAGAGGGCAAGAAGCAGGCCACTGACGATATTCCCGAGGAGGAAGCCTCCAATTGCCGCAGGGCCGCCGATGAATCCAACAGCAAGTGTCATGAGTATTGCCATGAGCCCTGCTGGCACCAGCTCCCTCAGCGCACCTGCTGTCGCGATATCGATGCAGCGTCCGTAGTCAGGAGAAGCAGTGCCTTCCTTAAGCCCCTTGATCGTGTCGAACTGGCGATGTATCTCGCTTACCATGCGCTGTGCATTCCGGTCAACGCCAAGGATGAGCATCGCGGAGAACACAGCAGGAACAGCCGCTCCGACAAGCGTGCCGAAGAAAACTGTCGGCTCCATGATGTCAAAGCCTGTGATCACAGCCTTGCCCTGGGCTGCAAGCGCTGCATTCACCTCCGACATGAACGCACCCAGGAGGGAAATGACAGTAAGACCTGCCGCGCCTATCGAGAAGCCCTTTGTGACAGCCTTGACGGTATTGCCTGCGCTATCAAGCTCATCGGCAATGCGGATCGTCTCCTCGCCTAGCCCTCCCATCTCTGCCAGTCCTCTGGCATTGTCAACGATCGGGCCATAGGCATCATTGGAGATGATCATCCCGACGATGCTCAGCATGCCGACAGCGGCCATGGCGATTCCGAAGATCGCATACCCTTCGCCGATCGGATCGCAGAGCTTGTATGCCACAAGCGCTGATATAGCGATACCGACCATCGCTGGCAGGGCGGAGATGAAACCATATGAGACACCGGAGAGGATCGTGAACGCCGGTCCCGAGGCTGACGCATGGGCGACCTTCTTCACGATCGGACGGGTATCATCAGTGAAGTAATCCGTCGTTATGCCGATGATGACGCCGACAAGGAGACCAACTGACGAAGCACCCCATATGCGCCATGAGAATCCCGGGAAGATAGCCGTCGCTGCAGCTGTCAGCACCAGGAATACCGCCGTCGTCACATATGTCGATGAATTGAGGGCATGCGTGGGATTCCCATTCTTCCCGACCTTCGCAGTCGCGATTCCGACTACCGAGGCAAGAAGCCCGAGAAGGGAATAGCAGAACACCATCGATATATTGTTCAGCGCTCCTCCCGCAAGGGATCCTGCAATGACAAGCGCGGACGCTGCCGCAGCTACGTTGGAATCAAAGAGATCCGCACCCATTCCAGCGACATCACCGACGTTATCGCCGACATTGTCCGCAATGACTGCGGGATTCCTGGGATCATCCTCGGGTATTCCCAGCTCGACCTTGCCTGTGAGGTCCGCCGCTACATCAGCTGTCTTTGTGAAGATTCCCCCGCCCGCCTTTGCAAAGAGCGCGAGTGAGCTGGCGCCGAAGGAGAAGCCAAGGAGGATTGTCGTATCCCCGGTGAGCATCAGCACCGCCGTCACACCGAAAAGGGAACATCCAACCACCAGAAGCCCCATCACCGCTCCACCGCGGAAGCCTGAGAGGAACGCCTCCCTGATTCCACGGGAGGCACACTCAGCTGTACGCCCGTTCGAGAGCGTCGCTACAAGGATCCCGATCTTCCCTGCGATAGCCGAGAGTACCGTTCCTGCGATATACGCAAGGGCCATCGATAGATTGGAAAGCACATTGCCATGCCAGATCGGCTGGGGAAGGAATGCAAAGACTATCACGGCTACAGCAGCTGCGAAGATCCCAAGTATCCTGTACTCCCTGTTCATGAAGGTATCCGCACCCTTCTTGATCAGCTCGGATATCTCGGCAATGCGGACATTCTGCACCTTCTCCTTCTTTACCCATAGATAAAGATAAGCGGCGAAAGCAAACGCGATAACAACTGTCAGGAATGACAGACCGTAGAAAAGCGGAAGATTCTGCTCCATAAAACCACCTCATTGATGCATCACATCACTTCCAGTCTAAATGTGCATCCGAAGCATCGTCAAACTGAATATTCCCTGTACTTCTCCGATATGATCCTCACCCCTTCCTCAGTCAGGCACTCATCACCGCAGTAGTTCAGCCTGAGGCATCTGTCATAATGCTCATGCGGGTATGGATGACCCTCCTTCTGCTCCTCGCTGCCGAAGAAGAAATACTCCCCGGGAACAGTTATGACACCTTCCTTCATGAGCACGGAGTAGAACTCAAGCGTCGGTATCCTGAGCGATGGCAGGTATATCCAGCAGAAGATCGAACCCTCTATCCTGTGGAGGAAATACTCCGTTCCCTCGAAATAACGCCGTATCATGGCTTCCATCCTGTCGGCTTTCGCCTTATAGAATGGCCTCACCACCTCAGATGCAAGACGCGTCAGCTCACCGCTTGAGAGCAGGTTCTCCGCAAGAACCGGGCCGATCGATCCCGTTGCAAGAGCGGCAATCGCATTGATGTTCCCCACAGCCTTTGCAATCTCCTTCCGGGCGATGACAATCCCTGTCCTTATGGAAGGTAGCCCGATCTTCGAAAGGCTCATCGACAGCACGATATCCTCATTCCAGAGCGGCGCAGCGTTATCGGTGAAGATGATATCAGGGAACGGAAGGCCATAGGCGTTATCAACGATGAGAGGGATCCCAAAGCGATGCGCAAGGGCTGAAAGCGCGTTGATCTCACTATCTGTCAGCACATTGCCGCTGGGATTCGTAGGACGCGAGACAGCCATCGCCCCGACTTCAGGATGCGAGGAAAGATATGATTCGACCGCTTCCGTATCAAGGGCATACTTGAATGTCCTATCAGGATAATAGATGCATCTTGAAGGCAGGCTGACGAACGTGCCATCCTCTATTCCCTGATCCGCGTAGCCGATGTATTCGGGCATCAAGGGGAAAAGAAGGGTCTTTGTACGGTCTCCGGCCTTTCCTGAGAAGAGGTTGAAGAGATAGAACATCGCACTCTGGCTGCCATTCGTCAGAGCAATATTCTCTGCAGTGATATCCCAGCCATACGTCCTTCTGAAGAATGCTGCCGCAGCTTCAAGGAACCCCACCCTGCCCTGTGGCGAATCATAGTGCGAAATGATATCTTCGAAGCGATCCCCATCCGCAAGGAGCTTCTCCAGCTCCCTCCTGTATGCCTTCTCAACCTCTTCCACACGCGCGGGATTGCCTCCTCCAAGAGGGCGTGCCTTCACGCCTTCAGGAAGAGGCCGCGCGATATCATCCATCAGCTGGAGGATACCCGAATGGGAAGAGAGCTTATTGCCGAAATCGGTGAATTCCATAATGGTGGAATGATAAACCCATTGGCAATCAGTGTTAATAGCGATGCCCTGCCCCCGCAGAGTGAAGCAGGGCGTGGGTTCAGACGCTGTACTTCACTCCGAACGTGAACTGCAGGTCAGTTGCCTTCTCTCCCGCGATGTTTCCATGGTTGAGTGAGACGATGAGATCGGCCCTGCCATAGACATCGAGGTTCTTCACCGGCGTGATGCCTCCCTTAAGGGTGAGGATCATCGTATGGGACACAGCATTCTTGTTCTTCCAGGCATCCCCCTCCTGATAACTTCCATCCTCTGGATGGTCTGTAGAAGGAGCCATTGGATCATTATCCCCGCCAGGAATGATGTCATTATCCCACCGCGTGTAGATATCGAAGGTACCATGGGCCATGTACATGAACTCACCCTCAGCAAGCCATGATCCAGGCTGCTCATATCCCACGCGCAGATCAGCGACAATGGCATCGCCGCCATACCTGTAGCCGACGAAGTTCAGGTCATAGTTGCTGCGGCCGCTTCCATTGACGAATTCAGGGAAGCCGACGATGAAGCTGTTCCCGTACTTATATGGATCATAGGAATAACCATCATCGCGGAGGTATAGATACGGATCGGTATAAACGCCCTCCAAGGATCCATAGAGCACGCCCTTTCCCATCGGATACGAGAACTTCGTTCCGACGATGTATCCCGCGGCTGAAGGAGGACCGCCATCCTCTACATCGAATTCCCCAGGAAGCCTGAACTCATCAATCGCCACTTCCGCATAGATATTCCAGTGATCCACCGGTGTGTAGTCGATCTCAAGCGATGCGATCGAGTTTGAGTTGCCGCGGATGTAGTAGTTGTGGAAGATCGCGGTCGGACTGAGCACGAGGAAATCGATCGTACCCTGCTCATTCTGGTACATGATCGACTCAGTCAGCGCCATGTTGATCTTATCGATGATACGCCACTCAAGACGATGGGAGATGAGCATCCTCAGTCCCTGTCGTGGATCAGCCTGCCCATAGCCGGGATCGAACCAATCATGACCACCATTGTCAGTATTATGATAATTCATCGGATGCACGAACGAGCTCATCGAGAATGTGTACTTGAACCAGTTGGTGAATGCCGTGAAGCGGGCATTGTCATGATACGGTAGCTGATCACCGACGATGAGATTGCCAGTCACTCCCGGTCCCCAGCTTAGCTTGTCACGTCCGACAGAGAAATTCCACCACTCGCCGCCTATTGAACCGAATGCGCGGTATGGGAATGTCAGAGTGATATCCGCAAAGGAAGTCGGAGGGACAATCGGGATGTTGTGCATGATCGACGACCCTATAGGCTGTGTCTGCCCACCTGTGATGCTGTCAGAAAGCCCCAGTATCGTGCGGCTCACTCCGATATCGAAGGAGGAATAGCCGTAGATATTGTCCCCGATCCACGTCTCAAGCGGTACTGACAGGAATGGAGCCCTGCGGTTCCAGTCCCCTGCCATGCTCCAGAAGCTGCGGGCATAGTCATCAGGATCTGCAAAATCATCCTTGTTCGTATGTGCGTAGATCTCTACGTCGGCATCCATTCCGATCGTGAAGCCAAAGCCTTCACCGGGATTGAAGCGAGCACCCCGTCCAAGCTCGCTCTTTGCATACTCATATAAAGCGGCACTGGCTTCGGAAACACCCTTTTCCTCCACGCGGCGGAGCATCATATCAAGCTCTGCAGCTGACCACGGGCCCGTTGTCGATGGAAGAGCCATTCCTTCGGCGATATACAGGTTCCGAATCGCGCGGTAAACGTCGGAATCGATACTGAAGATCTTCTGGCGATTACTATCTATTACCCCCCCCCAGAGGGTTGAAACGATAGCCGCAAACAACAATGCAATGATAGAAAATCGTTTCATATGCACTCCTTATACCTTTATACTGAAACCAATGACAAACTGAAAGTCCCCTCTTGCATCTGTTGCGACGCCTGTATCCTTATGATAGACATCGCATCCGGCGAAGCTGATCTGGCTCCATGCGGAAAGGCGGAGGAAATCCCAGAGTTCCGGGAATTCATAACAGCCATAAAGCGAAAGCATGATGACACGTGTCACATCATTGCCGGATGGAGAGGGATCCATGCAGTTTGGATTGCCTGTGTTATCACCATCGACATTATGGCTGTGGAGCATGTCCATCTCTCCCTTCAGGAATCCCTCTGCGATGAATGAAAGCGTCAGGGTATCGGGGATTCGCCATGTAAGCGAGGTGTGGAGCATGATCGTGTCACCGCCATATGGGAAGCCGATGTAGTAGAGCTTCATCGTCCGACCCACATCAAATGTGAACACACGCTGGAACATCAGGAAATCCACACCATCACGGCGATACAGCTCTGGAGATGTGTAGACACCTTCCACTGCCGCCTCAAGGTAGCCAAGGGAAAGAGGATGGGTATACCGGCTTCCGATGGAAAGTCCCCACGCAGGTGCCTGGCTATTGCTTTCATTAGGAGCTGTCGCCTGATCCATCACAGCCTGTGAATATATCTCCAGCCCCTTTACGGGAACCGCAGATAGCTCTGCGTAGGCAATGGCATTGAACATCGCCGCATTATTTAGATTGTGATAGATATTCCCCGGATTGAGGTACTTCAGATTCAGTGACGGCGCGCTGTACATGACATTCTCTGAGATCACGAAATCAAGCCATGGGAGGAAACGGAATTCCAGGCGATGCGCCATCAGCATCCTGATTGATTCATCAGGCAGATGTTCTGTTTTATTAGTATTTGTTTCAAAGAAAACATTTGTCCATTCATAGCGGAAGATATCCGTGAAGATCGAGAGGCGTGCCATGTCATGGTAACCGACATGGCCATCAAGGACGAAGTTGCCGATTTCAGAGCCTCCCCAGCTGATCCGATCCCGTCCGACCATCAGGTTCCACGAATCTCCTCCGAAGGAGACAAGCGCTCGCTTCGGCCACTCGAACTCGAACTTCGAGCTCTGGGGAGGGATATTGAAACTGACTGTGCTGAAATACTGCTCGGAACCTGTGACTATGCCTGCAAAAACAGCATCCTCTGGCTTTAGTACGTCCTTCCATTCTTCTGGGGGCGTCTCCGGCACAATTGCCCCGACTCCTACCCACTCCGGCGATGTTATATCCACCGTCTCCAGACCATCCACGCTGTGGCGTCCCATCGTGTACATCAGGTCACAGTAGGTGTAGAAGAAGTCCATCGCGCTCATCTCGAGCCCGAGATACAGGAACGGCTGGCGATCATCAAAGGAATAGATCCACGACTCATCACTGCGGAATTCCTTCCCGTTGGTATGGACATACATTTCAGGCTGGACTTTCAGGTGGGAGCCGAAACCGAATGTATCAGAAGAAAACATCCAGCGAGGCCTCATATCCTCCAGCTCCTCCTTCACCTTCTCATAAAGAGGAATGACGCTTTCAGGGATCTCCTCCCTTTCAATGCGTGAGAGGGCAAGATCCGCCTCTGCCCGGCTCCACGGGCGGGCATATGAAGGAGGCATGATCCCTATCATCCGGCTGAGGGCATCGATATCATCATAGAACCCGGACTGCAGTGGGATCATATATGAATCAACGGGCGAGGCCATCACGGATACTGACAGCGCTGCCAGCAAAAGGAATGAAAGCAATTTCTTCATGACATGATTATGACACATATTCGCCACTTTCAGTGATGGAACAGCCTGTGTCCTGTGAACATCATCACAGCATCATGATCATCAGCAGAGGCGATCACCAGATCATCGCGCATGCTTCCCCCAGGCTCTGCGATATACTCCACCCCAGAGCGGCAGGCACGGATGATGTTGTCTGGAAAGGGGAAGAATGCATCGGAAGCAAGCGAAACACCGCCCGATGATGAAAGATATGCAAGCTGCTCATTTCTTGGGAATGGCTCCGGTCGGGACTCGAAATACGCTTCCCATCCTTCAATTACATCAATCTCAGGTTCAGCGGAGAGATACTGGATTATTGCATTGTCCTTCTCATTCCTTGTAAGGCCATGACGGAATGGAAGCGAGAGCACCTTGCCGCTCTGCCTCAAACGCCAGATATCAGCCTTATCACCGGCAAGACGGGTGCAATGGAGCCTTGACTGCTGTCCTGCCCCCACTCCGATAGTCTGCCCGTGGAAGGCATAGCATACTGAATTCGACTGGGTGTATTTCAATGTAATAAGCGACAGGATAAGATCCCTTGCAGCATCTGCAGGAAGATCCCTGCGCTTCGTGACAATCTTTCCAATGCCGTTCTCTGGCACATATTCATCCCGATCCTGATGAAGGTCAATTCCGAATACGGTGCGCCTCTCATCCTCTCCCGGTTCATACCCTGGATCGATCTGGAGGATGACATAGGAACCCTTGCGCTTGCGTTTCAGCATCCCAAGCGCCTCGTCCTCATATCCTGGCGCGATGATCCCGTCCGACACTTCCTTCGCGATAACAGATGCGGTATCGGCATCGCAGACGCGGGAAAGGGCGATGAAATCACCGAATGAACTCATGCGATCAGCACCCCGGGCCCTTGTATAGGCAACGGCAAGCGGTGACATGCCTCTGGATGCGAAATACGCAAGCCTCTCCTCTTCCGACAGAGGAACAGCGACCGCCGCGCCTGCAGGGGATACGTGCTTGAAGGATGCTGCCGCGGGCAGGCCAAGCGCGGCATCAAGCTCACGCACAAGCTGCCAGCCATTCATCGCATCAAGGATATTGATATACCCAGGCTGTCCATTGAGCACTGAAAGCGGCATATTGCCCTCATAGGACAGATACGCTTTCCCCTGGCTGGGGTTCAGCCCGTATTTAAGATCGATCCTCTCCATACTCCCCTCCATGGGCATTGATGATCCTCTCCTCACCGCCTGAAAGCATATACAGCGCGATACGACGTTCCTGAGGCATTGCTTCCCACAGCATAGCTGCAGTGCAGCCAGCAATAGAAACACGGACTGGAAGCCCTTTGAATGGAAGCGGGCAGGAAACATCACCAGCATATGTATGGATCATATGCCCCCAGCCCGGCTCTGGATCATAGGAATAGAGCAGACGGACATCATCACCGCCATCCTTCCTTGCGATCGAGATACTGCAGCTTCCATCTTCTTCCACAACAGCGGCGATGCGCGGCGTCCAGATAGGGGGATCGGGCTCTGCCTCCATTCTGGAAAGCGCATCGGAAAGGGACTGTCCTCCAGCAAGGGACTCTATGATCGTCTCGGTATGCAGTCCATTTGAGCAGATGATCCGGCTTCCGGACTTTGCCACGGCCCTGTAGATAGTGAGAAGAGGATTGCCCATGCATCCTCCATCCAGCGCCTCGGTGCGGATGCCATCCTCTCTGGATACAAGCATCCTGTTCATGCTTGACCGGCTGCGTCCTGTAAGCGCATAGGCAAGCACAGGACGCCTACAGCTGTCACAGCCTGCAAGGATGATCCGCCCTGGATAATCGACTGCACTAAGATAACTGTCTGCCCTCATAAACCGATGGTCACAGAAAAGAGGAGCATGATGCAATAACCAAGACCTCAGCGGTTGTCATATTCATCATTCTCATTCTGATGGCTTCCTGTAGCCGTTACAGACACATTCCGCATCTGCATGTTCTTCACCGAGCTGATAACCCCATACTCCCTGGCACGGAACACGGAGTCCTCTATCACCAGATCATCTATCATGCGGTCAGCGTATCCTTCGATATTGAAGGCACGGCTGATTCCCTCATAGCCATCGGTGCAATCAGAGGTGATGCGCCGAAGATGGATTGAGGAGACCTCTGTATTCGGGATGTGATCAGGAATCCTTTTCAGGAGCTTCTCCCAATGCTCCGGGATATCCCCATTATAGCTATCGGGAAGGGAGCAATAGGAATAGGCGGGGTTCCAGTCCAGGGCGATGTGCACCGGATACTTCACATTCACCATCCTGAGGTCCTCTGCAGTCACATCGCGGATATACCCCTTGCGAGCACGGGACGATTTGATGCGGAAACCACAGTCAGTGCCTTCAAAGGATATGCGGCGCAGGGTGATATCATGGACACCGCCGGAGACCTCGCTGCCGATCGTGACTCCAAATCCCTGCTCTATCCTGCAATCCTCCACTGTGATATGATGGCACGGCCTCGCGACCCGCCAGCCATCCCAGTCCCGTCCGGACTTGATGCAGATGCTGTCATCATTTGTCCTCGTAACGCATCCTGTGACAAGGACATCGTATGACGAGTCGATATCGATGCCATCCGTGCTTGGACCATGCCCATCAGCGGCATCGATGCAGACGGAACGCGCAGTGACTGAATGGCTGTAGCAGATGTGTACGTTCCAGAAACCAGGGTCACGGGAGGTGAAATCGGAAAGCTCTATGCCGGAGGAATCCTGGACAACCACGTTCCTCAGCCTGAGGCAATCATAGTCAGCAGCCCACCTGAGGCCCTTTGGATCATACTCCCCTCTATAACCGCCGCTGCCGTCCTCTCCCCAATACCTGTTCCACCAATGGCTTCCGCTTCCGTTGATCACTCCCGGTCCAGAAACAGTGGTATTCTCGATGCCATAGAGGCACAGAAGGCCCGGATAGCTCTTCATCTCAATCCCTGCTATGCGCGTGGGGACTATCGGGTAAAGGCTCTCGTCCGTGACGGCGACAAGCTCTGCCCCTTCCTCGAAACGAAGATGCATATCACTTCTCAGGAAGAGCGAGGAGACCAGATAGCGCCCCTTGCTGATGACAAGGGTGCCCTTTTCCGCTCCCGCCTTATCGATCAGGTTCTGCAGAAGCGGAGTGACAATGCTTTTCCCGGTCCTGTCTATGCCATGATCCTTTGTCTCAATCGTCATAATCCAAGGGCCTCAATAAGCGCAAGGAGCGTCAAGGACTGTCCATACGCCATTGGGCGTACAAGGATTTCCTTGTAATGCTTCTTGTCCATGCCGATTCCCGTACCAGCGGACACCTTGCCGACTGTGCCATCATCAGAGATGCAGGAAAGCAGCCCTTCGACAGCAAGCTCCGCCTTTTCCCTCATGCTTTCCGGCAGGATGCCGAGCTTAAGCCCCTTTATGATTCCCGCAGTGATCGCCGCGCTTCCGGATGCTTCCTCATAGCTGTCAGCATCATCGAGGACCGTATGCCAGAGCCCTGTCGGGGCCTGAAGCGAAAGAAGCGCGTTGACCTGGGAAGTGAATGTATCAACGAGGAAGCGGCGGACACCTTTCTCAAGGGGAACCGCTGTGAATGCCGCCATATAGTCGATCACACCATATGTGAACCATGAGTTGCCCCTGCACCAGTAGATACGTCCGAAATTGTTCCTTCCATGGAAAGTCCATCCATGATGGAAGAGACCATTCTCCTTCTCAAAAAGGTATTTGATATGCACAAGGAACTGATGCACTGACTCCTCGATGAAATCATGCCGCTCAAAATACTGCCCCGCCTGATTGAGGAAAAGAACAGCCATGAAAAGGGTATCAGCCCAGATCTGGCCATCGTTGAGCGAGACGCCATTCCTGTTTCCGATAGCCGATGTGACATGCTGGAAGCCACCATCCTCAGTCTTGGGAAGCTCATCCATCAGCCACTGCGCCCTCTCAAGGCACATCCTGCGGTATTCAGGATTGCCTTTCCTCCTCACGAGATCCATCAGAGCAAGAAACGGTGCGGTGGTATTGATGTTCTTTGAAGGCAGCCCCTCCCTGATATTCCTGTCGAACCATGACGACAGGAAGCTATCATATCTGTCATCACCGTAGTAGGCCTGCAGCTTGGTCAATCCATAAAGACCGACACCCTGCGGCCAATCCCATTCCTCGATGCCGAAATCCCTGGCAATAAGCCCCTGGGATGAATCATCCTTGGATGTTTTCTTGTCCTGATCATAATCAGCACCGCCAAGATTCATCAGGCGGTAGACAACCTTATCAATAGCAGCAAGGATTCTCTTCTCTTCCATTCTATGCTTCTCCCTTAACGTACTAGATATTAAAGGCAAACAAAGCCAAAGTCGAATGGATTATGGGCAGGGAGAAGAGAATATAATCAAAAACACCTCTATACCTACATCCTCATCTGAGAAGCAAGCCTGTTAACACCTCATCGACAGAGAGATCGGTATAGCCTGCAATGGTCTCTACAGGAAGCCTGTCCCTTAGCATC
>CALXYL010000028.1 GCA_944392985.1 uncultured Spirochaetaceae bacterium | reverse complement strand
ATACTACTATGCAATCAATAGGTGTCTTGCTGAAAGGAATAGCCCATATAAGGCGATTGTGGCATTCTCTGGTGAGCATAAGTACCATGGGCAGGATCCGGCTTTGACATCTGCAGGGCTGAATGGATTCCCTGATACAAAAATCCCTAAGACGTTTAAAAAGGATCCTTATCGCATTCTTGTTGTTGCTGACATGTTCCAGACAGGCTTTGATGAACCACTGCTACACACGATGTATGTTGATAAGATTCTGACCGATATCAAGGCGGTGCAGACCCTTTCAAGGCTCAACAGATGCCATCCGAAGAAGCATGACACTTTTGTACTGGATTTTGCCAACAAGCCTGAGGACATCCAAGCTTCATTTTCCAGATACTACAGGACGACAATCTTGTCAGGGGAGACAGATCCAAACAAGTTGTATGACCTTGTTGACAAGATGGAGAAGCTGCAAGTCTATTCTCCGGATCAGGTTGAGACATTGGTGAATCTATATCTGGATGGTGCGGCTAGGGATAAGCTCGATCCGATTCTCGATTATTGTGAAGCGATATATAGCCAACTGGATGAAGATGATCAGGTTGTTTTCAAAGGTTCTGCAAAGGCATTTGTCAGAACCTATGGCTTCCTTGGAGCAATTCTGCCTTATGGAAATGCCGACTGGGAGAAGCTCTCGATATTCCTCAACCTACTTATTCCAAAGCTTCCATCTCCGGGACAGGAAGATTATACAAAAGGGCTTTTGGAGACAATCGACCTTGAGAGTTACAGGAATGAAGCACGGGAAGCGATTGATATCAAACTTGATGACTCTGACGCAGAAGTTGACCCAGTTCCTGCAGGAAGACCCGGATATATCACACAACCCGAGTTGGATTATCTGACTGTCATCCTGAATGATTTCAACAACATGTTTGGAAACATCAAGTGGAATGATGCCGACAACGTGAAGCGACAGATTCTGGCTATTCCAGAGATGGTTTCGAAGGATGAGAAGTACCAGAACGCCATGCGAAACTCTGATGAACAAAGTGCAAGACTTGAAAGTGAACGTGCATTGCAGCAGGTCATCTTTGCCATCATGACGGACGAAATGGAACTCTTCAAGCAGTTTCAAGACAATCCATCTTTCAAGAAGTGGCTGTCTGATCTGGTGTTCAATCTGACGTATAATAAAGAAGGAGCACCTTTTAGATATCAAGAATCAGACTTTGATAACGGGGCGCCTAGTTTGGCTGCTAATCCAACTCCTGAGTATCATTAGTAACCTTGAAAACAGAAAACAGGCTGGCCGGGTATTCGTCGGGAATGTTCGCCAGCCTTCTTTTGAGCTTTGTTTTTGGTTGATCTTAACGCTTAGAGTCAAGAATTCAGAATAGTTTTGATTCCGCTTTTAGTTCCGCGAAAGGACCTGGATATGAAACAACTCCCTGACTAAGAGGGAGCTGCCTGAGTGGAGATGATCGGAATCGAACCGACTACCTATTGAATGCCATTCAATCGCTCTAGCCAAGTGAGCTACATCCCCGAAACTGAAAGAGAATATACCAGCTTGCGAAGATAATTGCAATTACTGTGCTGATGATTCATTTTTATCTTGCAACAAGGTGTGCATCGTCTGTATCCTTCTTCCAATATCTATAGAAAAGGCAGGGCAATGATGGACAAGAAGATCAAGGTTGCTGTCATTGGTGCTACCGGAGCGGTAGGACAGGTTTTCATGTGGATGCTCTCGGATCATCCATGGTTTGAGCTGAGCTATGTCACGGCGTCAGCTTCCAGAGTGGGGCAGAAGTATGGCTCTACAGTCCATTGGGTCATGCCTTTTGAGATGCCGGAGGCCATCAGGGAGATGGAAGTCAGGGAATTCAGCCTTTCTGCGATGAAGGAGACTGGGGTTCGCATCGTATTCTCTGCGCTCCCTGCAGCGGTTGCCCGCGAAGCAGAGCCACAGCTCAGGGCTGAAGGCTTCTATGTTTTCTCAAATGCAGCCGCTATGCGCTATGACACGGATGTTCCCATCCTCATTCCTGAGACGAATATGGAGCAGCTTGAGCTCATCAGGGAGCAGGGCTATCCGCAGACAGGTTTCTGCGTGACGAATGCGAACTGTGTCACAACGGGTCTTGCGATGGCGCTTGCACCTCTGAGGAAGCATGGGATCAGGACAATCACGATAAACAGCTACCAGAGCGTATCCGGCGCAGGCTATCCCGGTCTTTCATCCTTTGACATCACCGATAACTGCATACCGTATATCGGAGGGGAGGAGGAGAAGATCGAGAAGGAGATCAAGAAGATCCTCTCAATCAATCCCGATGTCTATGCGTATACGGTGCGTGTTCCCGTCATGTTCGGCCACCTTGAGACAGTCTGGCTTGATCTTGAGAATGATGTGGAGATTGAGGATATCATCAGGGATTGGGATGAGTTCAGGGTCGCTTCCGACCTTCCTTCCTCGCCAGATGTTCCTGTTGTCTATTCATCCGAGCCGACATTCCCGCAGCCGAAGTATGCCTTCTGGGGCAATCCCAAGGGAATGGTCGTCTATACCGGCAGGCTCAAGAAGAAGAACGGGAAGATCGGGTTCGTGCTTCTTGTGAACAATATCGTCAAGGGAGCCGCTGGCGGATCGATACAGAACGCTGAAGCGTTTGTCTCCCGGTACGGTATCCGTTGATCAGAGGGCTGCTGCGGCAGCCTTCTTATCAGATTGATGATGTCAGATAATCATAGATGTCGTTCCTGACAGGAGTATCCAGGACGTAATGTATCCTGAATGCCTTCTGGTCTCCGACCATGACGGGCTCCGGATCTCCTGCAGCATGTATCTCGCCAAGGAAGTAGAACTCCTTCCTCCTGTCCTCCTTGTTCTTCCTCACGAAGAGGAATATGCGGTTGTCCCTATCCCTTTCCGTGCGCTTATAGATATGATCGGCATCGGGACTGTCCACTGAACGAGGCTTCTTTGAGAATGCTATCACCTCGGAAGGGGAGAGGAACCTGTCCTCGTATTTGATGGCATCTGGTTCCTTCTCATAGTTGATGAATACCGGCATCGTCCTCGTTCTCTCATCGTACTTGTAGCCGCCTATGGCAAGCGCATTGAGATTCTGCTTCCAGAGAAGGAGGCGGCATATGTCCTCGTAGGTGTATTTCTCGAAAAGGGTGAAGAGGGTATCCTTGTAGCGTCTGCTGTACCTCTCCTCGAAGCGGCAGAGACCATCGCTGATGATATCCTTCATCTCCCTCCTGAAATCCTCATCCTCGATCATCGCGCGGAAGCTCTCTGTGATCCTTCCCGTCGTCCTGTCAGTGATGCTGCAGTCCTTGTAGCGCTTCTTCTGGTCAGATGGCTGCGCAAAGGATCCGGAAAGGTTGTCCAGAACCGATTCCCTGAGCAGTGGATTTTCTTTTCCTTTGATGTATTCCAATGATGATTCCGCGGCATGGCATCCCTTTTTCAGTGCCTCCATGATGAATTCCAGCTCTTCCTTGCGCTTGCCATCGGAGAAACTCCTGGAGACGTAGGTGAGCATCCGTTCCTCCTTAGGGGAAAGCATGCTGTGGAATGATGGTTCAGCATACTTCAGGAAGCTATGGTATGATCCGAACTCATCCACGAAGCGCTGTATGTCGATCGTGTCATCATCCCTGAAATCCGCAATCGTTGGAATCCTTCCCAGCTTTGCCTTAAGGCTCCTGTACTGCTCCTTGAGGAATGCCCTGCCTGAGAAGTCGGCCTCATCGATCTTCCTGTAGATGCTGTCGCGGGAGATCGGATCGAAGCTGATCGTGGAGCAGCCGGGGATGATCCTCGTACCTTCAAGCGATTTGCGCCTCAGCGTATCCTTGTCATATGAAGTGTCACCGGAGAGGGCAATCGGGATGAGATAGCTTCTTTTGTAGTTCGCGATGAAGTCGATTACGACGACAAAATCCTTCTCCCTGTCCTTTCTCAGACCCCGTCCCAGCTGCTGGGTGAATACGATCGCGGACTCGGTGGGGCGGAGCATGATGATCTGATTGACCTTCGGGATATCAATCCCTTCATTGAAAACATCGACGGAGAGCAGGTAGTCCAGCTCGCTGCCATCGGTTTCCTCCTGCTGCAGGCGGTCGGTATACGACAGCCTCTCAGCCATGGGAGTGCTCCCTGATACCGCCATCGTCCTCAGCCCGTGCTGGTTCATCAGCCGCGATAGCTCTTCCGCTTCTTCCACCGAGCGGCAGAAGATCAGCCCTTTTACCCGGTCTCCTGACCAGCATAGAAGCGAGCCTTCTCGATGATGTTCCTCACGCGTTCCTCCGATACGAGATCGGAAAAGGAGCTGTCCTCATCAAGCGGCTGGCCGTTCACTGTGATATCCGAGATGCCGAAGTAGTGGAAAGGGCAGAGAAGGTCATTCTCCATAGCTTCCTTCAGCCTTATATCGCAGGCGATGCTGTAATCGAAGAGCTCGTAGATATTGCCTCCATCGGCTCTGTCAGGAGTTGCTGACATTCCAAGGAGGAAATCCGGATGGAAGTAGTCCATGATGCGGCGGTATGATCCCGCTTCTGAGCGGTGGGCCTCATCGATGATGATGTAGTCGAAGCAATCCGGAGGAAGAACCTTGTGGATTGATTCCCGTGATAGCGTCTGGACTGTGGAGAAGATGTACTTTTTCCCATAGTCCTTCCTGCTTCCTGTGATGAATCCTATATCCTTCCTGATTGAGGCGCCCAGTATCTTCTCGAAGCTCTCCGCCGCGCTTCTCAGAATCTGTTCCCTGTGTACGAGGAAGAGCATCTTCCGTGGGTTGTATGCCTTCACGTCAAAACAGCTCAGGAATGTCTTTCCCGTTCCTGTAGCCGCGATGATCAGAGCCTTGTGTGCACCTTGCTGCCTGAGACGCTTCAAGGCTTCCGTCGCCTTCTCCTGCATGGCGTTGGGCTTGGTGATGTATGTCTCGATGTGCTCCTGCTGGAGATCGATGTTCCTGAGTGCCCTGTGATAGGCTTCATATCGCTTTGAATAACCAGCAAGCCAGCTGTCGGACAGCGGTACAGCCCTGTCCCAGAGGCGGTTGAAGGCCACAGTGAAGTCCTTTGCGTACTGTCCTTCCTCCAATGTCGTCACACCGACATTCCATTCATGGTTCGTCTTGAGCGCGGTCTGCGTCAGATTGGAGCTCCCGATGATGATCGTCGTGCTTTCCTCCGACCTGAAGCAGTATCCCTTCGTGTGGAAGCCTTCGCCTGTCACGACACGTGTCTCTATGAAGGAGGAAAATGACTGCAGTCTCTTCAGAGCCGCCGGTTCACTGAATGTGAGGTAATCGGTGGTTATGATCCTGCCCCTGGCTCCACTGTCCCTTGCTTCTGCCAATGCCTGAAGGATCGCCTCAAGCCCGCTCTGGCTGATGAATGCCACGGAAAAGAGGAATGTGCTGCATTTCCTGAGCGCGTTTCCTATCGTATCGCCAAGGGTGGCATCGTAGGGAGCGTTATCGATGATGGAAGGGCGAAGATCCTGCCGTGAAGGGATCCCGCTATCGGTGAAGGCCGCCATCGAAGCCTGCTGTATGTCATATGCCAGGTTGCTGCTCATCCTCTCCAGGATAGCAGCTTCATCCATTCTCTGCAGCAGATAATCGCGCTTGTGTGATACAGCTCCTATCGCTTCCTCGATAGGGAAAGCCGTGAGAAGGTAGGATGGGCCGCAGAAGGGAGCGGCCCGGAGGGTAAACCATGAAAGCGATGATGCTGCTTATGTCGGTATTGCTTGCTCTTCAGCTTGCAATGATTACCAGCTGCGACATATCCGGTCTGCTTGAATACGCAGAGGAGCCGATGAGCGTGAGGATCGGATATCTTTCCGAGGGGAATCCCGATGGATACTTCTCCCATGATGCACAGACTGTGGAGTATGATCCGCCTTCTATCGTGATCGGAGGGCGTCTCTATGATGCATCCGAGGGCGTGATCCGCACCGATGCCGGCTATGCGGTCATAAGCGTCAGCCCGCTTGGGATCAGGATCGCGGCAGAGGGGACAGCGCCTCTCTTCTACTCATTCAGCTGAGCCTTCTTCTCCCCGATAAGCCGCATCACGAGATCTGCGGCGTCGGGGAGGTCATTCCTGATCTCATGCTCCCACAGCCTTATCACGGTCCATCCCTGGCTGCTGAGGATATGGTTCACCTCCGCATCTTTTTCCATGTTCCTTTCGATCTTCGCTATCCAGTATTCCCTGTTCGACTTTATTGCGTCCTTGCGGTTCTCCCAGTCGTAGCCATGCCAGAAATCACCATCGCAGAAGATGGCGATCCTGTATTTCCTGATTGAGATGTCAGGGTGTCCGTAGATCCCGCGTCCATTGCGGCGGAAGCGCAGTCCGCGATGCCAGAGCTCATGGGAGAGAAGGTTCTCTATGGATGTGTTCTTCCCCCTGATCCTTGACATGCAGTAACTGCGCTGTTCTTCCGTCATATCGAGCTCTGCGGCTTCTGCCTCCTGAGGTCCTTCTCCGTGGCGAGCTGAACGCTCTCGACGGGACGTCCTGCGATGAACTGCCGCATCGCGCATTCTCCCTCCAGCCTTCCTGTCGCGTCACGATAAGCCATGAAGCCGTGGTATGCGCCCTTTGCCATCAGGGCGCTCGCCTTTGTACCTGCATTCTCCAGTGCTTCGGCATACAGTTTCCCGTCATCGGAGAGAGGATCGAGTTCTGCTGTTATTATGAGTGCTGGCGGAAGGCGGGAAAGATCTGTCGCAAGAAGGGGTGAGAACATCGGTGAGAGTATGTCCTTCGGTTCCCTTGCATAGTTCTTCACATAGAAGGAGAGCATCTTCTCGTTGAGCATCGGACTGTCCTTGTAGCTGAGCATGGACTGTGTTCTCAGGCGGCAGTCGGTGATGGGGTAGAAGAGGATCTGCCCTGCAAGCTGCGGCCCCTTCCTGTCCCTGGCGAGCATCGCGGTCACAGCGGCGAGGTTGCCACCTGCACTGTCTCCTGCTATGAAGATGCGGTCAGGATCGACCTTCCAGTATTTCGCGCCTTCTGCAGCCCATAGCAGTGCATCATAGCAGTCCTCGACGGCGGTGGGGAAACGGAACGCAGGAGCCAGCCTGTAATCGATCAGGAGGATGGCTGATTCAGTCACCTGGGCCAGATGGCGCATGAAGATCGAGTAGAATTCCATGTTCCCGAATACCCATCCCCCGCCATGGCAGAAGATCGTCAGGGGAACGAGCCCCGTCAGTTCGGAAAGCCTTGGGTTGCTGAAGTAGTACCCGGTAACAGCGCCTCCCGTCACTGGTATGATGTATGTCGATGTGGAGATGCCTTTTGAATCACACAGTATCTTCCTGGCATCCCTTTTGGCTATTGTCATATTGTTTATATCGTTTATCAGGTCATCGGTGAGAGCATCGGGATCGCGCGCCTGGAAGCGGCTTGAGAGATCCACAACCTTCCTCATCCTGCCTGTGAGCTTATATTCCGGCATATGATTATCCTATAGTTGTTGTATAAGGGGCGCAAGATGGAAAAAGCCGGCATCTGCCTTTCTCAGGGCTTTGGAGCCCCTTTTCTGAGTATTCCGGGCAGTGTCGCGAGGAAAACCGCTGATGTCACTGTCGCCGCTGTGGCATCGGAGATCGACTCCGCAAGGAACACGCCGGTGATCCCCAGCGGTGTTGCGGAGAGTATGTAGACAAGCGGTATGAGCAGGATGATCTTCCTGAAGATCGCAAGAAACAGCGATATCCGGGCCTGTCCCAGCCCAAGGAAGGTGTTCTGGGCACTGCACTGCAGGCCGAATACGGACATGCCTGTGATGAAGAACTTCATGTATGGGATGGCGTAGCTGATCAACGCTTCGTCGGTGGTGAAGAGTCCGATGACGATGCCGGGAAGGATATTGCATAGAAGGGAGGCAAGCAGGGTGTATGACAGCTCTACAGCGGCCGCGAAGCGGTAGATCGACCGCACCCTTTCATTGAGGGCAGCTCCGAAGTTGTAGCTCACAAGCGGCGTGATTGCCTGGTTCATGCCAGTGATCGGCATGTTGATGAATGTCAGGATCGACGAGAAGATCGTCATCGTGCCAACAGCCATATCCCCGCCGAGTGACTGGAGGCGTGTGTTGAATGCGATGTTTATGGCAGCCTCGGTGGCGCTCATTATGAAAGGGGAGACTCCGAGTGAAATGATTGGCAGGAGTATCTTCTTCCTGATCACCGGCTTCCTGATGTCGAGCCGCATCGTGCTGTGGCGGCTGGAAAGGAACGCCACGACATAGATTCCAGAGATCATCTGGCTTATTACAGTCGCTATTGCAGCGCCAGCGGCACCCATGTCGAACACGAAGATGAAAACAGGGTCGAGGATGATGTTCGCGGCGGCTCCGATTACGACTGTGAGCATGCTCATGGTCGTCTTGCCCTGCGCGGAAATGAATGGGTTGAGGCCAAGCGTAAGCAGGACGAACGGCGTCCCCAGAAGATATATCGAGAGGTATGAATCTGCGTGGATGAAAGTGCGCTGTGAAGCTCCGAAGAGATATATAAGAGGTGTCTTGACTGCATAGAACACAGCCATCAGCAGCAGGGAAAGCACAACGAGGGATGTTGCGGAGACCGTGAGTATCTCCTCGGCCTTCCTGGTCTCCTTCTGCCCAAGCCTTATGGCGGCGAGAGGACCTCCTCCGTTGCCGATCAGATTGGAGAAGGCCGTGATGAGCAGGATCACAGGGTATGTGATACCGACACCCGTCAGTATCTCGGCTCCGGCGCCTTCAAGGTGTCCGAGGTATATCCTGTCGACGATATTGTAAAGACCGTTCACCAGCTGCGCTATGATCAGGGGAAATGCCATCTTCATCACCAGTGGCGGTATACGTTTCGTGCCGAGTTCGTTCTGCTCCATGTTCTCCTCAGGGGGCATTATATTCCTGTGTGGACTTTATGTGTAGAAGAGTAATAGAATAGTGCTGATGAAAGAAGGGAGACGCATAAAGACTCTCAATCCGTATTTCTCCATCATTCCTTATATCATGGTGGAGCGGAGCGATAGTCAGAATACCATTAACGACAGCTTCGACGTCAGCGGCGCCGAGAATCTCATACACCGTCTGAGGAATGAGGGGTTCGATTCAATCGGGATCCTCCATATCATCCTTGCCGCATATGTCCGGGCGCTTTCCCAGCGGCCCGGTGTCAATCGGTTCGTCAGGGGACAGAAGATCTATGCCCGCAACGGGATTGAGATCAACATGGCGATGAAGAGGAAGATGCGCCTCAATGCTCCGGATACGACGGTGAAGATGAAGTTCCTTCCAACGGATACGCTTGTCGATGTCTACCATAAATTCAACAAGCTGTTTCTGGAGACAGTCGAGGGAGAGACAGGAAGCAACAGCACTGACTCCGTCGCGAGGATAATCAATTATATCCCTGGTCTGGTGAAGAAGTTCGTCATCTGGTTGCTTAAGACCCTCGATTACTTCGGCCTCCTACCAAAGGCGATCATCGAGGCTTCCCCGTTCCATGGATCGATGTTCATCACAAGCATGGCTTCGCTCAACATCCCTCCTATCCGGCACCATCTGTATAACTTCGGCAATGTTCCGGTATTCATCGCCTTTGGCGCTAAGCGCCCCGAGCTGGTGCTCAATGTCGATGGCACTGTGACGAAGCGGAGGGTCGTGGACTTCGTGGCGAACCTCGATGAGCGCATCTGCGATGGCTATTACTACGCATCGGCGCTGAAGCTCTTCAAGAAGTACCTTACATCCCCGGATGAGCTGATGGAGCCTCCTGCAGAAGTCGTGGAGGATATCCGCTAGCTCTGGAAACGTGCCGCCATCCTCTGCTAGACTCTGGGGATGGACAGATCTACGCTATGCATTCATGCCGGCTACAAGCCGGGGAACGGGGAGCCGCGGGTGCTCCCCATATACCAGAGCACGACATACCGATATGGCAGCTCCGAAGAGCTTGCGGCCCTCTTTGATCTTCAGAGTGACGGACATATGTATTCGAGGATATCGAATCCGACGGTAGCCGCTGTAGAGGAGAAGGTTGCTGCGCTTGAGGGCGGGGTAGGTGCCATGATGACATCATCAGGGCAGGCAGCCTCATTGATATCAGTCCTGAATATTGCATCATGCGGCGACAATATCGTGATAATGGGCAATCTCTATGGTGGAACGACCAATCTCTTCCTTGTGACGATGAAGAGGATGGGGATCGAGGCGCGTGTTGCCTCCCCTGATATGCCTGACAGCGCTTTCCTCTCGCTCTTCGACAGCCGCACCCGGCTCTTCTTCGCGGAGACGATTGCGAATCCATCCCTTGCCGTCTTTGATTTCGACCGATTCGTGCCGCTCTCCCATTCAATGGGAGTCCCTGTCATCATCGACAATACATTCGCGACTCCGATTCTATGCCGTCCGTTTGAGCATGGAGCGGACATCGTCATCCATTCGACAACGAAGTACATGGATGGCCATGCTGTCGCCGTCGGCGGGATGATCGTTGATGGCGGTACCTTCGACTGGGAAGGAAGCGGGCGCTATCCTGAACTGACGGAGCCTGATGAATCATATCATGGCATCATATATACCGAATCATTCGGAAGGAGCGCATACATCGCGAAGGCAAGGGCGCAGCTGATGAGGGATCTGGGGGCAACGCCGCAGGCTATGGCTGCATTCCTCCTCAATCTCGGTCTTGAGACGCTTGATCTGCGCATCAGGCGCCACTCTGAGAATGCGCTGGAAGTGGCGAGGTTCCTCTCCGGAGAGAAGGATCTTATCTCATCTGTCAGCTATCCGGGGCTTGAGGATTCGCCGGAGCATGGCAGAGCGCTGAAGTATCTTGATGGCGGTGCCGCATCAGGCGTCATATCCTTCTCCATGAAGGGAGGAAGAGAGGCCGCAATGCGCTTCATGGATTCCCTTCAGCTTGCTTCCATCGTCGTCCATGTCGCTGATCTGCGCACATGCGTGCTCAATCCAGCCTCGACGACACACCGCCAGCTTTCCGATGAAATGCTCAGGAAGTGCGGCATCGATCCTGGTTTCGTAAGGCTGTCGGTAGGGCTGGAATCCGTCCGCGATATCATCTCCGACCTCAAAGGAGCGCTTGCAAAATGCCGATAAAGATTCCTGACAGGCTTCCTGCAAGGGCCACGCTGGAGAGCGAGAACATCTTCGTCATGACGGAGAAGAGGGCCCGCACACAGGATATGAGACCTCTGCGGATTGCCCTTCTCAACCTGATGCCGACGAAGATCCAGACGGAGACACAGCTTGCCCGCCTTCTTGGCAACACGCCGCTCCAGGTCGAGCTGACACTGGTGCAGGTAGAGAGCCATGTCTCCAGGAACACGCCTCAGTCCCATATGCTCTCTTTCTACAAGCCGTTCAGCGCGATAGCCGATCAGAACTTCGATGGAATGGTCATCACGGGGGCACCTGTGGAGAACATGCCATTTGAGGAAGTGAGCTACTGGGATGAGCTCTGCCGGATCATGGACTGGTCGAAAAGCCATGTTCACTCGGTATTCCATATCTGCTGGGCCGCGCAGGCTGGACTGTACCATCATTTCGGTATCAGGAAGGTTCCCCTTGAGCGTAAGCTCTTCGGTGTATTCCCCCATCGTGTCATATACCGCAATCCGGTGCTTCTCCGTGGTTTTGATGATGTGTTCTATGTGCCTCATTCAAGATATACGGAGAGCAGCAGGGAGATGATGATGCAGGAGCCGAGGCTGAAGATACTCTCTTCCTCTGAGGAGGCCGGCATCTATGCTTCCATGACAGCCAACGGGCGCCAGATCTTCATCACTGGCCACTCGGAGTATGACAGGGATACGCTGAAGGCCGAGTATCTGAGGGATAGGGAAGCCGGACTTGATACAGCTGTGCCGGCAAACTACTTCCCCGGTGATGATCCGGAAAAGGAGCCTGTGATGGCGTGGAGGAGCCATGCCAATCTGCTCTATTCAAACTGGCTGAACTACTTTGTCTACCAGACAACGCCTTATGATCTGGCTGATCTGAATGAGGAGAGCGGGTTCTTCCCGGGTAATCACTGATTTGTATTCATTATTTTTAGATATTTATGCATAGGTTGTAGCATAAAACGCTCTTTTGTGTATAATTATGCCGTTACCTAGGAGGAATTATGGTCAAGGCTGCGATTCTTGGAGCAACAGGGTATGCCGGTGCGGAGCTTGTAAGGCTCCTTTCAGGGCATCCTGAGGCAGAGCTTGTCTATCCTGCATCCCACTCATATGCGGGAAAGCGCTTCTCTGATATCTATCCCGGCATGAAGGGCGTCTGCGATATGGTCCTCCGTGAGGATGATATAAACAGCGCGGCGGAGGAAGCTGATGTGGTATTCATGTCGCTTCCCGCAGGACTTGCATCCGCGCTTGTCACCAAGGATGTGCTGGACAAGGCCGTCGTCATTGATCTCGGTGCTGATTTCAGGCTGCATGACAGGAATGTCTACCAGGAGTGGTACAGAACGGAGCATCATAGCCCCGATCTGCTGAAGCAGGCTGTCTATGGCCTGCCTGAGATCCATAGGGAAGCCATCAAGGGCAGAAGGCTTATCGCGAATCCTGGATGCTATACGACATGTTCCATCATGACGCTGTATCCGCTTCTGAAGAACAGCCTGGTGGAGACGGATAGCATCATCATCGATGCCAAGAGCGGAACATCCGGTGCGGGACGCGGTGAGAAGCTCACGTCCCTCTTCTGTGAGGTGAATGAGTCGATCAAGCCATATGGAGTTGCGTCCCATAGGCATACCCCGGAGATCGAGCAGGAGCTTTCAGAGGCGGCGGGCAAGGGCATCGTGCTTCAGTTCACTCCCCACCTTGTTCCGATGAACAGGGGAATCCTCTCCGTGTGCTATGCCCATCTTGCAGCAGGTGTGACGGAGGATGATGTGAAGAAGGCATACTCCATGTACGATGGGGAGCCTTTTGTCCGTATGACGGATACGCTTCCTGAGACCCGCTTTGTGAAAGGGACGAATCTTGTGGATATCTCGTACCGTATCGACAGGAGGACGGGGAACATCATCGCGATGGGCGCGATCGATAACCTCGTCAAGGGCGCGGCGGGACAGGCTGTGCAGAATATGAATATCGCATTCGGTCTTGAGGAGACTGAAGGACTTCCGAAAGGGGCGGGATGCCCATTCTGAAAGGAGATCATATGAAGATAATAGAAGGTTCGGTGACTTCACCGATAGGTTTTGAAGCAGCTGGTATCCACGCAGGGCTGAAGAAAGCGAAGAAGGATATGGCTCTTCTCGTTTCCGCTTGCGATGCATCAACTGCGGCTGTATTCACCACAAACAGGGTGAAGGCCGCTCCTGTCCTCTGGGATCAGCATGTTGCCGCATCGGGAAAGGCCAGGGCTGTCATCGTAAACAGCGGCAATGCGAATGCCTGCACAGGTGAAAAAGGACTCATCGATGCCGAGACGACTGCAGAGGAGACGGCGGCGCTTGTCGGCACGGAAAAGGAGAAGGTATACGTTGCCTCGACAGGTGTCATCGGCGTTCCCCTCGATATGGAGAAGATCCTTGCTGGCGCGAGGAGCCTTATGCCCCAGCTCTCGAAGGAAGGGTGGAAGGATGCCGCTGCCGCCATCTGCACAACCGATACATTCAGCAAGACGGCGGCTGCCTCTGTGGAAATAGGCGGAAGGACGGTGACAATCGGAGGAATGGCAAAAGGATCGGGGATGATCCATCCGAATATGGCGACGATGCTTGCATTCATAACAACCGATGCCGTTATATCCAGTGCCACCCTTCAGAAGCTGCTCGGCGCGACAGTTGAGGATACATTCAACATGATATCCGTTGATGGCGACACTTCGACCAATGACAGCTGCATCGTGCTTGCCAATGGAATGGCGGGCAATGATGAGATCATTTTCGGAGACGATGGCTATGAGGCGTTCGAGGAGGCGTTCCGCTACGTGCTCGGTACTCTCGCCAAGCTCATCACGCGCGATGGGGAAGGAGCCGGACGCTTCATAGAGATGCAGGTGGTTGGAGCGCTTTCAGACAGCGAGGCGAAGGTCCTTGCGCGCTCTGTGATCTCCTCCTCCCTTGTGAAGGCGGCATTCTTCGGCTCTGACGCGAACTGGGGAAGGATACTCTGCGCAATGGGGTACTCAGGTGCTGACTTCAATCCTTCGCTTGTCGATCTCTCGTTTTCATCTGCAAAGGGGACAATCCAGACAGTGAGGGGAGGAGAGCCTCTTCCTTTCAGCGAGGAGAAGGCGAAGGAGATACTCCTTGAGAAGGAAATCACCGTCGTAGCAGACTGCCATCAGGGCAGCGGCAGCGCGGTTGCATGGGGATGCGACCTTACTTATGACTATGTAAGGATCAATGGCGATTACAGGAGCTAGGATGTACGAGAAGGAACAGGCGAAGGCTGAGATACTCATTGAGGCCATTCCATATATCAGGAGATTCGCAGGGGAGACTGTTGTCATCAAATACGGCGGTAGCGCCATGGTTGATGAGCGTCTGAAGCGTTCCGTCATCAAGGATGTCGCTATGCTCAAGTACCTTGGCCTCAATCCGATCATCGTCCATGGCGGCGGCAAGGAGATAACGGCGACTCTGGATCGAATGGGCAAGGAGACAGTCTTTGTCGATGGGCTCCGCGTCACCGATCAGGAGACTGCCGGAGTTGCAGAGATGGTGCTTTCAGGATCGATCGGAAAGAGCCTTGTGGAGAACCTTGAGTCCGTAGGTATCAGGGCCTGCGGCATCAATGGCAAGGACGGGCATACGCTGATGGCGAGGAAGAAGATCGACAGCAAAGGAAGGGATCTTGGATTCGTCGGTGAGATCGAGAGCGTTGATCCAACGCTGATCGATACGCTCATCGGTGCGGGGTTTGTCCCTGTCATCTCCCCGGTTGGTGTCGATGCATTCTCCCAGACATACAATGTCAATGCGGACTATGCCGCTTCCTCGATCGCCGGTGCGCTCAACGCCCAGAAGCTGGTATTCATGACTGATGTTGAGGGTATTCTCCGCGATAAGGATGATCCGCGCTCCATCATAAGGCGCATGAATGCAAGGGAAGCGGTGGAGCTTATAGCGGATGGCACGATAAAGGGCGGCATGATCCCCAAGGTGGAGTGCTGCCTTGATGCGATAGGCAAGGGGGTCAAGTCGGTGCACGTCCTCGATGGACGGTTGCCGCATTCGATCCTCCTTGAGATCTTTACAGCAGAGGGCATCGGCACGATGCTCACGCCGGAGGTTAGGAATGTCAAATAAGAGCGTTGTCGAGCTTGGCAAGGCGAATTACATGGGCAATTACTCGCAGTTCCCGATCGCGATAAGAAGCGGCAAGGGGATTGTCCTTACGGATGAGGATGGGAAGGAGTATCTCGACTTTGTCGCAGGGATTGCTGTCAATGCCCTTGGCTATGGTGATGAAGAGGAGAAGAAGGCGCTTCTTTCGGTTATCGAGAGCGGGGTGCTGCATACGTCAAATCTTTTCTACAACAGCCATGCAGTACATGCGGCAGCGATGCTCAACGAGCTTGCCGGATCAGAGGAGGTGTTCTTCTGCAACAGCGGCGCTGAGGCGAATGAGGCCGCTTTGAAGATGGCTAGGAAGTACGGATCCTCCAGGGGCAGGAGCCAGATCATTTCATTCAGCCATTCCTTCCATGGCAGGACATATGGTGCCATCACCGTGACCGGGCAGGAGAAGTACCACAAAGGCTTTGCCCCGATGCTTCCCGATGTCGTATATGCCGAGTTCAATGACCTTGATTCCGTGAAGGCGCTCCTTTCCGAGCGCACCGCAGCGATCATTGTCGAGCCGCTTCAGGGGGAAGGCGGGATAATCCCCGCGGATAAGGAGTTCCTTGAAGGGCTCAGGAAGGCCGCGGACGATTGCGATGCGATGCTGATCTTCGATGAGGTGCAGTGCGGGCTCGGAAGAACGGGAAAGCCGTTCTGCTTCCAGCACTACGGTGTCACCCCTGATATCCTGACGCTGGCAAAGGCCCTCGGCGGTGGTCTGCCGATGGGAGCAGTCGCTGCGTTCAGCAGGGCCAAGGGGATATTCGCCCCTGGCGACCATGCGGCCACATTCGGCGGCAACTGCGCAGCAGCGGCTCTTGCTGAAGTCGTTATGGCAAGGATTCCAGAGCTGTCGGCTTCCGTTGAGGAGAACGGCAGGTATCTTGGAAAGAAGCTCCATGGGCTTGTTGAGCGCTACCCCGATCTCTGCAGTGCAGAGCGCGGCATGGGATACATGAGGGGTCTCGATCTGAAGGTGCCCCCACGTGACGTGATCGCCGCGTGCATGGAAAAGGGCCTCCTTGTCTGCTCAGCAGGATACACAGTGCTCCGCTTCGTGCCGCCATTGATCGCCACCAAGGAGGATATAGACAAGGCAATCGGAATCGTGTCGGAGGTACTGGAAGGGATCAGTCAGTCCCAACCTTGACTGCATTTCGACTAAGATGCTAATTTTCGGATATCACATAGAAGAGGTAAGCAAATGGGAGATATGTCTGTAACGATCGTAACGTTCGTTCTTATAATCCTGATTTTCTATTTCCTTATCATCAGACCTCAGAAGAAGAGGGATAAGGAGACAAAGGCGATGCTGGCTGCGATGAAGAAGGGCGACAGGGTCGTCACGATCGGCGGCATCCACGGGACGGTCATCACCGTCAAGGAGCAGACTGTTGTTGTCAAGGTTGATGATAGTGCGCGCATTGAGTTCTCGAAGAGTGCGATCTCGTCAGTCGTCAACAAGGATGCAGTGAAGAATGCTCCGAAGAAGGCTGAGGGCAAGGCAGAGGAGCCGAAGAGCGAGGTCGGTGCCATTGAAGCCAAGGAGGAGAAGGCCGAGGACAAGAGCAGCACCTGATGCGTGTTGTCCTTTCAGATGCATATGGATTCTGCGGTGGTGTCAGGGATGCTGTCCGCAGAGCACATGAAGCGATCAGGGAAGCCAGGGAAACCGGGCTTCCTTGCTATGTCTATGGGGATATAGTGCACAGCAAGGCCGTCATGGATGGGCTTCTGTCGGAAGGCGCTGAGCGGATCGTTTCCCCTGATGGGCATCTGCCGGGTATTGTCGTGATCCGGGCTCATGGAATCACGGACGGCATACGTTCCTCTTTCACTATGGCGGGGTTCACTGTCATTGATGCGACGTGTCCTGTTGTCCTTAGAAGCCAGCGCCTTCTCAGGGATTCGGGAAGAAGGACGATCATCATCGGTATGAGAGGACACAGCGAGATACTCACGCTCCAGGGATCGGGGAGGGAGTCCTATCTTGTGGAGAGCCCTGATGATCTTTCCGCCATTCCCGCAGGCATTGCATATGATGCTGTTGTGCAGACGACGTTCTCCCTTCCTGTACTCCAGATGATAAAGGAGAAGGCAATGCAGCTCGGCCTTGAGATCAGATACCTCAACGGAATATGCCCCGCCTCTTCTGAACGAAGGAAGGCGCTTTCATCCCTTGCAGGCAGAGTTGAGGCCATCGTGGTTGCCGGGGACAGGGCATCGCGCAATACCGTTGAGCTATGGCAGGAAGGGAAGAGGCTGGGATTGCCTTGCTTCCTCGTCTCTTCGGTGGATGGCATCCCTGATGAGGTTCTTGCGTTCTCATGTGTCGGATTGACAGCGGGGTCGTCTTGTCCTGATACTCTCGTTGAAGGAATCAGAAGGAGGCTTGCAGATGGCAGATGAGCGAATACCCCTTCCATCCGTCAGGCGCTTCCCGTCCTATCTGAGGATACTGATGCAGCGCCGCGATGCGGGAGAGAGGCATATCAGTGCGACAGAGCTCGCCCGTGAGCTTGATCTTACACCGATACAGGTGAGGAAGGATCTTGCCAGCACCGGTATCGAAGGCCGTCCGAAGATAGGATTTGCAATAGAGGGCCTGATCGTGGCCATCACCCATTCACTGGGATGGGATAATGCTGCCGAGGCGCTGATCGTGGGCGCGGGTAACCTTGGTTCAGCGCTTGCGGCCTATGATGGATTCTCTGCCTATGGGCTTAGGATAGCCGCCTTGTTCGACAAGGATCCGGAGAAGATCGGCAGGAAGGTCGGATCGCTTACCATCCTTCCTGTGGATACGATCAACCAGTACATCAAGAGCCATCGTGTAACGATTGCGGTCATAGCGGTTCCGGCCAACCAGGCTCAGGCCGCAGCGGACATGCTTGTCAAATGCGGCATCCGCGGAATCTGGAACTTCGCGCCGAAGAATCTCAGGGTTCCTGACGATGTGGTGATGCAGCGAACCGATCTCGCTGCATCATTTGCGGTACTGTCAATAATGCTCCGCCGGAAGTACCAGGAGGAGACACAGGGGGAGGAGGATCCTCAGATCCCTTCTGCGATGAGATAATCCGTGAACGTGTCAGCTTCGTCCAGGAAGCCTTCCACTGCGAGGATGAATGCCTTCTCATCCAGCCCTGCATCGGAATACTGGAAGCAGTATTCGATCATCAGGCCGCCAGAGAATGTCCTGTGATAGCATCTCAGCATGATGAATTCGTTGTTGCATTCGTTCATCATCTGGACAGCTCTCTGATTCGTGAGTTCCCCGCCTGACCATCCGCTCTGCAGCAGCATCCGATGGGAGGAGGGGTCGATGATGATCCAGTATTTGAGATCATACTGATCCTTGAACATCACATCCCCATCATCATCGATCCAGGCTTCGTATCCGTTTGCAGTCAGGATAGATACAAGGTTCTCTGCGTTGACATCCTCTGCAGGAAGTGCCAACAGCGGCATTGCGGCAAGCACGATAAGCGCTGCTACCAAAAGGATTCTTCTTTTCATACGGGTATTCTAGCATGGAAGATGCCTTTGGATATTGCTTTCTGTCCTGTTTTCCGCCATTGTGCGGGAGAGCTGTCCAGTGTTAGATGGATGAAATGCAATCTGAAACCATGTTTTTCCGGTTTTGATGTTCTCCTGTTCACATTAATCCGCTGTATGGCGCAGTTAATTTCATCATTTCTATTTTAAGTCAGCTAATTCTTGTCACTCAATCATTTTATTGACTTACCTTAAATCTTCGTATAGTCTCATATATGACTTAGGAGCGTATATGGCAGAAAAGGAGAAGCTCAGGATTGAGCTCTGCATGGGATCAAGCTGCTTTGCCAGAGGCAACAGCGGCATACTTATGAGCCTTGAGGAGTTCGCCGAGCAGAATGGAATATCCGACAGGATCGACCTTGAGGGGCATCTCTGTCTGGGAAAATGCAATTCGGGACCGCACATGACGATCGGGGGCAAGGAGTATTCCGGCATTTCCGATCCTGATGCTGTAGCAGATATCATCAGGAAGGCACTGGAGGAGATGGATGCAGAATCCGATATACACTGAGACAACCAGCTGCCGTGACTGCTACAAATGCGTGAGGGCGTGTCCCGTGAAGGCTATCCAGATCAAGGATGGCAACGCCATGATCATAAAGGACAGGTGCATCTACTGCGGCAGATGCGTCCATGTCTGTCCGAACAGCGCCAAGAAGGTCAGGGATGACAGGGAGAGGGCGAAGCTGGCGATTTCCTCCGGCCGCCGTGTCATATGCTCGCTTGCGCCTTCGTATGCATCGGAGTTCCGCGGTCAGGAAAAGGCTTTGCTGACCGCGCTGAAGAAGCTGGGCTTCTCCGCAGTCTCTGAGACCGCTATCGGGGCTGCCCTTGTTTCCCAGGCGCTTGATATCTACGCTTCAGAGCATGATGGATGCGTTCCATTCGTCGGTACTGCGTGCCCATCGGTTGTTGAGCTCGTGAAGAAGTATTACCCGGAATCCGTTCCATCCCTTGCTCCGGTTCCATCTCCGCTGCAGACCCATGCTGCTTATTTGCGGCATATCTACAACGATGACTTCGCCATTGTTTTCATCGGCCCCTGCATCGCAAAGAAGACCGAGGCTGATATGGCTCCTGGCTATCCTGATGTTGCGCTCACATTTGCTGAGCTCCGCCAGTGGCTGGCAGAGGAAGGCATCGATCTTTCAGCGCTGGAAGAGGAGGATGTCGACTTCATCCCCGCGAAGGCCGGCATGGCTACGATCTATCCGATCGAGGGGGGCCAGATCGCTTCATCGAAGCTGTGGGGTGGTCGTTCATTCGGTTCTGATGCGCTTTCATTCTCCGGCATCGACCAAGTCATGTCCGCGTTGGATGGAAAGGGTGGTACCCGCTCCTTCCTTGAGCTTCTTGCCTGTGATGGCGGCTGTATCAATGGGCCATCCGCAAGTGATTCTGTTTCGATGGCGGAAAGGAAGAAGGCTTCGACAGAGCACACGCTCAGGCGCCTTGATGAGCCGGATCTCTTCATTGGGGACGAGGAATTCGCCCGCCTGCTTCTTGAGAAAGGCTATTCTCTGCTTCACAACGAAGGACCGAAGAAGGCTTCGGGCTTCAGGCATGAGCACTCCGAGGATGATATCAGGCGCGCGCTGGTCGAGCTTGGCAAGCTGACCAAGGCCGATGAGCTGAACTGCGGCGGCTGCGGCTATTCAACCTGCCGTGATATGGCGATTGCGTACCTTGAGGGCATGGCAGAGGTTGAGATGTGCGTGACGAAGATGCGCAAGGAGGCCGAGAGCAAGGTCGATGTGCTTCTCCGCACGATCCCAACAGGTGTTGTCATCGTTGATTCGGATCTTCAGATCGCGGACTGCAATACCCATTTCCTTGAGTTCTTCGGCGATATGGAAGAGGGTTTCGTGGATCAAAGCATCCTGCAGATGGTCAAGGGACTGCCGCTTGAGCGCTTCGTGCCATTCTCAGACAAGTTCCGCGATCAGTTCTATCTCTCGCATCCTGGTCAGTACAGGGTCCATTTCAAGGACAAGTACCTCCGTGTCACGTTCTTTCTCGTTGAATCGAAGCGTCTTCTGGGGGCGATGTTCGAGGATATAACGATGCCGACGATCAGGCGCGAGACAGTCGTCAAGAAGGCGGAGGATGTCATCCAGAAGTCGCTGGAGACCGTACAGCAGATAGCTTCCCTCCTCGGAGAGAATGCAGCGGAGACAGAGATCATGCTCAATTCCCTCATCGATGCATTCAGCGTCCATGGAACAGGGGAAGGCGAGAGTGATTTCCGCCAGGATGAGGATGGTGATCTGTCATGAACAATATCTTCATAGATGTGGATTACGCGCAGATCTATAAGCATGGGCAGAAGATAGGAGGGGATGTATTCCTTCTTTCCCGCAATCCGGAGAACAACCAGATCGTCTCGACGCTCTCGGATGGGCTTGGAAGCGGGGTCAAGGCGAATGTCCTTGCCTCCCTTACTGCTCATATGGCCCATAGGCTTTCCTTCTCGCCGATAGATCTCAGCCACTCTGCGAAGATCATCATGGATACGCTTCCTGTCTGCAAGGAGAGGAAGATCAGCTACTCAACATTCACCATTGCGGATATCCGCTACGGCGAGGGCATGGAGGATATCGCGGTGAATCTTGTCGAGTATGACAATCCACCGTCGCTGCGCTTCAGCGGTTCTGAGCCGGTTTCATGGGAAAGGACGCGCACGGAGCTGCAGAGGGAAGGCGCCTTCAAGAAGGAGATCATCGCATCTTCCTCCTTCAACCTCGGCTACGGGGAGCGCCTTGTGATGTTCTCCGATGGAGTGACTCAGTCCGGTCTGGGAAAGAGCCTTCCCTTGGGGTGGAGGCTTGACGGCGTGAGGAAGTTCATTGCTGAGGAGATCAGGAAGGATGAGGATATCTCATCGCGTGAGCTTTCGCGTGCTATCGTTCAGAAGGCATGCTCCCTCGATGGCCTGGCGGCTAAGGATGACATCACCTGCGTCGTTGTCTACATCAGGCGTCCACGCCGCCTTCTTATCGTCACGGGGCCTCCTTTCACGAAGGAAGCCGATGCCGTGCTCGGGGAGAAGATCAGGGAGTTCGACGGAAAGAAGATCGTCTCAGGCGGAACGACTGCCCAGATCGTCTCGCGCCTCTTCGGCAAGAAGCTGACGCTCGACCTCTCCTCCTGGTCAAAGGATGTCCCTCCTGCTTCCAAGATGGAAGGGATTGACCTCGTGACGGAGGGCATGCTGACGCTTTCGAAGGTTGCGACTATACTTGAGAAGAGGATCAATCCCGTCGACCTGCCGAATGATCCGGCAAAGAAGTTCGTCGAGATGCTGCTGGACAGCGATCAGGTGCACTTCATCGTAGGGACGAAGATCAACGAGGCTCATCAGGATCCGAATATCCCTGTTGAGATCGGCATACGCAGAACAATCATCGGGCGGCTTAGGAAAGCGCTTGAGGAAATATATCTGAAGGAAACTTCACAGGAATATCTATAGGAGGATATCAAATGAAGAAGTCAAAGGTGAAAGTCAG
>CALXYL010000027.1 GCA_944392985.1 uncultured Spirochaetaceae bacterium | reverse complement strand
ATTCAAAATCCGTCATAAGCGCCTCCTTCATCCACGTTGCCGAAGAGTCAGGAAGCAACGCCTCCTGACATCCGTTACCAGAATCAAGAGGTCAAGCCGCCTACCGTTATGGCAGTGCCTGTGTCAGTATAGCTTATCAGGAGCGGCGATCCAATGCCTTGCGGATTGGCTCACTCCCTTCCAAGCGCCTTGTCTGCGAGGAACCGGCTGAATGACTTGCCCGACTTCTCAGCAAGCTCCCTGATAGCCAGATAGTCGCTTTCCGCGAAGGCAAGTCCAACCTTCTTGTATGGATGCTTGATCCCCCTTGTCGATCCCTTCGGCCTTCCTGCACCGGGACGCTTCCCGCCCCATGATCCCTTCTCTTCTCCCATTTTTCCCTCACAAAGCCAAGCATACGATGATGACAGCACGTTGCTTTGCATCATTCACTGGTTTTCCAGCATGCGTGAAGGGCTGTTCAACCGGGCTGTCCCATGCGATGATTGTAGCATGCTCAGGGATATCATTCATGATAAAAGCGTGTTCCTCTTCGATTTTGATGGGGTTATCACAGATAGTGAGGTCTATGCCTTCGAGACCCTCAGGCGTCTTGTCTGGGAGCATTATGGGATCGAGGCGGAAGAAGAGGATGCGGCGTTCACGATTGGCATGGATGCATACGGCACTGCCAATGCGATGAGCAGCAAATATGGCATCGGCCTCACTGGTGAGCGTTTCCTAGAGCTGCTCAGCGGTTATCCGAACTACTATACGGAGTATGAAGGGATCAGGCCATTTCCTGGCATCGACAGGCTTTTTTGCTTGCTGAAGGAGCAGGGCAGGCGCATTGCGATCGTCTCTTCCACAAGGAAGCCCTATCTGGAGACGGCCCTGGAGAGGATGGAGCTCTTGCAATACCCTGACGCAATAATCGGCGGCGATACGGTAACAAACCACAAACCCGATCCAGAGCCCTATCTTGAGGCGATGAGGATGCTTCATGCTGATCCTAGGGCCGCTGTTGCGATAGAGGATTCCCCTGTTGGAATCCGGGCCGCGCGGGGTGCAGGGCTTCCCGTCATAGCGTTCTGCGGCTCGGTGATGAAGCAGGATACCTCACTTGCCGACGAGCGCATCGAGAGCTACGACACGCTCATCGGACTGCTTTCATAGGCCATAACTGCAGCGGAATCCGAGTGCGAAGCGGTCAACCTTGGTGATGATCTCTGCAAGGAGACCCTTCGTCCTGAACCCTAGGCTGACAGCATCATTGCTGTAGCTCAGCTGCAGCGTTAGATCATCCTTGAGCATATAGGAAGCGGAGAAATCGAGGATATGGAGCGGCTTGAAATGGTATCCATCGACATTCTGCATCCAGATCAGCTGCGAGAGGATATCATTGATCTCCGCGCTCAGGTGCCACCTCTCATGCTTCCAGTCAACGGAGAATGCTGCATCGGGGGATATGACGAAGATGTCCTTGTCCGGGTGGAGCGAAAGCGTTGAGATATCCTCTGCTCGGAAGTAGAGCGCGCCCTGTATGGCTGGCAGATTCCTCAGATCCAGCGCGATCAGGAGCTCATCATTGATGCGGTATGCTGCTCCGAATGTGAGGCCGATCCCCGCTCCTGTGCGGAAAGTGTTGGACGCGAAGATGCTGAGGATCTCGTTGTCCATCCTCGCGGAGAGAAGGCTGCTTGCGGAGAACGTCGTCCTGAAGAAGAGCTGCGGAGACACGGTCAGTCCTATGGACAGCTTGTCGGGGATGATGTATGCCGCCGACCCGATATCCGCATAGAGCACGGCTCCGATGTCATTGCCGTAGACGAAGCCGCTGTCATCCATCTGGCTCAGGATGGAATCAGGGCTGTCGAGATAGAGCCTGAATCCCGCCTGCCAGCTGAATCCCCTGTTGATATGCCCTCCGAAGAATGAGAGGGAAAGGTCAAGATCCCCTCCGATCTCCTTGTCGATGCTCTCTGGAAGCACTCCTGATGAGAAGATCGAGGAGAACGCCCTTGTCCTGTTTCCATCACCATAGACAGGGGAGAGGAAACGGCCTGTGAAGTAATCATGCATCTGGCGTTCAAGGAGCTCTGGGTTGGAGCTGGGGAATGGGAGCGCTGGATCGATTTCCCTGAGATCTGAAAGAAGATCTCCATTTTCCTGCCAGAATGCTGCATCCTGGTCGGCAAGGAACTGGGCGGCTTTTCTGACCGGTCCCTCAAGTCCGCTCATCGGATCCATGAGGAAGATCAGCTCGTCGAAATCGCTCACGAGAGAGATATCGAAACCGAACGGAATCCTCTTCTCCGTCTCCATGAGGCGTCCTGGTGAGCTGAATAGACCATGGTCGATCCCATCCTCCGTCAGCACGAATGAGGCGTTGAGAAGGGAGGCTGGAAGGATAAGGGATGCGATGAGTATCAGTATCTTCTTCATACGCCTGCCTCCTCTATGCATGAAAGAACGAACATATTTGACTTGTCGGGCCCGGAATATATTCCTGATGCCGCCAGTCCTGATCCCTTGTTTGTGAATACGACTTCCGCCTGATGCTGCTCGTTCTCCCTGAATTCCCAGGTTGTGGTTGTAGTCGCCGGAAGCACGTTTGTTGTTGTCCTCACCGATGTCACTGTCCTGTCCCTGTAGTTCCCAGTCATTTCCGGCAGCCATGTCTGCAGCTTAGCCAGACCTGCGATTCTGTCGATGCTCCACTTCCTGTAGTTCCAGTCGTACGCGGTATTGGCCTCCTTGTATTCCTCTGCAGGGTTGTTGTAGTCGATCGGTGATGTGACGCTGCCATCGACAAGGGGGAGCAGGCGATAGCGCGCCGTGTAGAAGCAGTCCTTCTCATTGGTGTAGATCGTGTACTGTGTTTCCGTACCTTCCTCAACAGTCACTGCGAAATTCGCCCATTTCCTTGCGTCCTCAATCGAACCTGTTGGGCATACCCATTCATAGGTTCCTGCAAATGACTTCGTGTGGAATGCGATTGCGGGGATTGTGTAGCGCCAGCCATCCGTGAATGCGATATCGATGCTCAGTTCATAGCCTGTATTGCTGTCAAGATCACTGATTCCGATGCTTTTCCCGACTGCGGAGATATCATCACGCGAGATGGAGCCTTTGCTTGGATCCCTTGGAACGGAGGGGCTTTCCGTCTCTGTGATGGAGAATGTGCTTTCGTTCCAGCTGATGAATGCCCTGTCCCCTGCAGCAAGGCTTATCGCAACGCTCTGCCAGCGATCCTCTATCGTGATGTCATCCACATCCAGAGGCTCTGTATAGCTGACTGAATTGCTGCTTCTGGATACTGAGCCGTCGGTGCTGACTGCATATGCATAGAAGATGCCATGCTCAAGAGGCTCAAGGAAGGAGGCCGCTGTGATCGTAGCGCCTTCCACAGCCTCTGTTTCGCCGCTCAGTCCTCCGGCCTCCGCAGTTGCGATGTAGAGCTTCTCCGTTCCTTCTGGAATGCCATTGACGGAGAATACGCCATCGCTTAGCATGATTTTCAGTGTGGTGGAGATCCTGTCTGTATCGATTTCGATGCTCGTTCCATCGGCCCATTCAGGACTGCCATCAGGTGTTCTGTAGGCATATCTGGCAGAGAGCGTGTATGTGCTTCCCTGGCTGATCTGGAAGATGGCTGAGGCTTCGGAGCCATTGCCTTCTATTTCCTTTATGACAGGGGAGTCGTCATCTCCTTCCAATCCAATCTGGTAGATGAGGCCCGCCTCTGTCATGAACCTTGCAGTGAGAGAGGTTCCCTCCTGGTTGATGGAATAGGTGAGATCCGGGCTGGAGGAAGCATCCGGAAGGGCCTTCGGAAGCGTGTATGTTCCGCCTCCGACACTGATGAAATCCTTGTTCAGATCATTTCGCGCTTCGATGCCGATCCTGTATTCCCATCCAGGGATAAGGTTCGGGATCACGGCATTGAAGCTGCCGTCTTTATAATCTGAATCGCTGCCAGCGACGTGCGACGCAAGGCCGAGAGCAGCCGCGCTTGCTTCGACGCGGTATTCCATCGCCCTCTCAACAGGCTGGAACCTGACGAGAATGGAACGGGGGTTCCCTTCATATGCGCTGATTGATGATTCTGTGGATGTGCCACTGATGATAGGTGCCCTTGCAAGCGGTTCTTCCGGTACAGGGCGGCATGCGATGACCATAAGCAGGATCAGGATGATCTGTATAGCGTTCTTCATCTTCTTCCCTTGATTCAATGAGAACACGGTATTGCTGATCTGGCAAGTATCCGATTGATGGCTGTGGCGTTACCCATCGTGACATGGAAAGAGCCGGGGCATTCCACTCCCGGCTCGTCTGTCCATTATTGATTCAGCATCCCCGCCTGTCTCATGCGGTCTGTATACTGCTTTCCTTCCTCGCCATCATGTGCTGATAGACCGCTGTGGCCGCTACCATCACAAGACCGATGATATCGGTGACGGTGCCGGGGATGATCATGCAGAGACCTCCGACGAGCAGCACCAGGCGAAGCGGGATCGGGATGGGGCGGATGAAGAATCCGTTGAGAGCTGCCGCCACGCCGAAGAGACCGCAGAGCGCGCTGATGCAGATCTGGACGATCTCAACAGGCCCTGAGACATCGATGAAGAGCATCTGAGGCGAAAGCGCGAATACATACGGAACGATGAATGCCGCTATTGCGAGCTTCGTTGCAGTCAGTCCGGTTTTCATCGGGTTTGATTTCGCGATAGCCGCGCCAGCATACGCCGCCAAGGCTACTGGCGGGGTTATATCCGCGACAATGCCGAAGTAGAATACGAAGAAGTGAGCCGCCATCTGTGTGACGCCAAGCGATGGATCCATCAGGATCGGTGCGCATGTCGCAGCCATGATGCAGTAGTTCGCAGTCGTAGGGACTCCCATGCCGAGGATGATGCAGCAGATCATCGTCAGAAGCAGCGCGACCATGACATGTCCCGCAGAGAGTGCGACGATGGCTCCAAGGAGCTTCGAGGCAAGGCCCGTAACGGTGATGCAGCCTGCTATCACTCCGGCGATGCCGCATGCGACAACGACTGTGATGGAGGAGCGGGCACCATTCTCAAGCGCGTCGAAAAAGCGCCTCGGCGTCAGTCTTTCGTGCTTGTTGAGCGCTCCTACTATGATAGCCGCAACGATGGCAATCGTCGCTGAATATGCCATTGTGTAGGTATTCGTTCCGACAAGGTAGATGAGGACGACAAGGGGTATCAGGAGGTATATCTCCTTGACGAGTTCCTTTGCCTTCGGGAGCTCTTCCCTGGGGATTCCCTTCATTCCCAGCTTCTTCGCCTCGAGGTGTACCGCTATGAAGATACCTGTGAAGTAAAGGATAGCAGGGAGGATCGCACGCACTGCAATCGTTCCATACGGCTCTCCTGTGAACTCCGCCATAAGGAATGCCGCGGCGCCCATGATAGGAGGCATGATCTGGCCTCCTGTCGAGGCTGCGGCTTCGACTGCGGCGGCGAATTCAGGCTTGTATCCCATCCTCTTCATCATCGGAATCGTGATCGATCCTGAGCCGACTGTGTTCGCAACAGATGATCCTGATGCCATTCCCTCAAGAGCGCTTGCGACGACGGCGACCTTCGCAGGTCCTCCTGAGAAGCGCCCGACTGCAGCATTTGCAAAGCGGATGAAGAAGTCAGCGACACCGGTGCGTTCCAGGAAAGCTCCGAAGATGATGAATATGACGATGAACTTCACGCAGACCTGTACCGGAGCGCTGAAGATTCCGTTTGTCGTGTAGAAGAGTGTCCTCGCGACCTGAAGCACATCCAGTCCCGTCGAGAACGTGTATATCAGAAGCGCTGCGGCAACGCAGAGTATCGGGAGGCCGACACAGCGGCGGCAGAGCTCAGCCAGCGCGAGGATCGCGATGATCGCGGCAGTCATGTAGACAGGCTCCCTGATGATCCTTGCCGAGAGCTTGATCGCATCCATGGCATTCGCGGCGTAGAAGAAGAATGCTCCGGAGCCGAGAATCAGCAGGATGATATCATACCAGGGCATATGGTTCGGCCGTTCGACACCCTTCCTGACGGGGAAGGTGAGGAAGCCCAGGAATACTATCATCCCCATGAATACGGAGAGCCTGATCTCAGGCAGTGTCGTCAGGAATACCGCATCGATGATGCAGTAGAGGGAGAAGGCGACCATAACGATGCGGATGAGCATCTTCGGCACCCCTGTCCATACCCTGACATTCGACTCCCTGTCGTATTTCTTCATTACGGCTTCGACATCAGCCGCGGTGCCTACATCGGCATCGTGGAAGTGAAGTCCGTGCTTATGTTCCTTTCTATCCTTTTCCAAATCCATCCTCCTTCGGAGGGGTTGCCCCCTCCGAGGTCATTCTCATTTCACCGGTACGGTGATTCCCTGCTCCGCATAGTAAGCGGCTGCGCCCGGGTGGTAAGGTACGTTCGTGATTGAGGATGCGAACGCAAGATCCAGCTCGTTGCCCTTGTTGTGGCTTGCCGCGATTGCCTCCCTGTCGTTGAAGATCGTGGAGATCACATCATATGCAGCATCGTCAGAGACATCATCGCGTGCGATGACTACTGCTGCGATGGCAACTGTCTGGCAGTCCTCATCAGTTCCATAGACAGAGGAACCGATGGTGTATGCGCTGTAGTACGGGGAAGAGGCGATAAGCGCATCGATGTGCTCATCATCGATTGATACAAGGTGGACGTCCCTTGAGCTTGCAAGCGTGGAGACGGCGACTGTCGGTGCACCTGCGACGACGAATGCCGCATCGATCTTCCCATCCTGGAGTGCATCAACGCTGTCTCCGAAGCTCTGGTATGTCGGGGTGATGTCATCCTCTGTCAGGCCATAGGCTCCGAGGACATCGATTGCATTGTAGTACACACCGGAACCGGATGATCCGATGGAGACCGTCTTTCCTTTCAGATCCGCTACCGTCTTGATGTTCGGATTGAGTGTCACGATCTGCACCTGCTCCATGTAGAGCGCTCCGATGGTGGAGAAATCAGCAATCGGATTGCCTTCAAAGAGGTTCGTTCCGTCGTAGGCATAGCTCATTACATCGGACTGTACGAAGCCGAGCTGATAGTACCCCATGTCCATCATCTCGATATTGTCCTGGCTGCCATTGCTGACAACGGCGGTGACCTTCGTGTCGGTTTCGCTTGATATGCGCTGGGCAAGCACACTGCCGAAACCATAGTATGTTCCCTGGTCTCCGCCGGTTCCGAAGCTGAGCTCCCCTGAGGAGGACGAGCCGGATTCTCCCGATCCTCCCGCTGTAAGAATGGATGCAACCATAACAAGCACTGCAAGCAAGGCTATAGCTTTCTTCATGGTATTCCTCCTTTAGATGTTCTGCTGTTGCAGAAAGATATGATATTAATCTTTTCAGTTTAACCAAGATGATGTCAAGGCATTATGCAGTAAAAATGCAATATTTATGCATAATTATGCAATAATCAAATAGGAAAATATTGTGAAAATGATGGGTTGATGCCCTTGACAGCAATTGGAGTAATGTGTATCTTATGCAAGAAATCGACGTAGGGTAGAGCAGTTGGCAGCTCGTCGGGCTCATAACCCGGAGGTCGCAGGTTCGAGTCCTGCCCCTGCTAAATGTATGTATCTGGGCCGCTGGAAGCAAAGGCAGAAGGTGGATATGGGTCCCCAGACCATCATGAAAGACGGCAATCTGCTGGTTGGGCAATGGCCCAAGGGCAGGTTGCCTTTGTTTTTTGCGGCGGAAAGCATATTGAGCTAAAGCCTGCTCTCGTTTATCTTCATTCCATGCATGATTTCAAAGAGGGAAGCAGGGTCGCCGGCTTCCTTGTCAGAAGTGTCACGGATCTTCCTGATTACAGGGCTAGGGGTATACTGCTTGAGCATGAGAGGACGGGGTTCATGGCCTATGCCGTGGACTGTCCCGATAGGGAGGCTTTCTTCTCCTATACCGCCTATACGCCTCCTGAGAACAGCAAAGGAACGATGCACATCATAGAGCACACCGTACTGTCCGGGAGCCGCAGGTATCCTGTGAAGGATCCGTTCATGATCCTCGTGCGCAATAGCTGCAATACATTCCTCAATGCCCTTACAGGCGTGGATAGGACGTATTATCCCGCGGCATCGACTGTGGAGAAGGATATCGATAACCTGTTCGCGGTCTACACGGATGCTGTTTTCGCGCCGCTTCTGAGGGAGGAGACCTTCATGCAGGAGGGAATCAGGATATCAGGAGGAGACGAACCGCATTTTGAAGGCGTCGTGTTCTCTGAGATGCTTGGGGAGATGGCTGAGCATGAGTATGTGCTTTCCTCTGCTTCCTCAAAGCCGCTTTTCGGGGATTCTCCGTACAGATATGACTCTGGCGGGGATGCCAGGGAGATCTGCCGTCTGACATACCAGGAATACCTTGATGCCTACAGGCGTTTCTACGCGCCCGCGAACATGTCCCTCTTCATCTATGGCGACACAGATATAGAAGGGAAGCTGGCTTTCCTGGACAGGGAGTATCTTTCCGTCATGGATCCGGGGAAGAGGATCGAGCGTGTCGGTCTTGCAGAAAGGTGGGATGCGCCGAGGAGGAACGAGGCGGTCTCGGCTTCAGAGGATGGGGAAAGCGATGCTTCCATCATGGTCTCCTGGCTGCTTGGCGATAACGCAGAGCCGGGGGAGAGCACGCTGCTTTCCCTTATCGTGGATATCCTTCTTGGTTCCCCAGGATGCCCTCTTTACAAGGCGATTGCGGAGTCGGGGATCGGCAAGGATCTCTCATCCGAGAGCGGAATGAGCTCAAGCTACAGGGAGCTTGTATTCGGAGCGGGGTTCTCTGGCGCTGATCCGGAGGATGCTGCGAAGGCTGAGGCATTTGTCCTTTCCGCCCTCAGCGGCATCGTCAGGAAGGGGCTGGATCGCAAGGCAGTCGAAGCCGCCATCAGGAGGATGGAGTTCTCCCTCAAGGAGATCCCTGGGGGCATCCCTCAGGGAATGAGGCTCTTCTTCCAGGCGGAGAAGGGACTGACATTCGGCCGCGATCCATCGCTGTTCCTCTCTCCTTCAAGGATAATAAAGGACATCAGGCGCCGCTGGGAGGAGAATCCCCGCTTCTTTGAGGAGTGGATAGAGCGCAATCTCATTGGCAATGCGCATCGTCTGCTGACGGTGGTCAGGAAGGACAGCGGAGCGGGCAAGGCCATCGAGGAATCGATAGCTTCAGTGCTGAGAAGCCGCCTTGGGGAGTATTCTGAGGAAGCTGAGGAGCGGCTGCGCCGCTTCCAGGAGACCCCGGACAGCCAGGAGGCTATTGCAGCGGTCCCGCGCCTCACGCGTACGGATCTTCCCCGTGCATTCGACAGGATCCTCCATACTTACCGCGATGGCGTGATAGCCGCGCCTATGGCTACCGGCGGGATCGTCTATAGCGATATCGTCTTCGATATCTCCGACTTCAGCTATGAGGAGCTTGACCAGGCCAATGTCCTTTCACGCCTTCTCTCGATGTGCGGCACCCCTGATATGACCTATTCCGAGATATCGACAGAGCTTCGCTTCGTGTCCGGAGGCTATGCCTTCTACGTGGAATCCGGATCGACGACTGATGGAGAGGCAAAGGTATTCTTCGTCTGCCGTCTCAAGTCCCTTCCTGATCTCCAGTGGGAGGGATTGGATCTCATTGTGAAGCTGCTTACGGAAGGATCTGTCACGGATGTGTCCAGGATCAGGGCGGCCCTCACCGATATCTCCACTGATTTCGAGAGCTCGGTCGTGCAGAACGGGCACACCTATGCAATCTCCCTTGCCGCATCGTCACTCTCTGAATCCCTTTGCGTAGGTGAGAGGATTTCCGGAGTCTCGTGCTGGTACACGATCCAGGAGATGCTTTCCTCCGATCTCCAGAAGCTGGGAGAAGCGCTGGGGAGGGTCAGGGCGAAGATGCTTGGCCGTGAGAGGATGATGGTGCACGTGACGGCGGATGATGATCTTATGGACAGGGCAGTCAGCACTGCAGCCTCATTCATCAGATGCATCCCCGGAGGGGGCGCGCTCAGGAAAAGCATCCGTGAAACGCTCCCGATGCCGCGCTTTGCCGCAAGGACGCTCTCGTCATCCGTCTCATTCACTGCTATCGCGGGGAAGGCCCCGGGAATCGAGGATCCTCTATCATCTGCACAGCGGATCTTCCTCTCCATCCTCGCGCAGACAGGGCTGTGGAGCACCATCAGGGAGAAAGGCGGAGCATATGGCGCCGGTGCCTATCTTGATAACATAGAACGCATCTTCGTCCTTTATTCCTATCGGGATCCGCGGCTCGATGGCACGATCAATGACTTCATATCGTCGGCCGCATCGCAGGAGATCACGGAGGATAGGCTGGAGGATGCCGTGATCGGAGTGCTTGCCAAGGATCTGCGACCAGTTCCTCCGGCTGTTCGGTCGCTCGTGGATATCCGCAGGATGCTCTACCGCCTCAGCGATGCCGACAGGGAGCGCAAGCAGCAGGAGGTTGTCTCACTGACAGCTTGTGAGGTTGCCGCTGCCGGCAGAAAGCTGGCTGAGGCTCTCGGAAACGGGGAATGGAATGCTGCGTTCATCGGCGACAGGAAGACTGTTTCATCGTCGGAGTATGGCTGGGAGGCAGAGAGCCTGCCGCAGTAGCCCGAAGCCTGGGTTTTTCTCCTCTGCATGGTTTCAGGATGTGATACAATCCTTCTATGAAGTATGTAGGGGCAATCGATCAGGGTACGACAAGCACCCGTTTCATGATATTCGACGAGAAGGGTTCCATCGTCTCCTCCTCACAGGTTGAGCACAGGCAGATCTATCCTCGCCCGGGCTGGGTTGAGCATGACGCTGAGGAGATATGGAACAACACGTCCCGCGTGATCGCAGATGCATTGGAGAAGGCCGGGCTTGATGGTTCAGCCCTATCGGCAATCGGCATCACGAACCAGAGGGAGACTGTCATTCCTTTCTCGCGTAAGACAGGAAGGCCATTTTACAACGCCATCGTCTGGCAGGATCTTCGGGGAGAGGATTATATCCATTCCCTTTCCTCCCATCTTCCTGAGAAGGAACTGAGGGAGAGGACCGGCCTTCTGTATTCCCCGTATTTCTCTGCCAGCAAGATCCGCTGGCTTCTGGACAATGTCCCCCGTGTGAAGGCCGCCGCAGAAAGCGGTGATCTCGTGTTCGGAACCATCGATTCCTATCTCACTGCCAGGCTGACAGGGATGAGTTCCATAGTCACGGATGTGACCAATGCCTCCCGCTATATGCTGATGGATATAAGAAGGGGAGAGTGGGATGAGGATATGCTTTCCATTACAGGGATCAGCCGCGATAACCTTCCCCGGATCGTCAGCTCCTCAGGACTGGTATATGGCATGACTGATCCTGATGGCCCGGTTGGCGCCTCCGTTCCTGTAGCGGGCATCCTCGGCGACCAGCAGGCGGCTCTCTTCGGGCAGGCATGCTTCTCAAAGGGGGAATCCAAATGCACATATGGCACCGGCTGCTTCCTCCTGACAAACATAGGAACGGAGCCCTGCTTCTCTGAGCATGGCCTGCTGACGACTGCCGCATACAGGATAGAAGGAGAGGCGATGAGCTATGCGTTCGAGGGCTCTGTCGCTGTTGCGGGTTCTCTGGTGCAGTGGGTGCGCGACCAGCTTGGGATGGTCTCCTCCCCAAAGGAGCTTGATGCTGCCGCGGCCTCCGTGCCGGATAATGGCGGTGTCTACATCGTCCCTGCGTTCTCCGGTCTCTTCGCTCCGTATTGGCGAAGCGATGCCAGAGGCGTGATCGCAGGGCTCACCGGTTATGCCACACGTGCGCACATCTGCCGCGCAGTGCTGGAAGCGACTGCATTCCAGGCCAATGATATATTCTCGGTGATGGAAGAGGACAGCGGGGTGCGCATCCAGAGCCTGAAGGTGGATGGTGGAATGACGAATTCCATTCCCCTTATGGCATTCCAGGCCGATATCATGGAGGTGCCAGTCATCAGGCCGCAGATCGTTGAGACGACTTCCCTAGGAGCTGCGTATGCCGCAGGACTTACCGTTGGCGTGTGGAAGGACCTTGATGAGCTCCGCGGCTATTGGAAGGAGCAGATGAGATGGCTGCCCACAATGGATGACAAGGAGAGGGAAAACAAGGTAGGATTCTGGAAGAAGGCCGTAAGGTGCACCCTTGGCTGGATGCCGCAGGGCAGGGAGAATTGATGTTTCAGGTCTTTTCCGAATTAGGTGCTGCTGATTATCTGAGGATGCTGGTAGAGGTGGCTGTCCTCACGTTCGTCATCTATCGGTTCTATCTCGCGATAGCCGATACCAAGGCGACGGAGGTCCTTGGCATACTCTTCTCTCTCATTGTCATATATCTGCTGTGCGTCGTCCTCGGCCTTGATGTGCTCAGCACCATCATGCAGGCAATGGTCGTTCCCTTCCTGATGATCCTCTGCGTGTTCTACCACCCGGAGCTGCGAAGGGCATTCTCATCCTCGTTCGCGCGCAAGTCCCGTCTTTTCCGCGGGCAGCAGACGACGGCTGATCAGATTGATTCGATCCTCAATGCCTGCAATATCCTTGTTGAGAAGAAGAGGGGTGCCCTGATCGTGTTTCCCCGCCATACGGACATACAGTCGATCCTGGAATCGGGGACAAAGCTCAATGCGGATCTTTCCTCGACTCTCATACTCACGATCTTCGATCATGATACGCCGCTTCACGATGGAGCCTGCGTCATCCAGGGAGGGCGGATCACCTATGCCGCCTGCTATCTGCCGCTTTCGGAGCAGAGGAACATCAAGGCGACATTCGGCACGAGGCACAGGGCATCCCTTGGCCTTGCGGAGGAGTCGGATGCCGTGATCCTCGTTGTATCGGAGGAGACTGGCGCGATCTCGCTTTCATACAATGCGAACATCTACTATGATCTTTCATCGGATACGATCAAGAAAACCCTGCTGAAGCTCCTGAGCTATCGTGATGTGCTTCCCGATGGACCGCAGCAGAAGGAGATGGGCGCGGAAGGAGGTGAGGGCTGATGAAGAGCAAGGCTGTCTCATCCATCCTGCAGAACTGGGTACCGAAGATCTTCTCCCTGCTCATTGCGCTTTTCATAGTGCTTGCAGTGAGGTTCATGAATGTCAATGACCGTGTGGTGACGCTTCCTCTGACGGTCATCCTGCCTGAGGACTACACCGCTGTCTCGCTTGTGCCGGACACAGTTGATGCCGTGATAACCGGACCGGATAGCATCATCTATCTCATCGATCCGTCGATGATAGCCGCTACTGCTGATTTCTCCTCAGTTTCAGGGGAGGGCATCGTCCGCGTTCCCGTGATGCTTGAATACCGCGATGATATCTACACGCGCGATGGGCTTGTCGTCAGTGCAAGACCCTCCAGTGTCAGGATACTCTTTGAGGAGAATCGATGATCCGCGGTGTCGGTATCGATATCTCAGATCCGCAGAGATTCGAGGGTATGGGGGAGGCAATGCTCCGCCGTATCTTCACTGAGTATGAGATCGATTCAGCTCCCAGACGCAGGGGAGAGCACTTTGCTGCGCGCTTTGCCGCGAAGGAAGCCTTCGCAAAGGCGCTTGGCACAGGAATAAGGGGCTTTTCGCTGACGGAGATCGAGGTGAGGGAGGATGAGGCAGGGCGTCCCTATCTCAGCCTTTCGGGCAGGGCGAAGGAGGTAGCCCGCTCCCTTCGTCTGCATCTCTCGATCACGCATGAGCGTACAGCGGCTGCTGCCGTAGTGGTGGCTGAGAATGAGGAGTGACTGGAAGCGTCCGGCTGAGTACAGCCTGCCGGGAGAGGGAGAGAGACGCGTGATGCTCCGTGTCGCATATGATGGCTCCGCCTTCCATGGGTGGCAGGCACAGGGCAATGCCGTTTCCGTACAGGGAACGATCTCAAAGGCCCTTGGTGATCTGCTTGGAAGGGAGACTGCTGTCTATGGATCAGGCAGGACAGATGCAGGTGTGCATGCCCTTGGCCAGGTGTGCCATTTCGATACCGTCTCCAGCATCCAGCCGGAACTCTTCTCCGTTATACTCAATACGCGCCTTCCGCGCACAGTGCGGATCCTCTCGTCCTCATTGGCCCCTGAAGGATTCCATGCGAGGTTCTCGACGATGTCCAGGGAATACTGGTATATGCTGAAGGAGAGGGAGGCGATGCTTCCGTTTGATGATCGGAGGATCACTCCTGTGAAGGCTTTCCCTGATATCTCCCTCCTCAATCGCTATGCCTCGCAGATTGCAGGCACGCATGATTTCACGACATTCGCCTCGGCGAAGGATCCATCGCCGTCGAAGGTGAGGGATATCTATGTATCGGAATGGTCGATGATCAGCGACGGCTTCGGCTTTCCAGTGCTCCGCTACCGCACGGCAGGCAATGCGTTCCTGTACCATCAGGTGAGAAGCATGGTCGGGACGATGGTCGAGGCGGCACTGAATGGTGAGAGCGCTGAGGATTTCTCGCTTCGTCTTGAGAGGAGGGACCGTTCCCTCGCGCTTCGCACGGCAGCATCCGATGGACTGTATCTGGCGGATGTGAGCTATGATATTGAGCGATACCAGTGGTTTGAGGATGGTTATGGGCGATAGCTTCACGAAAGGATATCTCATGTCCCTCATAGATGAGGCTGAACGCCTCATATCCTCCGATCCCTTTGGAGAGGAGAGACCGCCTGTCTCCTATACCCTGAAGGAGAAGGAGGAAAGGCGGGAGGATCCCCTTGAATCAGTCTACAGGGAAGCCTCTTCCTGCCGTCTCTGCCAGGCGTGCAGCGGAAGGAGGATGTTTGCCCATCCCGTCGTGGCATCAGGACCGAAGGTGCTTTTCATCGCCCCAAGTCCGGAGGGCAGCGTGATATTCTCCCCGGAGAGCCTTCTGAAATTCCGTGCATGGTGGGAGCTGTCGCTTCTGCTCCATCCTGGCGAGTGGGCGCTTACGACGCTTATCAAATGCCCGTCCAGTCCGTTCTCCCCATCCGCTGCTGACCAATGCAGGCCGTTCCTCCGCAGCGAGATGTCGATGATGAAGCCGGAAGCGATGGTTCTCCTCGGGCATGATACTGCATGCTACATGCTGCGTCGTTCCGTTCCAATGGATGAGATGAGGCAGAAGCGGTTCGTTGTAAATCATATCCCGGTGTTCGTTACCTATACGCCGCTTGATTACCTTCACACTCCCTCTCTGCAGCGTGATATCTGGAACGATATGCTCTTCATACGGCGGGAGATCGGAACGGAAGGGAGGAAGCGGTGAAGTACGCGCTTGTCCTTCTGGATCTTCCATATGAGGCGAGCTACAGCTACATCATCCCTCCTGAGCTGGAGAAAGAGGCAGTGTTCGGCGTGCGTGCATCTGTGCCTTTCGGACGTAGGACAATGACAGGATTCATCATATCGGTATCAGAGGATCCGCCTGAGGGGGATTACGAGCTGAAGAGGATCTCCCGTGTCATCGACAAGGAACCTGTGTTCAATGAAGCACTCCTTTCCCTTGCCAGGTGGATGCGGACGATGTACTTCTCTCCGACGGGCCTCAATCTATCCATGATGATCCCTTCAGGGCGGAGGGAAAGCGAGATCAGCCCATTCTTCGAGCCTTCCTCATTCAGCGCGATAGAGAGGCTCTCCCCGGGGCAGGAGAAGGCGCTTTCAGTGCTCAGGAGCAGCAGCGACCGCATCTTCTATCTCTTCGGGGTAACTGGGTCGGGAAAGAGTGAGGTCTGTCTGCGGCGCGCGGAGGATGTGATAAAAGAGGGACGCCAGGTGCTGTACATGGTGCCCGAGATCACGCTCTCTGAGCAGCTTTCGGACGAGGTTTACTCTCGCTTCTCTGGGCGTGTTGCCATCCTTCACTCATCCTTGACGCCATCTCAGCGCCTGAAGGCCTGGCATGGGATCATGGCTGGCGATATCGACCTGGTGATAGGTGCCCGCAGCAGTGTGTTCGCCCCATTCCGTTCACTTGGCCTGATAATAATCGATGAGGAGCATGAGACTTCCTATAAATCAGGGAGTGCACCTCGCTATCATGCGCGGCAGGTGGCTGAATACAGGGCAATGAAGGAAGGAGCGGTTCTGATCATGGGATCCGCAACCCCCTCGCTTGAAGCATGGAATATGATGGCGGAGCGCCGTGTCCACCGCATCGATATGCCGGAGAGGATCGGGGAGGGGCGCTACCCAAAGGTCACTGTCGTGAACAGCCTTGGAGAGAAGAGGAATATCTCGAGCGTGCTGGAGAATGCCATCAGGAAGGCTCTTTCCGAGAAGCGCGGGGTCATTCTCTTCCTCAACAGGCGTGGATACACCTATGGCTACGCATGCAGCAGCTGCGGTCATATCCTGACTTGCCCGAACTGTTCAGTGTCGCTGACATACCATAAGAAAGAGCAGCGCCTTGTCTGCCACACGTGCGGATTCTCTGAGCCGCTTGTCAATGTCTGTCCTGAGTGCAGCTCCCGGTCGCTGATGCCTCATGGATTCGGAACTGAGAATGTCGAGGAGGAGGCACGCTCCCTCTTTCCGCATGCGCATATAGCGAGGCTGGATACTGATACCGCAGAGAAAGGGCGGGGTCATACGCATGAGATACTCCAGGGCTTCCGTAATGGCCATATCGATATACTCCTTGGCACACAGATGATCGCGAAGGGGCTGAATTTTCCGCTTGTATCGCTCATCGGGGTACTCAATGCGGATTCATCCCTCTCCATCCCTGACTTCAGGGCAGCCGAGCGTACATTCGATCTTCTTCATCAGGTGGCAGGGCGTGCTGGGCGCTATAAGGATGATGGCTGTGTCATCATACAGACGACACAGCCTTTTGCTCCCGCGATCGCGGCTGTAGCCGACAATGATCTGGAGCTGTTCTATTCGCGGGAGATGCAGGAGAGGAAGGCGACAGGATTCCCGCCATTCTCGAGGCTCCTTAACCTCACGCTGCGTGGAAAAACGGAGGAGAAGGTCAGGAGCGCGGCGGAGGCGATGGGGGAAGCGGCAGTTCGTCTTGAGGAAGCAGGAGGCTTTGAGGATGTCGAGATATTCTCTCCTTCTCCATGCCTGATCGAGAGGAAAGCGCAGTATTACCGCTATCATCTGCTGCTTAAATCGATGTCAGCAGCGCTTCTCCTGCGTTTCGCACATACACTGATCCCTTCAGTGCATCTGCCCCCTTCCGTCTATCTTGAGATTGATTTCGATCCCGTTTCCCTGATGTAGTTGACGCGCTCCAGCTGAAGCGCAATCATCAATGGCATGGAGATACTTGTCATAGACGGACAGGGCGGCGGGCTTGGCAAGGCACTTGTCGCGGCCCTGCGTTCCCACTTTCCCTCTGCTGTGATCAATGCAGCGGGGACGAACAGCGTTGCTACGCAGCAGATGCTCCGCGCCGGAGCAGATCATGCAGCGACTGGGGAGAATCCCGTCGTTGTGCTTTCACGTACTGCTGACATCATAGTGGGGCCGATAGGGATCTGCATCGCGGACAGCATGTATGGAGAGGTGACACCCCGTATGGCTGAGGCTGTCGGCGCGGCAAGGGCGAAGCGGATACTCATTCCCGTGAATATCTGCGGCAACATCGTCGTGGGTGTACCTGATACATCGCTTTCTGTTATGATAGATGGCGTAATCGCTGCAGCAGAAGCCGCGGCAGAAGCCTGAAGGCACTCCAGACCCTATCGATAACCACGTCCAGAAGGACGTCCGTAACACAATGCTGTCTATCACCGCGGATGATGTGAGCTTCTCATATGGCATGGAGGATGTGCTTTCCCATGTCTCCTTTTCCATCATCGGCCCCGGCAAGACCGTCATACTTGGTGCCAATGGCTCGGGCAAGTCAACGCTTATGAAGCTGATCGATGGCCTATATCCGCTCCGCCGTGGCCGCATCGAAGTCAATGGGCTTTCCGTCTCTGATAGCAATGCCATCCCCGCTATAAGGGCCTCTGTCGGAATTGTATTCCAGGATCCTGACAGCCAGTTCGTTTCTCCCGTGCTTGAGGAGGATACGGCATTCGGCCCGGAGAACCTCGGTCTGGACAGGGAAGAGGTGGAGAGGCGTGTCTCCAGAAGCCTTGAGCTGACCGGTCTTTCCGCTTTCCGCCTCCGTGTGCCTCAGACGCTCTCAGGTGGCGAGAAGGAGAGGGCGCAGCTCTCTGGGGTGCTTGCGCTTTCCCCCGAAGTGCTGATCTTCGATGAAGCCTTCTCCATGCTTGACAGTATCAGCCGACGGGAGGTGATGGGGATTGTCAATCCAATGAGGAAGGATCATCTTCTTGTATTCATCACGCATGATGCAGAGGAGGCGGTGGATGCCGATACAGTGATCATCATGGACAAGGGCCGGATCATTGCATCGGAGAATCCTCGTGACACACTGTCACGCAGCGACCTGTTGCGCTCTGCTTCCATCCGTCCTCCTTTCGCGGTGAGGATGCGGGATGCTCTGAAGAAACGCGGCATTGATGTCGGATCACCTCTGACGATGGAGGAACTGGAGGCAGCGCTGTGGAACTGAGGCTGGAGAATGCATCAATACAGAGAGGCAGCTTCAGGATCCCTCCGGTTTCCCTTTCCATAGATCCTGGCCTTTCCATCTTGATGGGCAGAAGCGGCAGCGGAAAGACGACGCTGCTGATGATGCTCAGCTCGCTTATCCCGCTTTGCGAAGGGCGGCTTCTGGCGGACGGAAAGGAACTTCAGGGCCATAGCCGCCGTATCGCAGTCATTTTCCAGCATCCTGAGCGGCAGCTCTTCGCCTCCACCGTGTTCAGCGATGTCTCCTCCGGTCTCAGCGGCCTTGGCCTTGATAGGGATGAGATCAGGAAACGCACTGAAGCCGCGCTTGTCCAGGCAGGGATCGACAGGAGGAAGTGGACATGCTCCCCATTCTCCCTCTCTGGCGGCGAGAGACGGCGTGCTGCCATCGCGGGCGCGCTGATCGCCGAGCCTGATGCAGTCCTTATGGATGAACCCGATGTAGGTCTGGATGATGCTTCGCGCTCCTTCCTCTCAGGGCTTGTGGCATCGCTCAGGGATCGTGGATGCGCGGTTCTGATGACCACCCACGGCTGTGATGATGCAGAGGATGCCGATCGCGTGATGATAATGGAGAAGGGGCGCATCGTCCAGGATGGCACTCCGGATGAGGTGCTTTCCTTTACCGATGAGGCTGTGCTTTCCACTCGTCTGGGGCTGGGACGGATCGTGCGGTTTGAGGAGCTTGCCGACCGCATCGCAGAGCGTATGAGGGGGATGGAATGAATCTGCTTGGCGCGTACAATCCCGGCTCTTCGCTTCTTCACCGCCTTGATGCTGGAGTGAGGGTGATCGTGTTCTCCCTTTTCGCAGCTTCCATCCTGCTTCTGGATGGATATGGCTTCATCATCTCGCTGGCGATGCTCTTACTGCTGTACAGGGCATCCGGTGTTCCGATCCTGCCTCAGCTTAGGAGCATCGGACGCTTCAGGGCATTCTTCATCACAGTGTTCCTGATGAACGCGTTCTTCCAGCCCTCTTCCGATTCCTTCTTCTCATGGTGGATCATCACGTTCTCGTGGAGAGGCATCGCAATGGGGCTGAGGATGGTGATCTCCGTCATCCTCATGGTCGTCTTATCCTCTCTTCTGACAGCGGTTGCCACTCCTGTTTCGATTGCAGATGGATTAAGGACGGTGCTGCATCCGCTCTCCTTCATCGGGATTCCAGTGGATCAGGCTGCGATGATCGTCTCTGCCGCGATCAGCTTCATACCCGTGCTGGCTTCGGAAAGCGAGAGCATCCTCCTTGCCTGCCGGTCACGCGGTGCCGTACCCGAGGGAAAGAATTCCATAGCCAGGGCGCGGTCGCTTGTTCCCTTGGTTCTTCCTGTATTCCTTGCGGCATTCCGCCGTGCTGATGAACTGTCGCTTGCGATGGAGGCAAGAGGATACAGAGGGGAGAAGGGCCGCACGCGCCGGAAGGGAATGCATGTGGGAAAGGCAGAGATCATCATGCTGCTGTCAGGGGGCCTGATGCTGTCCCTGTCAATCATAGTGAAAGGAGTCCTGTAATGAACCAGACACTTAGAAGATCGCTTTCAACTGCAGTGTGCATCGCGCTCTGCACGGTGCTTCCAATGGCCTTCCATGCCATCCCCAATGGCGGGGTCCTCTTCTCTCCGATGCATCTGCCCGTACTGCTATGCGGTATAGTCACCGCCTGGCCATTCGGGCTTCTATGCGGTATATCCGGCCCTCTGCTTTCCTTCCTTCTCACGGGAATGCCGGGCGCACCGATGCTGCCACAGATGATGGTTGAGCTTGGTGTCTATGGCTTTGTCTCCGGGCTGATGATGCAGCTTGTGAAAACAAGGAATAGCATGGCGAAGGTATTCACAAGCCTTGTCACCGCGATGCTTATGGGGCGTATCGCGGCAGGTGCTGCCCGTGCTTTCATCTTTGCCCGCGGATCATATTCATTCCCCGCGTGGGTGACGAGTTACTTCGTCTCATGTTTCCCTGCAATCGTGATGCAGCTTGTCCTGATCCCGCTTGTCTATCTGGCTCTGGAGAAATCCGGGTTCCTTGGAAGCGAGATGCGCTGATGACTGCTCTTGAAAAGGTACTATCCTCCCTTGGCGGCGATGTATCCGTCATCGCGATTGATGGCCGCGCGGCCGCGGGAAAGACGACACTTGCCGCTGCGCTTGCCTCGGCTCTTGGCGGAAGCGTGATCCATATGGATGATTTCTTCCTTCCGCCCTCCCTGCGTACTGAGGCGCGCTACGGAGATCCTGGCGGGAATGTCCATTACGAGCGCTTTATGGAGGAGGTTCTGCCTTCACTCAGGGCATCTCTGCCATTTTCCTACAGGAGATTCGACTGCTCCACATCCTCCTTCCTCCCGGAGCCTGTCTTTATTGATGGCGGCGGCATCGTCATCGTGGAAGGCGCATACAGCCTCTCTCCACGCTTCGGAAGGTATTATGGTTTCTCCGTTTTCTGTGATATCGAAAGGGAGGAGCAGATGAGACGTATCAAAGCGCGCAACGGCGTGGTGCAGGCCGAAGCATTCAGGGATCGCTGGATACCTCTTGAGGAGAGGTATATCAAGGCATTCTCAGTGGACAGGGCCGCCAATCTGTGCATCTGTTGCCAAGATGGGTGAGGAAGGATACCATCCTAACCATGTTGGATATCTACACATTGGGGGAGGAAGTCCTCCGCGAGCAGTGCAGTGATATAAAGGAGTTCGATGAGGCGCTGAAGATGCTCTCGGACGCGATGCTTGATACGCTTGAGGAAGCAGATGGAATCGGGCTTGCCGGACCTCAGGTCGGCGTGCCGAAGAATATCTTCGTAATCCATATCAGGGATGAGAAACCTCTCGTATTCGTGAATCCGTCGATCACGGCGACAAGCATGGAGACTGGCGTGTATGAGGAGGGCTGCCTTTCCATACCCGGTGTCTATCATGATGTGGTGAGGCCACTCAGGGTGACGGTACAGGCGCAGGATGTGACAGGAAAGCCGTTCACGATCGAAGCTGACGGAATCCTTGCCCGCTGCATACAGCATGAGTATGATCACCTTTCCGGCAAGCTGTATATCGACAGGCTTGATGAGAAGGAGAAGGAGAAGGTCATCCGCGCCTATGAGAAGAAGAACAGGGCTGCGAGGAAGAGGAAGGCAAGGGTCTGATGAAAGCCGTATTCGCTGCAACAGGTGAAATCGCCATACCTCTTCTTGAAGCGCTTCAGGAAACAGGCATTCTGGCCCTTGTACTGACGGCGCCTGACGCACCTGGCAAAAGGGGAAAGGGGCTGGTTCCTTCCCCTGTGAAGCAGCGTGCCCTTGAGCTTGGCCTCGATGTCTACCAGCCGGTGACGATCCGTACCGAGGAAAGAAGGCACATCGCATCCTATGGAGCGGACACGCTCATCTCATTCTGCTATGGCAGGATCTTCGGGCCGCGCTTTCTATCCATCTTCCAGAGGACATTCAATGTCCACCCATCGCTGCTTCCACGCCACAGGGGGCCATCTCCAATCTATCAGACGATACGCTCCGGTGACAGGGAGACGGGTATCGCACTGCAGAGGATAGGACAGGGGATCGATGAAGGCGATATCTTCGGCATCCTCCCTGTTCCTCTTGATGGGACAGAGACGGAAGGAAGCCTCTCGGAGCGCGTCGCTGCGCTTGTTCCAGGATTTGTCCTTCCCCTGGTGCTTTCTCCGCAGGCTGATGCGGTAGCACAGGAAGGAGAGCCTTCCTACACTTCCTTCATAAAGAAGGAGGACGGACGCATCCTCTTCAATTCATCATGCGCTGAGGTGCATGCCCAGGTGCGTGCCTGCTATCCCTGGCCCAAGGCATATGCAATGCTTGATGGGGAGGTTCTGTATATAACAGGGGTGTATGGTGGGTTTGATGATATAATCAGATGCACGCCTATGGAACCGGCTGGCACCATTGCAGGCTATGATAAGGGAAAGGGACTGAGGATCGCCTTCAGGGATGGGTACATCCATGCTTCCCGCCTGCAGCTGCCGATGCATAAGGAGATGGATGCTGCGGCGTTCATCAATGGGCATAGGGATATCATAGGCAAGGTTCTCGCATAGGAGTCAACTATAAAGAATGAGAAAGTATAGGAAACAAGAATCAGGATTCATCCTTATACATTTCTCCTCTTGT
>CALXYL010000026.1 GCA_944392985.1 uncultured Spirochaetaceae bacterium | reverse complement strand
AGCTCTTCTGATATCATCACTGGTTATTCGAGGACAAAGCTCTGCAAGATCCCTATAGACTGGCTTTGTATCGAGAACCAGCTGTGCCCTGTCAGCACTCTCCCATGCTCTCAGTTCATCTATGGAAGAGACAAATCCACAGAGGATATCCTTCTCAGGAAGAGTGTCAATATAACCTCTGTATTTCAGAATCTCATCTTTTCCGCACTGCTGGAGGATTATCACAGGATCGATATCGCTTGTCTCCTTTGCCTCCCCCTGCCATAGCTGCCCTGAAGCCCCAGAAACAGAAGGTTATCCCCGAAAAGATGAAGAAGATTATCCTTGAAAGATTCCATGAATATGCTTATGTCCATTCATTCCTCCTGATGAGTGTGAAACCTGAAAAGAATACCACAAAAGAGCAGTATTGAACATTTTCTTTATTGTGAGTTTCCTTTTCCTGTATGATTTCCTTATATGAAGAAAGTTACGGTTATGAGCGACTCTGAGATACACGAGCTCGCAGAAGCATATGCTGATTATGATTTCAGACCAGGAGAGAAATCGATCTTCAGTGTCTTCGGTTCAAGAGAGAGGATATTAAGATACCTGGAGATGTCCATACGGACAGCACTAAAGAGCGGCTGGATATATTCCGTCGGAGATAACAGAGAAGCATATATTGCCATCTCTTATTCCGATTCGTACCCTCCGTTTTCTTGTCTATTTTTCTTTTCGTTTCTTTGTCCACTTTATTAGTATAACTCCGTCCTTCTATCTGTCAAAGAAGCTGGACAATGTAAGACTCGTAAGAGATGTGAGCAAAATCTACGAAGAGATTCTGCAGTAACTAGAGTCCATAGATAATTGGATTACAAGGTTTCAATTGAAGTCAGCGCAACATTCAAAAAGAACTCTGTGCCAGTTTCTACAAAGCGAGCCATCGAAGAGAACTGCACAACACTGGGTGTTGATGATTTTGGATTTGAAGATGCGTAAACATCCTTATCGCATAGTGTCACAATGTGATTGTGTGACACTATGCCTTCAGATACACAATCAAACTCCTAAATCAAGCTCAAGTTGTTTCGTCACAGAATCGAACAAAGTCCCATTCATCAAGATTTCATTATCATTATCCGTATGAAACCTTTTGATTGATGCTATAAACATCTGGTGGCCACTACACTCACTAAATAATAGTTTTAAAGTTTCTTCTACAGTTATATCTTGAATTTCTCTTCCAGATGGAGAATCGATAAAAAACGGTAAATTAAAGCCAAGCTTCTCACTTAAAACCTTATTATAACTTATTCTAAAGATAAAAATTAATTTATGGAAAATAGCGCCTGACAATTTTTTTAAGTTTCTTGTCATACATGGGTTACTAACTTCTAAATAGTCATCAACATCTAATATCTTAGCATATTCAATAATATAAGAGTTTAATCTATCTTTCCATTGGTTATTATCTTGGGCAACTTTGCTGTATGTCTTCTTCAACTCTTCAAGCTTGTTTCGGAGTCTCTTCAAAATCTTTTCTATCTGATTGACATCTAGAGGCAAATCTATTACACGACGGTCATATCCCTGTAGAATTGTCTCTCCCTTTATCAATTGATTCTCATTTTCCTCATACTCCTGAATAATACGGTCTGCATCGATAATCTTTTTTTCATATTCCCTCTCTAATAACAATAATCTCTGCTCTTCAAGTTTATTTAAAAGTTCGTTATCCTTAAAACCTACTATCGTATCTTCAGTCACTGGTATTTCCTCTCCTGATGGAGATTTTACATACAAACTTAAATCTGCAATCCATTTTAAAAATTTATCATTTTTCTCAATGACGCTTTGAAGCTTTTTCCGTTTCACTTCAATTTCTTTTTTATCATATAGTAATTCTCTTCGCTCTTTCCTTTTTTCCTCTAGCACAGGGTTTGAACAATAATCAGATCTTTCAGCTCTATCTTCCCCATTCAATTCCACTAGAGTCTGTTTATATTTTGCAAGACTTAGCATGCTATTGTATTTGGCAATATCTGCTTTAACTTGATTAATTTCATTAGAAATATCAATTATTTGAGGATTATCAATTAATCCAGCCAAATAAGACTCGATAAAAAAGCTGTTACTACCAATAACATATCCTCTATTAAGTAAAGTCCATCCTTTTTCCTGATCAAAATACATTGTACCTAGTAAGTTCTCAAGTATTTCGGTTTTATCAGTTTTAAATAGTAAAGCATGAATCGAACCAATATCATCTATTGAGTATTCTACATCATTAATTTTAATCGTTTTCCCTTGCCTTACAATGACATATGTTTCATCTTCAGTATTTATTTTAGTTTCTATACAATAGTTCCGAAAATCTACATTCCACGTTCCCGGAATATCATAACCAAGACCATAAACTATACAGCGAAGCAATGTCGTTTTGCCTGTACTGTTCTCCTCACTAAAAATGAAGTTTCGTTCTTTAAAATTAATAATCCGTTTATCGGCATCCGACTCATTGATTTCTCTTATACTTATACTATCAATAATCACTCTATAGCCCCGCTTCTGCTTTTATGTCTCTTATAGTTTTTCTTCGTAACAGCGTTTTGAGAAGAACAATTTTACATAATGCCTCGCAACCTTCCATATCACAATCCATATATTCAAATTTGTCGATATAATTTTTCCAATTATTTTGGACAAAAGACTCCCTGGTTAAGTCGGGGGCATTCACACTTGCTTTTGCATAATCGCCACAGACTTTAGTCAAGAACTCAAAATCGAGCGGAAGCTTGTTAATAATATTATCATATTTATCTATTGTTTCGTCGTAATCGGCACATGAACAAATTTTAGTGAAATAATCCTCGACATCTACACCATTGAAAACTATTAATATGATAGGAAAAATAATGTCCTGCTTGCTCAATTTTCCATCTCGATTGGCACAATTCGTATGAAACAAATCAATCCATAACGCTCTAACTTGCTCTGCAAACCCCGCATTACATTGTGCATTTGAGAGAAATTCCCCAATCATAGCTTTTACTTCTTTGAACTTGTTATCATCATCGCCAAAGAAAGCCAAAGAAATGATTTTGAACTTATCGGTATTGAAATCTTGGATTTTCCATTTTTGTAAATTTTGAATGAATTTCTCTTTATCGTCGTTTGTGAAGTTTGAAAAATCTACGGTCCTATACTGATAACGAGCCATGTTTCTACTCGATAAAGGATTTTCAATATTAGTGATATAAATTAGTTCAGAAATAGGTTCTTTGCACTTTGCCAGTGTTCTCAGCGCTTTTTTTAATTTTCTTGAATTCCCAGAAGTATTATTTATATCCTCTACGGATTTAGCTTGAGCATAGATTGTAGAACCATCAGTTAAAACAATCTCAATATCTTCACTCTTTCCTTCAAACTCAAGAGATTCACACTCCTTAATATTCTTAAGAAACAAATATATACCTGCTACTTCTTGAAACAACCATCCATTTGCAGATGCTGTTGCCTGTGTAGACCATGTACGATTTTCCATTCTATGACCCTCTTTATTCTAGTATAGTAAAGAAACAGGGGTATATATATAGGGTAAAGTAATTCAACTATTAAAGCATTACCCTGCAATAGGATAGAATACCGACAGATATAATAACGATAATATAGATAATACGTATACCAGTTTTAAAGATTTTTCCGTGGCAGGAATTTGGCAGGAAAAATCTGAAATAATAGTGACAACTGACATAAAACAGAAAATCGTCATAATACAACTCGTTGTATTACAACGATTTTCTTATTATAGACAAATTGGATTTACTCCCACTCGATCGTTGCCGGCGGCTTTGAGGAAATATCATACAGCACCCTGTTCACTCCCTGGACCTCGTTGCATATGCGGGAGGAAGCACGCTGCAGGACATCATATGGCATCCTGAACCAATCTGCCGTCATCGCGTCCTCCGAGGTGACAGCACGAAGCGTGCAGACCTCCCTGTACGTCCTCTCATCACCCTGCACTCCAACGCTGCGGACTGGAAGAAGATCCGCGAATGCCTGCCAGATACTACCATATAGACCTGCCTTGCGGATTTCCTCAATAAAGATCGCATCTACCTCGCGAAGCGTATCAAGGCGCTCCTTTGTCACCTCACCGATGCATCGGACACCAAGCCCCGGACCGGGGAAAGGATGGCGGTAGACAAGCTCATCAGGAAGCCCCAGCTCCTTTCCAAGCTCCCTGACCTCATCCTTGAAAAGCTCCTTAAGAGGTTCCAGAAGCTGCCATTTGAGATCCTCTGGCAACCCTCCCACATTATGATGCGATTTGATAGTTGAAGAAGGCCCTCCTGATGGAGAACGGGACTCGATAACATCAGGATAAAGCGTCCCCTGCGCCAGGAAGGAAACATCACCGCACTTACGGGCCTCCCTATAGAACGTATCCACAAAGACCTTCCCGATTATCTTGCGCTTCGCTTCAGGTTCCGTCACGCCCTTCAGTGCAGAAAGGAAATCATCAGAGGCATCCGCATACTGCAGATTCATATTGAAATGCCTACCGAAAAGATCCAGAACCGATTCAGCCTCATTCTTCCTGAGCATACCATTGTTAACGAAAACGCATACCAGCTGATCGCCGATAGCCCGATGGATCAAAGCAGCAGCAACAGAAGAGTCGACACCGCCGGAGAGCCCACAGAGAACCCTCTTGCTACCGACAGTCCGCCTTATCGATTCCACAGCATCCCCGATGAACGAGCCCATACTCCAATCAGCGCATGCCCCGCAGATATCCAGCACGAAGGAACGTATCATCTTCTCCCCTTCGGCAGAATGAACCACTTCCGGATGGAACTGCACGCCATAGAACCGACGTTCCCTATCCTCCGCAACGGTAACAGGACATGTCGGGGTCGTTGCCGTTATCCTGAACCCATCAGGGATCCTTTCGACGGAATCACCATGGCTCATCCAGACCTGGCTTTTATCGGAGACAGCATGCAGAAGCTCCGAGGAACGATCTGTTATATCGATATTCTGAAGGCCATATTCCTTCCTTCCTGATGACGTGACATGCCCACCAAGCATCTCCGACATCACCTGAAGCCCATAGCAGATACCAAGAATCGGAATTCCAAGGGAGAATATGCCCGCATCAGGGCGTGGAGATCCGGGTGTTCTGACACTGGAGGGGCCACCGGAGAATATGATCCCCTTCGGCTGGATCCTCCTTACCTCCTCTGCAGGAATCGTGTACGGATAGATCTGACTGTAGACACCGCACTCCCTGACACGCCTCGCAATAAGCTGGCTGTACTGAGCTCCAAAATCCAGAACGATTACCTTGTCATGATTGCCAATAGCCATAATTCCTCCAGATGGAATGAATATATCAGAGAAAGGATATGTGCCTCTACCATCTTATGGCATCAAGACCGCGATAAGCCTTCCTTACAGCAGAATAGAGAAGAAGCCCTACCACCGAACCAACAGCACTCTGCGCGATATTGCCAGGAACCTCAAGCAGTGCCTCCGAGAACACCGTAAGGCCGAAAAGCGTCGTAAGAAGCAGATAGCCACCGGAGACAATGAGCACCGCGATCACAGCACCCACAACACGCCGCAGTACCGAGGATATGTCCTTCCCTGCAATGATGCCAACCAGCAGCGCCTCAGCACCATGGACAATGAAGGAGACAAGAGCCCACTGTGGGAACCCTCCGATAAGATCCGCGAATGCGGAACCCAAACCTCCCGCAATAAGCCCTGTAAGCGGGCCAAAGGCATATGACACGAATGTCACAGCCGCATCGCAGAGGGAAATATATCCCCCTATCGGGGAAGGTATCCTTATGATAAGAGTGAATACAGCAACAACTGCTGTCATAACTGCAACGAGGCTTATCCTCAACGCTGTCCTGTTCCTTTCAGCCATAACTACCTCACAATAAGCAGACTGATTGGGATAATAGCACCGATGAGCCATTGCAGGAAATATCCTCTGGGCCGGGGAAGTCGATCATCTGTACTTCTTCCTTTACGGCCAAATCCCCGTTCCTCAAGTGAAGCAGCCGTCTCAGGAATCATCCTGATCGCAGCTACAGCCAGAGCGGTGATCGATGGCAGAACAGGATAACCCCGCTTCCCTTCCTCAAGCCGAAGGGACATGGAATCCCGGATTGCGGAGAACAGCATCCCGAGATACGGAATGAAGCGAAGTATCATCGAAGCTGTCAATGCGGCCGCATATGGGATATGGAAGGCCCTGAGTCCCCTGATGATGTTCTCATTCCTTTCTGTCAGCAGCAGGAGCATCAAGGCACAGGAAATACCGCCAAGCCTCGATACTATCCTGACAACCATCCATACTCCCTCCCTTGTCGCAACAGCAAAGCCATTGATCGAAACCAGCACATCACCGTCACGGGCCTGAAGCGGGATGAAGGCAAGAAGGATCAGGAAAAGGGGAAGCAGACGAGACCAGCATCGCCATGTCTCCCTGGCTCCGACAGACGCAGCCATTACAGCAAGCGGGAGGACAAGAACCACCATAAACCCTATATAGGATTCCATCAGGAATGCAGCTGCACAGAAAAGCAGAGTGCTGACCAGCTTCGGGCGGATATCAAAACGATGGTAGAAGGAAGTACCGTAGATATATGAGCTAACATTCATGGAGACATCCCTCTTCTATCATCATCCTCCGTCCAGGAATGGCTGACGCGATCCTTGTATCATGTGTGATGACAAGAACTCCCGTTCCCTTTCCAAGATATGCCTCAAGTACAGCAAGGAAGCAATCATATGGCAAAGCGCTGTCCATCTCGTCGAATATGGCAAACGGACGCTCCAGAAGCAGGAAAAGAGCAGCCTGAAGCATCTTTGCCCTACCATATGACATCTCCTGCACATATTCATTCCCATCAAGATGGAAGAGACCAAGGACCTTATCGATGCTATCGGCGGAGGCTCCCGTGCTGCGCAGTTCATCGAGAACCGTAGGCAGGAAAAGCTCTTCATAGGGATTCTGCATCAGATAGGCCACCGAATGACGTCTTTCCCTGCATGAAAGCCTTGCACCATCCAGAATAACCTGGCCCTTTCGCTCCTCAAGAAGGCCGCACATCACTCTGGAAAGCGTGCTCTTACCGCTTCCGTTCTCTCCAAGCAGCACAGCGCACTCCCCACTTCTGATCCCGAAATGCGGCACAATAAGCCGGAAAGTCCCAAGGTCTCCAGAACTTCTGTGAGATCGCTCAATCATAAGATCATCCACAGTGAGCAATGAAGAGCCATGCCTCTCAGGAATGCATGGGGATGGCAGGACAGCTGATGGACAGGGAACAAGACCGTCCCGTCCTAGCGCTATCACCTTGCTGAACGCTTCATCATATTCCTTCAGGACATGGCTGCCGAATGCGATTACAGTCCTGTCCAGATCCCTGATGATGGCAGCAAGCCTCTCCCTCCATAGAGGAGAGAGCTCATCGAACGACTCATCAAGGATGTAGATATCAGGATCAACAGCGAAAAGGACAGCAAGCATGAGGCGCCGCTTCTCGCCACCAGACAGTTCGGATGTGGATACATCCCTGTAACGCTCAAGGCCGAACAATGAAAGTGAATCGGAAATGCGCCTCTCCCTCTCTTCCGCATCCAAGCCAAGATTGACAAGGGGAAATGAAATCTCCTCCATAACGGAAGAGAAAAGAAGCATCTCATCAGTATTCTGGCTGACACGCCCGACTCTCTCCATCCTCAGCGCTGCAGGCATGGAAAGGATATCCATGGAATCTAGCCGTGCATATCCATCGGAATTCCCTCCCGAATAGGAGGGAAGCGCCCCTGTAAGCAACTTCGCAAGGGTTGTCTTTCCAGATCCAGGAGGAGCAATTACCAAGAGCTTCTCACCCGAGGAGACGCGAAAACGGAAATGATCAAAGACCTTTGGTCCCTTTTCGTAGGAAAAGGATATCTCAGCGTCGAGCATATGGACCAGGAAGGGATGCGTATGCCTCTCTTATCTCATTCTCCACGTCGGAATGAAGTGTCTTGAGGCCTTCCTCAGAAAGGGTGGAGCTATCAATCGGCTTCATGATCTTCACATAGACATGGACTATCCGGAAGCTATCAATGGCCTCGAAGGCATTCCGGGTATTCTTCATAGCAACGGGAACAACAAGAGCACCGACACGCGTCGCCATCTTGAACGCTCCCGCCTTCATCTCCGCTATCTCCCCTGTCCTGCTTCTTGTGCCTTCCGGGAAGATTCCCATAGGATAGCCAGATGATATCTGCTCAGCGCCTTTCAGTATCGATTTAAGGCTCGCTCTGAGCGACCCCCTGTCAATAGCCACGCAGCGAAGCACCTTCAGAAGTCCATGCAGGACGGGAATGCGGAAGAGCTCCTGCTTCGCAACAAGACCGCACCACATGCCCGCGCCATAGAGCACAGGGATATCCATCATGCTCTGATGGTTCGCGATATAGCAGACCTTGCTTCCCCATACAGGGATATTCTCTTTCCCTTCAGTATGCAGCCTGACTCCGAGGCAGAACAGGATCCAGAAGATGAGGATATCGAGGAGGAAATGCACTGTCTTCTCGCTTGCACGCCTGAGATGGAGCAGGACAAGAAGATTTCCAAGCAGCATGGAAAGCAGTGAAAGCACCGCAAAGGGAATTGCGATCAGCGCAATAGCAACCGTAAGCCTGATTCTCTTCTTCATAGCATCAATCCTTCAGCGAATAGAGACGATAGTACAGGCCATGCTTTTCCAGCAGTTCCTGGTGTGTACCCCTCTCACGGACGCTTCCTTTATCTATCACGAAGATTATATCCGAATCCTGGATCGTTGATAACCTATGGGCGATGACGATTGATGTCCTTCCCTTGGAAAGCCTGTCAAGCGCCTCCTGTATCTGCTTCTCGCTCTCCGTATCGAGAGAGCTTGTAGCCTCATCAAAGACGAGGATACGGGGATTCTTCAGGAAGATGCGTGCGATTGACAGACGCTGCTTCTGTCCTCCCGAAAGCCGTGTCCCCCGCTCTCCCACTTCTGTATCAAGTCCATCTGGAAGGGATGCCACAAAGGAGGCAAGATTGGCATTCCTGAGGGCCTGCCACATCTCCTCGTCATCCGCATCGGCCTTGCCATACCTGAGATTCTCACGGATCGTAGCATCGAAGAGGAACACATTCTGCTGCACAAAGCCTATCGACTCATGAAGGGATTTCTGCGTCACGCTGTCGATATCCGTTCCATCGACTGTTATGCTTCCGCCATCACACTCATAGAAGCGTCCAAGGAGCGAGACTATAGTGGACTTGCCAGCACCCGACTCCCCTACAAGCGCCGCCTTTGCTCCTCCCGGGATATGCAGGTCAAGATGATTGATCACAACACTCTCGTCAGCGCTTTCATAAGAGAAGGAGACATCGTTGAAATCTATCCGTCCCTCAGTAACGGAAAGAGGCACAGCATCCGGCCTGTCCTCGATCTGCGGCCTTATATCAAGGATCTCTGTGAATCGCTCAAATGAAGCCATCCCCTGTGTGAACTGCTCAGTGAAGTTGATCAGACGGTCAATCGGAGGAAGCACGACGGAAACATACAGGAGGAAGGTCACCAGATCATAGACCTCAACCCGCGACAGAGCGATGAGGATGATACCTCCGGCAATCGTCATGAAGTAATAGAAATCCCTCATGAAGCTGATCCCCGACTGGTACTGCGCCATCGTCCCGTACATCTTCTCCCGTGACTTCTTCAGTCGTCTGTTCGTCTCGTCGAAACGGCTCTCCTGCAGCTTTTCCTGGGAATAGCTCTTCACTTCCCTTATGCCCTGTATGGAATTCTCCGCCTCGACATTGACCTCGGCGATCGTCCTCCTTATTGCCCTGTTGCGTTCCTTGAGGCGATGATTGAACACGATGCCATATAAAAGCATCACAGGCAGCGGAATCACTGATATAGCAGCAAGCTCCCAAGAGAATGAGAACATGAAGGCATACGCGCCGATGATCGTCGCGATGGAAATAAGGAAATCCTCCGGGCAGTGATGGGCGACCTCCGCTATGTTGAAAAGGTCATTCGTGATCCTGCTCATGATCGAACCAGTCTTTGTCCGATCGAAATAGGAGAATGAGAGGCACTGGAGATGCGAGAAGAGCTCTGAACGCATCCGGCTCTCCATCCAGACCCCGAGGTAATGCCCCCATTTGATCCTTACGTACGTTGCCCCTGCCTGGATCATGTATATCACGATGATGGCAACCAACAGCCACATGGCATGGAGAAAAAGATGCGATGGAAGCGCTGTCGACAGGATGTATCTGACAATCGCCGGTGATAGAAGAGAAAGCAGCGACGAGACGAGTGCCGCTGCCATATCAAGGGCGAAAAGCCCCTTGTAGTAACGATAGTATGAACAGAAACGGCGCAGCATCGTCATTTCCCGAACATTGACCGTATTCTTGCAAAGAGCCCCTTCCTACTCTTTGTCTCCACAGATGCCTCCTTCCTCGCGGCAGTGTTCTCCACCTTCGGAGCCTCCGCTTTCTGGACAGCCTGCTGCTTCGGTGCCTTCCTTTGCTGCGGTTTCGGCTGAGGCCTTCTCTGCTGCGGCCTTACACCGCCCTGGCTCTGGGCAGGCTTCTTCCTGCCTTCGGCATTCTTTCTCGCAGCAGCTGGCTTACCCTGCTCCTTGCCGCCGAACTCGCTCTTGTAATAGGCCATCCTATCCTCAAGAGTCATCGATGAGAGCTTGTCATAATCCTTATCGCTGCGCCTCTCCTCTCCTGCGCTCTTTGCCGCATTGCGCTGCGCATTCCTGCGGCGATCGGGTTTCCTTGGTCCCTTGTCGGCATGGCGTCTTTCACCACTGCGCTCAACCCGCTTGGAAGAAGGCCGTCTGGAACGATAATGATACCCAGCGCTCTTGTCCTCAACGCTCTCAAGCCCTGCTTCATCAGGCCATATCACAGGTATCTTCATCTGGATGTAGTTCTCTATCGGCTCAAGGCCATAGATATACTCCTCACATGCGAGCGTGATCGCCTTCCCGGACTTGCCAGCCCTGGCTGTGCGTCCGATGCGATGGACATAGCTCTCGAAATCCTCAGGGATATCATAGTTCACGACAAGCTCCAGATCATCGATCTGCAATCCCCTTGCCGCGACATCAGTCGCAACGAGATAAGGCAGCTGCCCTTCCTTCATGCGCTCAAGTGTCTTCAATCGCTTCGACTGAGGCATGTCCCCCATCAGATACTCAGCCTTGTAGCCGTTCATCGCGAGGCGCTTCGCAACCTCAACGGCCCTGTCCTTCGTATTTGTGAAGATCAGGCATGATGAAGGATCCACCTTCTTCAGGATGGACAGAAGGAGGGAGAACTTCTCCTCCTTCGTCACGTGGAAGAGCTCCTGGGTGATTGCCTTCACCGTAATTTCCTCAGGCTGCACCGCAATCTCCTCGGGATCAGACATATACTTCCATGCGAGATTCCTCACCTTCGTGGAAAGCGTGGCCGAGAAGAGCATCGTCTGCCTCTCATTGGGGCTGACCATCTGGGCGAACATGGACTGCACATCGGGATAGAACCCCATATCGAACATGCGATCCGCCTCATCAAGGACAACTGTATCAAAGCAGCGGAAATCGAGCTTGTTCGACTTGGCGAAATCAAGGAGCCTGCCAGGAGTGCCGACATAGAGATTCAATCCGGAAGCAAGCTCCTCATTCTGCTCCTTGTAGCCTACGCCACCATAGAAGCAGCCTATGCGGTAATCAGGGAATCCTGCGCTGAGGATGCGGGCATCCTCCTCTATCTGCACTGCAAGTTCCCTTGTTGGAGAGACTATCAGCGCCGCTCCCGCCTTATTCCTGCTGTATTTCTCGAGTATGGTAAGCAGATAGACAGCTGTCTTTCCGCTCCCGGTCTTTGACTGCACCATGACATCGCGTCCGGAAAGGGAGATCGGAAGCACCGTCTCCTGTACTGGAGTGCAGTCCTTATAGCCTGCCTTATCAATGCCGGCAAGCACCTCTCCAGAGAGAGGGAGTTCTGTGAATTCCATATATCAAAAACCTCTAAGGTAGAATTGCTGTAAGCTATCAGGGGAAACAATATAGATTAAGGAGCCTTTTGTCTACCAAGGCTATTCCCATTCACGCTCCAGGCGGCAGATATCCCTGACAGAATCCCAGCGATCTCGCTTCATCGCATTGCCACCTACAGATGCCACAGGCATCGCCCCCATGGACGTAGATGAGATGAAGAGCGAATCGAACATATACAGATTCGAATCAGTGGGAGGTGTGTAGACGATCTCGAAACCCAGTTCCTCCGCCGCTCTCAGGACGCTGATCCTGGTGATACCGGAAAGCACCTGATCATCAGGAGCGGTATAGATCCTCTTCCCGTAGATACCATAGAAATTGCTTCTCGTCCCTTCCAGCACCTGTCCTTTCCTGTTTACAAGCAACGCTTCGAAGCAGCCCTTTGCCTTTGCCTCCTCAAGCGCGATATACTGCATCAGCAGATTCGACGTCTTGGCCTGGGGAAGGAAGCGTTCCCCGTAGAAGAGAGTAACAGCCACACCATCGCTGTAATAGCTATCAGGATAGGAAAGCAGATCGGAATACGTGATGAAGAACAAGGGAGAAGGTCCGCCGACTATGAGGATGCGGGCAGTAGCGTCAGAGATGCCATCAGCCTTGATCAGCCTATCCAGTGAATCAGCGATCAATGATCCGGAGAATGGATGGACCAGGGCTATAGCCGCGCAGGATTCCTCAAGGCGCTTCAGATGATCCTCAAGATGGACGACATGCGATGCAGTGATCCTCAATGCCTCATAGACAGAAAATGAATACTGCACTTCCCTGTAAGTGACAGGAAGGACCGCCTGATCCTCCCTGATGATCTCTCCATTCCTGACTGCGCTTCTCATACGACGCCAATATAATCCAATGGCGCCTCTATGGAAAGCGCATCACTCATATTTCAGTATCTCCCTCGGCTTAGAGCCATTCTGAGGCCCGATGATGCCATTCTCCTCCATCATCTCTATAAGCCTGGCAGCCCTGTTGTAGCCGATCTTCATCCTCCGCTGCAGGAAGGACGCGGAGGCGCATTTGCGCTCATAGACGATCTGCTTTGCCCTCTCGTAAAGGACCTCGTCACTGTCCTCCTCGGAAACAGGGATCTCCTCTCCATCCTCTGCAGCCGCCTCATGATCCTCGAAGATATCATCCGCAAGATAATCGGTGGTACCATGCTTACGGGCGAAATCAACGATGGAATAGACCTCATCATCGGAGAGGAACGCACCCTGGATACGCTGGAAGCCCATTGTCGATGGCTCCATCAGAAGCATATCCCCCTTTCCAAGAAGATTCTCGGCGCCGCCCTCATCAAGTATGATCCTGGAGTTCGTAGCAGAGGAGACAGCAAATGCGATACGTGCAGGGAAGTTGTTCTTGATCGTTCCCGTTATGACATCGGACGATGGGCGCTGCGTCGCAAGGATCAGATGGATACCGGCAGCCCTGGCCTTCGCAGCAAGGCGTGCCACATATGTCTCGATATCCTTTCCAACAGTGGACATCAGATCAGCGAACTCATCCATTATGAGCACGATATAAGGCAGCTTCTCCGCTGGGATGTTCTCATTCCTTATCCTGGCATTGAGTCCCTCGATATTCCTGACGCCGAACTTTGAGATCATCTGGTATCGGCGCTCCATCTCATCACAGAGCCAGCCAAGCGCCTTGACGACCTTCTTAGCCTCCGTGATCACTGGAGTCAGCAGATGGGGGATGCCATTATAGACTGTAAGCTCAACAACCTTCGGGTCGACCATGATGAGGCGCACATCCTGAGGGCTGCGTGTATAGAGAAGCGTACAGATGAATGAGTTGATGCAGACGGATTTTCCAGATCCTGTCGTACCTGCGACGAGCATGTGCGGCATCTTCGCGACATCGATGGTGATCGGCTCTCCCGTAATGGTACGCCCAAGTATCATAGGAACACGCAGTTTGTCCGGATCAACACCTTTTCGATACGCATGGAGCATATCTTTGAAGCCTATGATCGCCCTGCTCTTGTTAGGCACCTCGATTCCAATAGCCTTCCTTCCCGGAATCGGCGCAAGGATCCTTATCCTGGCACCACCGAGGTTGTACGAAAGCTCATCAGCCCTGCTCTTAACCCTCTGCACGGGCACAGCCTCACCCAGCTTGAGCTGGTACATCGTGACTGTAGGGCCTTTGATGATTCCATCCATCGTCACATCGACATGGTAATCACGGAGGGTCTCGATGATCAGATCTCCCTGATGGCGGGTGAAATCATCGATCTCACTTGATGACTGGGGATAGTCGACAAGGATATTGAGAGGAGGAGCGATATACTTGCGCCGTGTCCTCTGGGATATAGCGGCAAATCCAAGCTCATTGCTCTGAAGCCCGCTGATCCCGACAGAAAGCATCAGCTCGTTTTCCTGAGAAGGCATCTCACGCTCGTCATCCACGATTTCCACTTCCTCATCATCTGCCCTGACTGAGGCTGTCTCAACCGCAATGGATTCCTCGATCGGAGCCTTCTCAATCCTTGGAGCAGGCTTTGACGGTGCTACAGGAATCTGGATTTCCTCTTCCTCCTCATCAGACGGTTCCTGCCGAAGGAAACCGGACTGACCGGGAATGCGCTTCTCCTCCTCCTTGATGAAAGTGCTTCCATACTCTGAAGGCGAATCAGGAACCTCCGCTTCAAAGCTCTTCGAAGGGAATGAGGAGACATTCCTCTGATGGGTCAGAGATTCAAAGAGCTTGTAGCGTGGATGGTCCGGAGAAAGCCCGGAAGGAGCGAATGAGGAGTTGTTCTTACGTTCCTTCTTCTCGTTTTTATCGCTGTATCCGATTATAGGAGACGTATTGCTTCCTGCTGTCTCCTCTTCCTTTCCAACGCTTTCATTTATTGCATTCATCGCTTCCAGCGTTGCCTCGATCATTCCTCCTTTGCGGAATGTGGGAGCCTCTTCAGCGTTATATTCAGCAACTTGGGAGGGTTGTGATTCCTCTTCCCGTTTAATCTCTTCCTTGATCTGTGCAAAGACATCCGACTCAGGCGGCATCCTGTCAGGCTCCTTCACTGAACCCGTCCTGACACCTTCCCTCTGCCTGATGGTCTTCAGTTTAGGAACATCCCCGACTTCCGGCACTTCGACCCGCTCTGCCGGATCGATATGCCTGCGTGGCACAGAAGGAGCGCCTTTCGTCAGGAAGGAATCCTCGCTGTCATCAAGAGCCGTGGCCTCAAGGGATGCAGCCTCCTTCTTCCTGGCCTTCTCCTCTGCCGCCCTCGCCTTCTCTGCCTGCTTCTCCGCCTTCCTGTTCTCCTTCTCCTGGAATCGTTCGAATCTCTTCCTGTCCTTGGCTGCAAGGCGCTCTTCCTTCTTCTGCCGCTTCTTCTCCATGCGCGCCTTCATCTTCATGTAGCGGCGGTCTTCCTTCTCCTCAGCCTTGGTACGAGGAGGAAGATCATCCACTTCCTCGCCATCGGTTTCCTCATCGTTGTCAGCAACCGCTTCTGAGCGCTTCCTCTCCTGAAGCTCTATGCGTCTGTTGCGCTTCTCCTCGCGGTCGAAGAGACGGCTGTCAGCCTTGCCGGAGACAAGCATCAGGACGAAGAAGAGCACGGCCTCAAGCGCGGCGCATACGATAAGCAGCCAGGCATCCTCCTCTCCAATGCGCGAAACGATTGCTTCCGGGAATGAATTGCCCGATACCCTGTGCTGATAAACCAGGACAGTCATGTAGATCAGAGCAAGGAAAAGGGCGGAAAGGTACATGGAAAAACGCTTCTTCCGCCTGAAAAGCAGAAGGACAAGACCTCCAAGGAAGAGGAAGATGCCGAACGGCATCAATGCCTTCGCCCCGCTTCCGATACCGATATATCCAGAGATAGTGCCAAATGCGGACAGAACCGCTTCAGGGAGTGTGTCCATGCCAAGAGCAAGAAGCAGGAACAGCCCTCCTCCCAAGAGAATCGCAAGAATACCCACCGCCAGGGAAAGCCTGTGTTTTCTTATCTTCATAAACGCCTGAAATTCCTGAGGACAGCCATTGTCCTCGCCTCATCGAGATAGGGAACCCTGAGGTTCTCCATCCGCTCATCAAAGCCATAGCCCTCTCCCCTGAGGACGCTGAGCTCTGACTCCGCATTCTTCCTCTGCCCCTTGTAAAGAAGGAGCACACCATCCCCATCGACGATGGATGAAACCTCATCGGCGATGGAGAACATCGGATGGAACGCCCTGCAGGTGACGGCATCGAAACGCCTTCTCACCGTCCGTAGATCTCTCTCCTCTACTTCAGCGTTCCTCAGTCCCGTCCTAAGAAGGACTCCCTTAAGGAACTGCGAACGCCTCTGCATACGCTCCACAAGCACGAAAACGCGATCCGGCATCAGAGCAGCAAGGACCACCCCCGGAAACCCTGCCCCTGATCCGAGATCAGCTATCGTGCATCCCGGTTCCGTCTCCTTCATGAATACCGGATAGGCGGCAGCCGAATCCAGTACATGCCTTATGATAATCCCATCGGGGTCCTTGTCCCCGACGAGCTTCAGCGCCGGATTGAAAAGCATGATCTCACTGACATGGATCATCAGCCGCTCTATCATCCCTTCATCGAGCGGCACTCCGATCCTTTCCAGTCCAGAAACCAAGAGCTCCTTATCCACGCCTGACGCTCCTCACAGCAACCGCAAGGACCGCTATGTCCGAGACACGCACGCCGGATATCCTACCGGCCTGTCCTATGGACAGCGGCCTTATGGCCTTGAGCTTCTCCTTTGATTCAGAGGAGATGCCATCAACTGAATCATAATCGAAATCAGCAGGAATCTCCAGATTCTCCGCCTTCCTCGCTTTCTCAAGCTCCCGCTCCTGCCTGCTTATGTACCCTTCATATCGGATATCAAGCTCGGCTTCTGTCAGAACAGAGCTGGGAAAAGCCTCCAGCGCAGGAATCCCAAGCGCCATTATATCCTTATCAGGCTCCTTCAGTACATCATACGCGCTCTTTGCTCCGACACGGACAGAGCGCAGGACATCCTTCACTGCAGCTATCGTCTCATTCTTACGATCAAGGCGATCCATCCTGTCCTTGCTTACGAGACCCAGGGCATATCCCTTTGCCGTTAGCCGCTGATCCGCTGTGTCATGGCGGAGAGAAAGACGGTACTCGGCCCTTGATGTGAACATCCTGTACGGTTCCTTCGTCCCCTTTGTGACAAGATCATCTATCAGCACCCCGATATACGACTCTGTACGGGACAGGATGAACGGACGATTGCCCTTCAGTCGCTCAGCCGCATTGAGCCCCGCGACAAGGCCCTGCGCCGCGGCCTCCTCATAGCCTGACGTACCATTCGTCTGCCCTGCGATGAAGAGATTCGCAAGGATCTTGCTCTCAAGGGATGGATAGAGATCCAGGGGATCGAGGTAATCATATTCGACTGCGTATGCCGGACGCATGATCTGGGCATGCTCCAACCCAGGTATCGAATGGATGAACGCATGCTGGACATCCTCCGGCAGGGAGGACGAAAGGCCGTTGAGATACATCTCCTCGCTTCCGATCCCCTCCGGCTCGACAAAGATCTGATGCCGTTCCCTGTCAGGAAAGCGAACGACCTTATCCTCAATTGACGGACAGTAGCGGGGTCCGCGCCCGATGATCTTCCCTCCATACAGAGGGGACCTGTGGATATTATCCCTGATGATCCTATGTGTTGTCTCGTTGGTGTATGTCACATAGCATGGGAGTGAAGGCCGATCGATGCTTTCCGTCTCGAACGAAAAAGCGCTCATTGGGCTGTCACCCTCCTGCACTTCCATCCGATTCAGATCAAGCGAGCTAAGAAGAACCCTCGCAGGTGTTCCCGTCTTCATCCTTCCCGTATGGAAGCCAAGGCGCCGCAGGCTATCCCCCAGACCGATAGCTGCAGCCTCAGCAAGACGGCCGCAGGGAGCTTCATACTCCCCGATGAAGATACGGCCATCCATGAAAGTACCTGTTGTGAGAACGACTGTCCTTGCAGAGATACTCCATCCTCTTTCAGTGACAACTCCGATGACAGCGCCGTCCTCCACAAGCAGATCAGTCACGGTATCCATGAAAAGGGAGAGATGCGGCTCCTTTTCGAGAGTCTCCTTCGCTTTTCTGGAATATGAGAACTTGTCCTCCTGCGCACGGGGCGCCTGGACTGCAGGCCCCCTTCTTCTATTGAGGAGGCGCATCTGTATCATCGCGCTGTCAGCAAGCCTCCCCATCTCTCCGCCAAGTGCGTCGATCTCGCGGACAAGATTACCCTTCGCAAGCCCTCCTATCGACGGATTGCAGCTCATGCGCCCTATTGCATCGAGCGACTGTGTGATCAGAAGCGTCGGGAAGCCCTCGCGTGAGAGAGCAAGCGCCGCCTCGATTCCCGCATGTCCACCGCCAATGACTATCGCATCATAATCACGCATATCTCACTTCCCTAGGCAGAATGATGAAAAAAGCCGGTCAAGGACATCCTCACCTGTCGTCTCGCCAGTCAGATCAGCAAGAGAGGAGAGAGCACTCTGCAGATACATGGCAACGACATCATAGCCGAACTGCATGCTTTGCTCCGCATCCTTGAGAGCATCGGACGCTGCAATAAGCGCGTCACGCTGTCTCTCTGAATCAATGCGGGGAACCCCAGTGCAGGCATCAAGCCCATCCGTCAGCCGCTTGGCAATCGCGTCAATGACCTGATCCATTCCCTCTCCCGTAACAGAAGAGAATGCAAGGGATCCATCGCTGCCAGTCAGATCAAGACGGGAATAGACTGCAAGCACACGGCTGTCATCGGGAGGAACATCCCCTGACGACGGATCGATGACATAGACGATGAGATCCGCCTTCTCCATGAGATCCTCCGTACGCCTGATCCCTTCCGCCTCGATACTCTCCTCCGTATCGCGCAGCCCAGCTGTATCGAAAAGATGAACGGGAATGCCCGCTATGACGGCATCTGCCTCAATATAATCCCTTGTCGTTCCTTCCACCGGTGATACTATAGCCCTATTCTGTTTCAGCAGGACATTGAAGAGAGAGCTCTTGCCGGCATTGGTACGCCCAGCGATCACAACAAGAGCGCCATCGGACCAGAGCCTTGAGGAACTGTATGTCGCAGCAATGGACAGGAGACGGCTGCAGATCGGATCAACACGCTCTGAAGGGAACTCCCATTCCTCTGGGATCTCATCCTCCCCATAATCCAGCTGCACCTCCAGGGAAGCAAGTATATCCAGGATACTGTCCTTTGCCTTCTCAGCCTCGCTGTGTATGGATCCTGTAAGCCTGAACAGGGCATCGGATGCGCCCCTTTCCGTCTTTGAGGAGACAATCTCCTCAACAGCCTCAGCTTCCGTCAGGTCCATCCTTCCATGCATGAACGCCCTGTATGTGAACTCCCCTGGCAGAGCCTCCCTGATCCCACACTCCTCAAGAAGGCGGGAGATGCGCCGGATCACCGGAAGCGAACCATGGCACATGATCTCAAAGGCTTCCTCAGATGTATATCCATGTCCCTTGCCATAGCGTATGACCATCACCTCGTCGATCCTTTCTCCTGTGCCATCCACGATGAACCCATGCACAGCAGAAGAGGAAGGAGCAGAAAGCAGGCGTCCTGTAAAGAACGGTGCGAAGAGCTTTGTCACGCCATCGCCGGATGCGCGGAGCACAGCGAGCGCTGATGGAGAGAACGGAGTCGCGAGCGCATACACCGGCTCATCCGTAGTATAATGTGCCATACGGGCAATAGTATTGAAACTGGCATGCGAGGGCAATACAATTCCCAGTCATGTATGATTTCCACGCAGCACGGAAGCGCTCTGAGCTTCTGATGAACATCCGCACTCATTTCATCGGGAAAGGATACCTTGAGGTCTCCACTCCGACACTCTCCCCCTACCTGATCCCAGAACCGACCATCAAGGCATTCGGTACGCGGTTCATAAATGAATTCACAGGAAGCAGGGATCTCTATCTCATACCGTCACCTGAGATATTCATGAAGAAGCTCCTTGCAGCGGGTTCGGGATCGATATTCCAGATATCCGAGTGCTTCCGCAATTCGGAGCAGCTTGGAAACATCCACAATCCCGAGTTCACCATGCTTGAATACTACACAGTAGGTGCTGACGATAATGATTCAATCGGAATCACGATAGAGATGATCGAGAGAACGAAGCCGGAAGGCACCGATGCCCCATGGCTGAAGGAGAAGCCCCTTGTCATAACGATGCATGAGGCCATGTGGAAGCATGCCGGTGTCGATATGGACAAGGCTGAGGATATCGCATATCTCCGCAAGGAGGCATCCAGGCTTGGACTGGAGGCGGCAGAGGATGAAAGCTGGGATGATACATTCAACAGGATATTCCTCACATACACAGAGCCAGCCCTTCCGAAGGACAGGGAAGTCTATCTGACGGAGTATCCTGACAGGATAGCCTGCCTCGCGAGGAACGCCGAAGGCAGGCCCACGAAGAAGCGATGGGAGATGTATATCGCGGGAATGGAGATAGCGAACTGCTATGACGAGGAGACAGACAAGGCTGAGACAGAACGCTATTTCAGCGCTGAATACAGCCGTATGGTGAAGGAAAGAAGCGGAACGGAGGACATCATTCCCCCTCCCGATCCATCCTTTCCCGGCCTCAGCATCCCGCCCTCTTCCGGCGCAGCGATGGGCCTTGACAGGCTCCTTGCCGCACATCTGGGACTTAATTGCATAGAGCCTTTGCTTTTATTCCCCCTTTCTGATATGCTACGCCAGTAAAAAGCATATACTGTCCAATCTACAGAGGTAACTGAATATGATTAAAGCAGGTCAGATCGACAAGGGAACAGCGCTGCTCGTCAAGGGACAGCCGTTCGTCTGCATTGAACGCGAGTTCGTCAACCCGGGAAAGGGATCGGCATTCGTGCGCCTCAAGCTCAAGAGCCCCGCAACAGGCCAGGTGCTTTCCGAGACCATGAAGAGCCAGGACAACGCCGAGGACATCACTGTGGAGGATAGGGATCTCCAGTACCTTTACAACGACGGCGAGAACTTCTACTTCCAGAACACAGAGACATTCGACCAGATCGATGTCCCGATGAAGTCCTTCCCCGATTACGAGTATTTCATGAAGGAAGGAGAGACCTACAGAACGACGTTCTGGGAGGATCAGGTCCTGGATATCACCATCCCGTCGAAGATCGTGTTCACCGTTGCAGAGGCAGAGGAAGCAATCAAGGGTGATACGGTCCAGGGTGCAACGAAGTATGTCACGACAGAGACAGGCCTTCGCGTCCGCGTTCCTATCTTCATCAAGCAGGGAGAGAAGATCAGGGTCAACACAGAGACCAAGGAATATCTCGAAAGGGTCAACAGCTGATCAGACGATCCAGAAAGGAAGGCTTCAGATGGGGCCTTCCTTCTTTTTTATCCCTTTTTGTGCTATAACAGCGCCATGCCGATTACGGACATGAGAAAGCTAGAGGCTGTGGTCAGCCTGGATGATGATGAGAGGGCGTGGGATCCAGATGGTCCTTCCACCCTTCCAATGCTTATTTCTGACAGTCTCATCCCGCTTTTATCCAATCCCGCTATAAGGCATCAGTTCGTGCCTACAGCAAGCGAGAACAGGGATTGCATCGGAAGCCTCGATCCGCAGCAGGAAGCGGAGCACCATGGTACGAAGAGGCTTATCCATAGATATGGCAGCAGAGCCGCCTTCTGCACTACGGACAGCTGCTTCGCATACTGCCGGCATTGCTTCCGACGCCGTTTTGCAGGACATCTGGCAGGACCAGCCTCAAGGGAGGAGATACTCGCAGCCGCCGAATACGCCGCTTCACACAAGGGAATAAAGGAGATACTCCTCACAGGAGGGGATCTCTTCACCCTTTCAGACAGCCGCATCGAGGAGATGCTGTCAATATTCCGGTCAATCTGTCCCGGTGTCATACTCAGGCTCTGCACACGTGCCGTTCTCACATGTCCGGAACGGTTCACAAACAACCTGATGGATATCATCAGGCGCTACGCATCCATGGGCGCTCCTTTCTTCCTGATGACTCAGTTCAACCATCCGGAGGAACTGACAGAAAGATCATGCAGAGCGGTTGCCCGCTTTGTGGACATCGGTATCCCCGCGTTCAATCAGAGTGTCCTCCTGAAGGGAGTCAACGATGATGAGGAAACGCTTATAGCCCTATCTGACAAGCTGCTGATGAACAGGATCAAGCCATACTACCTTTTCCAGGACGACCCTGTGCGGGGAACGGACCATCTGAGAGTGGATATAGAACGTGGACTTGAGATAGAGAGGAACATCAGGGCCTCGCTTTCCGGCCTGGCAATGCCGCAGTACACAGCAGATCTGCCGGATGGTGGAGGAAAGGTCATACTCACGCATCAATACCTCAAGGGCAGGACGATGCACGACGGCAGACCACGATACATATTCGAAACCCCTGATGGAGAGGAAAGATACTATCCTGAATGATTGGAAAAGGCTGCCGAAGCAGCCTTTCCTTTTCTCACTGTATGAAGCTCAGAGCCTCGGCAATCGCGGACTTCCGCATCTCATTCCTTGCCGCGGCGTAATCCTCAGCACCTGCATCCGGTGCTATCACACCAGATTCTGGGAACACAGGGTTGGAAATAGGAGCCTTTGCAGGAACGGCAGGCTCTTCTTCAACTTCAGCGGGTTCCTCAATGATGGCAGGTTCCTCGACCTCAGCGGGTTCCTCAATGATGACAGGTTCCTCAATGATGGCAGGTTCCTCGACCTCAGCGGGTTCCTCAATGATGATAGGTTCCTCGACCTCAGCGGGCTCTTCCTCAATGATAGCTGGCCCCTCAAATGAAGCCTCTGCAACCTCTTCAGCTC
>CALXYL010000025.1 GCA_944392985.1 uncultured Spirochaetaceae bacterium | reverse complement strand
CCCGATGTTTCCTCCTCCATTCCTCTCCACCTTTCGCTCTGCTTAGAAGGTGGAGACTCCTGGAGATTAAGGTTGAACCTACAACCGGTGCTGTCAGGTTCCCCCTTGTTCTCGAGGCAGGAGGGCATATCCAGCTGATGGACGGAAAGACATACATAGGCCCAGCATTCGGAGCATCGCTGGGAGTAGCTGCCGATGTAAGCGAAGGTTTTTCCATCGGATACTCAGTCGGCTTCGATCTTCTGATGCAGATCTATAAGGGCGGAACCATTTCGCTGCAGCTCAACATGCTGCCGGTGACGCTTGACATGACCGTAAGGTTCTGAGGGGGTGAGGAATGAAGAGACTTCTTATAATCCTGCTTTCGATTATCGCAATCGTATCCTGTGAGCTTGCAGAACAGCCACTCATAGAGGAAATAGAGGAGAACGCCCCCGCATGGGACAGCGGAATGAGCGGTACTGGAAGCGAGAAGAATCCATATGTTATCGCCTCAGAAGAGGAATTCCTTCTGTTCAAGGAGAATATCGAGAACGGAACGCTTGAGACGGAAGGGAAGGTGTTCTCCCTTGAGTCTGATCTTGATTTCTCCGATATGGAATCATGGGATCCTGTTGGAAACGCTGAAAGGGCTTCAGAAGAAGCAGTTGGCACTGTGTTCAAAGGCATGTTCGATGGAAACGGACATACGATCACGCTTCCTGATATGACTGATTATGCACCAACGGATACTGCTGACAGTGCCTTCGGTCTTTTCTCCGCAGTTGTCGGCGAGGGCTCAGGCGTGAGGAATCTGACAGTTTCCGGCAAGCTCGTTACAAATAGTGAGAATGCAGGAATGATAGCAGGTCTTGCTACCAATGGTGCAGTGATAGAGAACTGCACAACTGCCGTTGGAAGCTCAATCACTGGTGCACAGGCAGGCGGACTTGTTGGCAGGATGATGGGAAGCGGGAAGATCATTGGATCAACGAACAATGCCTCAGTGACAGGTACAAGTGGCAAGGCTGGTGGAGTAGCACACACAGTATATTATCCTGTCGATGAACCAATGGATCCTGCGCCTTTTGTTCTTCAGGGGATAACGAATAATGGTGAAATCACGGGCACAAGCTATGTCGGTGGTATTGCTGGAATCCTTACAGAAGTGGATGTTGATGATGCCAGGAATACAGGAACTGTAAGTGCAGGGAAAGTAGTCGGTGGAATTGTCGGAAGGTTCGATCCTCCTTCATCAATGAGGAATACCTCTAATTCTGGAACGATCAAGGCCCTTGCATCCAGCACAGACACTTTTGGTGGCATTGTTGGTGCTATAGGTGGTGATGAAGCAAATCTGGAAGAGACTTCCACCTTCGATAACGTGACTAATGAAGGTGAATTTGATTTCACTGCCCAGCCGGTGATTGACTCTGTTGGCGGTATCTATGGAGTGAATGAATATAAGAATGTCATAGTCATAAAGAATTCATCAAATAATGCTTCGATCGATTCTCAAGGAGTTAAAATCGGAGGATTGGTCGGTACGTCTCAAGCTTCTTCGCTGACTATCACAGACAGCCATAATCATGGAGAGGAATTGAAAGGCCCTGGGTACATTGGCGGTCTTGTAGGTATATCCACTGGCAATAACGTTGAAGTGATAGGAAGCTCGAATAAGGCATCCTTAAGTGGAACGAAATGGATTGGCGGGCTTATCGGACAGCCGCAGGTGTCACTATTGATTCTTCCTCCAATACAGGGACAATCACAGCAACAGAAGATGATAATGCAGATTCGATGGATGCCTATATTGGTGGTATCGTCGGATTGGTTGCTAATGCCGACGCTGTAAGCATTGGACAAGGAAATGGATCAGCTGTTGTCAATGAAGGTGATATCACTGTCAATGGAGACTTCCTCTATATCGGTGGTGATATCGGTGCCATTATCCGCAGCTCTGGTATTGCTGTATCTGCAGAGAATAGTGGAAATATAACCGCTTCTGGATCTGATGCTGTTGGAGGAATCATCGGCGGTATATTATCCTCATGTACAGGAGAAGTAGTACTTAAGAATTCTATCAATAGCGGTAATATAGAATCTTACGGCGATGCCGGTGGTGTAATCTGTCTAGTCGGGACAAACGCGACAATCTCTGGCAGTAAAAATACCGGAAATGTGATTGCGGGTAGAAACAATGAAAAAGCAAGGAATGCAGGTGGAATTGTCGGCAATGCTTCTGGAGCTTCTCTGACTATTAAAGATTGTGTAAATGGATCAGGTGAGTCAGACGGAGGCAATATCACTGCAACGGGAAGAGTTGGCGGAATCATCGGAGGAATCCTTCCAGCAACAATAACCATAGAGAATACAAGTAACTATGGCGATATTTTCGGATCATACAGAGTTGGTGGTATTGCAGGTCAGGCGGGAATCGTTAGCGCAACGTTCACAAATTGCCATAATTATGGAGACTTCTCAAATGATCCAGGGGAGGGATTCAGCAGTATATCAGAGGGTGTAAGGTATGGTGGACTTCTTGGTGTTACGGGTGGAGGAGTGGTCACGATTTCCAAGAGCAGTTCAGAAGGTACTATATCGATCACAAAAGATGTCACAGGAAATGATGCACACCGTGCGGGAGGTCTGATCGGAACAGTCAGCACTACCTGTACAATCAGCAATACAGATTCCAGCATGACCCTTGAAGAGACAGACATTGCAGTCTCATTCGGTGGTGCGATCTCCGCAGTTTGGGCAGATGGCAATGTCACTTTTGATACATGTGCTATCAATGGAGAGAAATTCATAGGAGCAGTGAATTCAACTGCTAATGTGGTATACAACGGTAACTGCACTCTGAATGGTTTTCCATATTCTGAATCCTGATTCTTTCGGAGGGGCCTCGTGCCCCTCCATCTATTCTCATTCTGAAATGAAATCAGGTTCATTCAGGAAATAATCAATAATTGTATAATCAATATATGATTATTGTTTGATAGATATATTTGAGCAATATTGAATATATTATCGAATGAAATGAAACAGCCATCAGAACTGATCCGATGGCTGCTTCTTGTTCCTGTGCTTTTACATCAGCTTCTCTGAATAATGTGAGAACTCCATGCTGAAAGAGCCTCTGCCCTGCGTTGAGGAGCGGAGGACTGTCGTGTAGCCGAACATCTTCTCAAGCGGTGCTTCCGCAATGACGGTGTCTGCCCCAGGTCTCGACTCCATCGAGAGCACGATGCCGCCGCGCTGGGTGATGGATGAGATCACATCGCCGATATACTCCGATGGTGCTGAAACCTGTACCTTCATCACTGGTTCCATGAGGATGGGGGTCGCATCGGATGCAATCCTGTCGAATGCCATTGCCGCACAGGATGTGAACGCAAATGGAGTGGATGTTTCCTCATCATAGTCAATCGCTGTGATATCCACCTCTATGTCAGTGCATTCATAGCCGTATCTGATGCCACTGGAGAATGCGCCATTGATGCCATTTCTGATCGCTTCGATGATCTCCTCCGGGATATCCCTTGTGGAGGCTGTTATCCTGAGTGAGTTTCCGCTCTTTGCAGGCAGTGGCTTGACTGTCATCGAAAGTCCGGCGGTGTTCTCCTTATTGGCTATCGTCCTTGAGAATTCCTCCTTGCCGGATGCCTCTGTCTTGATGCATTCCCTGTAGGAGACCTGCGGGTTGCCGACGCGGCAGTCGACTTTCATCTCATCCTTGATGCGTGTCACAAGCACGTCGAGATGGAGTTCTCCCATTCCTGAGATGATGAGCTGTCCTGTCTCGGCATCTTCCTTGTATGTGAATGTCGGATCCTCCATGGCAAGCGTTTCAAGCGCCTTGTTGAGCTTCTCCTGCTCCGCCGTGGATGCTGGCTCGATAGCAACAGAGATGACAGGGTTGGGGAACTGCATCTTCTCAAGAAGGTATGGATGGTTCTCCGCACCGATTGTGTCTCCAGTCTGTGCAAGGCGGAAGCCGATGATCACTCCTATATCCCCGGCCTTCAGCTCGGACAGTTCTTCCGGCCTGTCTGCGTGCATCCTCAGGAGCCTGTTGATCCTCTCCTTCTTTCCCTTTGTTATGTTATAGACGGAGACGCCCTTCTTGAGCGTACCTGAGTAGACGCGGACAAAGCACATCGGGCCAGCCTGCGGATCGACCTGGATCTTGAAGATAAGCGCTTCAAGCGGTCCTGTAGTGCTATGTGGCAGAACCTCGGTCTTGCCGTTCTTCACATTGATGATCTCCGCTCCTTCCGTTTCAGAAGGTGAGGGAAGGAGGTCAACGATCCCATCAAGAAGCCTCTGCACTCCTATGTTCTTCAATGATGAACCGACGAACACCGGCAGAAGCTCCCTTGAAAGAGTGCATTCCCTGAGCGTCGAGATGATCATCTGTCGTGGGATCTCTGCTCCCTCGAAGTAGAGCTCTGTGATCTCATCGGAGTAGGAAGCCACGCTGTCTATCAGCTTCTCCCTCCACTCCTCGGCCTTCTGCATCTCGCTTTCAGGGATTGCAGAGCGTGTTACTGTCTTTCCTCCATCATCGGCACTGAACGTGATGTACTGCATGTCGATAAGGTCAATGATCCCGGAGAACGAGCTCTCGCTGCCAACGGGGATGCAGACAGGAACGGGGGATGCACCGAGCTTGGTCCTCATCTCCTCCAGAACACGGAAGAAATCAGCACCGAGCCTGTCCATCTTGTTGACGAACGCAATGCGTGGAATGCGGTATCTGTCCGCCTGTCTCCAGACAGTCTCGGTCTGGGGCTCTACACCGCCGACTGCGCAGAAGATGCCGACAGCTCCATCAAGCACCCTGAGACAGCGCTCGACCTCGGCTGTGAAGTCAACATGGCCCGGGGTGTCGATGATGTTTATCTGATGGTCCTGCCAGTAGCATGTCGTGGCAGCTGATGTGATCGTGATGCCCCTGTCCTGCTCCTGCTTCATCCAGTCCATCGTCGCTTCGCCGTTATCGACTTCGCCGATCCTGTGGTTCTCGCCGGTATAATAGAGGATTCTCTCCGTTGTCGTCGTCTTTCCGGCATCGATGTGCGCCATGATGCCTATGTTGCGTATGCTCTTCTCGTCCATAGCGTAATGTAATCTAACATAAAACAAAGCAGGAGTGCTATATTCATGATCATGCAGGGAAATGAAGCCGCAGCCATGCTCAGGAAAGCAGATGCCCTGAGCTATGCAGATATGATCGATGCACTGGAAAGAGGCACAGTAAGCCTCGAATACTCCACCGAGGAGGGCGTCATCTGCCGCCATCCTGATGGACTCTGGTATATTGCCTGCCTGGAATGGGGTGCAGATTTTCTCTCTGCAATCCCCAGAAAGGGGTTCTCATGTGTCCATGGAGAGGGGACAGCGCGTCTCATGATCGATGAGCTTGGATACTGCAGGGCGGAAGGAACGTGGCTTTACTCATACCACGGAAGAAAGCCCAGGATCGATGATGTGACAATAATCCCGCTGGGCATGGACATGCTCTCGTTCGTTGTGTCCCGGTACTCTGTATCCAGCGAGGAGGATATCGCTTCGGCAATCGATAATGGCCATCTCTTCGGAGCCTATTCGGATAAAGGCGCGCTGATGGGTTTCGCCGGTTTCCATTCAGAGGATTCAATGGGGATGCTGACAGTGCTTCCTGAATACCGCAGGATGGGAATCGGAGCGGCGCTTGAAAGGCACCTCATCCGCACTGCCTTAGAGGAGGATCGGCTGCCATACTGCAATGTATTCATGTCAAACAGCATAAGCATCAGGCTCCAGGGCAGCCTTGGCCTTGAGAGGGGAGAAATTCCATCCTATTGGATCTGGACTGACTGATCGCCCCTGAGGCGGCTGATCATCGCGATGCGCTGATGGTGGTAGATTCCTTTGTTCCCTGATGCAAGGAAGGAGAATGCCACAGTCAGGAACAGCAGCGCTGGCTCGCTGTATCCGAAGAGCTCCAGCGCAAGGAAGAAGCAGACGATGGGAAGATTCGTCCCTCCTGTGAGCATCCCGATGGCGCCAAGAACCGCAAATGGGGCAGTCTCGAGTCCAAGGATGGACGAGAATGTGTATCCGAAGGCCCCGCCTGTAACAAGGAGAGGCACGACTTCCCCTCCTGCGAATCCCGCTGCGATGGACATGAACACCAGCACTGCTTTGATGATGAATGCGTAGAGGGGGATTCCGCGGCCATCGATGGCCCTGTAGAGGATATCAACAGAGAGGCCGTTGTACATGAAATTCCCTGTCAGCGCGTAGATGAAGAGGAATGCGATCGTTATGGTGAGAGCTGGAAGGACAGCGCTTAGCACCTTGCTGCCGTATATGCGGGGAACCTCCCTTCTGAAGAGTTCAAGAAGGTATAGGAACAGCCTTGCCAGGAGTCCGATCGCAATCGCGAATACAGCAACGATCACAAGATTCCCGAGTGTCAGCGGAAGCTCCGTGTAAGGCGGTATCACCATGCGGTGGATCCTGAGCGATTCGGCAACTGCGACAGCGGTATATGATGAAACGAGGCATGGATAGAGTGCGTCAAGCCTGAGGACATTGGGAGTCGCAAACATCAGACCGAAAAGCACACCGGAAATAGGGGAGCCGAAGAGGGAGCCGAAGGCGGCCGCGGAACCAGTCATCAGGTAATAGTCCTCCCTCCCATGATAGCCCTTCCATGAGATCCGTCTCTCCGCTTTCGTGAAGAGCTCACCGATGGAGAGACCGATCTGCACGCCAACGCCTTCCTTGCCGACTGAGGCGCCTGTCAGATGCGATATCGCGGCAGCAATATATGCAACCGGCCCCATCCATGGTGAGATCCTTCCCGGTTTCAGATGGGACTCGTCGCTGTTTTCCTCAAGGTCATGTATCGTATCGATTGCGGAGATTGTCGTCCGCCGGAATGAGTCCCCCAGCTTCTGGTATATCCTCAGTGTCAGATAAGCCCCAAGCGGAAGAAGGAGGATCAGCAGAGGATAGCGGGAATTGATATCCCCGAGGTAGGCGACTGTATCAGCGAAGAACGTTATGGCAAGTCCGGCAGTTATGCCTACTGCTATGCTCCTGACTGTATTCGCCGCCACCTTCGCGGCGCTATCCAATGCCTTCCCGCTTTTCATCTCATAAGGAGTTTTAGCAGTTTCAGCTTGCCTTTGAAAGGGGCGTAGCGTACCGGCAGATCAAGATAGAGTGCCTTGTCCATGATTGATTTGTCATGAGTGAAGGTCTCAAAGCTCCTTCTGCCATGGTAGCTTCCCATCCCGGAGTTGCCGATTCCCCCGAAAGGCAGGCCGGATGCAGTGAGATGGACGACTGTATCATTGACGCATCCGCCTCCGAATGAGAGCGTCGAGAGGACTTTCCCTATGGCCTTCTTATCCCTGCTGAAGATGTAGAGGGCAAGCGGCTTCTCCCTTGAACGTATGAAATCAATTGCTTCATCGAGCGTTTTGTATGTGAGGATCGGCAGAACAGGGCCGAATATCTCCTCCTGCATCACCGCGTCGCTTTCCTTCACGGGATAGAGCACGGTTGGCTCGATGCGGAGCGTTGAATCATCGCTTCTTCCCCCAAGAGCCTTCTCTGAGCCGGCAATCAGTCCGTTGACGCGGTCAAAGTGCTTGCGGTTGATGATCTTCGGAAGATCGGGGGATGTAAGCGGGGAAGATGTGAACATCCTCTTTATCTCCACATCCAGCGCTTCGATCAGGCTCTTCTCCATCCCTTCCTTCACCAAAGCGTAATCAGGGGCGACGCAGGTCTGTCCTGCATTGAGGAACTTCCCCCATGCCAGGCGGCGCGCAGTCAGTGCGATATCAGCGCTCCCGTCGATTATTACAGGGCTCTTTCCGCCAAGCTCCAGCACGCACGGCGTCAGATGCTCATTCGCAGCCCTGTGGACAATCCGTCCGACTGCAGGTGAGCCTGTGAAGAAGATGAAATCCCAGCGGAGGGCAAGAAGCTCCGTGTTCGTCTCATGTCCGCCTTCGAATACGGCGATGTATTCCTGTGGAAATGCATTCTCCAGTATTTCCTTCAGGAGCGACGATACATTCCTGCTGTAGCGCGAAGGCTTGACGATAGCCGTGTTGCCTCCTGCAATCGCTCCTGCAAGCGGTACGATCGTGAGCTGTAGGGGATAGTTCCATGGGGACATGATAAGCGTGTTCCCAAGTGGTTCATGGATGATGTATGACTTCGACTTGAATTGGGTTATCGGAGTGGATACCCTTGTTTTCCTCATCAATTTCCCAAGGTGCTTCTCGAGATAGCCGATTTCCTCATATGCGATGCCGAGTTCCGTCGCATAGCCTTCAAACGGGCTTTTCCCGAGATCTGCAGCCAGAGCCTCAAGGATCCTGTCCTCATTTGCCTTAAGCGTTTCCTTAAGCGTCCTCAGCATCCTTTTGCGGAAGCTGCATGAAAGCGTGCTGCCGCTCCTGAAATATTCCTTCTGCCTTTCAAGCGTATCACTGTAAATGCTCATGGCGGGGATGATAGCACAGTGAGCGTTCTCTGTGAATGACAGAATGTCAGAAAGTGTCAGAAAAAAAGATTCCAACAATATTCCACACGATGTCGGATTCCAACAAAGCATACTGCATCTGTAGTTAAATTCAGACTATCAAGCACAGAAAATGATAAGCAGGTAAGGATCATGGACAAGAAAAAACGGAATTCCATACTGAGATACATAATTCTCCTGGTCATCTTCGCTGCTGTCGCCGCAGCGCTGTATGTATTCTTCAATGCCGAGAAGGCGACTGTGTATGAGCCTCCCGTTTCACCGGTTGAGACCATAAAGCCCGAGTACCACACGATAAATGAAGGAATCGAGCTTACCGGGTATATCGAGGCAGAGGCGATGATTCCAGTTGTCCCATTCGTCGGCGGCACTGTCGAGGAATATATGATCAAGGCAGGGGACAGAGTGGAGAAGGGCGAGACGATCGCAGTCATAGACAGGAGGCCGTATGAGCTCCAGAAGGAAATGGCTGAGGCGCAGGTGAAGGGGCTAGAGGCTGCATTCGCACGTGTTGATGCCCTCGCATCCTCAGGCGGCGCCACTGCTCAGGACCGCGATAGCCTCTCCGCACAGCTTGATGCCGCCCGGGCCCAGCTGGAGGCTGCAGAGCTTCAGCTATCATATGCAACCGTTACCGCGCCTGTCAGCGGCACGGTCATACAGGCCCCATCTGCAGTCGGTTCCATCGGATCGTCGGAGATGCCGCTTGCAGTCATAGCGGATCTTGATTCGCTGATTGTCAACCTGAAGGTCGGTGAACGCTATTTCCAGACGGTGATGGCCGCAGGTGAGGATCTTTCCTTCGTGATCTCTGCTCCTGATGGCCCATCATCAACAGCTGAGGTTGTTTCCATAGCGCCATATGTCGATCCTACATCCAAGACATTCCTTGTCCGTGTGCGCCTGAGCGATCCGGAAGGCTTCGTTCCCGGTATGTTCATCCGTGCATCGATAGTGTGGAAAACAGAGGAGTATCTTACGCTTCCTATCTCAGTGCGTCGTCTTGATGGATCGGTGTACGCAGTCTCCGAGTCCGGCGATACAGCGGAGTACATCGCTGCAGAGACACTTGCGGAGGATACAGAACGCTTCGCGATCGACCCATCATATGAGGGCCGGGACTTCATATCACGGGGACAGACAGGGCTCCTCCCTGGTGAGAAAGTCAGGGTAGTGGGGGAAGAGAGATGAAGATAGCGACCATCTCCGTCAAGCATAGCGCGATACTCTCGATGATACTCATCGCGCTTGCTGTCTTCGGCGTATTCTCGATCTCCACGACGAATCTTGAGTTCATCCCCGATATCGATATGCCGCAGATATTCGTGATCGCTGTCTATCCGGGTGCCTCCGCAGAGGATGTCGAGAAGGATGTTGTCGATATCCTTGAGGATGACTTCGTTACGCTCCCTGATTTCAAAGGAATGGACAGCCAGTCGATGAACAGCGCCGCGATGATCACGATAACGTTCCAGGACGGCGTCAATCCAGAGGATCAGCTCAATGAGGTGCGGAACAGGATATCCCAGCTGATGGATCAGCTTCCATCCGGCCTTCAGGGCGAGCCCATGGCACTGATCGGCGGAGCGACGATGCTCCCGATCGTCTCATTCTCGATCGAGTCGACAGGTGATACAGCTGCTCTTTCTGACTACATCACCGAGACGCTTCGCCCCCAGCTGACGCGCATTCCCGGTGTTTCCTCCATTGAGATCAGCGGCAGTACCGAACCCGAGCTTTCAGTGAGGCTGAGGATGGATGATCTCAACGCAAGGGGGATCTCCGCACTGACTGTCTACCAGATACTTTCCTATTCCAATATCTCGATGCCGCTTGATACGGCCATTGCAGACGGACGTCTGATCGACCTGCGCTATGATGGACGCTTCACATCCCTTGACGAGATACGCTCCCTTCCCGTTGGTGCAACGGACAGAGGGGAGATCATCCGGCTTTCCGATGTTGCTGATGTCTCCCTGGAATACCAGGGTGAGGACTATACCGTCACTTCGGGAGGAAAGGATATCATCGTTGTCGATGTCTCCAAGCGCGCAGACGGCAATACTGTCCAGATCACGGATGCCGTCAAGGAGATACTCGAAGAGGCGGAGCGCGATACCAACGGGGCCCTGACATACCACATGATCAAGGATGACAGCCGTCTTGTCCTCTCATCTCTGAGGAATGTAATCGAATCCGGTGTGCTCGGCATCCTTATCGCTGTTCTCATCATCTTCCTGTTCCTCAATGATGCCAAGGCGACACTTGCGATCGGTCTTTCGATCCCGCTTTCCTGCTTCTTCACCTTCATAGTGATGAAGGTCGCAGGCATCACTGTGAATATCCTCTCGATATCAGGTATCGTCGTCTCCCTTGGTTCGATCGTCGATGCCTCGATCGTCGTTCTGGATCAGATCTACCGCTACTACCAGGATACTGACGGGAATGGCAAGGGCAGGTACACAGTTGTTGAGTCGATCTACAAGGGAACGGGTATCGTTGACAAGTCCGTTATCGGATCGAACCTCACGACTGTTGTCGTGTTCATCCCAGTCGTGCTTCTTTCCGGCCTTGTCGGGAACATCCTCCGGGATATCTCCCTGACATTCATGTTCGCAATCGGTTCATCGCTGTTTGTCGCGATGTTCTACATGCCGTACCTGCTGAAGCACTTCCTTAAGGATGACGGGGATCGCTTCCCTGCGAAGGACAACAGGCTGATCAAGGGGTTTGCGCATGTGGAGAGCGGCTATGGGAAAGCTCTTGGCTTCTGCATGGAGCATACGCCGTTCATCATCATCATGGCGCTCCTGATCTTCATCATCACCGTCTATTCGCTGACAAGCCTCAATATCTCGTTCATCCCATCGACGGACAACAGTGATTTCTATATCAGCGCATCCTTCCCTACAGGGTATACCCTTGAGGAGACGCAGGAGGCGATGAATGAAGCTGAGAGGATATTGATGGAGAAGGTGCCGGAGACTGAGACCGCCATTGTCTACTCCGGGCGCTCCGTGGATGCGCTTACTGTCTCCAGCGCAGAGAACCAGGGAGGGATGCACGTTGTCCTTGTCCCTGTTGCTGACCGCGATAGGGATATCCATGAGATCATCCTCGAGATGCAGTATGAGCTTTCCGCAGCGATTCCTGATGGTGAGTTCAGTGTTCGCAATGGTGGATTCGACTACCTCGTCGGCTATATGTCCGGTGGTGGTGGATACGGCATCACGTTCATTGGAGAGGATGAGGATCAGCTCTACAGCTACGCAGAGGAGCTTGAGGCGTTCCTCATGACGGATCCCGAGGTCGTCTCCGTCTCGCTTTCCAGTGCCTATGATTCCACTGCGGCTGTCATGGATGCAAGCTATGAGTACCTTTCATCCCTTGGTATCTCGAACTATGAGGCAGCGATGATGAGCGCCATCGTATTCAACGGGATGGATACAGGTATCTATCTCGATCCAGAGACGGAGGAGCGGTACAGCATCCATATCTCCTCAGATGCTGCTGATCAGCCTGTTTCACAGAGGATGCTCGATTCCCTTGTGCTCTATACCCAGGCTGGTTCCGCTGTGACGATGGATGCTGTTTCAGATCTTGTGATGGAGACGGAGCTTTCATCGATCAACCATACTGACAGAGCTGTCTCATTGACAGTCAGCGCGCAGCTGACAGGGGAGTCCACGACTGCTGTCTCAAGGCGTGTTGATGAGTTCATTGCCAAGCATCCGCTTCCTGATGGAGTATCGACGGATGTCGGAGGAATCGATGAGCTCATCGGTGATTCGATGGGGCCTCTCATGCAGGCCCTGATCATCTCGCTGTTCCTGGTGTACATGGTCATCGTCCTTATCTATGAGCGCTTCGACCAGCCGCTTCTGATCATGCTTACCGTTCCGTTCTGCGTCATAGGCGTCGTACTTTCCCTTGCGGTCTTTGGTTCATCCATGAGCATGGTCTCCCTTCTTGGCGTTGTCACCCTTGGAGGCATGCTTGTCAACAACGGCATCATCCTTGTCGATTACATCAACCAGCTTGAGGATGAATCGAGGCAGAAGGAAGCGGATAGGCTCTCGATAGTGATAAAGGAAGGGGAAACGCTCCTTGGCAGGCTTTCATATGAAAGCGAGATGGAGATGCTCTTCGATAACATCAGGCGAGGGACCGCGACAAGGCTCCGTCCGATCCTCATGAGCTCGCTCACGACGATCCTTGGCGTCATCCCTATGGCTTTCGCAAAAGGGGAAGGCTCTGAGATCTACGCACCTCTCGGGCAGGTCATCATGGGAGGACTCACGACAAGTACATTCATCACGCTCTTCCTGATGCCGACGTTCTACTTCATCCTTGAACGTCACAAGATCAGGAAAGCATACGGCTGGAAGAGGAAGAAGGAGGATAGGACATGAGAAGATCATACAGGATAGCGCTATCGGCATTGCTCTTGGTGATGCTCGCGGCATGCACGTTCGTCTACAGTTCAACAGTCACTGTGAAGATCAGCGGCATTGAAGGCACTGCAGATGATTATCCGACAGTCTATGTCTATGCATTCACTGACAGTGCGGCATGGGAGAGAGCTGAGGCGCTTATCAGGGGAGAGGCTGCAAAAGATCAGGAGCCAGGTGCATTCGAGGATTATCTTGCCAGCTTGATGCCTGATGGCTGCTATCAGATGCAGACTGCGACCTATGCCGAGACAACCATCCTCGGTAATGTCAGCGGGACAGCTGTCTCATTCAGGATCTACTGGGAAACGAGCAAGCCTGAGTTCGGAGAGGACGCTGACAGGGCTCTTGCGTATTTCATTGCGGCATCGGAGAAGAGTGATGGTTCTTCCTCAACCAGGTATGTCGGCACGCAGCCATATACGATGGTTTCAGGCGGTAGCAACACAACGACAGTGAACATGGAGGAAATACAGTAGTATGAGGAGGATCGCTGCAGTTCTGATCATCCTTGTATTCCTTCTGCCTCTCTGGTCTGCAGAGGATGTCCGCTATACCATCGATGATCTCATTGTCCAGATGGAAGCAGGGAATGCTGATCTCCTGAAGTCCGATCAGGAAGTGATCAAGGCGCACCTTGATACCTCTGATGCGAAGGGGGGATATACACCTACGGTGGATCTTCTCCTTACCGGTACATTCATGGCGAACCCAACACTAGGCCCAATAAAGGTGAATCCCAATGACATCAAGGGGCTTCCCGATATCGTCAGCCAGATATGGACGGATCCTTTGGATGTATCCATGGACATGGGAAACAACATGGTCCAGGGACAGCTGACTGTTACCCAGCCTATCTTCACATGGGGCAAGCTATCCAATGCTGTGAAGCTCTACGAGACTGTTGAAGGGCTGAGGAGGATGGAGCGCACCGACAAGGAGAACCAGCTCATTGCCGAGCTTAGATCCCGTCTTGACGCGCTTTTCTATATGGATATGATCTATCCGCTTCTTACAAGCATCGAGGAGACTGCCGACCGCCTGATAGCCATTGCCGAAAGCGCGGCGGAGGAAGGGGTTCTTCTGGAGGAGGATGTCCTTGATGCAAGGATCCAGAAGCAGCAGGTCGTGCTTTCCAGAAGGGAGATCGACAGCCAGTATTCATCGGTGCTGGAAGGGCTGCGCACACTGACAGGGCTTAGCGACCTGACGATGGATCAGGTTGATTATACCCCGGGTGAGGAGATGATCGATGAGATCCTTTCGCTCTCCCTTGAGGAGCTTACGGCGGCCGCCACCTCACCATCGCTGCTTACGCTTCAGATGGCGAAGGGGATGGAGACTGTACAGGGGTATATCACGGATATCGCGAAGGGCAGCATCTACGGCAAGCCTGATATCGCGCTGCAGCTCAGTGCCTCATACGGTGGATCCATCGATTCCAACTGGCTTGACGGGGACACATGGGGACTGAATATCACGCTGGCTCTATCAACAACGCTCTGGGATGGCGGCAAGAAGATGAGCGATGTCAAGCGAGCCGCAAGCGATGCGCTCAGTGCCTCGATTGATTACAGCTCTGCTGTGAGGATGATTGAGGAGAATGTCGCTTCTGCGTATTCATCGGCGATGCTTAGCCGCGATAAGATCGAATACTCCCTTCTCAAGGAGGCTTCTGAAAGCGCCAAGGCTGACAGGGCAGAGGAGAGGATGAAGATAGGAACTGCCTCAGAGAGCGACGTGCTTGCTTCAAGGCTTGCTGTCCTGCAGTCCCAGATTGAGACGATCATGGAGCGCATCAGCCTTTCGCAGTCAGCTTACACATTGATGTATCTGACAGCTTTCGATCCATCCCGGGTACCGGTTATCAACGATGGAATGGCAAAGTGACTTGCGGCGGGGTCATCCCGCCGTTGCTTTTCTGAGGATTATCCCTTATTATTAGTACACCCCACGGGGGTGGGGTGTATGAGCGAGATAAGAAAGGAATGCTTTGATGTGACCGGCATGAGCTGTGCAGCCTGCCAGGTACGTGTTGAGAAGAGTGTCAGGAAACTTGACGGAGTCAAGGATGTCAGCGTCAATCTCCTGAAGAATACGATGGAAGTCGAGTATGATGGGCAGACGCTTTCGGCAGACGGCATCATGGAAGCTGTCGGGAAAGCTGGCTATGGTGCCGTTCCCAGAACCGGAAGAGGAGAAGAGGCCAGAGTCAGGGGAAAGCCGAGGCGTGACACCGCGGCAGAGCAGTATGAAGCGATGAAGAAGCGCCTTGCTCTCTCCCTTGTGTTCACTGTCCCTCTCTTCTATATCTCGATGGGGCATATGATGGGATGGCCTCTTCCGTCCATCCTCATCGGAGCTGAGCACTCGATGGTATTCGTCCTGACGCTCTTCCTGCTTGTGCTTCCTGTAGCGATCATCAACAGGAAGTTCTTCATCGGAGGCTTCAGGAGCCTTTTCCATCTTTCACCGAATATGGATTCCCTCATTGCTATCGGATCCGGAGCTGCGCTTGTCTATGGTGTTGCTATGATGTACCGCATAGCCGTGGCGCTGGGAGATGGGGATCTTGCTGCAGCGCATGCAGGAGCGATGGATGTCTACTTTGAGTCAGCAGGGATGATACTTACGCTGATCACACTGGGAAAGACGCTTGAGGCGAAGGCGAAGGGCCGCACATCAGCCGCGATCGAGAAGCTGATGGATCTCGCGCCAAAGACAGCTGTTGTGCTCCGTGACGGCAAGGAGAAGGAAATCCCGATTGAGGAGCTTGAGAAGGGGGACACAGCGATTGTCCGTGCAGGCTCGTCCATACCGGCAGATGGCACAATCATCGATGGCTCTGGAGCTGTAGACGAATCTGCCATAACCGGTGAGTCGATTCCTGTGGACAAGGCTGAGGGAGATAAGCTCACGGGAGCCACTGTACTGCAGTCAGGATATCTTCGGATGCGTGTCGATACAGTTGGTGAGGATACGGCACTTCAGCGCATCATCCGCCTTGTCGATGAGGCGACCTCCTCAAAGGCCCCGATCGCGAAGCTCGCCGACCGGGTCAGCGGGGTGTTCGTTCCGATTGTCATCGCTATAGCCCTCGTATCCATGATTGTCTGGCTTGCGGTGGGAGAGAGCTTCTCATTCGCGCTTTCGATCGCTATATCAGTGCTTGTCATCTCCTGTCCCTGTGCGCTTGGGCTTGCAACTCCCACGGCCATAATGGTTGGAACCGGCAGGGGGGCATCGAGCGGCATCCTCATAAAGAGCGCTGAAGCGCTTGAGACGCTCCACTCAATCGATGCTGTTGTCCTCGACAAGACAGGCACGATCACAGAGGGAAAGCCCAGTGTCACAGATATCATCACAAGGGAAGGAGTGGGAGCAGAGGATCTTCTTATGAAGGCCGCTTCCCTTGAACAGCTTTCCGGGCATCCTCTCGGGGAGGCGATAGTCAGGGAAGCTGGCAGGAGGGGGATCAGGCTTCTTGATGCTTCCTCCTTCTCCGCGTCAGAAGGGCGTGGGGTGTCATGCATCATCGATGGGAGAAAGATCACAGGAGGGAACAGGAAGGTGCTTTCCACGGTTCCTTCACAGGTGAGGGAAGCTGAGGAACGCCTTGCCGATGAGGGAAAGACACCGCTTTTCTTCCTTGAGGATGGACGGCTTATCGGGATCATAGCGCTTTCGGATACGATAAAGCCTTCTTCCAGCGCTGCGATCGCCTCCCTTCGTGACATGGGGATCAGGACAGTCATGCTTACCGGCGACAACAGCCGTACGGCAAGAGCAATCCAGAGGATGGCTGGAACGGATGATGTGATAGCTGAAGTGCTTCCTGCCGGCAAGGCGGCGGAGGTATCAGCGCTGCAGAAGAGCGGAAGGAAGGTCGCGATGGTGGGAGATGGGATCAATGATGCGCCAGCACTTGCCCAGTCGGATGTCGGCATGGCAATCGGGGCTGGTACGGATGTTGCCATCGAGAGCGCTGATGTTGTCCTGATGCACAGTGACCTCAAGGATGTACCCAAGGCGATAGAGCTAGGTAAGGCAACGCTCCGGAACATAAAGGAGAATCTCTTCTGGGCGCTTTTCTACAATGCGATCTGCATCCCGGTTGCAGCCGGTGTGCTCTATCCTGCGTTCGGCATCAGGCTCAGCCCGATGATCGGTGCGGCAGCGATGAGCTTCAGCTCGATATTCGTTGTCTCCAATGCGCTCAGGCTGAGATTCTTCAGGAGCCATGTGAAGGATGCAGATGCTGGCCGTGAGGCAGAAAGGACTGAATGCTCTGTAGGGAGTATTGAAATAAGCGATGGATACGATGGAGAATCATCGGAAGGAGAGAGAAAGATGGAAAAGAGAGTTGGTGTTGAGGGAATGATGTGCCAGCATTGCGTGAAGCATGTTCATGATGCGCTCAGCGCGCTTCATGGTGTGGAGAGCGTTGATGTCTCTCTTGAGGATAAGAGCGCGAAGGTCGTGTGCAGTGCAGAGGTCACTGATGATGATATTTGCAAAGCTGTTTCCGAAGCTGGCTATGAGGTAACAGGCATTGAAGGCTGACAGGGAGAGCGTCACCAGGAAGGTGAGGATAGCAAAAGGGCAGCTTGAAGGCATCCTGAGGATGATTGATGAGGACAGGTACTGCATCGATATAGCGACGCAGCTGATGGCCGCCTCGTCGATCATCCGCAAGGCGACGAAGGAAGTGCTGGAGGCTCATATCCGCTCATGCGTGAGCGAATCCCTCCAGACTGATGAGCCTGATCCCAAGATCGAGGAGGCTCTTTCCACACTTGAGCGGATGATTGATCTGGGATGAGCTTTTTTCTGAAAAGCTATTGCATCTACTGCTGTAATCATGATAGATTCTCCCTGCTGTTGATTCAGCATGGGCCGCTAGCTCAGCTGGTAGAGCAACGCCCTTTTAAGGCGTGGGTCACAGGTCCGAATCCTGTGCGGCTCACTCCGATATGTCTCCCTCGTCTAGTGGTTAGGACATCGGGTTTTCATCCCGACAACGCGGGTTCGATCCCCGCGGGAGATGATCAAGGACTGCAGAAGCAGTCCTTTTCTCTTTTCAGGCCTTTCTGATTCTTCTGATGATTGAGCGCATCTTGTAGATGTAGCAGAATGGAAGGATCGCTGCCGCTCCGATCCATGCGACAGGGGAGGCGAAGCAGATTCCTGTGTATCCCAGGGCAATGGGGAGGGTGAATGCCGCGATAGCCCTCATCACAAGCTCTGCAATCGAGCTGATCATCGGGATTGTCCCGGATCCAAGTCCCTGGCAGCCTGTACGGTAGATGAAGATCATCCCGAGCGGTATGAAGAACCAGGCGACGGTATGGACGTACTGCACAGCCATCGAGATTATCGTCGGGGATGTGGTGTTCCTATCCATGAATATGTAGCTGAATCCCTCCGCTCCGAGCATGGCGACGGCAAATGTGATAAAGGCTCCGGCGCACATGATCAGGAATGATGTCCTGAATCCCTTCCTGATCCTCTCGATGTTTCCAGCTCCGAGATTCTGTCCGGCGAATGTGGAGATGCCCATGCCAAGCGCGGGGAAGAACTGTGTTATGAGGTTCTCGATCTTGCCCCCGACGGAGTATGCGGCGACTGTGTCGGAACCAAAGCCGTTGATCGCAGCCTGCACGATGATGACGCCGACAGCGCATACAGAGAACTGCACAGCCCCCGGTATGCCGATCTTCATGAGATGCGCGCAGAGCCTGAGATCGAGCTTCCAGTCCTCCCGAGTGAAGCGGAACATCGGGAACTTCCGCTTGATGTAGAAGAAAGAGATCACGGCGCTGATCCCCTGCGCGATGATGGTTGCTATCGCGACGCCAGCGCATCCGAGAGGTATCACGATCACGAAGAAGAGATCGAGGATGACATTCAGAACCGAGGCGATGAGGAGGAAGCAGACAGGGCTTCTACCATCTCCCACTGCACGGAGCACCGATGAGAAGAGATTGTAGAATATCGCGGTGCCGATTCCTAGATAGATGATGAGTATGTATGTGTTCGCATCCTCGATGATGTTCTCAGGTGTATCTATGAGCCTCAGGAGCGGCATTGACAGCAGTCCGAACACTGCCGCGATGATAACAGAGCATAGGGCTGAGCATAATATGCTCATCGTGTATGTCTTTCTGATCATCGGCATATCCTTGGCTCCGAAGCGCTGGCTGATGAGGACAGCGAATCCTGCGGCAAGTCCCTGTGCAAAACCAACGACCATGAAGCTGAATCCGGACGTGGAACCAACAGCTGCCAGCGCGTCAACACCGACAAAGCGTCCGACGACGATGGTGTCCACCATGCTGTAAAGCTGCTGGAAGAGATTCCCTATGAAGAGGGGGATTGTGAATGAGATGATAAGGCGTAAGGGCGAACCCTTTGTCATGTCGCATTCCATAGCAACGTGCATATTACTTCAGCGGCGGCAAATGTCAACTGGTTTTCATGGATATCCTGCACAGTGATGAAAAAAGCAGGATCCGATGATCCTGCCTCAACCTCAACACGGCGTAAACATTACAGATAGATGTAGAATGTGTTGCCGCAATCAGGACAGCGTACCATCACCTTCTCCCCGGCAGATGGCTGTGATTCCTTCACTACAGGGCGGGAATCCCTTACATCGACATAGGAACCAGGCATGATTTCTGCCACCGTTACACCATTGCGTTCGAGGAACAGTGCTTCCTTGGGATCCATGTGCCGCTCTGTCGTTGCGATGAACTTCACGCTTGAGTCGACAATGTCCTCTTCATCGAGATCGGTGCCATCTGTTATGATCGACACATCTGCTGATCTCCAGAGCACCCTCTCCAGATCATCATCGTCTACCCTGCGGCTGACGACAAGCACGCTTTCCCCATCCTCATGGATGCGGTAGATGCCATCATCCATCTGCTCAAGAAGAAGGTTTCCCCATCTCTTGTACCAGACACTGTCATCCAGTTTTATCGTATCCCCTCTACCGTCCATGACAGTGAAGAGATCGGAGCCCCTTTCTGGGAGGATCACGGTATAATCTGCCGAAAGAGGCAGTACGAACATAGCCATTACGATGAATGCAAGAACAGCTTTTCTCATTATCTTCTCACCTTCAATGATTTCCGGCAGTCTGACTGCCTTTAAGGAGTATATCGGAGGTTAGTGATGAGCGCTAGGAAGAAGAAGGATGGCAATCTGCGGTTCTTCCATCATCCCCAAAAAGCTGTATTTCATGAAATATGACTTCAGCGATGCCGGATTTCATGAAAAATGATTGTTAGGATTGTTTTTTCTGCTTCCTCCGATGTATCTGTCTCAGAATGATTCCCTAATGAATTATGGAAAACCGTCTGATACGATCGCTTTCTGGAACATGGAAACCACTGCGGAAAATGCTTGATACTGATCGCTTCCTGTCAGAATGATGAAGGCAAGGAGAGATGATTTTAATTGATTTATGCTACCGGGGGGGTAGAATGTGCTCATCAAATTCTGGAGGGAATATGAAGAAGTATCTTGCTATTGCACTCTGTGCATTGTTTGTTGCAGTATCCTGTGACCCTGGTATCCCCACACAGGAAGAAGTGGTTGCGGATGTGACGTTCAACCTTGAGAAGATTTCTGTATCGATGATTGATTCGCTGTTTGCGGATGAAGATGTCAACACGATTCTTTTTGAAGGGACAATCGATGTTGGCAGCGGTGAATGCCTGACAATCCCTGAAGGGAAAACCCTTATAGGGGCCAACCCGGAGACAAGCATCATTGAAGGTTCGTATGGAATTACAGCTTCAAGCTACACCAATCTTGTCGTGCTGAAGGGTACCCTTGATAACGTGACTGTAAGGCTGTATACGGAGGAATCCTTCTCAAACTGGAATGATCCAGAACTTGATGGAGCTACAGCGACGCGCAACCAGCTTGTATCGATGCAGGGAGGAACACTGAAGAACAGTGTCATCACCAACGGCAGGAACGGTGTCCATATCCATTCCAATTTCGGCAATGGCTCTGTTGTTGAGAACAATGAGATCTACCACAACAGAACAGGTATACAGTATCAGCAGGGTAATCCGATGCCGGAAAACAGTGTTGTCACTATCAGTGGAAACCATATCTATGAGAATGAAACACTCGGAATCCTTGTTCAGGAAGAGTCAAATGATGCAACCTCAACAACAGTCGGTACTGTTAAGATAACTGGCAATACAATTACTGGCAACTGGTATTCCAACATCGAGATCAGGAACAAGGATCTTGCAGGAGCAGAGGCAATGTTTGTCAATGTGAGCATCTCTGGCAACGGTTTCGGTGATGATGCACCTGCTGACGCGGATAAAGAGGTAGTCACACCTAATACATCAGGCTCTGGCGAACACAGTTCCAATGTCAGGTATGATGATTACTTCGCCGGTGGAAGCACGGATGAACCTAACCCCACATTTGTTGCCAATGTTGTGAATACGACAATCGTTTCAGCTGCGCAGTGATAGCGGTCTGATAAAAGATCTCCCCTTGGGTGTGGTGCTCAAGGGGAGAATGCGTTAGTTCCAGATGGTGATCCTGTCAGGATTTTGCTGTAAATGAAATAGTAGCAACATGAGTGGCGGATTCATCGTAGAGAAGAATTGTCACCTTCCAACTACCAGTTTTTGCTGCACGTTCAATCTGTCCAGAAAAAGTATCAGTATTTGAAACTCTGATTGCATTTCCGTTTACGACGTCCTTTCCGATTGTTTCAGTTGGATTTCCATTGAGACACCATGTGGTGGAATATTCATTTAGCTCCGAGATATCTATAGATCCATTAACAGTCTTGATGAAGATCGAGTATTTATTTGGGCTGATCAATCCATCAATAAATCCTCCACCAGTAAAAGTGGATTCAGAACCGGTTATCTTATTTGATTCATTGCTTGCATCATCCCTATAGATATCAAAATCAATGACATTGAATGTTCTTTCTGCTTTCATTCCGTCAATTTCAGCAGTGATGGTTGCTGTACCTGCCTTGTGGATGGAGAGCTGTCCATTGCTGACAGAGAGTACATCCTCGGCACTGCTTGACCATGTGACTGTGCCGGATACTTTGTCGCCATTTGCAGCTGTGACAGTCAGGTAATTACTGAGATCATAGCCATTGTATATGTCAGAGAGAACCTCCACACCGCCTTTCTCGATGATGAACTTGTCTGTCGGGATGGTGTCGCTGAAAGAGATTGAAGCTGCTTTGATGTAGCTTGTCAGCTCGATTGATGCGCTTTCGCCTGTGGAGCTGATGGTTGCTGTGATCGTTGCCTTTCCATCCTTGTGTGATGTGACGGTTCCGCTTTCATCAACACTGATGATCTCCGGTGCGTTTGATTCCCACTTGATATTTGGCTCGAATGACGGATTGCCGCTGAATGATATGCTCAGGGCTTCGGAGCGGTTTTCTGCGCTGCTGTATGTGACAGTCCTGTCATCGCCTGCATCTGAGAGGGTGATGGTTCCCGGGTCGGAGGAGAGAACGTAGAAGTACGCAGTCGCACTGTATTTCCTGCTACCGGAAGTGATGACAAGTACAAGCGTGTTCTGGTCCTCGTCGCTGTTGTTCTCAAGTCCTTCTGTCGTACCGTTGATCGTTACTGCCTCAACAGAGTGGCTATATGCTGCAGGTTCTGTCAGTGCATCGCCATTGAGCAGCCACTGATATGTTGCACCTTCAAGTCCCTCTATCTCATTGACAGAGACGGTGAATGAGCTTTCAGCCTTCCCATCAATGATGAATTTTCCTATTTCCATCTGCACTTCGGGACGGTCGATATCCTCGATGCTGATCGTTATGTCAGCTTTCTTCGTGGTGATGGTCGCGGGCCCTGCTGAAATGCTGTCGTAAGCATCTGATTCAGCTGTTGTTGCCTTTACTGTGTAGCTGTATTCGGAAGATGAGTAGACATCGGTATCGAGATAGGAAGTGCCATTCGTGACAGGTATTTCCCTCGATTCTCCCTTTCCGCTCACTACAGTCTTATTGATTACATATTTATCGGCGCCGGATACTGCATCCCAGGTCAGCTGGATGCCGCTCTCCACAGCCTCTGCCTTGAAGTTCTGCGGTGTGGAGAAGTTCACATACACCTTTGCAGTTGCCTTTGCATCAGGATTATCAGTTGAGGTTGCTGTGATTGTGTATTCGCCATGGGTATTGAATATCACTTCATGTCCATTCACTGTCACTCCCTCGCTCTTGTCGACAGAGACTTCGTAGCCCTGGTATGTGGCATTTGACGGAGTGAAGGTAACCTTGACTTCGGGGGAATCGCCCATGGTGTATGTGCTATCAAGGCCAGTAATGGCGATGCTCTCAACCGGTGTCTTTGGCCTTGCGCCTGTGATCATCGTCCTCTCTGCAGAGTAGCCTTCCTTGGCAATTATCTGGAAGGATACGGAGTAAGAGCTATCCTTCGACAGATCTGTGAATACATGGCTTGCCTCCCTCTCATCTTCCCGGCTGCTCACTGTGTATCCGTAGCTGTCGCTGTGGCTTCCATTCTCCTCTTCAAGTGTGAGGTTGACTGTATATGGGTAGAGATCTGCGGAGAATAGGGGATTGGTCCAGCTGACAAGGAGGGATGTCTCTGGATTATCTTCTCCCGGTACGGCAGATGCCTCTGTGACATTCTTCAGATATGAGATGATCACGCTGTCCCCGATATTGAAGTTGTTCGCTTCATTCGCATCGGGTGAGGATGTGATGTTTCCGTAGATCTGCATGAAGGAATCGAATGTCGTTGCGATGAGGACTGGCTGCTCCTCAGAACCTGTGTAGATCTGGAATGCAACCCTCGTTCCTCTTGTAAGAGGGATGCCATCCTCTAGATAGGTATAGCTTCCTTTGCTTATGTCCTCAGAAGGGATCCACTGGATGCTGGACGATTCTGTAAGAGCTTCTCCTGTTTCCCCACTGATCGCCAGGAATCCGAGCTTCCCGCTGTCAAGCGCATCGCGGAAAGGCCCGTTCGTGATGGCGTTCCCGTTCCATGTGATATCAACACTGAGAGAACCTGTCTCACCTTCCTCCTCAGAGAAGGACAGGATGATGATGCAGCTTGATTCCGCATTCGGCTTGATCTGTATGCTTTCCTCAGTGGTGTTCCTCAGCACAGTTCTTTCGCCAACGAGTCCTTCCGCTTCCACATCATAGATCCCTATTGGGATGCTCTTTATGGTCAAAGATGTACTGCTGTCCTCTGTCGTGAACACGAGAGCCTCTCCCTCTTCCGGGGTGAGCGTGATGCGGTATCTTTCCGCCTCTGGAAGCTCTGGTATGAGCGTCCTTGCTGCCACAGTGTGGAATGTAACGCTGAGTGCTCCTGTTCCATCTCCATTCGGATTGTCTGCACATGATGCGAAAAGCATCAGGACAGCTGCAAGGAGTGCTGCGATTCTCTTCATTTGCATATCCCTCCATCCCTGCTGAGGAAGTATCCCGTTGCAGAGAATATGACATTGTTTTCTGTTGATACTGTCGCGAGGAGCGTGTTGAGCGCATCCTCTGTATTATCCTTAAGGGCCTCGTCGTCATACGAAATGACGATGAAGCTCCCGTTTCCTTCAATCTCGATCCCATTGACGAACCACTTTATCGTGGTACCGGGATAATCTATGATGCTTGCAGAGATGCCGCCTTCCTCTTTTTCCAACGTAAGGCCAAGTCCTATTGAAGAAGAGGGGATGAGCTCCACCTTCACATCTTCTGCATCTTTTCTGCCATAGAGCACTGGGATGCCGTGACGGTACGCGAATACTTCCAGCGCGATTCCTATATAATCCTCATATAGCGGCTCTGATATACCGCACTCGATGCTCTTTCCATCATCTGTGCGGATGATCACGCTCTCGATTGGAATGTCCGGGAGTTCGGCGATCAGGCGATCCTGGGGAAGCGAGGCATCACAGGAAAGGAGCAGCAGAAGCGCTCCTAGCAATATGTATATGATCCTCGCCCTCATCCTTACCATGGCGAGAGGTATTTTCTACATTAATAAGCAAATTGCCTGATCTGCCGGTCAGGACAGCGTGGACTCAGCCGATTTTGGTGTGCTCACACGAGGCTTGAAAGCACTCGGAAAAAGTTTTACGGCTAATTTCTTCTGCAGGAAAGTGTTGCGGCATGTTGCAGGAAAATGATGGAAAAAATTTAGTGAAAAGGGGTTTACAAGGGAAGGAGAAAGGTGCAATATACAGCCTCGGTGCTGGGAAGGCGCCGGGTGCTTGACAG
>CALXYL010000024.1 GCA_944392985.1 uncultured Spirochaetaceae bacterium | reverse complement strand
AGTCTCCACCTGGACGGTTTCCCGGAATTATCCCCCATTGGATGAGCATTCCTCCGGGCAATGTCAGATACCCCTCAGTAGCCGATGGCTATGCATCTATAAGCATAACTCTTCCAAGTAGAAAAGTTGACTTTATATGAAGTTGACCAAGGACTAGTTGGAAAGCCATAGAAATAACTATCTCGTGCATCATTCTTGTTTTCAGTTATTGCAAATGCAAATATGCGAGCATTAGGAAAATTTATCGGGAAAGAACAGGCTCTCACTCCCTCGTTTCCGGAACTAGCTGGAATTCTTCCCCATTGAATTATCAACCCGTTAGTTAATCTGACATACCCCTCAATATTCTTACAAGGCAATGACTTGTGATATAATCGGGCTATGACGGATGAAGCAAAGAAAGCACTTATATGGCGGTGGGATCCTATTGGGGAGAGAATCTACACAAGAAAGCAGTTTGAAGCTCTTAAAGATGAGGCTACAAAGGCCCGTTGCAACCCCATCTCCCTTTACGATTGGCAACAGATCAGACGGAATATTCCAGAGGGAAAACATCTGGGAAATGATCCAATTACCAATCTTCCTGGATACATAGATGATCCTGCACCTACTGCTGAAGAACTTCTCCTAGAAGAGAAGGAAGAAAAGCAACGCTATCTTGAATCAACCAATACAGAAGTGATTCTCTACCTTCAGCAACTGATGATGCCTATGAGCCTCGGCTCTGAAGAAGTTCAGCCTATCATGTCTGCAGAGACATATGCGGAAATGAATGCCAGGAGATTACAGTATGCGGAAAGGATCAAGGAAATCGATGCGATACTAGCTGGCTAGATAATGATTTGACTTTTGCGAAGGATATAGCATAGTATTTAGTAGAAAGGTCGCCAGCAAGACGGTGGCCTCAGAAGAACAGTAGACCCCGCTCCTCACTGGTCATGACGGCGGGGCTGTTTTATATCCCTAGCAAGGCCGAGAATCTCTCTCAAGATCCGCAGGAGCATCAGAGCAAGCTCTAATACTGCTTTAAGCATATTCCATCACCTCCCTTATCACGCTGGTTTCGGGAGGATGACCCTCCCGCGTGATGCGAGAGGCCACCGCCTGTCTTCAGCTAAAGGGCAAAACGCAGGTAGCGCTTCAGAACACTTCTACTGGCTTGCCATAGGACAGGCTTAAACTCCTATAGCAACCCAGAATGCCTGATCGCAGTATCTCTTTCTATATTCCACGCTCTGAAGACCTATTGGGGCGGTATGTTCTAGATGCATGTAACCAATATAAACACTATTCTGGTTCGTGTCCGAGCTGTTTGCGTGAAAGTAAAAACAGCGAAGAGCAAAAGCCTTTGGAAAAATCACCGGCCTCCAGTGTCCAGCACCATCAGCTTTTTCTCTTGGGTCGTAGCCCCATTGAATTATCAGCCCAGACGGTAATGTAATATACCCCTCATTTCACCACGTCACAATCTTGTCCAGCGCTTCCTGCTGCTCATCCATAGAGCGTCTGGTGTAGATGCGCGTAGTCTCTATGGACGCATGCCCGAGGAGATCTGCAAGCATAGTGATATCAGCCCCCTTCTGGCTCATAAAGCCTTTTCCGAAGAGATGTCTTAAAGAATGGGGGTGACAGACTTCCGGTGGAATACGATATAGCCTTCCGTAGTAGTGCAGCTTGGCTTCTATGGTTCCGGTAGCATAAGGCTTTTCAGGTGACTTTCCGAATACATAACCTTCCGTCTGTCCTACATCTGACAGATAGTTCTGAAGCTCACGGCATAGCCGCTTAGGAATGAGAATAGTGCGATAGATTCCACCCTTTGCGTAGACCTGAGCCTTTCCAGATTCAACATGCTCAGCACGTACCTGTATTACTTCTGATATTCGCATCCCTATCATTGCTATGGTTTTCCATAAAAGCATCCACTTGCGGGTAAGGAGATCATCCTTCTCGGACATCTTCCGTATGAGACGATGATAGTCGGACATGGATATCACATTCTCCAGATGATGGATTCTAGGGAGCTTGATTCCAGCGAGGTGGATATCAGCCCCGCTGAACTCAAGGTACGCATTCATGCCCTTGATTCTTGCAGCCATTGAGGCGGGCTTATATCTTCCGGCCAAGCCTTCCTTCCATTGAAGTATGTTCTTCTCGTTGAGAGACTGATACTGCTTTCTGTAGTCGATGACTGCTTCTGAATAAGTGGCGATTGAGTTTTCAGATAATCCTCTGGCTCTGAGCCAGCGGGTGAATGTTGAGAGTGCTTTCATGTTGATATTTTCGGGCCTTTGCAGGAATCGCAATAGCTGGCTTTCAGTATCGCTTCTGTAGACATATCCTGCCTGTATGGCAACGGATGGGCATGGCATCGATCAATCTGCGCAGAAGGGGCGTGTAGCCCCTGTCGTCTCATGCCTCTCCGCAGCCATCGGATTCGTCCGGATTGTCATAGAGGAGGGAATCACTATGGGTGCACCCGTATTCTCCATCATCAAGCTCTTCGCTTCCTACCTTGACCCGATCATGGCTGTGTGGATCGCTGTCGTGATGGTCGCTGGATACTGGCTCAAGCGGAGCAGGTTGCCGGAATGGATGCCGCCTCTCCCTGTACTTCTCCTGATCATGTTCCTGGTCGTCTGCCTGATTTTCGGCTGGCTCCAGTATGAGGTCGAGAGCTGGAAGGGAGTAGAACGCGTGCTGCTTTACGGCATCGGGAATGGCCTTGTGTACACGGGGTTTTCATTCATCGTCTACGACATCGGCCACGGCGCCATCAAGCGCAGGAAGGAGAAGAAGGCCGGGAAGGAGGCAGTATGAAGTCTTATCAGAAGAAGCTGCTGATCTATGGGACTGTAGCTGTGATCTGCTGCGTTTTCGCAGCGCTTATCGCTGCCTTTGCATTCAGTGAAGCTGCCACCTATGCCATCTTCTGGGGAATCCTCGGTGGCGGTGCTGGCGTGACTGTGGCAAGGATGGCCTATCACCTATATCTTCGGGACTATGCGCCTGAGATGTGGCAGATCACCATTTACATGCTGATTGCATGCGGAGGGTGGCTTGGAGGGATCCTTTCCTCTTCCTGGGGATGGACCACGCTCTGGCTTTCCGTTATGTGCATCGGCATCCTTATGGCCCTTGGCACTCGCTTCTGCCGGAGTGTCGCGGAAGCCAAGGTCAAGAACAGCCTCGAATCCACGCTCCGTTATCACTTTGTCGATGACAAGCTAGGGGGAGCCCTGGATCTGAATCAGCCGCTCTGCCTCGTGGATAAGGAAGCCATGACCGTCGAGGAGGCAGAGAAGGCGGGAGCTATCGCGGCAGCTCAGGTTGGCCGTGAATATATCAGGAAGATAACGGAGGGAAAATGATGTGCAGAAAGTTATCGATATTCTTATTGGTGCTGTTGCTGGCTTCTGCCTCTGTCTGGGCCTTTCCCGGACGGCAGACAGGATTGCAGGAAGCAGAGGTTATCGCTATCTCGGTTCCGGAGGCATCAGCAGAACAGCTGAAGATAGACTCTGGAACTCCGGACGGGAGCATCTCGGCAGAGCCAGAAGCATCCTCAGCGGTGCTGAAGGCGGCAGAGAAGACAGCGGAAGGGAAGAGACTGACAAATGATGAAGCCTCCGCAATCCTTGCTGAGCTTGATGCTGCAGAAGCTGACTATGCAGCTCTGGAAGAGACCTCTAAAGAGAAGGATGCCGCCATAGAAGCCCTATCGGCCGAGAATGCCAGGCTCTCGGATGAGACGGGGACTAAAGCCTATCTCATGCTTGATGGGATCATCGGAATCAAAGATGGGCTTCCTGAATATGGTGTAGGGCTGACGCTCGGCACCCGCATAGGGAGCTCCCTCATGTTGGAGCTTGGCGCCGATTACATGCTTGGTGGATCAGTCGCCGATATCATGGAGTATTCCATCGATGCCTGGTCCTTCCGTGCTGGAATCGGCTGGATGTTCTAAGACCCGTAGCAACAACGGATCATATACCTCCTTTCCCCCGGCCCGTAAGCCGGGGGTTTTGCCCACGTCTGCCCACATTTTGCCCACGGAAATCTGAAAAACTATAGAAAACAACAAAGAACAAGCAAGAACAATAGAAACTAAACCATGTTTGTAAATTCTTTGTATGCAAATAATTGTAGAGAACAATTAAGAACAATAAAGAACAGGGCTTACTTCCTCGTGCGGAACTCGCGGGGTACAGGATCAAGACCATCCCATATGATCTGCCTGAAATGCTTCGGATCGGTGTTGCCTTCCGTGTTCACGAGGAACACATTCGAGTTCTCGTCGAGCTTCATCCTCTCCCTGAGATCCTTTGCTCCCTTGTCAGTCATGACGGAGTAGAGAGCTCCAAGCGGTGCGGCTCCGGACTCTCCTGAGATGATGAACGGGTCTCCATGGAGCGGACAGGAGAGGATCCTCATGCCGCGTGCCGCGATGTAATCCGGGATCGAGAGGAAGAAATCAGCAGTATGCTCGAGGATATCGAAGGCGATTGGTGACGGATCTCCGCAGGCAAGTCCCGCCATGATCGTATCAAGGTCTCCCTTCACGCTGTGGCACTGGCCATCATTTGCCTTGATCGACTCAAAGACACATGCCGCCTTGTCCGGCTCAACGACGACGAAGATCGGCGGATCCTCTGGAAAGAGCGCCGTATAGAAACCGATGACGGATGCCGCGAGCGCTCCTACGCCAGCCTGGACGAAAACATGCGTCGGCTTTGAAAGCCCCACACCGAGCATCTGCTCCTGGGACTCCAGCATCAGCGTCGAGTAGCCCTGCATGATCCATGTGGGGATCTCGGTGTATCCATCCCATGATGTATCACTGATGACTGTCCAGCCGTTGGCGGCTGCATCCACTGCCATCTTCCTTACAGCGTCATCATAGTTTCCATCGATGATCTCAACCTTGGCTCCATATCCCCTGATCGCATCAATCCGGGCCTGGGATGTCTCCTTATGGACATAGATGACACATGGCAGGCCAAGCTGCATCGAAGCCCATGCGATGCCGCGGCCATGGTTGCCATCGGTTGCTGCTGCGAATGTGAGGCCACCAAGCCTTTCATGGCATTCCTTCGATGTCAGGTACTCATATGTCGTCTCGCTATCAGAGAGACCAAGCATCTTCTGTATGTAGCGTGATACCGCATATGATCCACCGAGCACCTTGAATGAGTTGAGCGTGAGCCTCTGTGCCTCATCCTTGATGTATATTCCACCCAGCCCAAGCATCTGCGCAAGATTCGGCATTGACCTGAGCGGCGTTACGCGATAGCCGGGGATCTCCCTGTGGAACTTCCTTGCCTTGCGGACCGTATCGATAGAGAAGAGCTCCTTCGCCTTTGAAGGATCCTTCTTTCCATAGTCATAGATGATGTAATCGAAATCGAGATTATCCATATGCTTCTCCGGTGAGAATATAAACGCTTTGAGGAGGATACTGCAATATCATCAAAGGAAATCCCGCATGATTGCGGGATAACCAAGAAAATGAACTTTGATGTTATGGGAAGTGAAGGGGAGATCGCTCTCCCTATCCTTCATCACTTCCTGTTCGCCAGATAGACGCGCCATGTGCTCGAAATCAGCGTTTCGGCATCAGAGCGCTTTGCGGACCAGCCGAGCTTCTCATGTGCAAGCGCCGAGGATGCAACGAGCTTGGCAGGGTCGCCGGGGCGCCTTGGGCTGTCGATAGCCGGAATGGGCTCTCCAGTGACACGTCTTGCAGTCTCGACGATCTCACGGACTGAGAGACCGGTTTCCGAGCCGAGGTTGACGATGAGATCCTCGTTGTTCTTCATGAGGAAGTCAGCGGCCGCGACATGGGCATCGGCGAGGTCTGATACATGGACATAGTCACGGATGCATGTGCCGTCCGGCGTGTCATAGTCCGTACCGAAGATATGCACGTCCTTTCTGATCCCTGCCGCGCATTCCATTATGACGGGAATGAGGTTCGCGGGATTCCTCTCAAGTCCCAGCATCCTGCCTTCTGTGTCGTATCCTGCCGCATTGAAGTACCTCAGGGCTGCGAATCTCATGCCACGCAGCTTGGAATACCACTTCAGGTTCTCCTCGATGCAGTATTTCGTATAGCCGTAGTAGTTCTCAGGATTCTTTGGATGGTTCTCATCAATCGGCAGGTACTGTGGTTCCCCGTATGTCGCAGCGGAGGAGGAGAGGATGAAGTTCATGCAGCCATGCTTCTCACACTCGGTCATCAGTATCAGCGATCCTGTGATATTGTTCTCGCTGTATTTCTCTGGCTTCACCATCGATTCGCCCGCGGCCTTGAACGCAGCGAGGTGCACTGCTGCATCCCACCCTTCGGAGAGGACTTCCGCCACACGCTCCCTGTCAAGGATGTCCCCATAATAGAAAGACGCGCCTTCCGGTACATTGCTCCTGAGCCCGGAAGAGAGATTGTCGAAGATGCCGACCGTGTCACCTCTGTCGAGGAATGCGATCGCGACATGCGTGCCGATATAACCTGCACCGCCGAAAAGAAGAACCTTCATAGAATGCTTGCCTCCGTTTTCATTATTCTAACCAAGTATCGTTTCTTTTTCATCACCTGAAGGAACTGATGATCCTCCTAATCTCCCCAAGGCGATCCTCCAGCATCCCATCAGTCCTTGCTTCCGCAACGATCCTGAGATATGGCTCGGTATTGGATTTCCTCACGTTGAACCACCAGTCGGGGAATTCGATTCGGTATCCATCGAAATCCAGCACAGCAGAGGGATTGTCATTCACTGCGAACCTTTCCCTGAGCGCGGCGATGGCCTCATCCTTCTCCTCGAGGCGGAAGTTTATCTCCCCGGAGTTCGAGTATCTGACGATTGAAGCGATGAGGTCTGAGAGTGTGCGCCCCTCCTCCTTGAGCATCCGCACGACGGAAAGCACGAGAAGGGATGCAAGGATCCCGCTGTCGCAGAAGAAGAAGTCCCTGAGGTAGTAGTGCCCGGCAAGCTCTCCGCCGAATATGCCATCGATCTCCCTGATCTTCATCTTTGCAAAGGCGTGCCCTACCTTCCATGTCGTGACCTTGAATCCAATGGACTCAAGATACTCCGTTGTTGAGCGGGACGTCCTGATGTCCTGGAGAGCGGCTCCGGTGATGCCCTTTCTTCTATAGTATTCACCGATCACTGCTGTTATGTAGTCGGGCTGGATGAACGCGCCCTTCTCATCGATGAACATCACCCTGTCTGCATCCCCGTCATAGATGACCCCGCAGTCAGAACCGTTCCTGACAGTCTCTTTCTCGATCTGGCGGCAGTTCTTCTCCTCGAGGGGATTCGGCTCATGTGCAGGGAAGGATCCATCGAGTGTGTCATTGATATACGTGGCTCCGCTTCCAAGGAGTTCCTTGACAATAAGCGATGACATCCCTGAAGAGCAGTCCACGGAGATCCTGAGTCCATCAACGCCTTCTGCAAATGGCTTCAGGAATGAGATGTACTCATCCCTGACGTAACTGCAGTCCTTGACCGCGCCTTTCCTGGAAGAAGGGACAGGGGTCTCTTCCTGTACCATCCTCTCAAGCTCTCCGAGCCCTGTGTCCCCTCCAACAGGAAGCGCTGAGCGCCGGCTGATCTTGAAGCCATTGTATTCCTTCGGATTATGTGATGCCGTTATCTGTACGGAGGCCGCGGCATCCAGATGCACTGTAGCGAAATAGACCATGGGTGTCGTTGCAAGTCCCAGATCCCATACATCGCTGCCGCTGTCCGTGATGCCTCGTACGAGCGCATCATGAAGGGCTGGGGATGAAAGCCTTACATCCCTTCCTACGATGACGGTGTCCGTATCAAGGAGCCTTGGGATGAAGTACCCAACCTTGTATGCAAGATCCTCATCGATATCCTTTCCGTAGATTCCTCTGATGTCATATGCCTTGAACGCGCCCATTGTCCCTCCTTGCTTTTTCCACCATCCTCAGAAATCCTTTATGATCCATCAGCTCGAAGAACATCACAGAGCCATCGCTGAGCGTGACTTTTGTCACGAGCCTTCTGAATGCCTTTGAAAGAAGCGATGCAGAAGATGCTGTATCATGGCCTCTCACCATTGACCGCTCCGCTGCATTTTTCGTGACACAATCGATGGAGATGATCGAGGCTAATGGGAAGGAATCCTCCAGCTTCACATATGGCTCCTTGTTCTTCCTGTGGATGGGGATGCCCAGTATCATCGGGGGCCTGTCGAAATCCTCATAGACCATTGTCTGCCCATCGGTATAGAGGAATACGCCATACTCCCTCTTCTCACCACCAAGCCTTGCAAACCAGGTGCTGTAGGTCCTGTAGATGATCGGAGCTCCAAGCCGTGCTTCGCGCTCCTTGAGGAAGGTGATCGTGTCGTCTGTTTCCATAGGATTGAATTGTAACCGAAGGATTGCGGCGCAACAAGGCAGATCGTGCTAGAATGGTGCTGTCCGCCGCACCTGCGGCATGAGGAGGTCCTATGGTTCTGGACAGGGATGCGCTTGGCGCTGTGCTTAATCATGATTACCCCGGTATCGATAAGGCTCTTGATAGCCCCGATCCGATACATGGCTTTGCCTGTTTCTTCCGCTCTTATCTCGATTCCACGAAGGATCGGTTCTTCTCGATCCCATATGAGACGCCTGAGAATGCGTACAAGCTGGCGGGAGAGAGCGATGAGGAGGCATGCAGGAGGATCGCATCCGGTACCCTTGTCTCCGTTGCTGTTCCTTCTGCATTCGGTTCCGTTGATTCCGTCGACTGGCATTCCAACCCAACATTCAACGGTTACAAGGAATGGACATGGCAGCTGTCACGCCACAATGATATAAAGCTGCTTGCCCATGAGTACCTGAGGACAGGGAGAAGTGAGTATGCATCTGCCGCCTCGTCCCTTCTTTCATCATGGATCAGGACGTGCCCCGCGCCCGATGCGGACACATCAGGAGGAGAGACCGACACCTGGAGGACGATCGAATGCGGCATAAGGATGGGGGCGAACTGGCCTTATATCATCTACGCGTTCTATCCTGTATTCTCCGATGAGCTTCTTTCAGCCATCGCCCTCTCACTGTATCAGCATGGGGAGAGGCTTGAGAGGAACCATATGTCCGGCAACTGGCTGCTTATGGAGATGAACGGCCTTATGCATATCGCGGTGCTGTTCCCGTTCTTCCGCAGATCCGCTCATTGGAAGGGCTTCGCGCTTAGCATGATGGAGGAAGAGGCAAGGAAGCAGTTCTACCCGGATGGAATGCAGTATGAGCTTACCACCTGCTACCATGAGGTTGCCATAAACAATTACCAGCGCATGCTTGAGCTGATGAAGGCCTTCTCCCTTGAGATTCCCGGAGAGCTCTTCTCGATTATGGAGAATGCCGCTGAAGCGAACATAAAGCTGATGGAGCCCGATGGCATGCTGCCTGATATCAACGATGGTTCATCAAGTGATGTCAGTGCACTGCTGGTGCCTAAGAGCCGCCTTTTCGCGAATGATGCGATACGTTTCTTCGCGACAGGAGGAAAGGAGGGCCATCTGCCTTCATATGAATCGATAGCCCTTCCGTATTCCGGCTTCTTCGCGTTCCGTACAGGATGGTCGGATAAGGATGCGTATGCTCTTCTTGACTCCGCTCCTTTCGGCAAGGGCCACCAGCATGAGGACAAGCTCTCCCTGATCGTCTCGTCAGGCAGGAAGCGCGTCATAACAGAAGGCGGCTGCTATGCGTATGACGATTCACCGATGAGGAAGCACACGATCTCATCGTTCTGCCATAATGTCCTCATCATCGATGGCATGGGACAGAACAGGCGCAAAAGCTATGTCTGGCACGATGATGAGATAAAGGCGGAGTCAGGCATGGTCTGGAACATCTCCGATGATGTCGATTTCGCAGAAGGGGAGTACAGCGGCCCGTATGGAGAAGATGAATGCCATCCGGCTGTGTGGAAGCGCTGTGTCTACTTCATAAAGCATCATCCTCTTTTCTCCAGGCCATTCCTTGTTGTCGTGGACCGCGTTGAAGCTGAGGATAGCCACGAATACTGCTTCCTTTGGCACGTTGATTCAGAGCGTGTGTCCATCTCAGCGCGCGATGCCATCTACAGCGATGTGCATCTCTCTTTCCCGGAAGGAGGCAGCCTCTCAGTCACGCGGGGTGCGATGCATCCTGTCGCAGGCTTTATCGCAACGGGAAAGGAGCAGGGCATGTACAAGGCCGTGGACAGGCTCGGCTTCCGGATCACAGCTTCCACTGCGCGTTCTGTCACCGTCATTTCCCTGGAAGGGGGAGATCTGTCGGTGGAAGCCTCTCCAGATGCAGCCTGTACGGACATCACGATAATCAGGGATGGCAGCCGTATCACGCTGGATGAGAAGGAGCTACGCAGAGGGAGGCTCTGATGCCCCTGTTCATTTTCCTTCCCTTGATATAACATAGCGAAGCTATGGAAGAATTTGAGAGGAAGGACTTTGCCAAGATACTGAAGCGGGGTGCGCTTGAGGGGCACCGGTGGATGAGGAACACTGATTCCACTGCTGTCCGTGTCTATGACAGGAATCTTCCTGCTCTGCCGCTCACCATTGATTTCTACGGCCAGTATGTCAGGGTCGTCGATTACAGCGAAGCCGGTCTTGATGAGGAGGCGAGGGAGGAGGCGGAGGATCTCATCTCCCGTTTCCTCTATACGGAGCGCAGCCGGATCATCTGGCGCTTCAGGAAGAAGAGGGAAGGACGGGAGCAGCATGGTAAGGCTGACGAGAGCCTTCGCGTAAGCGTGAAGGAGGGCTCGCTTGTCTTTGAGACTGAGCTGATGAGCTATACCGACACCGGGCTTTTCCTCGACCAGGCGCTCACACGCTCCGCTGTGAGGGATATGTCAGCAGGCATGAATGTGCTGAACCTGTTCTCCTATACAGGATCATTCTCGGTGTATGCCGCTGCAGGAGGAGCCGGGGAGGTCGTGTCGGTTGACCTGTCGAATGTCTACTGCGAGTGGGCGAGGCGGAATCTTGTCAGCAATGGTTTCCTCGATGAGAAGAGATACCGTGTTGTTGCATCAGATGCCCTAGGTTATCTGAAGGCTGCCTATGAGCGTGGGGAGAGGTATGATCTTGTCATATTCGATCCTCCGGCATTCTCAAATTCCCATAAGGCCGATGATTTCGATGTCCAGAAGGATTATCTTGGGTACCTTTTTCATATTAGCAGGATCCTGTCTGCAGGAGGAGCTGTGGTGTTCTCTGAGAACCTGCAGGGATTCCGCTTTGCGAAGATGCAGCTCAAGCCATATTGGAAAACAGCGGAGATAACGGATGAAGTGCATGCCCCGGGCTTTTCGGGAAAGAGAAGCGGACTGAGGGTATGGGTATTGAGAAAGACAGCGGAGATGAAGGAAATAAAGGAACCAGCCGCTGGGAAAAGAAGAAGAGTGGAAATGGAGAACGAGAAGGAAGAGAAGGCAGGAAGGCTGTCATTTGATGAGGCGCTTGAGAAGCAGGTAGCAGCAGCGTCGGAAAAGGAAGGAAAGGAAAAGAGGGAAGGCGGGGAGAGAAGGCACCGCACGGAAGGATATGGCGAGAGAAGGGAGCGCTCCGGATATCATGACCGTGACCGTGGCCGCTCAGGTTATCGCGACCGCTATGAGAGGCGTGACCGCTCCGATTACCATGATCGCTATGATAGGCGTGATGATCGCTTCGATCGTCCGAGGCGCTACGATGACAAACCATATGGAAGGGATGATCGTCCGCGTTACAGCGATAGGGATCGCTCTGATTACGGTTCACGCCGCCCTGATTACCGTGACAGGTATTCTGACCGTCCACGCTATGGCTATGACCGCGACAGGGAGAGGCGTCCTTATGGTGATAAGGAAAGCTACAGGCAGCGCGAGAGCTGGCCTGGCCGCCGCTTCGATGATGAGCGTGGAGGCTACAGGCGTGAGCGCGATCGCAGCTGGGACAATGATACAGGGCGTTTCTATCGCTCAGAAAGAGGTGACAGGCGTCCTGGATACCGCGAGCCACGCTACTCCGATTCAGGGGAGGACAGAAGGCCGTTCGGTGCTGATAAGCGCCGCCGCAGTGCCCCGAAGCCTTACGGCTATGATTCGTTCATGGTGACGAAGAACCGCGATGCTGCGGATGTCGACTGGCTGAAGAACACTGAAATCAGATCCAATAGCGATGATGAATGATGTGAGGCGGACCTTCGGGTCCGCTCTTCATATCCTTCTGATCCTTGCCTTCGTTTCGGTTGCCGCTGCATTCAGAGCAAGGAACAGAAGCACATAGAATGGGAAGAGGAGCATCGAGATGCCCCGTCCGATGATGCCGAAGAATGCAGGCATCAGGGCGCAGCTGAGGTATGCTGATGTCATCTCCAGTCCCATTATCCTTCCTGAGTGCTCGATCCCGAAGTATTCAGGGGTCTGGTGGAGCATCGTCGGATAGATCGGTCCGAATCCCATTCCAAGGAAGAAGAGCGCTCCTCCCGCCATCCATTCAGGGCTGAGTGCGACAAGGATGATGCCAATGAGTATGGAGCATTGGGATGCTCTGATCATATGTCGTCCTCTGATCTTGTCAGCGATAAGTCCTGAGAGGATACGGCCCGTCGTTATACCCCAGAAGAGAAGTCCGGCTGAGGCTGCAGCAGCGCTTTCAGTGAAGCCCTTGATGCTGACGAGGAATGTCGATGCCCAGAGCATCGAAGTCTGTTCCATGGCGCAGTATGAGAAGAAGCCGAGCATAGCCGCCTTTGCACCGGGAAGGCGTATGGCTGCAAGAAGCGGAAGCGTTTCCTGATGCAGCTTCGGTTCCTTTCCTTCCTCTGCAATGGGTTTCTCTCCTGCCTTCCGCCAGAGCGGCATGGAGAGGATGAGCAGGATGCAGACAGCGCTCTGGATCGATCCGATCGTAAGGTAGCCGCATCGCCATGATATGCCATTGGCGAAGTAATAGGAGAGGAGGAAGGGGCCTACAAGCGTTCCCATTCCCCAGAATGCATGGAGGAAGTTCATTGCCCTTGCCCTGTAGTGCAGCGCAACGTAGTTGTTGAGCCCTGCGTCCACAGCTCCTGCGCCCATGCCAAGGACGAGTGAGATAAGAAGTATGACCGCAAATGATGGGGCAATGGAGTAAAGCAGCAGCGAGACAGCGGTCATGGCTACTGAGACTGATGTGATGCCCCATGTGGTGAAGCGCTGGGAAAGGCGTGAATAGACAAGGCTTGATAGCGTCGTGCCAAGGCAGATCGTCAGCGATATCATTCCTGCGAAGGATACTGGCACTCCGAGATCAGAATACATCACCGGCCATGCAGCTCCGACCATTGAATCAGGAAGTCCAAGCGATATGAAGGCGATATATATGATAACCAGAAGCATCAGCGGGAACATACAGGGAGTGTAGCATCTTATGCTTTCCGTTTTCCATCTATTGCCGACATCCTTTTGATGTAAATGGACACTCCTTCACCAAACATTCCTGGGGTGGTATGATCTGGATATGCGTGGCCATGGGATGACGATACATGAAGCCAGTCTCACTGAGCGCATCGGCACATCCTGGGATTTCTGCGATGAGGCGCGCTTTGTTGTTGCAGCCAGAGGCTCTGTACGGGTGCTTGCGCCGGATGGAGTCCAGGCATTCACGCTCAGGGAAGGAGAGGGGGTGTTCATACCTCCGATGAGCGTCATTGGGGTGATTGCTGCAGATAAATGGGCAGTGACCCATTCCGTGTCCTTCCCCCTTTCTGTCATATGGGAGGATTCCCGGAGCCCTATCTACAGCAGGCTTTCAGATGCTGTAAAGGGCTTTCCCAGTGCGCTTTCCCTCTCTCCTACGGCTGCAGCTAACGCCGAGAGGGCGTACCAGGTGCTATCTGAACGCCAGTATTGCTATGAGCTGGAAGCAAGGGATCTCCTTTCTGGGACGATGATCATCATGCTCCGCGAGAATGAGGGCCTTGTGTTTCCTGAGAAGGCATATTCCAATGAGCGTCTGCTGAGGATGCTGACTTATATCAAGGAGAACCATGGATCGCCGATCACGCTCTCGATGATTGCCGCATCTGCCTCCGTCTCCGAAAGGGAATGCCTTAGGACATTCCGGAAGGCCTTGGGCACATCCCCTGTCAGGTTCCTGATCTCCTACCGTCTTGCAGAGAGCGTGAGGCTGCTTGAATCAAGTGATATGCAGATAGCCCAGATAGCATACCGCACGGGATTCGAGAGCCCCGCCCATTTCTCCCGCTCATTCAGGGAGCTTTATGGAGTCTCTCCTACACAGTGGCGTCGCCGTCTCTCCTGAGAAGGAGAGGAAAGCCAGAGCGTTTCTTTCTCCGATCATCTCGATTTCCTCATCAGTGAAGCCCGATCTGTCGAATATGGAGAGGAATTCAGTGTAGGACTCCACTTTCAGGAGATTGACGGAGAAATCTGAACCGAAGAGGATCCTGCTGAGTATCCTTTCCCTTTCACACTCCTTCCTGTCCCTTATGTAATTCAGCAGCTGGGCATAGAACTCAGGGGAGCAGCCGGAGAAGGATACATCGGAATAGACACCATCGAACTCCATCATCAGGGCGATGATCGAAAGGAACCACTGGCTGTCAGGATAGCGTCTGATCCGCTGTGCGATGCTCTGCACATTGCTTTTCGCGGCGATCGTATACTGCTTGCCGAAATGTGCGAAATCGATGATGAGATCAGGATAGTTCTCAAGCACCGTTCTCCATGCAGCGGGATCTGTATATGCCCATGCTTCCTGCGCCGAGACGCCCCGGAATCCCTGATCATCGCAGTGCGTTATGATTGGGACACGGTGCTTCTCGCAGAAACCATAGAGGTATCTGTGCTTCTCCAGGGTTTCCCCATCGTCGGGCCAGGGACAGAATCCCAGAGGTGGATAGAGCTTGATGCCATAGAACGGCTTTGATGGCACGGTGTGGGGACGGTGCATCCTGTGGCTTGTATTGATCCAGCGGTCAAGCAGCTTTTCCAGGAAAGACATGGAGTGAAGCCGTGGATCGATCCCGATGAATGGATAGAATTCAAAGAGCCCATCGGGATGGCGGCTGTAGTAATCGCGCATGCCATTCACTGTCGCTTCTGCATAGGCATTGATCCTGTCCTCCGCGATCGATCTGTAGTATATCGTGTCAAGCACGGCCTGATCCTGTGAGAAATCCATGAGGAGCGGGATCATGATGATTCTGTCGGCTTCAAGGGATCTGAAATGGAACTTCCCTCCATGGATGTATGGCAGCAGTGGCGCGTACTCATGCTTCCTTTCAGAGCTGTACGCACCTTCAAGATCATCCTCCATGACCATCAGCGTCTCCCCGATCGGTCTGGAGAAGGTGGACAGCGTATTGAGAAGCGCATTGAGCATGTTCTCTCCCTTCATGCTCTGTGGCGTTATGATGTAGTCCAGCGCAGCATTAGCGGAAAGAATCCCTGCCGGGGAATCCCGGAAGGAGTTGAAGAATGAGGCGAAGTTCGGCTCATCCATCGTCATGACATGGAAATGGCAGTCAGAAAAGTATCTCACATAGCGATTGTAAGCCAAACGGGGAGCGTTTTCCATCATTGTCTTGACGGACGCCATTGGCTATGGAAGCATTGATGAAGGAGAACAGACATGAAGAGAATATCGATCATCCTGCTTTCAGCCGTACTGCTCCTTGCCACTTCGTGTGGTTTCATCATCATAGATCAGCCGTTGGTGGATATACCCTACTGGGCGGGGGGAAGCTGGAAATCCAATGCGAATCCTATCGCAGATGTGTATATTTCCGAGGATAATATCATCATTGAATATCCAACTGAACCATATGCAGATGACTTCAATCTAAGGGATCTTCTATCATTTGAAGGATATTATATTGAATCCCAGGGTTATCTTGATGATGATTCATGGCAGCTTAATCTTAGGTATTTACATAATTCAAGCGATTTTATCAGAATTACATTAAAGGAAATGAATCAGCCGGATTTCAAGCTGATGCTTGAGATTTATTCTTCAGATTACTATTCGGACTATCACGAGACTGAAACCCTCCACTTGACGCGATGAACAGCGTGGCCTCCCGTTTCCAGGAGGCCATTATCAATCAGAGACCCATCTTCTGCTTCATCTTCGACCATGAATCCTTTAGTGTCACGGTTCTGTTGAATACAGGCTTCTCCGGTGTTGAGTCGGGGTCCGCCATGTAGTATCCGTTGCGGATGAACTGGAGGTACTCTCCGGGTACTGCAGACGCGGCTTCCTCCTCAATGCGGGCATCGGGGATGATGATGAGTGAGTCAGGATTGATGTCATCAAGGTAGTTTCCAGTCTCAGCGCCGGGATTCTCTGCCTTGAACAGCTTGTCATAATGCCTGACTTCTGCTGTGATCGAATGGGATGCTGAGACCCAGTGGCTGGTTCCCTTGACCTTCCTTCCATCGGCTGTCGTGCCGCCCTTTGATTCAGGATCGTAGGTGCAATGCACCGCTGTGATGTTCCCTTCCTCATCCTTATCGACAGAGACAGCTGTGATGTAGTAGGCGTGCTTGAGCCTGATCTCATTGCCTGGATAGAGCCTGTGATAGCCTTTTACAGGGACTTCCATGAAATCCTCGCGCTCAATATAGAGCTCCCTTGTGAAGGACACCTTGTGGCTTCCTGCAGATGGATCTTCGGGATTGTTCTCCGCATCGAACGTCTCGACCTTATCCTCAGGATAGTTGTCGATGATGATCTTAAGCGGATCGAGGACAGCCATGAGCCTCTTCGCCCTCTTGTTCAGATCCTCCCTGACGCAGAATTCCATGAGGGAGTAGTCGACGACGGATTCAACCTTCGCCACTCCAACGCGCTGCACAAAATCCTTCATTGCCTCTGGAGAGTAGCCGCGGCGCCTGATTCCTGCGATTGTCGGCATCCTTGGATCATCCCAGCCGGATACGAAGCCGTTGTTCACAAGGTAAAGCAGCTTCCTTTTCGACATCAGGAGATAGCTGATGTTGAGGCGGGCGAACTCGTACTGATGCGGTGTGTGCTCGATTCCGTCGATCGAAGTTGCCCAGTCGTATGCAGGTCTGTGATCCTCGAACTCAAGGGTGCAGATTGAGTGGGTTATTCCTTCGATTGCATCGGAAATGGGGTGTGTGAAGTCATACATCGGATAGAGGCACCACTTGTTACCCGTCCTGGGATGCTCTGCGTATTTTATCCTGTACAGGGCAGGGTCGCGCATATTGATATTAGGGCTTGCCATGTCGATCTTGGCGCGGAGCGTGTATTTTCCTTCAGGGAATTCACCATTCCTCATCCTCATGAATAGGTCAAGGTTCTCCTCGATGGGGCGATCCCTGTCAGGTGAGTTCTTTCCCGGCTCGGTGAGCGTGCCGCGATATTCCTTCATCTCCTCAGGCGAGAGGGAGTCAACATAAGCCTTGCCCTCCTTGATCAGATTCACCGCGATATCAAAAAGCTGATCATAATAATCCGAGGCATAATAGGTTTTCTCTCCCCAGTCGAAGCCGAGCCAGCGTATCGTGTCCTTTATGGAATCGATGTATTCCTGCTCTTCCTTCGCGGGGTTTGTGTCGTCCAGGCGCAGATGGCAGATGCCGCCATACTTCTCTGCCAGCCCAAAGTTGATACAGATTGCCTTGATGTGTCCGATGTGCAGATATCCATTCGGTTCCGGTGGGAATCTGGTCACGATCGTGTCATTTGGGACACGTCCTGACCTGAGGTCGTCCTCGATGATCTTCTCAAGGAAGTTGAGAGGCCGCTCATCCTTGTTTTCCATAGTCGCTCCTTTCAGGTCTTCCAAAGGACCCTTTTGAGATGGTGGAAGTCTATCACAGATAAGTGTGTCTTTAAAATACCTCGAGGCTTACGGAACCTTCGCCTTTGACGGCAAGGCCGAAGGAGGCGGAGGAGAGGAATGCATCCTTCTCTATGGACAGGATGGTCCTGCCTCCTGAGGAGAATGACAGCCTCTTCCCGTTCTTCTCCAGCTTGATTCCTCCCTCCATTGCTGAAGGCAGCTCTGTCCTCACGCCGCCGAATGAGATCACAGTCCGTTCCTTCCCGAATATGATCGTGTCCGAAGGGGTGTGAATGAGTACGAAGGCATATGGCAGCTCCGTCCTGCAGCAGAGGCTCATCATCCCGCTTTCGCCAAGGATGAAGAATACGGAGTGTGCCGTCTCCGAGCGGAAGGAGAGGGAGTGAAGCGTTGCCTTTATCTTCTCTGGCTTCAGGAGCCATACAGCCTTCTTCGTGTTCATGGCTTGATTATACCCTGTCTTGCCGAAGGCAATCTACAGGGGTTAGACTTTCCCCATGATTGCAGTGATCGGAGAGATGGCCATCTCCTTTTCAGCAGATGGCGGAGCATGGAAGAGGGAATATACAGGACTTGGCTACGAATGGGCAGTGCACCTCAGGGAAAGGGGAGTTGAGACTGCTCTTCTTTCCATCCTTCCTATGGGACGTATCGGCGAGGGGATGGCTGATGAGCTTGAGAAGCGCGGCATCCTGTTCGATCCTGATCTGCGCCTTCCTCTGAATCCGATGCTGAGGATCGATGGGGAGTGGATAATGAAGGGATCTGCTCCCTTCGCGCTCTCTGCGGAAAAGCTAGGTGATGCATTGTCACGCATGAACGGCATGACTGGAGTGATTGTCTCATCCCGTCTCCTCTCCGCGAATCCTGCATCTTCTGCTGTTCTTGATGCTCTTTCCTTCCTATCCCCGAGGCCACGGATCGCTATCGATACATCTCCTGAGAGCGGCACGCTTTCCGATGCTGCGGTCCTTGCCAGAACGCTTGATGGGTTCCGGGAATCTGTGCCGGAAGCTGTGATTTCCTCTTCTGGAGCGGAGATATCCGGCGCAGTCAGATGATGCCGTAAGCGGAAAGGGAGACGGCGATGCCATCCTCGTCGTTTGAAGCTGTGATGCTGTCAGCAGCGGCTTTCGCCTCGTCGGAAGCATTCGCCATTGCGATGCCAAGCCCAGCTGCGCGGAGCATGCCAGCATCATTGTCCCAGTCCCCGAATGCAATCGTCTCTGAGGGCTTTATGCCGAGATGGCTTGAGACGATCGAGATTGCATCGCTTTTATCGATTCCCCAGGGAAGTATCTCGATATTATTCCATCCGGAGCTGATGACCCTGGCTTTCCCCTCGAGCATTGGCTCAAGCTCTGCCATCAATGCTGAAAGGTGATCCTGCCGGCTGTCCTTCGCAAGGAGCTTGTATGGGCGTTCCCCTGTTTTCTCAAGGACTCTTTCAGGATCGGATATATCCATCCTGACCCCGATATCCTGGCATATCATGTTCTGTCTGGTATACCACTCCTCATCCGCTTCAATCGCGTATCGTGTCTCGCAGAATGCTATGAGCGATGAAACACGGCCATGGAGGAATGACGCAGCTTGTCTGTATGCATCCTCATCTATGCGCCTTTCCCTCAGGTAGTTTGTTCCATCCTTGATCAGAGCCCCGTTGATGGCAGCGTAGATGACAGGGATGCCAAGCTGCTTCTGGGCTATCCTCATCCCTGTGATATATCGGCCGGATGACAGGACGATCCTCAGTCCTCTCCTGTGAGCCTCTCGCAGTGCATCTCGTGTCCTTTGCCCGATTGAGAGATCCGAGCGGAAGAGCGTCCCGTCTATGTCTGTGAAGATAGCTGAGTACATAGCCTGATACTATTCCCAAAACGCCATATGGAAAAGCGGTTGCGGCATCGTCATTATTGTGGTAATCCTCAGCTGTGAAACGGATCAGTCTCCTCATCATGGTCATCATCCTCATTCTCCCGTCATGCCGTGATGATCTCGTCACTGATTCCAGGCTGGCGATGGGAACTGTCGTCTCTGTCTCCGTGCCTTCCCGCGACAGGGACATCATCCCCAGCATATTCTCTCTGATCTACTCCATTGACAGGGAGCTTTCGGCGTTCAGCGAGGATTCATCCATCCACAGGGTGGGGGAGATGGCCGGAGTTGCGCCGGTGGAGCTTCCTGATGATGTATATGATCTTGTGAAGCGCTCATTTGATGCGGCATGGGAAACGGAAGGGATCTTCAACCCCATGATAGGTCCGCTTACTGCGCTATGGGGGATGGGAACTGAAGAGGCGAGGGTTCCGGAAGAGGAGGAGATCGAGGCTGTACTGCCACTGCTGGACTTCCGCCGTGCCGTGCTCTCCGATGATGAACGAACGGTTTTCCTGCCAGAGAGGGGAATGAGCCTGGATCTCGGCGGAGTTGGCAAGGGCTATGCGGCGGACAGGATCCGGAAGCTGCTGGATGAGAGCGGAATCGATGGCGCAATAGTCAATCTCGGAGGTAATGTGCTTGCCTATGGCAGCGATGATGGGAAGCCCTGGCGGATCGGCATACGCAGTCCCGAGGATGCAGCATCGGTTTTCCTGTCACTCCAGATTGAGGACGAGACAGTGATCACATCTGGCGGTTATCAGCGGTATATCGAGGAAGATGGCATCAGGTACCATCATATCCTTGATCCATCGACTGGCTATCCGTTCCAGAGCGATATCCTGTCCGTCACTGTCATCAATCCTTCCGGTACCCTTGGCGATATCCTCTCAACGTATTTCTTCGCGATTGGATCGGAATCTGCAATCGAGCAGGCAGGGAAGCTGGGAGTGCGTGTCATCCTCTATCTGGAGGACGGTTCAGTCATTGATTCTGACAGCCTGGACAGCCAGATAGCAGTCATGCAGGAATGAATCTATCGGCTCATAGGATGAGGTATCTGAGAAGAATCCCGTGATGGCGAATCCGCTTTCGGTAAGCGTTCCGAGTATCGATTGCAGCGTGTGTGAGTATTCCACTGTGTCGCATTTCCTGATGCGCTTCATCAGATCCTTCTTGGAAAGGCTTCTTTCGTCGGAGAATGGCAGTGTGTACTTCACCTTCAGCCTGCCTTTTGCAAGGAGCCTGTCGTCGAAGAGATAAAGGGCGGGGTTGGCAATGCCGAAGATGAATGAGCCTCCGGTGCAGAGCACCCTGTGCACTTCATTGAATACCTTCCCTATATCGCTGATGAAATTCATCGAGACAGGGGAGATGACACCATTGAATGAGCAATCGCTGAATATCGAGAGATCTGTCATGTCATGGCGATGAAGCTGGGCATCCAGACCGTAGCGCTTCAGTGCTTCCCTGTCCCTTGACAGCATCTCGCTGCTGATATCCACGCATTCTGTACTGCATCCGTATGCGGCCATAAGCGGGGTCTGCTGCCCTCCGCCGCCAGCGAGGATCAGTACATGGGAACCTTTGAGGGGTTCTATCCAACTGTGCGGCACGTTCCTGTTGACAGTCACCCTGATGCCGGGATTTCCCCTTCTTGCTTCATCTATCTCCTTCTCGCTTACGATCTGAGCCCACGCGCTTCCGCAAGTCGCTTCCATGTCCCATGCTTTTGAGTTGATTGCTGCTGCATCCATACTGATGAGCATATTGGATTATCATGCGATGTCAATGAGTTGGAAGCCCCTCTGCATCGTGGTACAATCATCATATGCTGGCATTCAGAAGGATACTCGCGTTCTCTTCGCGCGTGCACACATACCTGTTGGCGCTATACCTTTTCTTCGCGCTGCTTTTCGTGCTGTTCCTCTACTTCCCCGTAAGTGAGGTGCTTGTATCCTTCGTGACGCTTTTCCAGAGGATACTGGGATGGACGATCTTCCTTGAGGGGTTCTGGATCATGCTTGCCTCCGTCTATCAGTTCTTCTATTCCCGCGTCATGTGCCTGCAGCCGCTTGTAATGACAGTCCTGAGGATCGCAGTCTATTTCTCTGTATCGATCGTGCTTGATATCCTCAACACCGTCATTCTCAGCGGATTCTCATTCGGAGGAGGTGCTTGATGGAAGAGAATGTCTATGCGCTCAGGGGAGCTACTACCGTTGCCCATGACTCGCCGGCGGAGGTGGATGAGGCGGTGAAGGAGCTGATGGATAGGCTTTACAGCGAGAATGGGTTATCCGATAGGGATGTGGCTTTCATCCTCTTCTCGCAGACGCGTGATATCCGCACACGGAATGCCGCCGCCGCATGCAGAAGCAGTGGCTTCGGGATCCTGACGCCGCTTTTCTGCGTTCAGGAGGCTGATATAGCGGGAGGGCTTCCGCTTGCCATCCGTGTGATGGTGCTTGTCAACCACAGAAAGGAGAGGGAGGCGAGGATGGTGTACCTTCGCGGTGCATCCTCCCTGCGCCCTGAATACAATAAAGGAGATAAGGAAGATGATTGAGAGAATCGAGAACGCGCGGTTCATAGCGGAGGTCAGCACGCTTGGTGCCCAGCTGACACGTATCTATCGCAAGGACAACGATACGGAGTATCTCTGGAATGGAGATGAGACTTATTGGAAGAAGCATGCTCCTGTGCTCTTCCCGTTTGTCGGAAGGCTCCACGAGGGTACGTATGAGTATGACGGAAAGGTCTATGGGATCACGCTGCACGGATTCTGCCAGCAGGCTGAGTTCGCTGTCGTTTCCAATGCGGGCGATTCCGTGACGCTTTCCATTGGTCCTGATGGCGAAAGACGTGCGATGTATCCTTTCGATTTCACGTTCTCCGTCACGTATCGCCTGACGGATAAAGGCGTGGATGAGATCGCGGAGGTGACGAATAACGGCAGCTCTGAGATGCTTTATGGTTTCGGAGGACATCCGGGATTCAATGTCCCCTTGGACAAGGGACTTTCCTTCGAGGACTATGAGGTCGTATTCCCAGAAGCAGGGCAGATCATGAGGCGCCGCTTCACGGATAACCATCTTGATGCCGGCGTCTATGATGAGACTGATACAGTCAAGGATGGTGTGATGTCTCTTCATCATGATCTTTTCGATGATGATGCTGTTGTTCTGCACGGAACGGGGGAGAGGGCGATCCTCCGCTCATCCAAGGGAAGCAAGAGCGTGGAGGTGATCTACAAGGGCGCGCCATGGTGCGGAATCTGGCATCCAATCAAGCGCGACGCCCCGTTCGTATGCATCGAGCCGTGGTGGATCCTGCCCGGACGTGATGGTGAGCTTGTCGACATCTCCAAGAGGGAGGATTTCATCCATCTTGCTCCTGGAAAGACCAATACCCACGTCATTGAGATGAATTTCAGCTGAAAAGATGATCCGGGGTACTTGACCACAGTACCCCGGATGCATTAAGTTTTCAACGTTCATTGAATGCCGCCTTAGCTCAGCTGGCCAGAGCACGTGACTTGTAATCTCGGGGTCGTTGGTTCGAATCCGACAGGCGGCTTGGCTTCAGGCGCATCTTCAGATGGAGGTGCGCTTTTCCTTTGATTGCCTCTGCTTCCTGAGGTTGTCAACGGAGAGCTTATGTGCTATAAATCATTCGGATGTACAAGTGGCATCCGGATGCGTGTCCGGAATAGTCGGAAGTCTATAGATCGAAGGAGATAACATATGGCAGGAAACGTATCAAAGAACGCACATCGTGAAGGTGCAAAGGTTCTTATGAGCAGATGGGGTGGCGCTATCAAGATGAAGAGTGTCTTCGAGAATGGCAAGCTCCGCCACGTCGCTTACTGCGAGAAGACGGGAAACACTGCCCGCAAGCCCAAGGATCTTATGTGATCAGGAAACGGTCCATGCTCGATGCATGGGCCTTTTCTTTATCTTTTTGGAGGATGATATGAAGAAGATTGTTGCTGTTCTTTCATCGTTGATGATGCTCCTGCTCCTCTTCGGATGCCAGAGCACATCGACAGCCGAGGCGACAGAAGTCGTCGTGTCTGCCGCAGATGCTCCTGCAGCGGAAGCTCCGGCTCCCGCACCGGCACCCGCTCCTCTTCCAGTACAGGAGGAGAGTGAAGCTGCAGCTCCTTCCGAGGATGCTGTTACGGCAGAGTATGAGTATCTTGGCTATACGCTTACGATCTCCGCAGCCGATGGAAAGGCCACTGTTAGCTATCCTGAGTGGGTAAGCAATGACGATGCTTCGGCGTTCTTCGCTTCCGAGGTTGCGAAGTATGGTGCGGAGCTTGATGGAGTGCTCTATATGTTCACAGCTCCTGGTACGGTTGAGATCGCCTATCCTGTGGGAGTTCCCGCAGATGTCCGTTCCAGCTATATCGATGCATTCGTCGCCGATCTCCTTGCATATGTCGAGGGGATGGATATCCAGCCCGCTTCGGTATAACCCTTCTGGAGCTTTCTGTGCCCTGCGTGTGCAGGGCATTTTTACTTTCCCTTAACCTCATTTTCCTATCCCGCTGCTGGATGCTGTGTTAGGATTAAGGAAAACGAATGCATTTTCTTTGAGGAGGGAAACGTGAAACGCTTGTCGAATATATCGATACTGTTCCTTGCCGCTCTCATGCTATTCTCAGCTGCTGGATGCCAGAGCACCGCTTCTGATGAGACTCCTGCGGCTGTTGCTCCAGCTCCTGTCCAGGAAGAGATCCCAGAGGTAGCAGAGGCAGAAACAGCAGAGCCCGTACCTGATTCAGTTCCTGTGGAGGCAGCTGAGGAGGAAGCCAGTGGAATAGAGGCTATTTCCGTTGGTTATTCCTATGCTGGATATGAGCTCAGTGCTGCCATAGAGCGGGGTCGGACTGTAATCGTGTACCCTGGTATCGTTACGGAGGAGGAAGCTGAGGCTTTCTTCGCTTTCGAGAATGCCAGATATGGTCTGGCGGAAATGGGCGTTGCCTATTCCTTCGATGGCCCCGGCAAGGCAGTGATCACATATCCTGATGGGATTGATCCGGAAACAGTGAAGGCTGAGCTCGACAGGCTCGTTGACGATCTTGTCGCGTACATCACCCCTGTTCCTGAATCCGTCCAGGAAGTCGTTTCCGTTCCGTTTCAGATCGTGAAGGAGTATTCCTATGCAGGATACAGTCTCACTGCTGTGATCGAAGAGGGCAGGACTGAGCTTTCGTATCCTGCGGCAGTGGCGGATGCGGATGCTGAAGCGTTCATCGCCCTTGAGAATGAAAGGTATGGTCTTGCCGACATGGGTGTCCGCTATGTGCTTGAGGGAGAGGGGAAAGCGGTATTCACCTATCCAGAGGACTACAGTGCGGATGCAGTCGCCGCGGAGCTTGACAGGCTTGTTGATGATCTCATCGCCTACATAACGACACCTGTCCCTGCAGAGGCAGAAGAGGTTCCTGCTGTTGAAGAGGCACAGCCTGTCGTGAAGGAGTATTCCTATGCAGGATACAGTCTCACTGCTGTGATCGAAGAGGGCAGGACTGAGCTTTCGTATCCT
>CALXYL010000023.1 GCA_944392985.1 uncultured Spirochaetaceae bacterium | reverse complement strand
TCCATATACGTCCTTGAAGACCTGTCATCCATGAACATGCTGAGGCTCAGGGGAAAGAGCAACAAGACCATGAGGAAATGGCTTTCCGCCTGGTCGTACTCCGACCTTGAGTTCAAGCTCATCTACAAGTGTCGGCGCAACGGCATAAGGGTGGAATTCGTCGATGCAAGATACACAAGCCAGAAGTGCTCTGTGTGCAAGACGATCGACAAGGCTTCGAGGAAAGGGAACAGGTATGTCTGCAGGCATTGCGGCAACAGCATGCATGCAGATGTGAATGCCGCCATCAACATCCGCGACAACTACATCACCCGGATCGAGCAATCCGGGCAGGCTGCAGTCAATCAGCCGTATGGATGGAGTGCCACAGGTGAACCGGCAACGGAGCCTGTGGGCAAAACGCTCACGTCCAAGCCTTCAGGCTTGTCCTGAAGGTCGTTGACGTATGATATCCATTGCTTCTTTGCCGTCAGAGGCTGTGAGCACGTTGTAAAGTCCATCAAGCCTTGCTGCGGTGAGAAGGCGCATGTTCCTCTCATCATCCACGATCAGTATTGTTGCCATTCCTTTTTTCCCTCGCAGAGACTGATGATATTATCATCCTTGTGAAAGCTATAAGCAACAAAATGCAGACCATAAGCATTGTCAGAATCAAAATGCTTAGGATGATCGTGCCTAATAGTTCCGGGCATGCATCCAATGCCAACAGGAACAAGGAGAAGATCAGGAACAGTGCGGCGCATATCCAGATCATTGCTTTTGAAATGGCTTTCAGGAAATCATTGCAATTCGGCATGTATCAGAATCTAGCTGGTATATGGAGCATGAATGTGAAGTCCAGGCGCAGGAAGTTTACGATCAGTTTACATTCTGCGGCATTGTCAATGAATTTCCTTTCTCCAGTATGGGGTAAGATGAAGAGGTCTTTTCCTTCAGAGGTTGAGCAGCAGGATCGTGGGAATCAGAAGCGCGAAGCTGATGCGGCTCCATCCTGTGATCCTCTCCCTGAACACTGCGGTGCTTACAGCCATGACGGTGAGGATTGCACCGATGCTGTATGTGGGGTATGCGATGTATGCGCTGACTGATGAGAGCGAGTGGAGAAGCAGCAGGGAGGAAAGGTAGTTCGGGATGCCCAGCCCCAAGCCGATCGCCACTTCCTTTTTCCCGATGTGTCCGTGGTGCACAGCGGTCATGATAAGCGAAAGCAGTGCGGCGAAGATGAATGTGAGCCCCATGAACCAGTCATTCAGAGCTGGATCACCATACTCCTCGAATACCTTGAGCATGCTGTCTGCGAGCCCTCCCAGGAGGAGTGCGAACATGAGAAGAGTGAATGATGGGCTCTTCATGTCCTCTTTCCCGCTTCCTTTCCGTGGAAAGCCCATGATGCAGAATGCCACTGCCGTCATCAGAAGGCCGATAGCCTGCAGCAATGATGGCCTTTCTCCGAAGAATACAATCGAGAGGCAGGTAGGAACCATCACTCCGAGGCGGGCGAATGTGGATTGCAGGATTGCGCCGTTTCTTTTCACGTTTGCCTGGTTCATCGCAAGTCCCGCAAGGTACAGGAATCCATTTGCAGCAGCAAAGAGGACGCAGCCGGAGAAGGATGCGCCAAACTGGGGCATATCCTTTCCGATCCGTGAGATGAGGAATGGAATAAGGCATGCGATGTAGTTCATCGTGAACATGCCGTATCTGTCGTATTCAAGCTGGTCAGTGGCCTTCAGCGCAAGCGATACAGAAGCGCTGCAGAGCAATGCGGCTATAAGGAAGTGCATGATCAGTCGCCTTCCTTCTCTTCCATGAAATGGCGGATGCGCAGGAAATACACTGCCACTGCAGCTGCCGCCGTGAGGAGTGCCGCCGATGTCGTGACATACCAGAGTCCTTCCAGACCGCGATCCATGAGGATGAGCATCATCAGGACAGGGAAGATGAGGGCACTGCAGAGTGAGAGAAGCGTTGCCTCCCTGCTTCTGCCGATGGCAGACGAGAATGACTGTCCAGAATAGCTGATCCAGCGCACGAGGTAGGTCAGGGCCATGATCCTTATTGCATGGATGGCGAGCTGGAGCTCTTTTCCATCTGCTTCCAGGAAGAGGGAGAATACCTGCCCCGGGAAGAGTTCAAGCACAAGGGTGAATGCAAGGCACAGGACAGCCAGTGCCACGACACAGCGGAGTGCGATCTGCCTGGAGCGATCCTTCCTTCCTGCTCCCCAGTTGTAGCCGATGGCGGGCTGAAGGGAATCGAATATACCATACATTCCTGGAACGATGATGCCGTCGATGTTCATGAAAACACCGAAGATCGAGACAGCCATGCCACCGCCTAGTCTCAGAAGCAGCGTGTTCATTAGGACTGAGGAGAGCCTTCCGGATGTGTTGTTGAGGAAGCTGGGAAGCCCCTGCGTGAAAATTTCCCTGAGCGGCTTCCAAGGGGATCCCATTCTCACGAACCGGAGCGACATCCTGCCTCTGATGAACGGGAACATGCAGATCAGGCATGCGATCGACATCCCAAGGCTCGTGCCAAGCGCGGCATATCCGATTCCGAGCCTGAATACGCATAGGAAGAGAAGCTCAAATGAGAGGCACATCACAGCCATGACGATGTTCATGACCATTGAGAAACGCACCCTGCCGCAGATCCTGAGATAATTGTCAAAGACGAATACAAGGCATGTCAGCGGAATGAATATGGTGTATGTCCTCAGATAGCTTATCGCTTCATCCAACAATGCGGCATCCGCCCCCATGAGGCGGAAGATGAACGGGCCTGCCGCCGTTAGTGCGACAGCGGTAAGCGTGCTCAGCATGGATGATGAGATGACTGCTGCGGAGAACATCCTGTCCGCTTCCTCCTTCTTTCCCTCTCCAAGACGGAGGGAGATGCCGATGGAGGAGCCTACTGCGATCATATCGGCGACGGCATAGGCGATCAGAAGCAGGGGATTCGCAAGATTTCCGCCTGCAAAAGCCGTCTGTCCGAGGAAACGCCCTATGAGCAGCATCTCGACTGAGAAATATATATTGGAAGCTATCATTCCGATCGCGCCTGGAATTGCCGCACGATAGAATAGCCTTGATGTCGGTGTTCCTAGAAAGAATGCATGTTCTGCTGTCATGATTTGATATTGAAAACTATTGAGTATACTCCATAGTCAAGTGCTACAATACAGACGTCATGAAGATCTCCGATTCGCTATACTACACCCCTCATCAGGTGGCATCATTCTTTTCCATCAGCAAGGATACCCTGCTTTACTATGACAGGATCGGGCTGTTCTCTCCTGCAAAGCGCAAGGAGAATGGATACAGATGCTACACAGCCGCGCAGCTTAATGAGCTCGATACCATCCTCACGCTGAAGGATCTGGGAATACCGCTTGCCGCTATAAAGGAAGCTGTCGACCATCTCAGCACACCATCATTCATCACTCTCCTTGAGAACGAGGAACGAAGCATACGGCGCAGGATTGAGGAGTGCAATGCACTTCTGGATACCGTCAGCGCGATAAAGACCTCGATAAACGAGGCCCGCACAGCGGAGAAGGGGAAGCTGTACCGGTCCTTCTATCCATCGAGGCCAGTTGTAAGGGTTCCGATCATCACTTCAGGAGATGAAACGTCGGATGATGAATGGCAGAAGGCATATAGCGAACTGATGGCTGTATCCGACTGCAAATCGATCATCAGCATAGGCAGTATCGTCCGTCTTGATGAGGCAAGGCGCTTTTCTGGCAGTATCTGCAGGGAAGTCTATGCTGTGTGCGCTGGCGCGCTGAAGGATTCCATTCCGGAGGGTGAGTATGCGTATATGTACTTCTCTGGTTCCCTGGATGGTCTCTCTTCCTTCTACAGGCGTTTCTTCTCTGCCTTGGATGGAGATGGGCTGGAAATCCTTGGTGATATATACGAGGAACTCTCCATTTCGACGATCACGACGAAGGATGAGGATGAGCATGTAACGAAGCTGATGGTGAGGATAAGCGTATGAGCGGAGGTATCATGGAGTTTGCGGATAGTGTCAGGAAGTGGGATGTGCTTGAGGTAAGCCTCAAGGGCCCATCCGATGGCAATCCTTTCACCGATGAGTGGATCAGGGGAAAGTTCTGGTCGGACAATGAGACAAAGGAGATAGAGGGATTCTATGATGGGAATGGCATCTACAGAGTGCGCTTCATGCCATCATTTGAAGGAGGCTATCATTTCTCAGTATCAGCATCGTTTCTGGATGCTGAGCGCCAGGGAGCGTTTTCTGTGCTGGGGAATGATCCTTCGAATCATGGGATCGTACGTGTATTCAACAAGTTCCACATGGCGTATGAGGATGGAACAAGGTATATTCCATCGGGCACGACATGCTATGTATGGGAAATGCAGAGCAGGGCACTGCAGGAAGAGACGCTCAACTCATTGGAGGAAAGCCCCTTCAACAAGATCCGTTTCTGCATATTCCCAAAGCATTATGTATACAACTTCCATGATCCCGTCTCATTCCCATACGTAGGTAAGCCTGTGGACTCTTCAGCTATCACTGTGGATAACTTCACGGAATACAAAGGACTGCCGGAAGGCAATGAATGGGATTACAAGCGCTTCAATCCCGAGCATTTCCAGCATATTGAGAGATGCATTGAGAGGCTTGGCCGGATGGGGATAGAGGCTGATCTCATAGTAATGCACCCATATGACAGATGGGGCTTTTCCATGATGGACAGGGAGGAGGATGATCTCTACTGGCATTATGTCATCGCGCGCTTTGCCGCTTACCACAATGTGTGGTGGTCGCTTGCGAATGAGTATGATTTCATGCCGGCAAAGGGGCTTGGGGATTGGGAGCATTATGCCTCGCTGCTCTGCAGCCTGGATAAGTACCAGCATCTCCGGAGCATCCACAATGGAAGGCATTTCTATGATTACAGGCGTCCCTGGATCACCCATTGCAGCATACAGAAAACCGATCACTACCGTACGGCAGAGAATACCGATCTGTGGCGGGAGATGTATCAGAAGCCTGTTATCCTCGATGAGATCGCATATGAGGGGAATATCCAGCACAAGTGGGGGAGCATTTCCGCAAAGGAGCTTGTGAGAAGGTATTGGGAAGCTGCCTGCCGCGGAGGATATGCCCAGCATGGAGAGACATATCTTTCAGATGATGGTATCCTCTGGTGGGCCCATGGCGGGAAGCTGAAAGGGGAAAGCGTTGAGCGCATCCGGTTCCTCTACAGGATCCTTGCAGAAGGGCCGGAGAAGGGCCTGATGCCATATGATGGTATCCATGATGAGGTTGCGGCTGTCGAGGACACCGGCAGTTCTCCCAAGGTGCCATCGTACTGCCTTATCTATTTTGGCTTCTTCAGGCCGGCTTTCAAGGATTATCATCTTGATGATGAGACGGATTACCAGGTGGACATAATCGATACGTGGGAGATGACAGTCACAGATGGCGGTATCCACAGAGGCAGGATGCATATCGTCCTTCCTGGAAAGGAGTATATGGCGCTGCGCCTGACACGGGTGCAGTTGTAATCGTACGCTCCGAGTAATATGATTGCTTGCGGTAGGTGAGTATGGGCACTCAGAGGACACTCAGCAGGAAGAAGATGGATATGCTTTCAGGCTCTATTGCCGATAAGATCCTCTTCTTCGCTCTTCCCCTTGCTGCAAGCAGCATCCTGCAGCAGCTCTTCAATTCAGCGGATGTGGCTGTCGTCGGGCACTTCGCATCTGAGCCGGCTGCGGCAACGGCAGCGGTAGGATGCAATGGTCCAGTGATCAATCTGATCATCAATCTGTTTGTCGGGGTATCCGTCGGTGCCAATGTCGTCGTTTCGGCATTCATCGGGGCGAGGAACACTGAAAAGGTGGGAAAGGCTGTCCACACAGCGATGACAGTCGCAGCTGCAAGCGGCATCTTCCTCCTTTTCCTATGCCTTGCTGTTGCAGAGCCGATACTCATAGCCATGAATACGCCTGAGGCTGTCCTTCCATATGCTGTCGAGTATCTTCGCATCTACGCGCTCGGCATGCCGTTCATCATGCTGTACAATTTCGGAGCAGCAATACTCAGGAGTGTGGGGGATACCAAGAGGCCGCTATACTGCCTTGTGCTTTCAGGTATCATCAACTGCCTCCTTAATCTTTTCTTCGTCATTGTCCTCCATCTTGATGTCGCTGGTGTTGCTATCGCGACTGTGCTTTCAAATGTTGTCAGTTCTGTTATGGTAATCATCTTCCTCATCAGGGAGAGGAGTGAGATCCGGCTCGATATCAGGAGGCTAGGGATCTCAAAGGGCGAGCTGAAGCGTATTCTGTCCATCGGACTTCCAGCGGGACTCCAGAGCATGGTGTTCTCTCTTTCCAATGTCATCATCCAGTCCGTGCTCAATGGCTTCGGCACCTCTGCGGTTGCTGGATCAGCTGTAGCCCTCAATTTCGATAACTTCTCCTATTTCGTCGTTTCTGCATTCACCCAGGCAACTGTCACATTCACAAGCCAGAACTTCGGTGCTGGCAATTACGGCAGATGCCGACGTATCTTCCGCATTTCGATGATGCTGTCTCTTCTCTTCTCCGCATTGCTAAGCTGGACATTCCTTCTCGGACGGGGAATCTTCACTCCGCTGTTCTCAAGTGAACCTGAGGTCCTGGAGTATGCAGAGCAGAGGATGATGATCATCCTTTCGCTGTACTTCCTTGTCTCTACCTATGAGATAAGCGGTGCAGCTCTCCGTGGACTGGGGCACTCCCTTCTTCCCGCGCTTCTTACAGTATTCGGCACCTGCGTATTCCGACTCTTCTGGGCGTATACGATCTGCCGCATATACCATAGGTTCGATGTCCTGATGTCTGTCTATCCCATCTCGTGGATGATCACGGGGACAGCGGTGCTCATTGCATATGCAATAGTCAGGAAGAAGGTTTTCTCAAGGAGATCACCGCAGCTTCATTGAGGCTTCCATTCCTTTCAATTGACAGCGCGGCGTGCCGATCCTAGAATCAGACGTGATGGATGAATCGAAGGAAATAGGTATTTTCAATCGGATAGGCACCCTGATGCCGGAGTTCACCAATTCTGAGAAGAAGGTTGCCAGATTCATCCTTGCAGAGAAGCAGAACATCACGAATATGTCGATACTGGATATCGCGCAGGGGGCGTCTGTCTCAGAGGCAAGCGTGATGCGCTTCTGCGGCAGGCTGGGTATCAGGAAGCTGATTGACCTCAGGATCCAGATTGCAAAGGATGCCGATAGCGGGCGACGCACCGGTGTCAATCCGCTTGGTCAGCTTGAGAATGACTATATTGACATTGTGCATAACACCTCATCGCTTATCGATCCGAAGAACGTCTCTGCATGCATTGAGGCGATAGAGAGATGCACTGATCTGTGTTTCTGCGGCATCGCGGCAAGCGGCATCGCGGCCCTTGTAGGCGCAGATAGCTTCTCACGCATGGGCGTGCAGGCTAGGGCGCTTACCGAGGGGCACTATCAGATGATGCACGCGGCGATGATGGATGGCCGCGGCGTTTTCGTAGCGCTTTCCCTTTCCGGCAATACCCGTGATATCTGTGAATCCGCACAGACTGCGAAGGAGTCAGGAGCGTTTGTCATAGCCATTACAAGCTACACGGTCTCCCAGCTCGCGCGCATCGCGGACATCGTCCTTCTCACATCTGCCAAAGAGGATATCATAAATGGTGGCAAGATCACGGGCTGTGTGAGTCAGCTTTATGTAATTGATTGCCTTAAAAGGGAATATGAGGCAAGGCATTCTGAGCATGCTGCTCTGATCAAGGAACGTCTGGCACAGTCGATCATCGTCAAGAAATACTGAAATCCCATCGGAAAATAATTCTGTTGCGTTTTGGCAGGAACGGTCTTATCCTGTCTTTGGAGTAAAACTTCATTATTTTTTGACTTTGGAAGTAAAACTACATGAAGAAGGAAGAGTTCATCAATCACGTACGCGGTTCGCTCATCGTTTCCTGCCAGGCTTTGCCGGGAGAACCTCTTTACAGACCGGAAGGCGGAATCATGCCTCTGATGGCGAAGGCTGCCTATGAGGCTGGAGCAGCCGCTATCCGCACGAGCCGTGTTGTCGATGTGAAGGATATTATCGAGACCGTTCCTCTTCCTGTCATTGGGCTCATCAAGGAGCATTATGAGGGATGCACGGCGTTCATCACACCCTCAATGGCTGAAGTCGATGCCCTCGCAGAGCTTGGCTGCAGTGTTATTGCAGTTGACGCCACACCGCTTACGAGACCTGGCGGGCTCTCAGCTGGCGAATTCATCCGCAGCATCAAGGCGAAGTATCCTGAACAGCTTCTGATGGCTGACTGCTCCTCCTTTGAGGATGCTGAGGCTGCTGTGGAGGCGGGGGCGGACTTTGTCGGCACTACGATGGATGGCTATGTGCTTGGCGACAAGACAAGTGCAGATCCCCCTGATTTCGAGCTTGTAGAGAGAATCGCGAAGCATATCGATGTGCCTCTTATCGCGGAAGGACGTATACACAGCCCGGAGGATGCGGTGAAGATGCTCAGATTAGGTGCCACTGCGGTTGTCGTTGGAGGAGCGATCACGAGGCCAAAGGAGATTACGGCCTCTTTCGTAAGGGAAATCAGCAGATTCCACGCGGAATGACTGCTGGAGAATAAAAAAGGAGAAAAGGAATGGGAAAGAAACTTCTTGCTGTCATGGCAGTGATGATGGTCGTTCTCGCTGGTGTATGGGCAGGTGGAGCAGGTGAGTCTGCGTCATCGAGCAATGAGCTTGTCATCTATTCGCCGAATTCGGATACGGAAATCGCGGCTGTGATCCCCGCATTTGAGGAAGCGACAGGAATCAAGGTCATACTCCAGTCGATGGGTACGGGTGATGTCCTTGCCAGGCTTGAGGCAGAGAAGGCGAATCCTCAGGCGGATATCAACTGGGGCGCTGTCAATGTTGGTTTCTGGACAGATCATCAGGATCTCTACGAATACTATGTCTCTCCAAATGATGCATCGCTTCCAGAGGCTTATCAGAGCTACAACGGATACTTCACATATACAAAGCTCTCAGGCAGCGCGGCACTGCTCATCAATGAGGATGTCTTTGCTGAGATCGGACTTGATCCCGATGAGTTCACAGGCTACAAGGACCTTCTGAGGCCAGAGCTGAAAGGCAGGATCGCAATGGGTGATCCGACTGCTTCCTCCTCTGCATGGGCAGAGCTGACGAATATGCTCCTTGTCATGGGCGATGAGCCATATGATGAGAAAGCATGGGAGTTCGTTGAAGCATTCATCGGTCAGCTTGATGGCGCGATCATCTCATCATCATCGCAGATCTACAAGGCAACGGCTGATGGCGAGTATGCTGTCGGTGTCTCCTATGAGGATCCGTGCATCGGACTTCTTGTTGATGGCGCAGAGAATCTCCGCGTTGTCTATCCAGAGGAAGGCGCTGTATGGCTTCCTTCCGGTGCCGCAATCGTGAAGAACTGCAAGCATCCTGAGAATGCAAAGGCGTTCATTGACTTCATCATCTCCGAAGAGGGACAGCAGGGCTATGCCGAGACGACGATCAGGCCGGTTCTCACATCTGTTGAGAATACCAGCCCGTACATGCTTCCGTTCTCTGAGATCAATGTCGCGTATGAGGATATCGATTACTGCGCAGAGATGAAGGCAGAGTGGCAGGAAAGGTGGATAGACATCCTTACAAGATGATCTCATTTTTGATCGGAGAAGGTTTATGAGCGTTGATATCAGAATCAGGAACGCCGTGAAGAGATACGGCGACAATACGGTAATTGACGGCCTTTCTCTCGATATCAGGGAGGGTGAGTTCTTCACCCTCCTTGGCCCATCAGGGTGCGGAAAGACAACGCTTCTGCGCATGATCGCGGGCTTCAATTCAATCGAGGGTGGTGACTTTTTCTTCGGTAAGGACCGTATCAATGATAAGGATCCTGCCAAGAGGAATATCGGCATGGTCTTCCAGAATTACGCGATTTTCCCCAATATGACCGTCAAGGATAACGTTGCGTACGGACTGAAGAACAGGAAGGTTCCCAAGCCGGAGATCCAGATAGAAGTAGACAAGTTCCTGCATCTCATGCAGATCGATCAATACAAGGACAGGATGCCTGAGAATCTCTCAGGAGGACAGCAGCAGCGCGTTGCGCTTGCCCGTGCTCTTGTCATCAAGCCGAGCGTTCTGCTTATGGATGAGCCGCTTTCCAATCTTGACGCCAAGCTGCGCGTGGAGATGAGATCGGCAATCAAGCAGATACAGAACAGCATCGGGATCACCACAGTCTATGTCACCCATGACCAGGAAGAGGCGATGGCTGTCTCTGACAGGATCGCTGTAATGAATGGTGGCGTGATACAGCACATCGGAAGACCCCGGGATCTGTACCAGAGGCCGGCGAACCTTTTCGTTGCCACATTCATCGGGCACACGAATATCTTCGATGCCACCCTCAAGGCAGATGCCTCCGGATCGAAGATCGTGTTCCAGGATGGCAGCAGTGTCGAGATGTCGAATATCCTCAGCAGCGAGCGCCATGACCAGAACGTCAAGGTCTCGATCAGGCCGGAAGAATTCATCATCAGCACGGATCCTGAAAGCCAGGGCATAGCGGCTGTGGTCGATGACTGCGTGTTCCTTGGCCTCAATACGCACTATTTCGTTCATCTTGATGATGGGACTCCTGCGGAAATCGTCATGGAATCTGAGATTGACAGGGAGATCCCGAAGGGAGCCAGGATCACTCTTGCGGTTAAGAAGGAGAAGATCAACGTCTTTACAGAGGACGGTGAGAGGAACATCGTCTCCGGCGTCCGCAATGATCTTGAGGAGGTGTCATGAGCAAAGGCGTCAGTGATGGAAGGGTGAAGCCGAGAAGGGATGTCTGGTTCACGATATCCATCTGTATCCTCCTTCTCTTCGGCCTCTTCATGATCTATCCGCTCGGCGTGCTGCTGAAGAGCTCTGTCATGACGACGGACAATGAGTTCACGCTTGGATACTTCATGAGGTTCCTTTCGCGCAAATACTACATGGGAACGATACTCAATTCGTTCAAGGTCAGTATCTCCGCTACAGCACTTACCCTGCTCATCGGTATTCCCCTTGCGTATTTCTTCAACATGTACAAGGTGAAAGGCGCAAAGGGACTGCAGGTGATAATCCTGCTGTGCAGCATGTCCGCACCGTTCATTGGTGCGTATTCCTGGATACTCCTGCTTGGACGCAATGGACTCGTCACCAATTTCGTGAAGAATATCTTCGGCATCAAGCTGCCGAGCATCTATGGATTCGGCGGAATCATGCTCGTGCTCTGTCTTCAGCTCTTCCCGCTTGTATTCCTGTACGTTTCCGGTGCGCTGAAGAATATCGACAATTCACTGCTTGAAGCCAGCGAGAATCTTGGCTGCACTGGTGCGAAGCGGTTCTTCACCATGATCATACCGCTGTGTATGCCTACGATCATAGCGGCTGCTCTGATGGTATTCATGCGTGCGTTCGCTGATTTCGGTACCCCGCTCTTCATCGGAGAGGGCTATAGGACATTCCCTGTCGAGATCTACAACTCATTCATGAGCGAGACTGGAGGGGATACGCACTTTGCCTGTGCTGTTGCGGTGATCGGAATCATCATCACGACGATCATCTTCCTGATCCAGAAGTACATCAACAACAAGTTCCGCTTCACCATGAATGCCCTTCATCCGATAGAGGCGAAGGAGATACATGGAATCAAGAGCGTGCTTGTCCATCTCTACTGCTACCTGATCGTGTTCATCGCCTACGCTCCTCAGCTGTACGTGATCTACACATCGTTCCAGAAGACATCTGGCAAGCTATTCACCGAAGGGTATTCGCTTGAGAGCTACAGGCAGGCGCTCCCGCTTCTTGAGAATGCGATTCCAAACACATTCCTCATCGGCGGTACCGCGCTTATCCTCATCATATTCCTCTCCGTGCTCATCGCATACCTTGTCGTCAGAAGGAACAATATCGTCAACAAGGTCATCGATACGCTTTCAATGATCCCATACGTCATTCCTGGAGCTGTCGTTGGTATCTCGCTTGTCATCGCATTCAACAGACCTCCTATTATACTCGTAGGTACAGCGGCAATCATGGTGATCTCGCTGATCATCAGGCGAAGCTCCTACACGATCAGGTCCTCTGTCGCAACGCTGCAGCAGATACCGATGTCGATCGAGGAGGCCGCGATATCGCTCGGAAGCAGCAAGCTTAAGGCATTCTTCCGCAATACCATGCCTATGATGTCGAACGGAATCATCTCCGGAGCGCTTCTTAGCTGGATCTCGATCATCACGGAGCTCTCAGCTGGCGTCATCCTCTACAATTACCGCACGACGACGCTGACGATACAGATCTATACATATGTATCGCGCGGCAGCTATGGTATCGCCGCGGCCATGGCAACGATACTGACGCTCATGACGACTGTATCCCTCGTGCTCTTCATGATCTTCTCCAAGGACAAGAAGATCTCATTCTGATTCCTTTCAGGTTTTTCCGACACCTGCATTCCTTCTGGCGTGCAGGTGTTTTATAATCCCCATATGTATGAACTGATCAAGGCAGCTGGAAACAGCTATTATATCGAGAGTCCCGCAAAGATCGGTGTTTACCTTACAGGCAGCGATGAGGCTGTGCTTATCGACAGCGGCAGCGATAAGGATGCCGGACGGAGGGGCAGGAAGATCCTCGATGGCAATGGATGGAGGCTGAAGGCGATCCTGAATACCCATTCCAATGCTGATCATATCGGCGGCAACAGCTATCTTCAGAGACAGACAGGATGCAGGATCTTCGCCCCTGGCGCTGAATGCTGCTTCACTCGCCATACATTCCTCGAACCATCGCTTCTCTATGGGGGCTATCCTCCAAAGGATCTCAGGCATAAGTTCCTTCTGGCAGAGGAAAGCGATGCAGAGCCATTGGAAGACAGTGTCCTTCCCGAAGGTCTTGAGGTGATTCCGCTTCCAGGGCATTTCCTTGATATGGTCGGCTTCCGCACACCGGACGATGTCATATTCCTCGCTGATTGCCTCTCAAGCCAGGAGACTCTGGATAAATACGGCGTGGCATTCATCTATGATGTCGGGGCATATCTTCAGACCCTTGATATGGTCAGAGGACTTCAAGCACGTCTTTTTATACCATCCCATGCCGCCGCGTCAGAGGATATCATAAAGCTGGTGGATGCCAATATCAGCAAGGTGCACGAGGTGTCTGACAGGATCTGCCAGCTCTGCCGTGCTCCGCTGTCGTCCGATGAGGTGATTGCCGGTATCTTCCGTTCCTACTCACTTCGCATCAGCATGGAGCAGTATGCGCTGGTAGGGAGCACTGTCCGCTCATATCTTTCCTATCTCAAGGATTCGGGACGGCTGGAGACGGAGATGGAGGACTCCATGATCAGGTGGTATGCTGTATGAGGATACAGGAAGGAGAACACAGCATGAAGCTCAATCCGCTTGTCACTGAGGATTCCATTTCAATCTGGTGGGAGAAGCCAGAAGCAATGGAAGGGGAGTATCGCTGTTATATCGACGGTAAGGAAACCGGACGTACCGGGAGGACTCATTTCACTTACACCGGCCTTGCACCAGATACTGCCTACACCATGGAAATCCGCGCCGAAGGCATTGCCGGGACTGCTACAGCCAGGACACTGCGGAAGAAGCGGCGGCTCGATGTCACCCTTCCTCCATACAATGCTATCGGTGATGGAAGGACGATGAATACGGAGGCATTGCAGAGGGCTTTCGACGATTGTACCGAGACAGATGCTGTTTACATTCCACGCGGGGTATTCCTTACCGGTGCTTTGAGGATGCATAGCCATTCGGAGCTGTATATCGATGATGGCGGGGTGATTCAGGGCAGCGCGGAATCAAAGGATTATCTTCCTCGCATACCTTCCAGATTCGAGGGAATTGAGATGGAGTGCTATAGCTCGGTCATCAACATCGGCCATATGGATCATTCCTCTGCTCCCGATACCGAGGACATCATCATAAGAGGCAAAGGCACGATCGCTTCAGGTGGAAGGCTCCTTGCCGAGAGGATCATCGCTGAAGAGACGGAAAGGCTGAAGGATTATCTTTCTGAGAATGCTGCTCTTGTTGGTGAATGCGAGAAGAAGGAAACGATACCAGGCCGTGTGAGACCTCGTCTGGTGAATATCAGCAACGCCAGGAATGTGCGGATCAGCGGCCTCACCCTCCGAGATGGTGCATCCTGGAATATCCATATGATCTATTCCGAGGATATCACTGTTGACCATTGCACGTTCCGCTCAGAGAAGGTCTGGAATGGTGATGGCTGGGATCCTGACTCATCTGAGCGCTGCACTCTCTTCGCATCCGAGTTCTATACCGGCGATGACTCTGTTGCGATCAAGTCGGGAAAGAATCCAGAAGGGAATATGATTGCCCGCCCAACCCGCTCTATCAGGGTCTTTGACTGCCTTAGCCATTCCGGGCATGGGATAATGATAGGCAGCGAGATATCCGGAGGAATCGAGGATGTATCCTTCTGGGATAATGACATCTCCTCATCATCGAACGGCTTTGAGATAAAGGGCACGTGGAAAAGAGGCGGCTATGTCAGGGATATCCGTATCCGTGATTCCTCCTCCCCATGTGTTACGATCCATTCAGTTCCTTACAACAATGATGGAGTCCCTGCCCCTGACAAGCCATATTTCTCCAATATGTCATTCGAGAATCTGGATCTCAGCGGCATACGCACCGATAACATCACGGGAGAGATGTCCCAGTGTCCCATCATTGACATAGAGGGTTTTGACAGCGGTGATCATGCTGTCCGCGGCATCTCCTTCAGCGGCATCAGGATACCTGATGGCTCAAAAGGGGAGATGAGGATATGCAATGCTGTGGATGTGAGCATTGGAGGAATCGTCATCGGCTGATGATGGCCCAGTTCTTCTTCCTGTAGGAGATATAGCAGAGCGAAGCGTAGAGCAGCCAGCCGACAGGCACCACGTACCAGACTGTATCCACGCCGAAGCGGGGTGCGAGAAGAATCGAGCCAATGACACGGAATGAGAGGTTCGCGATGCTGGCGGTTGTGAACATCCTCATATCGCCACTGCCTCTCAGGACGCCTCCTGTGACGAATGCGATGCCCAGGATCGTGTAGAACCATCCAAGGAAGGAGAGGTAGTGCTCTCCTGTGGCATATGCGGACGCTGTTCCGCCGTTTCCAAGGAATAGCGAGATGATCGCATTTCCGAAGAGCTGGGTGATAATGCAGATGATGGCTCCGATAGCAAGTATCAGGAAAAGGGCGGCACGGTATCCCTCAGCTATCCTTCCTGCTTTCCTTGCCCCGATATTCTGGGCCGTATATGGACTCATCGAATTGCCGACAGCGCTCATCGGGACTCCAAGAAGGCTATCAACCCTGATTGCGGCGGAATAGCCTGCAAGCACTTCAGATCCAAAGCCATTGACAACGCTCTGCACGAGCAACATGCCGATGTTTATCGTCGACTGCTGCAGAATGGAGGGCAGCGCGATCTTTCCCATTTCCTTCAGGATACTGCGGGAGAACAGTTTTGACGTCTCTGATTCAATCCGTGAAAGCGTGTTCCTGAGCACTGCCATCGAAATAACTGCCGAGATTGCCTGTGAGAGCAGGGTTGCCCATGCTGCTCCTGCTATGCCCATGCCAAGATGGGCGACTGCTGCGATGTCAAGAACGACGTTCAGGAGGGAAGAGAAGATCAGCAGCAGGAGCGGTATCCTCGATTTTCCCAGTGCATTGAAGATAGATGAGAGGATATTGTATATGAAGAGGAACGGCAGGCCAAGGAAGTATATCCTCAGATAGAGTACTGCGGCAGCGATGATATCCTCAGGCGTGTTCAGAATGGATAGTATAGCAGGGGAAAGAATGTATCCAGCTGCAGCCAGCGCAAGCGAAAGCACAAGGAATGCAGCAAGGCTGGTGCTGATGCTTTCCTTCATCCTTCCGTAAGCTCCTGCGCCGAAGAGCCTGCTTGTCACGACGGAGGCCCCTGCACCTCCTCCGATGGCGATTGCGATGAATACCGCAGTCAGCGCGGAGGAAGCACCGACAGCCGCCAATGCCTTCTCTCCAAGGTACCTTCCGACGATGATTGAGTCAGCCATTGTATAGAACTGCTGGAAGAGATTGCCCAGCATCATCGGAAGGGAGAAGATGAAGATTGCCTTCATCGGCTTTTCCGTGTAGAGATAATCATCGCGTGCCATGCCATGAAGCATGAGGTATCTCCTTGAGTGCCCTGCCTCCTCCACAGGGCATGTCATCAGCCGTTCCTGACTGCGCTTTCCTTCGTCCTTGTCTTTACAAGGAGCTCTGTCTTGAGATTCCTCAGCTTCTCTGAGAGGGACACCTTGTAGATATGAGGATTGATGAGCCTCTTGTATGACTTGTCGAACGCGGCCAGCTTCTCCGCTGACGTGCGCTGCGTTTCCTTGAGCTCAGGAGCAGGGGAGATCCTCTTTCCATTCTCCATCTTCTTTGTCAGCATCGGGGTGAATGCTGAGTAGCGGTCCTTCCTCATGACGAAGAAATCGGCAGTGGAGAAGGGGTGGAAGAAGGTTATGTCCTTTCCTGGTGCGATTTCCTCATCGTTGAGGGTGATGAGATCCGCCAGCGCTCCTCCTGCTTTGTCAAAGAAACGGTAAACCTGCTTTATTCCCGGGTTCGTCGTCTTCTCGTAGCTGTTGGATACCTTCAGGCACGGCACCATGATGCCATTCTCTTCCTTTGCAGAGAGCTTGTAGACACCATTGAGAGAAGCCTGGGAACCACCGGTTACGAGATGTGTCCCGATTCCCCAGCTATCAATCGGCGCCCCATCGGATACAAGGCTCTTTATGATCTCCTCTGTCAGGTCATTCGAGACACAGATTGTTGCATCCTCCAGCCCTGCATCATCAAGGCGCTGCCTGATGGCCTTCGTAAGATAGGAAAGATCCCCGGAGTCAATCCTGACACCGATGCGCTTGCCTTTCTTCTTCTGCTCAAGCCCGATCTTTATAGCGGCTTCTATGCCTGATCCGAGAGTGTCATATGTGTCGATGAGGAGGATGCCGTTATCGGGATAGATCTCGACGAACTTCCTGAACGCCTCTTCCTCCGAACCGTAGCTCATTACCCATGAATGGGCCATTGTACCTGCTACTGGGATTCCGAATTTCCTGCCTGCGAACGTGTTGCTCGTGGAAGAAGTCCCTCCGATGAAGGCCGCACGTGATGCAGAATGCGCTCCATTCTCGCCCTGTGCTCTTCTCAGCCCGAACTCCATGATCGATCCATGGCCCTTGAGGGCATTCACCATCCTTGATGCCTTTGTTGCGATGAGTGTCTCGAAGTTCACTGAATTCAGAAGCAACGTCTCTACGAGCTGTGCATCCATAAGATCGCTTTCAACCCTGATGAGGGGTTCTCCGGGGAAGGCTGGAGTGCCTTCGTCGAATGCATAGACATCCCCATGGAACCGGTAATCCCTGAGATACTCCAGGAATCCAGCATCGAAGATACCAAGTGACCGGAGGTATTCGATATCCCCTGCGCTGAAAGATAGGCTTTCCAGCTTGTCAATCAGCTCCTCGATCCCAGTGAATATCGTATAGCCTCCCTGGAATGGGTTTGTCCTGTAGAACATATCAAAGACGGCCTTTGAATCATGGTGTTCCATGTAGTAGCCATGCATCATCGTCAGCTCATAGAAATCGGTGATGAGAGCGCTTGTTCCTGTCATTCCCTTGTTATCCTATCAAAGCCACAGTACGGCACGAGTGCAGGAGGAATCGAGACCGATCCATCCTCATTCTGGTAATTCTCAATGATCGCGACGATTGCGCGGGAGAGCGCGACTGCCGTTCCGTTGAGCATATGGACGAATTTCGGCTTGCCATCGTCATCACGGTAGCGGATATTCAGCGAGCGTGCCTGGTAATCGGTGCAGTTCGACGTGCTTGTGACCTCGCCGTATTCCCCGTCATCCCCGCGTCCTGGCATCCATGCCTCTATATCGAACTTGCGGTATGCCGGGGCTCCAAGATCGCCTGTAGCGGTATCGACAACACGGTATGGAAGCCCAAGTCCCTGGAAGATCTCCTCCTCAATGGAGAGTATCTCCTGATGGTACCTGTCGCTATCCTCCGGCAGACAGTAGATGAACATCTCAAGTTTCGAGAACTGATGCACACGGTAGAGCCCCTTCGAATACTGACCAGCCCCTCCAGCTTCACGGCGGAAGCAATGGGAAAGGCCTGTCATCCTGATAGGAAGCCTGTCCTTCGGGATGATCTCTCCTGAGTAGTAGCCTCCAAGAGTGATCTCCGCTGTGCCGACAAGGCATGTTCCAGTGCCTTCGATCGTATATATGTTCGATTCCGCTCCGCGTGGATTGAAGCCGATTCCGCCTAGGATCTCCTCCTTCGCGATGTCGGGGGTGATGAATGGCGTGAATCCATGCTTCATGACAATATCCATCGCATAGCGTTCAAGCGCCATCTGGAGGATAACGCCCTTGTTCTTTATGTAGTAGAACTTCTGTCCTGCGACCTTCGCGCCATTGTCGAAGTCGAGTATATCGAGTTCCTCTCCAAGCTGTACATGATCCTTTGCCTTGAATGGGAAGCGGGTAGGCTCTCCAAAAAACCTTATCGCGAGGCTGTCCTTGTCCTCCTTGCCGATCGGCGCATCAGGATGCGTGTAGTTCGGGATGGTCCTGGCCTCTTCCATGAACTTCCTGTCGATCTCAGCGTACTCCGCCTCGATTTCAGCCAGCTTGTCCTTTATAGCCTTGCCTTCTTCGATAAGCGCTACACGCGTCTGTGGATCCAGCTTCGCCTTCATCTTCTGCGCATTCTCATTCCTCTTCGCCCTGAGCGCTTCGGTCTCCTGCATCAGTGCAGATCTTCTTTCCTGGTCAGCCAGAATCGTATCGAGGTCAACATTCATGAACCGATTCTCGATATTCTTCCTTATCTCATCCGTACGTGTTCTCAGTTCCCTTAGATCAATCATCGTTATCTCTCTCCATAGCGCGCGCTTGATTCAAGCTCAAGGCTTCTTGCCGCTGCGCTTGTGACTGCATTCATTGCGGCGGAGGCGAATCCGCCTTCCTGAAGGGCCTTCACCCCTTCTATCGTCGTTCCTGCTGCCGAGCAGACACGTGTCTCTAGCTCGATTGCGTTCGCTCCTGTGCTTTTCTGCAGCTCGGCCGCGCTTATTGCCGTATCCCTTACGATGGCAAGCGCCTCTGCGTAGGGAAGCCCTTCCTTGACCCCCGCCATTGCCATATGATGCATCATCTCGAAGAAGAATGCTATGCCGGAGCCGGAGATCCCTATGAATGCGGGGAAGAGGCTTTCCTTAAGTATGTAGGCCGATCCGAATGAGGAGGCTATGGAGAGCGCCGTTTCCATCTGCTCCGTGCTGACCTCATCTCCAGCCGCTATGGCTGTAACGGATCTTCTCGAAGCTGCCGCGATATTAGGCATGAAGCGGACGATGTTTCCCGCTCCTATATGATCCTCAAGGACGGAAAGAGGTACTCCTGCAGCAATCGATATCCACAGCCCTGTCTCAACTTCCTTGAGGCTGTCATAGAGCGTGGACAGAACCTGTGGCTTCACGGCAAGTATGATCACGCCGCATCCGCTTGCCTCCTCAATAGAGGAGAGGATCGTCACATTCGGCTTCTCAGCCGCCACAGCCTCCGCTTTCTCAGTGGCCTTGTCATACAAAGATACATCCCATCCGGCATCAGCGAGGGCAGAGGCAATTGCGCCCCCCATATTCCCGCATCCGATAACAGCGATCCTCATCGTTCCTCCCTCCTGCCTTCCCACATCATCTCAAATCCGGGGAAGCCAAGCTGTCTGTAGTATTCATATGCCGCGATTGCCGCACTGTTCGATAGATTCAGGCAGCGCACGCCATGGACCATAGGAATCCTCAGCACTCTATCAGGGTATGCATTGAGGATGGATTCATCAAGTCCCGTGCTCTCCGGTCCGAAGATCAGGAATGTATTTCCATCGCTTTCGAAGCGCGCTTCCGTATATGGTATTGCTCCTTTCTTGGAGAAGAACCAGAGACAGTCATGCCCATGCGCTTCCATGAATGCATCGATTGATTCATGGACGGTGATCCTGACTTCATTCCAGTAGTCGAGGCCAGCGTGCCTGACGCTTTTCTCTGAGATATCGAATCCGAGGGGACGGACAAGGTGCAGATGCGTACCTGTGACAGCGCATGTCCTAGCTATATTGCCGGTATTCTGTGGTATCTCGGGATGGAACAGGCATAGATTCAGCATGCAAAGAGCATAGCACCAACGCCATCGAGGGGAAAGCCGTGCTAGCTTTCCCCGTGCTTCAGATTGCGTGCCTTCACAAGGTGGGAGCCCTTCTGCGAGAGCGACAGGATCGTCTTTTCCAGCCTCCTTTCCCTTTCCTCCCTGTCGGAGAACAGATCCCGCTGTTCGACATCTTCCCCGTCATAGATCCCTGATAGGGATACCCCCAGCAGCCGTACGCCGCCTCCGTTGTACCTGGATCGAAGCAGGGACTTCGCCAATGAGAATACGTCTGAAGAGGAGTATATGGGCCTAGAGGGTGTTTCCTGTGCTGATGTCGTTGAGAAATCCCCGTAGCGCAGCTTGATGCCTACAGTACGGGGAATCTTCTTCTCGTCGAGGGCCCGGAACATCACTTCCTGTGACATCTCCAGAAGATATGCGTCGAGTGTGTCATAGCCGAATACATCAGGGTAGAATGTCTCCTCTGTTGAGATCGACCGCGATCTGGCTTCCCCCTGGAATATGCCGGGGTCGATTCCCCTTGCAGCCTTGTAGAGGAATCCACCGCTGCTGTCTCCGAAGAGACGCTTGAGCTCATCCTCGCTGAACCGTCTCAGCTGTGCTGGTGTCCTGATGCCTTTCCTTTCCAGGCTGCTGTACATTGAATCCCCGATCCCCCATAGTTTCCTCAGCCCCACTGTATCGACAAGATCTGCTTCCTTTCCGGGAGGAACGACTGTCAGGCCATCGGGTTTGTGGTAGTCTGAGGCGAGCTTTGCGATGAACCGGGAGGAGGCGACGCCTATGGAAACTGTCAGTCCGGTTTCGTTCCTTATCATCTCCTTGAGAAGCCTTGCGGCTTTCCCTGGAAGTGGGTAGATCCTTTCCATGCCAGTCAGATCAAGGAACGCCTCATCTATGGAGACCTGCTGGAAACCTGGTGCGAACGCTCTGATGATTGACATGACGCGCCGGCTCATCTCCGCATATCGTCTCATGCGTCCATGTATGCAGATTGCATCTGGGCATAGCCGCAGGGCTGTTGTCATAGGCATCGCGCTGTGGACGCCATAGGCCCGTGCCTCATATGAGCATGTCGAAGCAACATGCCTAGGTCCTGGCTCCCCGATGATCAGCGGCTTTCCCCTGTATCCGGGGTTGTCGAGTATCTCAACAGAGGCGAAGAATGCATCGAGATCGATATGGAAGAATACCTCGCCCATGAGTTGAGTATAGCATAATGACCGCAATCTGATATAATCCATCTTCGATGAAGAGACTTCTGCTGTCAGTTGCCATATTCCTTCTCAGCCTTTCATGGATTGCTGCGCTATCAGTGACTGATGGCAATCCATTGGACAGCCCTCTTGCGTCCGTTTCCTATTCAGGCCGTTTCTCCGATGTATTCTCGAATCCTGCGGCACTGCCGTTGATCGAGACCGAGACGGGGCCTTTCTCGCTTTCCGTTTCGTGGGCGGATGACTATTCCGCTGATAGCCTTTCGCTTCCGATGCCATTCCTGCAGGAGCAGAGCTGGGGTGTCAGCGCTTCATTCATAGCGCGTTATGCTGCATTGACAGCATTCTTCGGCAATGAGTTCGACAGAGTGGGGGAAGAAGCTGTATACGATATCCACTCATCACTGGGTATTGAGCTTGATATGGCATATGCCATTCCCCATTTCGCATTCGGGATGCGGGTCTCTGGCGGAAACCGCATGATCAGGCAGGGAAAAACAATCGATACGCTCGGCCTTGTCTTTGCCAATGCATGGTTCTCTCCATACGAAAGGGAATCCGGGAGTGAGTCATTCAGTGTCGGTGCAGGTGCTATTCTCTACTATGGTCCGTTCTCGGGCGGCATCTATATCGGAGAGCTGCTGACACTCAGGAATGAGGACATCTACATAGGCTGGGATGCGCTCGCGGAGTCGACCACGCTTTCCCTGTCAGTGGGTATGGACCGCTTTACAGAGGAAGGTGATCTGCGTTTCTTCAGGCCAAGGGCCTCCCTTTCCATGACAGGGCTTTCGGATGCAGATGGGAGATCGATAGAAGCGGAGGCTGAGCTGGCGTTCCAGTTCGTGCCCGGGTCCTCTGCTGCAATAGGTGTGTCTTATCTGGAGAAGAGCCATTCATTATTCAGGTTCAATCCATCCAATGGACACGTAGGGATCTTCCTAAGGGGTGAGGTCGCCGGTATATCCGCAGTGCTCGGAGTGATGTTCAGGGCTGGCGATTTCTCCTCGTTCGCACCTTCGCTTGTGATTTCATATGTCAGCTGATCGGTATTGCCAGAGTGAAGGTGGATCCCTTCCCGATCGTGCTTTCAGCCTTGATGGTGCCTCTGTGGATTATCGCGATATGCCTTACGATGGAAAGACCGAGACCCGTTCCTCCTGACTCCCGGCTTCGAGCCTTGTCTGCACGGTAGAATCGCTCGAATATCCTGGGTATATCCTCCTCCGCGATGCCGAATCCGCTGTCGGCAACGATGAATTCCAGCTTGTCGTCCTTCCTTTTTGTCCTGACGATGACCTCTGCTTTTGCAGGTGAGTACGATATGGCATTGATCACAAGATTCATGACAGCCTGGACAATCAGCGATTCGTTGCATAGGACCTCGCAGTCCGAAGGGGTATAGCTGACAGAAATCTCCTTCGTCTCGGCTTTGTACTGCGTGTATGCCTTCACTTCCTGAAGTATCTTCGTGTCAGTCGTGATCTCCATCGTCGGAGCGATTTCCGCCCTGTCGAGCGATGTAAGGAGAAGCAGGTCCGCTATTATCCTCTGCATGTGCGTGGAATTCTTCAGTATTATCCGCGCAAAGCTGCGCATCTCGCTCTCTGTGAGATCCTCCTCCGCCAATGTCTCCGCGAAGCCGGCAATGGCTGTAAGCGGTGTCTTGAGCTCATGTGAGACATTGGAAACGAAATCCTGCCTGACGATCTCAAGCCGGCCAAGCATCGTGATGTCACTGAATGTCGCTACTGCGTATTTATCATCAAGAAGGGTGAGGCAGAACTCATACTGCCTTTCACGTCCCTTTCCCCTGACTACCGCCTCAGAGCCCGTTGCCCTGCGATAGCTCGTTATACGCATCTTCCGCTGCTTTCCGTCGCTGAATACCTTGTCAACCATCTCCTCAAGGGCGCTTTTCGAGAACACGCTCCCGATTGCCTTTCCCTTCAGCGGCTCATTCCAGCCCAGCATCTCCTCAGCGCTGCGGTTGCTGAGCGCGATCCTGTGCTTCCGGGAGATAAGCAGCACGCCTTCTCCCATTGCCTCTATGATCTGCAGGTATCTGTCCTTGTCACCTATCTTCTTCGGCATATCTGTATCCGATTCCCCAGACTGTCCTTATTGCGCTGCCAAGCGCTCCCAGCTTCTTCCTTATCGCAGCGATCTGCACGTCGATCGACCGCTCTGTCACAGGGTAGTCATCCCCTTTGATCTTCCCTATGATCTCAGATCTTGTGAGCACCCTTCCGCCTTCCTGGATCAAAGCCAGGAGCATGTCGAATTCTGTCGCTGTCAGTACAACCGGTACGTCGTTTATGGTGCATTTCCGTGTTCCAGGATCAAGGAATATGCCGTTCTCGGTTCTCACGGCGCCTTTTTCCGTCCTGTTGCCTGATCTCCGTATCACTGATCTGACACGTGCTGCGAGTATCTTCGGGGAGAAAGGCTTCGTTATATAGTCATCAGCACCAAGCTCCAGGGCTGCGATTATGTCAGCCTCGTCATCCAGTGCGGAGGCCATTATCACAGGCAGTTCCGGCACAGGGCTTTCAGTCCTTATGTATTTCAGGATCTCCACACCCGAAAGCCCGGGCAGAAGAATATCCAGGATCGCTAGTCCATATCCTCCTTTCGCTAGTTTCGCCCTCGCCTCCGTTCCGCTATATGCCATGTCTGTCTCGAATCCATTGGCCTTCAGGTGGAATGAAAGCAGCGTGCAGATGTCCTTATCATCCTCTACAACGAGTATCCTCATAGCCTGATGCTACAGTCTTGTCCACAAAAAGACAAGGAAGCGCCCATGTGATATCCTTCTTCCATGCTTTCGATAACCGGTCTGGATTTCACTGTCGACACATCCCTTTTCAGGCATATCGCGACAAGGGAGAAGGAACTGCTGCTGCCTTCTGTGAAGAAGATGATGAAGTCTGTGAGATGCCCATTTTCACTGATTCTCACCTGCGACAGAGCTGAAGTCGTGTCAGAGGGGGTAGTGCCATCGGAGATTCTGGAAAGGGCTCTTGGCGTGAATCCTATCGCAGCGGCGAAATGCCGTTACTCATTCTCCGGTGATGAAGCAGTGCATCATGTTTTCCTGCTTTCCGCAGGCATGCTTTCCCCTCTTTTCGGGGAGGATACCGTTCAGGGGCAGATCAATGACGGTGCAGCGCAGAGCCGTCTTGCGGGTTCAGCCTCTCCTTATATCGACAAGCTCCTGAACATGGCTGTCGCTTTCTCGAAGAGAATGCACACCGAGATGAGGCTCCGCGTTTTCGATTCTTCTGTGGCAGAGGCTGTACGAAGGAAGGTTGCCGGATTGCACAGGGTGCTGATCATCGGATCGGGGGAGGGTGCGCGCCTTATCGCTTCATCCCTCGTAGGGGATCATGAAGTGCGCATGACGCTGCGTGATATCGACAAGACCTTCCTCGTGCCCCCTGGTGCAGTTGCTGTTCCCTATGAGCGGCGTTTTGATGAAGCTCTTTCATCGGAAGCTGTCATATCCGCGTCTTCCGGACTTTATTTCACATTGACCGAACAGGAGTGCAGGGCGCTTGGAGACCGCATGCTCTTCGATCTATCGCTTCCCCCGGATCTTCCACCGTCGGTTGCAGCGATAAGGACTTCTGATCTAGGCGTTGAGGAGAAGGCGAAGGATGATGTGAGGCGCAGGGTTGAAGCTGCAGCTGAAGAGGAATGCCGATCATTCTCGGAATGGGCCGAGCGTTCCAGGATCATCGGGGATGCGGGGATGGAAGCAGAAGCTATTGCATACGAGGCGATGCGCAGGCTCTCTTCGGCTATTTCATCCCTTTCGCTGCCAGCAGAGAAGGAGATCCAGCTAAGGGCATCCATCATCGACAGCGTCAGAAAGGCCTCAATCGCGCAGAAGATGAGAGCTCATCACGCTGGCGATATGGTATAATCACCACATGTCATTTTGACCTTCTCATTGCAGTTCAGAAGCAATCATCAGCAATCAGAATATATCAGCGCATCTGCAGTC
>CALXYL010000022.1 GCA_944392985.1 uncultured Spirochaetaceae bacterium | reverse complement strand
GCTGTTGGTTGATCATGTCGGCGGGATTCTGGTTTATGGTCCCGTCTACGGTTGGTTATTTGGTGTCGGCCCTAACACCTGTTTTCATACATACATAATCCTCCACAGGACAAGTATGAGAAGGTAGAAAACCTCATAAAACGGATTCTTTAAAATCCAAATTCTCTGAAATACAGGGACTAAACTGCGATTGAACGCTTTAAATGAGGTTTTTCAGCAACGCTGTGCAGATAGGAGTTTAAAGAAATCCATTTATGAATCAAACAGGAGTGAATATAACGCAATCCGAAGGGAATTGTCTATTACCCCTCAAGATGCTCCAAAGCCGCATATGCTTCGATGAATTTGGCTGTTTTTCCCTTGAATTCAATCGTCAGCACGCGGTTTCCGTTATCCTTCTCCTCGATGCCCATGACACGCCCTGTACCGTAGTTGGCACTTCGTACCATGTCCCCGACTGAGAATGTGCCAGCTGCATTGAGGGCCTCGCGCTCAGGTGATGATGCTTTCCCCTTGATGCTGATGGAAGAAGCCCATGAGGGCCTGTTCTCGGCATAGGTATGCGATGGACGGGAGATGCTGCTCCCGACATACCCTGACACACGGTAGGAAGGGCGGCCTTTTGTGTATGCGGTATCTCCGGAAAGAAGTTCCTGCGGGATCTCCTGGAAGAAGCGGGATGGCATGTGGTAATCGGTGCGGCCCCACATCGAGCGTGATGAGGCGAAGGAGAGATAGAGGCTTTTCCTTGCACGGGTCATGGCGACATACATGATGCGCCTCTCCTCCTCGATCTCCCTCGGCGTTTCAACTGAGCGGCCTGGTATGACCTCATCCTCCACGCCGACAACGAACACGCGGTCAAACTCAAGTCCCTTCGTGTTGTGCATCGTCATGAGAGTGACACCCTTCTCATCCCTCGGATCGTGGTCTCCGAGCGTCGTTGAATCAAGCGTCAGCTTCTCAAGGAACGCAGAGAGGGATTCCCGTCCGCACCCCGCCTCGCTGAGAACAGAGACAAGCTGCCCGAGGTTCTCGATCTTCGTCTTCCTCACAGCCCTGTCAGCTTCCTTGTTGTACAGATCATAGAGCTGGAACTCCTCAAGCGCCTTGTTCATCACATCGCCGAGGTTCCCTCCTTCATCCATGCGCTTTTCCGCATTCTCCCAGGCAGTGAGGAAGATCGCGGCGTTTGTGCGTGCGTTGCCGCTGGAGGAGGAGACGAACCCGGAGAGCGCCTTCTGGAGATCGCTATCCAAAGAGGTTATCCTCTCGACCTTCGCATCCCCGAGGCCGCGGGATGGCTTATTGATGATGCGGCGGAAGCTCACCGCATCGCGATGGTTCATCATCAAACGAAGCACGGAAAGGGCATCCTTGACCTCCTCGCGCTCATAGAAGCGCAGGGCTCCGATCACCTTGTGGGGGATCTTCATGTCGGTGAGAACCTGCTCAAAGAGCTGTGACTGTGCATTGGTGCGGTAAAGCACCGTCGTGCTGTCATAATCCCCGAGATTCCTTATAAGCCCCGCTACACGCTCCGCTTCCGTCTTTCCCGACAGGGAGAAGAGCACAGAGGGCTTGGGGCCGGTGATGCCCATCGCGCTGACAAGATCCTTCTTGTGGCGCGCCTTGTTGTGGCTGATAAGAGCCGCCGCTGCCGAGAGTATCTGGGATGTCGAACGGTAGTTCTTCTCCAGCTTGATCTCCCTTACGTTATCGAAGGAGGAGGCGAATGTGAGTATGTTCTCGATATCAGCGCCACGGAATGAGTATATCGACTGATCGTCATCACCCACGACGACAAGCTGCGTGTTCTCCCCCACAAGCGCCCTGAGGAAATCGAACTGCATCTTGTTTGAATCCTGGTACTCATCCACGAGCACCATGCGGAAGCGGTTCCTTATCGCCTTTCCGGCCTCCTCATCATCAAGAAGGAGCTCCGTCGGCTTTGATATAAGATCAGCGAAATCGGCATTGCCAGAGAGGGCGAGAGCCTCCTCATACTTTGAGAAGAGCGTTGTGAAATCATAGTCAGGGAGGAGCTTATCCAGTCCGGGAGACTGTGGCGTGAGCCCCTTGTCCTTTGCCTTCGATATGGCCTTCACCACCTCGCGCAATGATTTCTTATCAAGAGCTGAGACGGAGCTGAGGAGCGACAGTGAATCATCATCGTCGTAGATGCAGAACTCAGGAGAGAGGCCAACCCTCGTTCCATAGCGCCTGAGAAGATACGCTCCGAATGAATGGAAGGTGCGCATTTCCAACCCTGTGATGTCCACGCCAGGAAGGAGGGATTCAACACGGCTCCGCATTTCCGATGCGGCGCGGTTTGTGAATGTCACAGCAAGTATCTGCCAGGGCTTGTATATCCCCTGCTCTATGGCGTAGGCGATCTTCGCAGTGATGGTGCGTGTCTTGCCTGAACCCGCACATGCCAGAAGGAGGAGGTTGTGGCTGAAATCGAGGACAGCTTCACGCTGCTCTTCATTGAGAAGCGTGAGATCAACCAATGCGGACTCCTTCGAGATCAACGCCACGGACTGCCCTGATGCCGACACGTACCAGATCACCAGGTTCCATTCCACGTCCCATTATGACAGTCAGGCCATCGACGTCTGGCGCCTGCGCGTAGATCCTTCCGATCGCAAGATCCTCGCCTTCGACCTTCTCCTCGATAAGCGCCGTATACTCATTGCCGACAAAGCGCTGAAGCCTCTCTGCAGTGATTTCCTCCTGCACAGCCTCAAGCTCCTTCTGCCAGCGTGCGGCCTTCTTCCCTGCCTTCTCATGCTCCTCCTCCCCTCGCATATCATAGGCGGGAGTATCCTCCTCACGGGAGTAGAGGAACGAGCCCATCCAGTCAAAGCGCGCAGAGCGCACGAAGCCAAGAAGCGTGTCGAATGCCTCCCTGTCCTCACCGGGGAAGCCAAGCATCAGCGTTGTCCTGATCACGGCATCCGGCAAGGCGGTGCGTATGCGTTCAATCAACGCAAGATAGGTTTCCGGATTCCCCGTGCGCTTCATCGGCCGAAGCACCTTTGGATCCGCATGCTGGAATGGGATATCGAAATAAGGGAGGATGTTCCTCCTCTCACGGCAGAGCTCTATCAGTCCTTCGGGGAATGTGTCTGGATGGATGTAGAGCATCCTGTAGAAAACATCGCCTGAAAGGGATGAAAGATGATCCATAAGCTCCACAAAGCGCGAAGCCCCGCCATCATCCGTACCGTACGCTCCAAGATCCTGGGCAACGATGTTGATCTCATGTATGCCGCTCTCTATAAGGCGCTCTGCCTCTGCCACGACCTTCTCCATCGGCCTCGATCTCAAAGGCCCCCGGATCACAGGAATCGCGCAGTAGGCGCAGCGGTGGTTGCATCCCTCGCTGATCTTCAGGTACGCGGATCCCGGGAAATTCAGGAGAACGCGGCGGTCATCCCTTTCCGCGTATGGATCGGGGTATTCTGGAATGAGGAGCTTCTCCTTACCGGAGAGGATTTCAGGAAAGAGCGAGAGGTCGCGGTTGCCGAAGATGGCATCGGCCTCCTCAAGCTCCATGCTGTGTCCATAGCGCTGTGCAAGGCAGCCTGCCATGATGATCCTCGCATCCGGGTTCTGCTCATGGAGGGAGAAGAATGTATCGATCGACTCCTTCTTCGCGCTCTCAATGAAGCCGCATGTATTGACGACGATGACATCCGCCTCTTCTGCATCCTCAGTGCGTTCATAGCCATTCTCCATGGCATAGGTAAGGAGCAGTTCTGAATCAACCTGGTTCTTGGCACAGCCAAGGCTCTCTATGTAAATCCTCTTCACAGGAGGCATCGTAGACGAATTGCAATGACAGCATCAATGCCTGACGGATGCATCGGAGGGCCTGTCAACACTCATAGGAAGGCCGGTGAAGGATGAAATGGATGCAGCGGTAGAAGCAAGCGATGAACCCGCTTTCCTGTCGGATGCTATCTCGATATCGTGGACAGAGCCATCCTTCATCCTCAGCGATAGCACAGCCTGTCTCCTGTGGTTCCATCTGTCCTGAGTATCATGCCCAGCTCCCGGAACGCCCTTCACGAAGTGCGTCACCTCAATCCTGTCAATCGTGGAGAACGGATACTCCTTCCTCCTCACGAAAGGGCCAAGACCGGAAACATCCACAGCAACCCCCTTCCCTCTGTCAATGATCCACTCGTCACGGTAAAGGGAAGCAAAGAACAGCAGAGCAATGCATACAGATGACAGCACGGAAAAGGATGTGCGGACAGAGCCATAGATGAATACGACAAGGAAGAAAGCGGAAATGATCCGCAGTGCAGGAGATGGGCCATAGACTGCCTTCTGCTGCCCCTCATCCAATTTCAGCCGATAGGAGAACATGCATCCTGAATACAACCATCGGTGGGTTTTGTCCACTGCATGATAGTGACAAGAAGCACAATGACTACCACTGTCTTTTTCCTTGTCTTTAACCGACAAAAATGCAGAATTCCGCAGAAATGTCTTGCAGAAACACTTTCAAGACGATCTAATACACATAGATAGCTGACAAAAATGCAGAATTCCGCAGTTTTGTCTGCTGAGAGGAGGTTGCATGGTCATCAGAAGGGATCTTTACCTTAAGAAGCTCATCTCAAAGAAGCATAATGGCCTCATCAAAGTCATAACAGGGATACGCAGATGCGGGAAATCCTATCTGCTCTTCAACCTATTCAAGGAGCATCTCCAGGAAAGCGGGATTGATGAATCACACATATCCGAAATGGCATTCGACTCCTATGAGAATAAGAAGTACAGGAATCCTGAAGCATTCTTCCCTTACATAGCGGAAAGGCTCTCCATTCCCGGCATGCACTACATCCTCCTTGACGAGATACAGCTACTTGATGATTTTGAGTCAATCCTCAATAGCCTTGCACGGAGGCCGGATACAGACATATATGTCACGGGGAGCAATGCAAGATTCCTTTCCAAGGACATCATCACTGAATTCCGGGGGCGTGGCGATGAGGTGCACATGTACCCCCTTTCCTTCTCAGAGTTCATGAGCGTCTATCAGGGAGACAAGCGCGACGGATGGAATGAATACATGATCTATGGCGGAATACCGCTTGTACTCAATGCCAGGACGCATGAAGAGAAATCCTCGCTTCTGAAATCACTATTCACTGAAGTCTATATCACTGACATCATCGGCAGGAACAGGATAAGGAACAGGGACGAACTTGAGGAGATACTGGACATCATCTCATCAGCAGTCGGATCGCTCACGAATCCGAACAAGCTCTCCCAGACATTCAGAAGCGTGAAGAAAAAGCAAATCGGCAAGGACACGATAAGGAAATACCTCGATGCGCTCAGCGATTCCTTCCTCATCGATGAGGCAAAACGATATGACGTGAAAGGCAGGAAGTATATCGGCACACCGATGAAATACTACTTCTGTGACATGGGGCTGAGAAACGCTAGGCTGAATTTCAGGCAGATCGAAGAAACCCACGCAATGGAGAACATCATATTCACTGAGCTCAGGCGTCGTGGATACGATGTCGACATCGGAGTGGTAACCACAAACGAAACAACAGGGGATGGGAAGAAGATACGGAAGCAGAGGGAGATAGATTTCGTCTGCAACATAGGCTCGAAGCGCTGCTACATACAGTCGGCTTTCGCGATTCCTGATGAAAGGAAAGAGGAGCAGGAGGAACGTCCTCTTCTCCTCACCGATGATGGCTTCAGGAAGGTAATCATCACGAAGGATGCACCTGCTCCACTGTACAATGAGAAAGGCATCCTCACGATGGGCATCTATGATTTCCTTCTCAATGAGAACAGCCTTGATCTCTAAAGAACAGAGCAGGACCTGCGTCCTGCCCTGCGATCATCTGAAGCTGTCCTGCCTATTTCGATATGAGCATCGTCCTCGGATCGAGTGATACCTGCATCGGCTTCGGCACTGTCTGGTGATGCGCCCTGACGACTGTCATGATGACCTTGTCGATCTTCTCGTCATAGCGGAGTGCTATAAGGACATCAATCAGATCGAAATACTTCACGAGTGAATCAGGCACACCATGCTCGTCATAGACGACATCCGGGCGGACAGGAGATACGGAGAACCATACCTCGATATTCATCTTCTTGGCGAATTCCTTGATCTTCGCGATATCCTCCTCATCGGCCATTGTCAGCTTGTAGCCATCGAAGAGGATGCAGTCTGCCTTGAAGGAGCCCTGGTTGATCAGGCTCTCAAGAGATGCGAGGATCTTCTCCACAGGGACCTGCTCCTGTGAGAAATTCATGACGACGCGGTTCGCGAGGATCGCATTGTATACCAATGCCGCATCATCGAGCGACTGCATCTCGGAAATCTCCCTAAAGACCTCCTTATACCAGTTTATGACATGCTCTACGTTACCAGAGAATGATACGTGGATAACGCTCTCGCCTTTGAAGAGCTTGTCGGTAGCGAGATGGACAAGACATGCCGTCTTTCCGATTCCATGCCTTGATACGATGACACCGAGATTTCCGCGTCCGAGTCCGCCGTTGATCGCTTCCTCGAAGACGCGAAGCGGGCTTACGCTGTTGAGTTCCTTGATATCCATAGTCTCTGCACCTCCGTTGTTATTGGGATTATAACATGGCGGAAACGGAAACACACGAAAAAATGAACGATTACGGACAGATTGGGCGGAAAGAGGAAGGTCTGCCATCATGGAAGGCAAGGATGTACCCCAGCCCATTGGGCACGCTCATCTCCAGAAAGCATCGCCTGTCGAGCGAGAAAAGGCTGACGATTGAGGAGCGCATGATGCCTGAATGCATGACCACAGTTGCCGAGGAAAGGCCATTCCCCATGCATTCCCTGACAGTTTCAAGGATCGCGCGGCTTCCCCTCTCCATCACTTCTGTCATCGTCTCCTCATCCTTCTGGACCTCATCCCTGATCCATGCGGAGAAATAATCATCGATGTCCTTCTTCGTCGGCAGTATATAGCCTTCGAGGGAACGGAAATTGATCTCCTTGAATGAATCACTGATGATCGGGGCCTTGTCAGGGAAGAGGATATGGAAGGTGTCAGTGCAGCGCTTCAGAGGCGAGGAGAAATACAGATCGGTTCCAGGATGGACCGCACTCCTCCGCAGAGCCTCAAGCTCCTTCACGCCACGCTCTGTCAATCCGACATCCATCCAGCCGGAGAGCATATGCAGTACATTAGCCTCGCTCTCACCATGGCGTACAAGAACAAGAGTAGAATCCATATCATCCTCCTCCGTTTCCATACCACGGAACTGCGGCAGAGGGCAAGGGAGAAGGAAAGATCCCAGCGTTTGCGGCTGGGATCCCATTCTGAAGCCTCTTATTATTTTCCGGCTTCCTTCTTCCTCTTCTCCTGATACTCCTTCTTGAGCTCATCGGAGACAGACTGCGGAACACGTCCGTACTTCTCGACTTCCATCGTGAACTCTGCCTTGCCCTGCGTGAGGGAGCGGAGAACCGTGGAGTACCCGAACATCTCTGAAAGCGGAACCTCAGCGATGACCTGGCACTGGTTATTGTCCTCTGTCGAGGAGACGATCATGCCCCTTCTCTGGTTGATCGAGCCGAAGATATTGCCCTGGAACTCCGACGGGCCATTGACCTCGACCTTCATGATAGGCTCAAGGATAACCGGCTTGGCCTTCTCGAATGCCTCCTTGAACGCGCCGATAGCGGCTGTCTGGAACGCCATATCCGAAGAATCGACCGGATGCCACTGACCATCATTGACAACGCAGCGGACGCCGATGACGGGGAAGCCGACCTGGGTTCCCTTCTTCATAGCGCTCTGGAAGCCCTTGTCGCAGGACGGGATGTACTCGGTTGGGATAGCACCGCCCTTGACCTCGTTGACGAACTCATAGTCCTTTGCCGGCTCATCGGGATCTGTCTGGACAATCGGCTCGATGTAACCTGCAACACGTGCATACTGGCCGGAACCACCGGTCTGCTTCTTGTGCGTATAGTTGAATTCCGCCCTCTGGCTGATTGCCTCCCTGTAGGCAACCTCCGGCTGTCCTACCTCGACCTCGGCCTTGTACTCCCTCTTCATTCTCTCGATGTAGACATCAAGATGGAGCTCTCCCATACCGCGGATGATCGTCTGGTTCGACTCGGGATCGACATATGTCTGGAATGTCGGATCCTCCTTTGTGAAGCGGTTGAGGGCCTTCGCCATGTTGTCAGCAGCCTTCTTGTCCACCGGCTTGATCGCAAGCGAGATAACCGGGTTGGGGACGAACATACTCGTCATGGAGTAATTAAGGGAAGGATCGCAGAAGGTATCGCCGCTTGCGCAGTCGATTCCGAAGAGCGCCGCGATCTCACCGCATCCTGCCTCGGAGATATCCTCCATCGTCGAAGCGTGCATCTTCACAAGACGTCCGACATTGAACTTCTTCTTCGTCCTCGTGTTAAGGAGGGTATCACCCTTCTTGATCTTGCCCTGATAGATCCTGATGTATGTCAGCTGTCCGAACTGTCCATCCTCCAGCTTGAATGCAAGGATAACAGGCTTCGCGTCCTCCTTGGACTCAAGGACGACCTCTGACTCATTGTTGTCAAGGTCGAGCGCGACGTTCTTGACTTCTGTCGGGTTCGGCAGGTAGGAGATAACGCCATCAAGAAGCGGCTGGATACCCTTGTTCTTGTATGCGGATCCCATGAATACCGGGCAGAGCTGAAGGCCGATCGTCCCCTTCCTGACAGCAGCCCTGATGAGATCAGGAGTGACGGAATCCTCAAGGATCGCCTCCATAAGCTCATCGGAGAACATAGAAGCGGCATCAAGCAGCTCCTCCCTCTTGGCCTTGGCCTCGTCCATCAGCTCAGCGGGGATCTCCTCGATCCTCTCCTGAAGCCCATCATCACCGGCGTCGAAGTAGTACGCCTTCATCTCGATGAGATCGACGACACCCTGGAGCCTGTCCTCAAGCCCGATTGGGATCTGCATGAGAACGGCATTGAGGCCGAGCTTCTCAATGAGCTGGTCCTTTACCTTATAAGGATTGGCACCCGTTCTGTCGCACTTGTTGACGAATGCGATGCGGGGAACATGGTATCTCTTCATCTGGCGGTCGACAGTGATCGACTGGGACTGAACGCCACCGACGGAGCAGAGAACAAGGATGGCTCCATCGAGAACACGGAGAGATCTCTCGACCTCGATTGTGAAGTCAACGTGGCCCGGAGTATCGATGATGTTGATCTCGTGGCCCTTCCACTCGACGTTGGTAGCCGCGGAAGCGATCGTGATTCCCCTCTCCCTCTCAAGCTCCATCGAGTCCATCGTCGCACCGACGCCGTCCTTGCCACGGACCTCGTGGATTGCGTGGATCTTGTTGCAGAAGTAGAGGATGCGCTCTGAAAGCGTGGTCTTTCCAGAGTCGATATGAGCACTGATTCCGATATTCCTCATGCCCAGTAAGTCATGTGCCATATAATTAACCTCTCAGTAAAATGGTTCAAAATAAGCAGGGGCCGAAAGCCACCAGATTGGCATAATATTGTTTTTCATCATCTTGTGCAAGATATTCCGTGTTAATACCTTCAGAGCATTCCTTTGCCATGCAAGGAAAAGACAGAAAGGGGCCTGAATAGTGGCGACAAAGAGGCGGAAAGGGGGTAGTATTCTGGTATGGCTACAGTATTCGAGATGATCATCAACGGGGATATCCCGTCAGTGAAGCTCTATGAGGATGATGAGTGCATCGTCATACTCGACATAAACCCGGTATCGAAGGGACATGCCCTCGTCATATCGCGCCGCTGCTACCCGACTTTCACCGATGTTCCGATGGAAACGCTTTCCCATATGATGGAGATCGCACGCAAGGTCGACAGCAGGCAGAGGGAGGTTCTGGGAGCGGAGGGAACCAACATCATGATAAACAACAGCCCCGCTTCCGGACAGGAGGTACCGCATCTCCATATCCATGTGATCCCGCGCTTCCCGGGAGACGGCAAGACGCCGGCTTTCCCGAAGGAGAAGTATTCAGATGGCGAGATCGGAGAGTACGGAGAGAAGCTCAGGATATGAAAGGAATAGCCGCAGCGGCGGCAGCCCTGCTCCTCCTATCCAGCTGCGCAACGTACACGATCGCAGATGGCTATAGCCATATAGATGTGCCTGAAACGACCGGAAGGCCGGAGACGCGCTATGCCATCATACTCCAGGAGAATGCTGAGAAATCCGTAGAAGCGATTGAGAACGCGAAGAAGGAGGCAGAGCATCGCGCCGCCATGAGAAGGGATGCCGCGGTCAACGAGTATCCCAAAGAGCTTTCCTCGCTCACATATCCCCATATCTACACGCCGCTGAAAACGAATGCCACAGCCACAGATGGCATCAACGTCATCCAGGTGCTTTTCCTGCCGCTCGGAACCGAGCCTATGAGCGCAGACGATGCGGAGAGGATACTAAGCGCCAACAGCGACCTGTCCCCGGATTTCGTCGTGCTCACAGGATCGCTGGAGAACCAGGTACTAGGCGCGCGCAGTGCCGGGTGGGATGCAGTGACGCTCCGCGGCGGCACAGTCCTGCACAGACCTCTTCTCAAGGAGGCTGATGAGAACACTGCGACCTTCTTCATCACGACAACGAAGGACTTTGACCTTACCCCGCTCTATTTCCCGACCTCAATGCCCGCAGAGGATGAGGAGGCAGAAGCGTGGGCGCTCTCGCTCACCGCTGACCGTACAGAGCGTGATGCCGTCAAGGCCGCGGTGGAAGCGATGGATGACAGTGAGAAGCTCATCGCGCTCTCTTCCGCCGCACCCTCAGGTGATGACTGGATCGAGTTCACGCCATTCAGGTACAGAAGCGATCTCTCCTTCCCTGTCTCTGACTACTTCAATTCAGAAGGCTGGCTCGATGCATACAGGTCAACGCATTTCTCTGCAGAGACCGATGGCGGCATAACGCGCCGCAATGGGGAGATGTATGAGCGCCTCGATTTCATCTGGACGGACGGGATGATTCCCGTAAGCGCCATAAGCTACCCCGTGAGAGGACTGACAGACAGGACCGGCACATTTGCCGTGCTTGCCGAACTGCTCATTCCATGATTACCTTCTTCTCACATAAGGAGAACAATATGATTGAGATAACAAAGGCCACTTTCGATAGCGAAGTGAAGAAGGCAGAAGGTCCTGTGCTTGTTGACTTCTGGGCACCATGGTGCGGCCCATGCAGGATGCAGACGAGGATACTTGAGAGCGCATCGCTTGATGGCGCGAAGATATGCAAGTGCAATGTGGACGAGAACCCGGATCTTGCCGAGGAATTCGGTGTGCAGGCGATTCCCACCCTGATCGCATTCCGCGGCGGGGAGGTCATCGACAGGGCAACCGGCGTCAGGGATGAAGCCGCACTGAAGAGGATGCTCGGACTCTGAAAGAGTGAATCAGCATCTGGCGCCCTTCTCCTGGAGAGGGGCGTTTTCCTTTGCCTTCTGGAAGAAAAGGAAACCATAGGATTCCATTCCGCACTTTCCCGTGTGATAATCCTCAGTATGAAAGCAATTCTCAAGAGGAGTGCAGTGCTGGCAGCGCTGCTTATTTCACTGTTTGAGGCTTCTCTTCCCGCGGATGGGAACATGCAGAAGATATTCCATGGTGACAGCGATGAATACAGGACAGCCTATGCCCTCTGCATTGCGGCAGGTGTCCTCCCTCCCACATCGGTACTGCCGACAACCGGTGCAGAGATTGCACAGGCACTTTCACGGATCCCATATGACACGCTGAGCTACGACGAGAAAGCGGCCTATGATGATCTGATGTCGCGCCTTGTCTACACTCCTATCTTCGATTACCCCACTTTCGGCCTTGATCCGCTCCCGACGATCTCCCTCGATGCATTCGCCCGCACCGGGGACTCGAAGAATGAGAGGGACATGCTCTTCCAGAGGGAGGACAGGCTCGAGGGAATCGATCTTTCCTTACAGATGAAGTTCGCGGAGGCTGGCTACGGGTTCGTAGACTGGGTGATGCTCTCCCCTTCCATCGAGTCCTACCTGACAGGACAGCACTTCGGCACTAACTTCGATGTGCTGGCAACGGATCCGACAAAATTCCAGCATGAAGGCGTGTTCGACGCCGGACTCCTCTTCGGCAACGACTGGATGTATGCCGCTGTCATGAGCAGCGGGCAGTCCATGGGCTATGGCCACACAGGCAACCTCGCACTTGGGGACAACTTCCGCCGCCAGCAGTACATCCGCCTCCACACATACTCACGTTGGTTCGACTACACATTCAACCTGACAAGATACTCAAAGATGGCGGACAGCAAATCAGAAGATCCGTATGCTCTGAAGATGACAAGCCACAATGAGTCATTCGAGCTGCCGCAGCAGGTATTCCCCCAGCATCGCTTCGAGTTCCGCATCGCAGACAAGGTGCAGATCGCGATGACAGAAGGAGCGATGATGCTCATCGACAGCGTTTTCGATCCTCGCATCCTCAATCCATTCCTCTTCGTCCATGGATTCAATAACTACAATGACTCATAGGAGGATGCAGTATCAGACAGGATCGGGGACGAGGCGAACAACATGCTTGTGCTTGAAGTTGCATGGAGCATCGCGCCGCATCACCGCGTGAGCCTCCAGGCGATGTCCGACCAGATACAGATCGGAGGAGAGACAAGGCTCATGCCCAACGCCTTCGGCTTCCTCGCAAACTATGAAACAGCATGGATACTGGGCAAGGGCTATCTCACGGGATGGGCGGAAGGCGCGTACATCATGCCCGCGGCTTATCTGAACCAGAAACTTGCCTGGGTCGAGAAAGATAAAGAAGGAAACATAACAGACTATGAGTATACCCACAACTACGACTTCATCGGCGGCTACCATATGTGGGGATACAATGACTCGAACGGTGACATCGACTACACCGGCTATGCCTATGGCCCTGATTCGATCGTGTTCGGCGTTGGTGCGACCTATGGTGTTCCCGGACTCTTCTCCGTTGACGGCTCGCTGAAGTATATCATCCATGGCATGTATGGACTGGGGTACAGGTCAATCGTCGCGACAAGGAATGGCAATGAAGCTGGAAAGCTGTTCTCGCTTCCTATCGCTGATGCAGAGCATCGCATCGAGCTTCTGGTCAATGGAAGCTATACTCCGGTCAAGGGACTTGAGCTCATCGGAGGCATCGGCTTTGTGCAAGCATGGAACCATCTGACGGACAAGGGAAAGACATTCACCGATCTGCAGCTGCATATTGGAGTGAGCTTCGATCCTGTGACAATGTTCTCGAAGTAGTTTCTGGAAAGTTGCAAGATGACCATCGAGGAAAGAATATTCTGATGATACAATATTGTATATACATGATTATGTTTCTATAATTATATTGTGATGGCTTTCGAATGGGATGATTCCTTTTCTGAGGATCATATTCGTTGTATGCATATTCCATGCTGGTGACCGAATACGGATAATCTCTGCAAGGAAGGCAGAGAGGAAGGAGGAGGAACTGTATTATGAAAAACATGACGTTAGATGAAATCAAGGAAATCAGGATAACTCCGGAGAGAGCTGAGGAAATACGATCTTTCCATAATACAGACTTCTCTGATCGCCCGAAGCAGACAGAGGAGGAGCTTTCCAGATACAGGAAAGCAAGAGAGACCCATCCTGAATGGTTCACTGTTAAGCCAAAGAAGGAAGCAATCAGCCTCAGAATCGACAAAGACGTTCTGGAAACCTATCGAAGCCTTGGAAAAGGGTATCAGAAAGCCATGAACGAGGTACTCAGGCTCTATGTTGAGGAACATCCTTCTGACTTTTACAAAGCGTAATTCCCGATCCCGTGACAATGTTCTCGAAGAGATAAGGGAACTCCCCCGCTTTTCGGCGAGGGAGTCTGTGTCCAGTGTTCTTCTTACGCGTTCATCAGCTTGTTGAGATCGATCTCTGCCATGATCGAAGGCATCGAGCATCCCCATGACTCAAGCACCTGCGGGTGCGTCTCGCCGAACACGCCCACATCAACACCGGAGCAGATGATCCTGGCAGCGCGTCCTGGGATGAACCTCGGATCGTCGCCAGCTTCCGCAAGCGTGTACTCCTTGCGGAGGAAGTACATCAGCGTGTTGATGTATGATGCCGCGTCATTGTAACCGACAGAGGCGTTGGAAGAGAACAGACCGAGGCTGTCTATCGTCCTTGTGCCACTGTTGTCGCTCTCATCCTTCACCGTGATCTTGCCGATCTCGAAGATGCTGTGAGGATAGACCGCGTGTCCCGATACCGACTCGCTCTCCAGAAGGCATGGAAGCACAGATGGCCTGATGACCTCATAGTTCTCGCTCATCGGATTCGCGATGAACACGGCATCCTCTACGGAGACATGCATATTGTCGATGTACTCCCTCTTCGATCCGAGATAGTTGTACATCATCTCCTGGAAGCCCAGGCCGACAAGGATACCCTTCACCTTCCTTGAGAACTCCTCAACAGGGGAAAGGCGCCCGATCGTGAAATCCGAAGGCATCACGGGCTCAAAGGAGGAAAGACCATGTCCGATCATGACATCCTCGACGACATCAACGCCATGGAGGAAGTCATTGCGGTACTCTGGAACCTCAGCATAGATCGTGCCGCCATCCACGAACGAGTAGACACCCATCCTCTTCAGGGCCTCAACACACTCCTCTCCAGTGAGATCCTCTCCCAGTTTCTGGTGGACAAGCTCAAGGGAGGCCGCCATCGGCTTCTGGAAGAAATAAGGCACGGTGATCTCCCTGCCATATGGAGTGTCCTTCGCGAAACGGCACTTCACAGGAAGGATCTCAAAGCCCATGTCTGACATATCGCAGGCGAGGATCGAGACAGCAAGCAGCAGGTCGTCAAGGATCGGGCCGGAGACCTCGATGAAGAAATCAGAGTCCCCTACCTCGACAGCCCCGATGCGTGCGCTGTTGATGACAGGAGGGAACGAAAGCGTGTCACCGTTGTCATCATAGAGATACGGGAAGCGCGGGAATGATGAGACGATGTGCCCATACTCCTTTCCCTTCGGATGCTTCTCGCAGATCTCACGGAGCGAAAGCTCCTCATCCATCCCGAGCGGTACGAACCTGGTCGCATCCGGATCGACAGCGGCATAGTGCACAGGGTACTTGATCAGATCGGAACGGTAGATACCCATCGCGATTGTCTTGCGCTTACGGCCGAAATTCGTGCAGAGCTTCTCCTGGCTCTGGATGAGATTCACAAGGAGATCGTTATCGACAGTCTTTCCACGGGCTGCGAAGCCGATGGAGTAGTCACGGATGCCGATTGCGCTCTCATCATCAATGACCATGCGCCCATCTGAAGGTCTCTCATCATCCTTCGTGGAGAAGAAATCATAGTAGGGGATCTCCCCTGTCTCATAGCAACGAAGGGCGCGGGCAACTCCAGCAGCTGACCAGAGATCCGGGCGGTTGGTGTCATTGAGCTCGATCTTGATCACATGATTCTCTGTATCATGGCCATCGAGCTCCGCCTTTGCGACGGGGAAGATGTCGACAAGCTCCTCATCCGTCATCCGCTTTCCAAGAAGCTCAAAGAAGATATTCTCAGGTACTTCGATCTTCGGCATCAGTTTCCCCTCCTTGTCCTAACGCTATCGATATCAGGGGTGAAGAGCTCCCTCAGATCATTCAGGCCAAGGTGCATCAGCGCCATCCTGTCGATTCCGAGGCCCCACGCGAGTACAGGCTCCTTGATTCCAAGCGGCTCAGTCACTTCCGGACGGAAGATACCGGATCCGCCGAGCTCGAACCAGCCAAGCACAGGATGCTTGATATGAACCTCGATCGAAGGCTCAGTGAACGGGAAATAGCCGGGAACATACTTCACTTCCTCAGCCCCCGCGATCTCCTCGGCAAACATCTTCAGAAGCCCAAGAAGGTTGCGAAGGTTCACATCCTTGCCGATGACGATTCCCTCCGTCTGGTAGAAATCAGCGCCGTGGGTCGCATCCACCTGATCATACCTGAAGCAGCGAACAACACCGAAATACTTGCCAGGGACATGCGCCTTCGTCAGCTGATGGGCAGAAAGCACCGTTCCCTGGCTCCTGAGGACCTGGCGTCTGGTGAATTCATGATCGAATGTATATCCCCAGCCGCGAGAACCCGTCTCCCATCCGTTCTCATGCGTAGCTGCGACCTGGCTGAGCCATGGTTCCTCTATCGCCTTGGCATGGACAGGATCCTTTACATAGTAGACATCATGGATGTCACGTGCAGAATGGAACTGCGGCATGAAAAGCGCATCGCCATTCCAGAACTCATTCTCCACGAGCGGGCCGTCGAACTCCTCAAAGCCGAGGGAGATCAGCTTGTCCTTCACCCACTGCAGGTACTCTGAGTAGGCATTGCGTCTGCCGGGAATGAGGCGTGATGTAGGCGCGTTGATCCCGTACGGGCGGAAAGTGCCGTTCTTCCATGACCCTGTCTGGATCATCTGAGGCGTGAGGACACCGAACTCCTCCCCTGTGATATCAGCACTGATAAGCGCTTCCTTCGTCTCCTCTCCAGCCTTCGTCAGGCGATAGACGACATCCTCCCTCTCGACGATGCGGAATGGAGAGGAGGAAGCTCCCCTCTTCTTCGCAAGCGGTGCGATCGCGGCCTTGTCATCCTTGCTCAGCTCTGATTCATCAATGCTGCCCTTCTCTGCAGCTTTATCAAGCAGATAGCGCTGCGTAAGCACAAGCTGCGGCATCTCCCCCGCAGTCTCCGCCTTGCGCTCATCATTGAGGCGGAGGGCACCATTTGACGAGAGAAGCCCGAAAGCCGATCCGACATCGCTCTTCTCAAGTGAAAGCGCCTCTGCGATCTCTGGCATCGTATGTGCTCCCTTGTCTGCAAGGAACGCATAGATGCGCTCTGCTGGCAGTCCCGACTCCTTCATGGCCCGTCCTGCGTCAGTCAGCTCATAGATCGTGCGCTTAGTCCTGGAAACCTCTTCAATGCATCCCTTGGCCTGAAGCCACGAGAATGCCTGGTTGCACTGTCCGACCTTATATCCCAGACCGCTGATGATCCCGGCTTCCGTTATATCCTCACCGGCCTTTGCATGCCTAAGAAGCCTGACCTCCAGCGGATGCAGGTTCTTAACATCGATATCCATATCTCTGCTCCTTTGGAAATACAGAGTGATTATATTGATTATGAAAGGAAAATCAAAGGCCAAGAAGCGCAGCAGCAGCTTCTCTTATCGCAGCATCTGAAACAAGGACTTCCTCCTCCAGCTTCCTAGGGCATGGAAGGGGCATCGGAAGAGCGGAAAGAAGCCTGACTGAACCGGGATGGTAGCATGGGCACTGCGAGAGAAGTGCAAGAACGCATTCTCCGACACTGCCTGCAGAAGGAGTATCCTCGACAATCAAGGCCTTCCCGATACGGCTGTATTCCGCCCTGATCGTCTCCTCGTCCAGCGGGAAGATCGTCGCGAGATCGATGAACGTGATCCTATCAGCGAGGCCGGAAAGGGATGTGCGGGCAGCTGATGCAGCGCGCGAGTAGCCAATGACAAGAAGATCGTCCCCGCTTCCGCTGACAATGGCCTTCCCAAGAGGCAGGACAGATGAATCGACGATACCGCTTTCGCCGTAGAGCGCCTTATGCTCGAAGAAAAGCACGGGATTGCCATCCTCTGCCGCACCGCGGAGAAGCGCCGCTGCTGAATACGGGTCAGATGGCGCGACTGCCTTCAGTCCGGGAATCCCCAGGAACATCGTCTCAAGAGACTGCGTGTGCTGTGGCCCATGGCCTGTAAGCCCGCCGATCGGGGTGCGGAGGATCATGGGACATGAAAGCTGCCCGCCTGACATGAACCTCGCCTTCGCGGCATGGTTGACAAGGGCATCGGATGCGAGTGTGGAGAAGTCGCCATACATGATCTCCACGATCGGGTGCATCCCCATCATGGCGGCTCCCGCGGCCATCGATGTGAAGCCTTCCTCCGATACAGGCGTCTCAATCACACGGTCAGGAAAGCGCTTGAAGAGATCACCGGTCACTCCGAAGCATCCGCCATACTTCCCGATATCCTCCCCCATCAGGAATGCCTTGCTATCTGAAGAGAGTATGTCCCCAAGTGCCCTGCGGATTGCCTCCCTGTATGTCATCACGCTCTTCTCCCCACCCTTTTTTGCGGAAGAATGGGAAGGCGCATAGACAAGGGAGAGCATCTCGCCCTTTGAAAGCGTATCATCCTTCAGCGCGAGAGCCGCAGCAAGGGATTCATCCATCTCTTTCCTGACACGTGCCTCCTCAGCGGAAAGCTCGGATTCAGAAAAGCCTGAAAGAGTGAGGGATGAGCGGAAAAGCGCGATCGGATCCCTCTTCCTCCACTCGTTCTCCTCCTCCCTCGTCCTGTATACCAGATGGTCGGAGCGGCTGTGTCCGCACTGCCTGTATGTCTCAGCCTCAATGAAGTATGGAGTGTGCTCCGAAAGAATATGATTCCTCGCCCTTGTGATGGCATCGATGACAGAAAGCACATCATTGCCATCAATGCACTCAGAGGGGATGGAGAATCCCTCCGCACGGCGGTATATCGCATCGGTGGAGATCATCCTGTCAGCAGAGGCGGACATGCCATAATGGTTGTTCTCAAGAAGGAAGAGAAGCGGCAGATGCCATATCGAGGCGGCATTCATCACCTCATAGAGTATCCCTCGCGAGGACGCGCCATCGCCGAATACGGCGACAGCAATGGACTTCCTCCCCATCATCCTGAGCGCCGCAGCAACTCCCCCTGCAAGTCCAATCCCGGAGCCGACGACGGCAGATGATCCCAGGTTGCATGTGCTTATGTCGGTCATGTGCATCGAGCCGCCAAGCCCTCTACAGAGCCCGTCACGGCTGCCGAGGATCTCAGAGAACATCCTCCTCAGATCGGAACCCCTTGCGGCATTGTATCCATGGCACCTATGGGTAGGCACGATCCAGTCGGAACTGTCAAGCGCTGCAGCGGCTCCAGCGGAGATCCCTTCCTGTCCGATCGAAAGATGGTATGTCCCATATATAAGATCCTCTTCCGACAGCCGGATGAGAGCCTCCTCAAAGAATCTCGTCCTGAGCATCCGGGAGAAGAGGGAAAGATGATCCATAGAGCCTCCGACTCAGTTCACATAGACACCTAGTATGCGCCCGGCATACATGCGGTGCCAGTCCTCCTGAGGATAAAGGGTGCGGACCTTGTCGTCAATGATGGCATTTCCGTCAATCTCCATAGACGCGGTCTTGGCGCATGTCAGGATGAGGTTCGCCTCCTCGAAGGCGATGCCTCCATCGAGCGCGACAGGGGTCAGACCGGCGCCTTTGGCCTTGTCCGCATCACGGCCTGAGACACTGCCGCAGTAATCAAGCACCGATTTCCTCTCCGGTGGGAAGAATGAGAGGGTGAACACTCCGGAAGTCTCCATGAACTGAAGCGTGTACCGTTCCCTGCGGACAAAAACGAAAGCTGCAGGATCGTTCCATAGGTAGCCTAGTCCTCCCCACCCTGCTGTCATCGTGTTCCAATGCGCTGCACTGCCCGCCGTCAGGAGGAAGCAGTCGCTGCCGATCACCGTAAAAGGATTGAGTTCGAGCTGATCGAATCCTATCTTCTGCATCCAGAGCCTCCTTTTCCATATTATAATCCACGCAGCATGGCCCTGCCAGCGCAGAGAGAGGCATCTATCCATGGATGTGCACTGGGAATCAGCACCGCCACTTCTCAAAACCCCTGATCCCCTATAAACTGTTGCTATCCCAATAGGAATCCGGAGTGTCAAATGACAGAAACGAAACCGTCCCTTGCGGACGACCTCAGACGTGTTCTCATCGATGAGGAGACCATAGCGCGCCGTGTCTCCGAACTGGCTGATGAGATCAATGAAAAGTACAAGGACATCAAGGAGCCCCTGATCCTCGTAGGAGTGCTGAAGGGGTCCTTTATATTCATGGCTGATCTCTCCCGCAGGCTGACGATACCTCACATCGTTGACTTCATCGCAATCTCATCGTATGGCAGCAAGGGGGACAAGAGGGGCGAGGTAAGGCTCCTCATGGACACGAGGGAGAACCTCGCTGGTCACCATGTGCTCATCATAGAGGATATCCTCGACAGCGGTGCGACGCTGAACTACCTGATCAATGCATTCAAGGCAAGGGGAACGAAGTCCGTGAAGACTGCGGTGTTCCTCGACAAGCCGGCACGCCATGTGATCCCTGTCGAGATCGCCTACCGTGGGTTCGAGATCCCCGATGTCTGGGTCGTGGGCTATGGCCTTGACTACAAGGAGAGACATCGCACGCTGCCTTATATCGCAGAGATGATACCGGAGGTTTGAGATGGTTGATAAGTTCTATGTCAGCTACAACACGGTGCACAAGCTGGTCAAGAAGCTCGCTGCAAGGATCACTGAATCGGGATTCGATCCTGATGTCATCGTCGCTATCGGATCAGGTGGATTCATCCCTGCCAGGATCATAAAGACATTCATCAACCGCCCGATCTATGCCGTCGGCATCTCGTATTACGGCATGGACCACAAGCATCGCGAGCACCCCACGAAGATACAGTGGATCGATGAGGTGCAGTCACAGCTCAGAGGCAAGAACGTGCTGCTGATCGATGAGGTTGACGACACCAGGGCAACGCTCGGCTACTGCGTAGGAGAGCTGCTTTCCTACGAGCCGAAGGAGATCGCGGTACTGGTACTGCACAACAAGCTCAAGAAGAAGGACGTGGAGTTCCCTCCTGAGATCAGGAGATACTACCCCGCGCTTGAGATCGAGGATATGTGGATCAAATACCCTTGGGATGCCGAGGACATCGATGAGCATACAGCTCTTGAGAAGGAGATGTTCGAGGAACTGAGGAAGCAGGGCAAGGAGGACATGCTCAATGGCATCATATAACGTTAGCGCCGTAGTCGGCGTACAGTGGGGCGATGAAGGCAAGGGCCGCGTCGTTGATTATCTTGCATCGGATGCACAGCTCGTCATCCGCTTCCAGGGCGGCGACAATGCAGGGCACACAGTCATAAACGAGAAAGGCAAGTTCGGCCTCCATATCATCCCCAGCGGCGTGTTCAACCCTGATACGATGAACATCGTCGGAGCTGGCACCGTCGTCAATTTCGATACGATGCACAAGGAGATCGAGCACATCAAGGAAGAAGCCGGCATCGAGGTGGACAATGTGTTCATCGATGAGAGGGCCCACATCATCATGCCCTACCACATCGCCCTTGATGGCGCGGAGGAAGGCAAGCGCTCCGACAAGGAGAAGATCGGAACGACAAAGCGCGGCATCGGACCATGCTACTCCGACAAGGCCGCGAGGATGGGAATCCGCGCTGCTGACATCATGGATGAGGACAGGCTCAGGGAGCGTCTTGAGATGATCCTGCCGAAGAAGAACAGGGACCTGGAATACTATGGCCTTGATACGGTAACGCTCGACGATCTCCTCGGGAAATGCGCTTCGTGGCGTGCGGAATTCGGCAATCACATCATCGATGCCGCTCCGGTTATCCGCGAAGCCGTGGAAAGCGGCAAGAAGATACTGCTTGAAGGCCAGCTTGGCATCATGCGTGACAATGACTGGGGAATCTACCCCTACACCACATCATCCAACCCGACAGTCTCAGGCGGCTGCAATGGAGCTGGTATCCCACCGCGCTGCATCTCACGTGTCGTCGGAGTCGCCAAAGCCTACTCCACCTCAGTCGGCGGCGGCCCATACATGACGGAGCTCTTCGATGAGGATGGACAGAAGCTGAGGGACATCGGCCACGAGTACGGAGTGACGACGGGCCGCCCAAGGCGCTGCGGATGGTTCGATGCGGTTGCCGCTGATTTCGCCTGCTACATGAATGGCGTAACTGACCTTGCGCTGACGAAGATCGATGTCCTTGACACCTTCGAGAAGATCAAGGTCTGCACAGGCTACATGATTGACGGCGAGTATTACACATACCTGCCTGAGACGCGTCTGCAGGAAAGGGCGAAACCGATCTATGAGACGTTCGATGGCTGGATGTGCGACACGACAGAGTGCAGGAAGTGGGAAGATCTTCCAGAGAAGGCGAAGGAGTATATCCTCGCACTGGAGAAGATGCTCTCGACGCATATCACGTACATCTCAGTCGGCCCGGAGCGTGACCAGCTTATCATCCGTGAGAATTAACAGACATTCTACACAGCCTTGATGATGCACCTTCCACAGCGGGGTATCATCAGGGCAGAAGATGAGGCCTCCAATGGAACAAGGCCGGTATGATACAGGAGGGACTTATGGGTGGTTCCTCCTTTTTCTTTGCCTTCCTGCCGGGTATAATCTAAGGCATGGAATACGATCACAGCACATATATCAGTCCGCTGACATGGCGCTACGGCTCGGAAGAGATGAAGGTCATCTTCTCCGAGGAGCACAAGAGAAAGCTCCTCAGGCGCGTATGGATCGCGCTTGCAAGGGCGGAGATGAAAGCTGGCCTCGTGACGGAGGAACAGGTCAGGGAGCTGGAAGCCCACAAGGATGATATAGACATCGACAGGGCCACTGAGATCGAGAACACGATCCATCACGATCTGATGGCGGAGATCAGGACATACGCAGAGCAATGCCCGAAAGCCGGGGGGATCATCCACCTTGGAGCCACGAGCATGGATGCCCTTGATAATGCCGATGCTGTACGCTTCAAGGAAGCGATGGATGTCATCATAAAGCGCCTTGATGATCTAATCGATGCCGCCGCGCTGAAGGCACGGGAGTACCGCGATACCCCGACGATGGCCTTCACTCATATCCAGCCGGCGGAGATCACGACGATTGGATACCGCATAGCACAGACACTGCAGGATCTCTGGGAGGACAGGGAAGAGGCTGTACACCTCCATGATCGACTCAGGGGAAAGGGCATGAAGGGAGCTGTCGGAACAGCCGCGAGCTACTCAGTTCTCCTCAAAGGCACAGGAGTAAGCGCAGAGGAACTGGAAAGGATGGTGATGGATGAGCTTGGGATCAAGGCATTCGATGCAGCCACCCAGACATACACAAGGAAGCAGGATCTGCGGATCATAGCGCTTCTGTCATCTGTGGCGGCGACACTCCATCGCTTCTCACTTGACCTGCGGATCCTGCAGTCCCCTCCGATCGGGGAATTCTCAGAGCCATTCGGCAAGAAGCAGGTTGGGTCATCCGCGATGCCGTTCAAGCGCAACCCGATCAATTCAGAGAAGATCTGCTCGCTTGCGCGCATCGTCGAAAGCCAGTATCAGGCGGCATGGATGAACGCTTCCACATCGATTCTTGAGCGCACTCTTGATGACAGCGCAAACCGCCGCATCTTCATCCCGGAGGCTTTCATAGCACTGGACGAGATGCTTATCACCGAGCTGAAGATCATGAATGGCATGAATATCCACAGTACGGCAACTGAGAGGCTTATGTCAGACTATGGGATCTTTGCCGCCACAGAACGGCTGCTGATGGAGCTCGGAAGGCGCGGCGCTGACAGGCAGGAGATGCATGAGGTAATCAGGGAGGAATCGCTTGCAGCCTGGCAGAGTGTCCAGGAAGGCAGAGGCAACCCCCTCAAGGAGAACCTGGCAGCAGACAGCAGGATCAGGGAGTATCTCTCTGCATCTGAGATTGAATCCCTTCTTGATGCGAGGGACTATACAGGCGATGCCGCGCTCCGCACCGATATGGTGCTTGAACGCATAGAAAGCGGTCGAAGCGTCAGATGATGAGGAGCCCGGCGCGGAAGAGCGCGAAGTAGACGGCGGCCCTGACAAACCTCACGGCCGTCGCCGGGACAACCTTATGCCAATCCATCTTAAGGGCGCCAGCAAGGACGCATATCGTAGAGAATGGCAGGGGGAAGATCCCAGCGATGACGACGAACGCTATTCCGTATTTGCGGATATACGCTCCCCACTTCGCCTCAGCCTTATCCGTATAGCGCTTGATGAGGGGGATCCTGTGAAGAAGCAGTCCGATGGCGTATGACGTGATGCCGCCAAGAGCTGATGCCAGCCCTATGATGGGAACCACGATGAAAGGATTCATCGAAGCGACGACAGGGAACACGAAATCAGGGGACAGCGGAAGGATCAGCGTGTCAACGACATAGACATATGCGAAGATGCCGGGAAGCCCGAGATTCTCATCGAACCAGTCCACTGCGGCATTGTAATTCTCACCGCCCATCATCTTCACGGCGATGAAGAATCCTATGAAGATCAGGATGATGGGGATCGTCCCCACAAGCGCGATCTTCTTCCAGTTCAGATGGACATCCTTGTGTTCCTGTGCCTCAGCCAAAGGCTCCGGCTTCTCTGCAGCTTCACCCATTGAGCAACTCCCCTGCCTCCTTAAGCATTCTGGAGATATCCCCGGAGAGGGATCCCCTATAGAGCATTCCCCTTCCGCCTCCGCGCAATGAGTATGCCTTCAGCCCTTCCCTGAGCTTCGAGAAGCGCTCTCCCGTACCATGAAACATGAAACGGGCGGAATCGTCAACAATGAGCGCCTCCTGGCTGTCGGTTTCCGAAATGGCATCCTCGAAGGAAGATATCTCCTCACTGGTATGGAAGATAACAGCCTTCCCCTCTTCTGTCTCCCTCCTATGCAGAGAATACTCAAAGGATGCAGATGCCCTCCTCGCTTTCTTCACCATATGCCTGAGCTCTGCATTCTCCTCTGCAAGATGCCCTATGGCCTCAACGATACCATCAATCTCCGATGAAAGAAGCGCGGACGAAGCCCTGACGATCGCCAGATTCTCCCGTCTTGAGGAGACAGCAAGCGGTCCGCATTTCCACATCGTCCTCACATGGCCCCTGATCCGCTCCTGTCCATAGTACGAAAGCTCGCCGATCTCAGATGTCGATTTCAGATGCACACCGCCGCAGGCAACGGCATCCAGGCCGCTGATGAACACGACCTTGACCCTTCCCTCGACTTTTATCGATCGTCTCATGCCAAGGGCTTCCGCTTCCTCGTGGCTCATCTCCCTCTGCTCGATCGCGTGGCCTTCCGAAACAGCACGGAGAGCCTCGTCCTCAACGGATAGGAGCAGGGCATCATCGATTGAAGCGCTGTCTGTCTCGATGGTGAAGAAGCGCTCGCCCTGATGCACCGCGACAGTCCCGATACCATGGCGGAACAGGATCGAGGAGACAAGATGCTGTGCACTGTGCTCCATCATGTAGAGATAGCGATGCTCCCAATCAAGTACGAGAGGCAATGTCTCCCCGACTGCAGGCTTTTCGCCTTTTATGATATGCCGAGGGGAACCATCCTCACCTTTGAGCGTATCGGAGATGATGAACCGGCCAAGCATTCCCCTGTCCCCCGGCTGCCCGCCGCCTTCAGGGTAGAATACCGTGCGATCCAGGATGACGCCATCACCATCGATTCCGATGACAGTGGCCTCTGCCTCCCTCATGTATCCATCGCTTTCATAGAGCCTATCTGTCACGCTTTGCCTCCCCTACCATCCTTGCCACAGGCAGCTTCCACCTGAAATGATAGCCAAGCATCCTCAGCACCATCGTGAACACTGCTGTCGAATACATCAGCACATCACCGGAAACACCTGAATGGAAGAGAAGGACAAAGAGAAGGCCACCCAGGATCGAGGCGGAGGCGTAGAAGTCGGAAGTCAGCACCATCGGGATCTCATGGCAGAATACATCACGGAGCACTCCTCCGCCGACCGCGCCGAACACGCCGCTCGCCATGACACCGACCGCTCCAAGGCCAAGCGCCTCCGCTTTGACACAGCCTATTGCCGTGAATACTCCCAGTCCCACTGCATCGAGGTACTGTATGATGGACCACCTTCCAACGGCCTTTGGGCTGAGGAGGAACACAAGGATCCCCATAGCGATGCAGACAAGCACATAGGCGTTATCGCGGAATACGGCGATGGGAAAGATGCCGAGGATCGTATCGCGGAGCATGCCTCCTCCACATCCGACTGTTATCGCGAAAACGATGACACCGAGGAAATCGAGCCTGTTCCTTACGCCCTTCACTGCGCCAGTGATAGCAAAGATAGCCGTACCGAAGATATCGAAAGCATAGACAATGCCGCTGTCCATAATGCCCTTAGACTACAGAAAACGCCTTCCTCCGTCCACAGAGCTATAGCCGAGGAATAGGAGTTGGACTATATTCAAGGCATGGGAAAGATCAGAAGCGCATGGGAGATAGCCCTCGAAAAGACAGAGGGCATACAGATTGACAAGGACAAGCTGAGATACTCCGCCGATGTCGATAAAGCAAGAAGGAGCGCAGGCAGCTTCCTCTCCACAGATGATCCGATAAGCGAGGATGAGATCAGGAATGAACTCTCCTCCCTCGATAAAGCCGCAGTCAAGGAAGGGCTTGCTGCAACGATTGAGGCCAACCTCTCGCTGCCGCAGTCAGAGGAGAAGGATCCGAGGCTTGGGAAGGTAAGGACACTGCTGGGCATTGCCTCATCAGGAGATGCCAACGCACTGGGGCTCTTCGATGAGATCGAAGCATTCATGGAACGCTATCCACTTCACAGGAAGGATCTTCTTGAGAAGATGAAGGCACAGTACAAGCCAGTGCTCGAAGAGAAGTCCGAGAAGCTCTCAAAGCAGTATGGCACGGAGGTGCATCTCTCATTCGAGAACGACAAGGAATTCATGGAGGCGGTACGGCAGAACCTCGAACGGCTTGAGGCACAGTACCAGTCAACACTGGCGAACGCGAAAGCACAGCTGAAGGAGATGCTGAACGCCTGAGATTTCTGCAGTATCACATCTGTTTTATACGGCAAACCATACATCAGAATGCATATACGTATGAAATCAGACGATAAAATGCATTCTGCCTGAAACTTGTCTTTTTCATTTGACAGCAGCCGCATCCGATGATAGGTTGTAGTTGTAGCAGGAAAGGTAAATCCTGCAAGAGAAAAGTCTTAGATGCACCCTGAAGCATCTAGGGAGCCGCAGGAAAGCGGCAGAACTCAAGAAGCTGGAAGAGAGATCCAGCGGGGTAAAGCTCTTGAACACCCCCGATAAGTGTTCGGGCAGTCGTGGAGACGACTTAAAAGATACGTCGGCCCGATGGAAATTCATAAATCCCGGGCGTGGAAAGACTGTTCGGAATCCGAGCAGTCTTTTTTTATGAGACTTTGTCCTGAGTTTTAAGGCTTGGGACATGAATATAAAGCGGCACGAAGGTCGCTCGTAACATTCTGGCAGCAGATGCATTCGCGGAAATGGTCTGCTGTTTTCTTTTCTTATGCGAGAGCAGGCGCTGCTTCTACATTGACGGACACACCAAGATCTTCCAGTTTCTTGATGTACATCTTTATCTTATTCTCAGTATTGAATCTGTTATAGTAATCCTCTCCGAGGTCATGGAAAGGAACACGGTCTCTTATGATGTAATAGATGGCGATCAGCAGTGAGTGTGCTACTGCCATCTTTGCCCTCGATGCTCCCTGCGCGCAGATGACAAGCGTTGTCCTGAGCAGGGTGTTGCCCTTGCGCGTCTTTCCGC
>CALXYL010000021.1 GCA_944392985.1 uncultured Spirochaetaceae bacterium | reverse complement strand
AGGTTCCTCGACCTCAGCGGGCTCTTCCTCAATGATAGCTGGCCCCTCAAATGAAGCCTCTGCAACCTCTTCAGCTCCGATAATCGATGCTATATCCTCTGCGATGACTTCCCTGTATTCATCATAGAGCGCGACGGCCTCTGCCGTTATGTCATGCTCAAGACCGATCAGCGCAGCCTTTCCTTCATCGTCCAGCGATGAATAGTCAGCGATGATCGCATTCTCTATATCGGATACGATAGCCTCACGGTTCTCCTCATAGAGCCTTGCGGCAAGCGCCTCAACGGCGGCTTCATCAAGCTCGGATGCTGGAATCGAGGCGAGGATGTCCGCTATGATCGCCTCGCGATAGGATACATAGATGTCCTCAAGACCAAGCACCGACACCTGCTCGGCAGGCTCAAGAGCAGCATAATCGGAAAGGATTCCGCTCTCGATGTCGCTGATGATGGCTCTTCTGTACTCTGCATAGAGCATCTCTAGCTGTTCGCGGAGAACAAGCACATCGCTCTTCTCCTCCGGCGTGAGGGAATCATATTCATCGAGGATCGCAAGCACGATATCCGCAGTGATGGCCTTCTTGTACTTCTCATAGAGGTCTATGGCCTTTTCCTCGAATCCGCTATCGACAATGGCGGCTGCGGAAGAAGCGATTGTATCATAATCCTCAGATACGCGGTTGAATACAGCTTCCGTGATCTCGGGAATGTAATCATCAAGTGAGATCAGTCCTGCAATCGACTGGGAAAGCGAAGAGATGAAAGCCTCATCCTCCGAAAGGATCGCAGCTACCTTCTCAGCCATCTCCTCTTCCGCTGTCAGCACAGCGACATCCGTCTCAAGAGGCTCTGCTACGGAAAGCAGCGGCTCATTCTGCCGCTCCCTGGCCGCTTCGAGAACCGCATCCTGGGAACCCGGCCTGACAACCCACATCGCAACGAAAGCAAATGCCGTTACAGCTGCTGTAATCGATAGCAAAACGATTCTCGTCTTCTTTCCCATATAACGCCTCTTCTTAAATTTTAGCACATAGGAATGACACTTGTCGAGAAAGAGTATTCTCATCCCCGTCATTGATGATCGTAGTGACTTTGCAGCCAGAGGAAAACAATGATAACCCGATGTCCTTCTGGGCTGAGGCGCGATCCCTGAAAGCCTCTTCCGTCAGCCCATCCCTCATCATCGCGCGAGCCTCCCGGACCGCATATGGCGCAGTGACAAGCACGACTTCATCGCAATCCTGGACAAAGCCCATCGATTCAAGAAGCGCGGCATTTATGACCGCGATGCGCCCTTCCTCCTCCGCCTTGCGGGCTCGTCTCATCGTCTCCTCACGCATCCATGGATGGGTGATTCCATTCAGCTTTGCAAGGGCCTCCGGGCATGAGAATACGATCGGTCCAAGGGCCTTCCTGTTGACAGTGCCATCAGGTGCGAAGATACCAGGGCCGAAAGCCTCCCTCAGCTCAGCAGAGCATGCCGCAAGCGCCTCGTGCCCTATGGCATCGACATCAATCACTTCAAAGCGATCCACCGGAAGCATGGAAGCAACCGTATCCTTTCCCGCGCAGCTCTTTCCTGTAAGACCTATGATCATCAGTGCATATCCCCCCAGGAGGAACCGAACTCAAGCGAAGCCCTGAGCGGAACCGAGAGCTTCACGGCACTCTCCATCTTCTCCTTGACAAGAGCTGCAACGCGCTCCTTCTCCTCGATCGGTACCTCGAAGATCAGCTCATCATGGACCTGAAGAAGGATCCTCGTACCATATCCTCCCTCTTCCAGCGCCCTCGCGATGGAGATCATGGCGATCTTCATGATCTCAGCTGCCGTTCCCTGTATGACAGTATTCACAGCGACGCGCTCCGCACCGGCCCTCTCGACCTTATTGGAGCTGTTGATCCCAAGGACTTCGCGGACATGTCCGAACCTGGTGCGTACAAAGCCATCCTTCCGCGCTCCTTCCTCTACCCTCTCGACAAAATCCCTGACGCCTGCATAGCGCTGGAAATACATCTCGATGAACGCGGCTGCATCGCGTCGGGAGATACCCAGCTCATTTGAAAGACGGAATGCGGACATGCCGTACATGATACCGAAATTGATTGTCTTCGCGATACGGCGCTCCTGATCGGTGATCTCGTCCACGGGACGGGAGAATATCATGGAGGCTGTGTACCTATGTACATCGATTCCAGAGCGGAACGCCTCCATCAGCCCCGGATCCTGGGACGCATCGGAAAGCACCACGAGCTCGATCTGGGAATAGTCAGCGGAAAGGAACACCGTACCTTCCCGCGGTGTGAACGCCCAGCGGATCATCCGGCCTTCGTCAGTCCGTACGGGGATATTCTGGAGATTCGGATTCCGGGATGACAGGCGTCCTGTCGCAGTCCCCGTCTGGAGGAAGGATGTGTGGATACGGCCATCGCTGTCTGAAAGAGCGGGAAGCACATCGATATAGGTGCTCTTCAGCTTCGACAGCTGCCGGTACTCAAGGATATCGGCGATGATCGCACCGCCTTCAGCCCTGAGCCCCTCAAGCGTAGCAGTATCAGTGGAGAAACCCTTATGCGTGCGCTTTCCAGCCTTCAGCCCCTTCTCCTCGAAAAGCACCTTTGAAAGCTGCATCGTGCTGTTGAGGTTGAATTCATGGCCAGCCTCTGCGTATATGCGGTCAACAAGCCCCGCGACCTTGGCATCTATTTCATCCTTCAGCCTTCCTATGCGTTCAGGGGAAAGATGGATGCCACTGCATTCCATTCTGGCAAGTATCCTGATCAGGGGCAGCTCGAATCCATCCATGACCTCCTTCAATCCTCTCCTCTCAAGCTCAGCGGAGAAGAGAAGATAGAGACGGAACGCCATATCGCTATCCTCCGCACTATATGGCACAGCCTTCTCCAGAGGTATATCGGAGAAGATCTCATCCTTGCCGACGACATCCTCATAATGCATCGTCGAAAGGCCGAGATAGCGCGCGGAGAGAGCATCGAGATTGTAGACATTGGAATTGGAATCAAGCAGCCATGCCGCGATCATGGTATCGAACTCAATCGTCCTGATATCCGACCCGAGTCGCCAGATTGCCTTCAGATCATATTTCACATTCTGATTGATCACCCTCAGCTTCCCTGAGGCAAGGAAATCATCGAAGAGCGCCTTCACCGACTCTGCGGGAATATAATCCTTTCCCCCTGCCCTGAGCGGCACGTAATATGCGATTCCCTTCTCATATGAGAACGAGAATCCGACAATCGCCGCGTCCTCCTCAAGGCCAGTCGTTTCCGTATCAAGCGCGACAAGACCTCCCGCTTCCTCCGCAATGCGCTCGAAGTGTTGCCGCACCTCCTCTATCGATGTGATAGCTGAATAGCATCCGGGCTTCTCGTCAGGAATGGACTCCTTCTCCGCTGTCTCTTCCTTCTGCATTTCCACCATGCTCTGGCTGGAAGCCCCGATGCGCCTGAGAAGAGACCTCAGCCCCCTCGACTCAAAGTCAGGTGCGGCAGCGCTGAGATCCCATGATCCTGCTCCAAGGGCGTCAATGCTGAAATCCAAGGGAAGAGCATCGCGGCGAAGAGTGATAAGCTCCTTTGACAACTCGCCATCAGCCTTTCCCTCAATCAGCTTCTTCTGCGTGCCTTTCGGCAGCATCTGGAGATGCCTGTAGATACCGGAGAGGGAGACATACCCGGCAAGCAGCTTCTGAGCCCCTTTCTCCCCCAGCCCCCTTATACCGGGCACATTATCAGCCTTATCCCCTATGATGGAAAGGTAATCAACGATCTGGTCAGGCGATACACCGAACTCCTCCCTGACCTCCTCAGCGCGGAAGAAACGGTACTGTGTCTCCCCCTTGCGCGGTGGACGAAGCGCATAGACATGGTCACGGACAAGCTGCAGGAGATCCTTGTCCCCTGTCACCATCACAGTCTCTATGCCGCTTGAAAGCGCCCTGTCAGCAAGAGTCGCAATCACATCATCAGCCTCGAACCCAGGAACGGACAGACAGGCGATGCCCATTCTGCCAAGCGTCTCACGGATCATCGGAACCTGCGCATGAAGATCCTCCGGCGCCTTGTCGCGGTTCGCCTTGTACTCAGGATACATCTCCTTGCGGAACGTCGGGGCCTTCTCATCCATCGCAACGGCAAGATAATCCATATGATAGCCTGAGATAAGGGAGAGAAGCGTTGAGAAGAAGCCGAAGTACGCACTGATATTAGCCCCGCTCCTGTCTGTAAGTGGATTGGACAGATGCGCGAAATAGCTGCGGTAGATGACCGAGTAGCCATCAATGATGTAAAGGCGCTTGTCAAAGGGCCCTTGGGGAATGGAAGGCTCCTTCTTCTCCTCAACCTGCCGGGGCGTTTTCTTCTCCTCCACCATCATGGTGAGGTCAGCCTCGGAAAAGAGATCATTCATCATCCACCTCCAGGACAAGTGTATCATATGCCGAATGCGCGTGAGGAGCAAAACGCCTCTCTATTTCCTTATAGGAAGTCGCATGATTGATGTGCGTGAAGTAGATATCCCGGGCTCCGATCGCCTCCCCTGCGGCAAGCGCCTCTGCGAATGTGAAATGGCTCCAGTGAGGCTTGTCCCTGAGGGCTCCGATGATCAGTGTCTCAACACCGGAAAGGACCTTTCTGTTCTCATCCATGAGGATATCGGAGGCGTCCGTGATATAAGCGGTCCTGCCGAACCTGTATCCTGCAATCCTCATAGCCCCATGCAGCACAGGTATGGGGATGAAAGAAAGGCTGCCGATGGAAAACGGGACATGTTCCACAGCCTCAACGCGGCATAGGCGCGGGACTCCCTTGTATGGCATGTCGCGGAATGCATACGGGAATATCCTCTCCACGGCATCAAGCACAGACGGAAGCCCATAGACAGGCAGCTTGCTGTGATCGGTGAATACACGCAGATCATCAAGACCCATAAGATGGTCGGAATGCTGATGGGTATACAGAACCGCATCCAGATGCCTTATACCTGCCCTGAGTGCCTGCAGCCGGAATTCATAGCCTGTATCGATTATTACGGAGTCCTCTCCTTTCGTGATCCATATCGATGATCGCCATCGCTTATCATGTGGATCGGATGAAAGGCAGACGGGACAGGAACAGCCGATGACTGGAACACCATGGCTTGTTCCCGTTCCAAGGAACTCGATACGTGTCATTCGGCGACACCGTCCACAAGCTCACTCCCATGCTCCGAGAAGAAATCCGCGACGCTTCCTGCTCCTGCCGCTGCGAATTCCCCCGCGTCCTCAAGGAATGAACGGAACCTGTCAGAGCTGATGAAGCTGATCGCGCCTGCCGCTGCCCCGCCAACTGCCTCCTCAGCAGAGGAAAGGAACTCGCTTCCCTCTGGCGATGTGACGAATGCCAGGACCTCGTTCTCGATATCCTCCGGCATCCCCAGCGATGCCACTGCCTCAGATAGCGATGATTCCACATACTCGTCGGAATTGACGGAAATTCCGAAGAAGCGGAGAGATACCTCAGGCACAAGGAGGTAGATCACGAAGAATACGATTATAGAGAAGAAGAAAAGCCCGATCAGAGCGCCGATGAATCCTTTGTTGATACCGAACATACCTGCATTCTAGCCAGAAAAGCAGGCAGATGGAAGGAAAAACAGCGCTCTTACGCCTCTATCGCCTCAGCCTCCTCAAGCCATGCAGATGCGGATGCATCCGATGGCATGCGCCAGTCGGACCTCGGAGAAAGCGTCACCGTACCGACCTTCGGCCCATCGGGAAGGCAGCTTCGCTTGAACTGCTGCTGGAAGAAGCGGCGTATGAATACTATCAGCCATTTCCTGATGAACGAGGGAGAATAGTCGCTTCTGAATGCCTCGCACGCGATACGGAATACCTTCGATGGTGGGAAACCATACCGGACGATGTAATAGAGGAAGAAATCATGGAGCTCATATGGACCGACGATATCCTCAGTCACCTGTGATATCTGTCCATCCTTGGCCGGAAGCAGCTCTGGCGACACAGGAGTGGCGAGAATATCGTAGAGAACCAGTGACGCAGAACCCGGCAGGCTGTCTGCCGTATGCCTGACAAGATATCTCACAAGTGTCTTTGGTATCGACGAATTGACGCCATACATGCTCATGTGGTCACCATTGTATGTAGCCCAGCCGAGCGCGAGCTCAGAGAGGTCGCCGGTGCCGATCACGATGCCTCCACTCTTGTTCGCGATGTCCATCAGGACCTGGGTACGCTCCCTTGCCTGACCATTCTCATATGTGACTGAAAGATCATCGACGCTCTGCCCGATATCCTCGAAATGCTGCAGCACGCTCTTCGTTATATCAACAGTCTGGAATGTCACACCAAGCGCCTGTGCCAGCTTCTCCGCATTGCTTCTCGTCCTTTCCGTTGTACCGAAGCAGGGCATCGTCACCGCGATGATATCCTCGCGGCTTCTTCTGAGCAGATCGAATGCGCGAACAGTGACAAGCAGCGCCAGTGTCGAGTCGAGCCCGCCGGAAAGCCCCACAACAGCCTTTGAAGCATGCGATGCGATGAGTCTCTTGCGGAGGCCATAGGCCTGGATCCTCAGGATCTCCTCACAGCGGGATGTCCTCTCCCCTTCATCGGAAGGAACGAATGGCTGCGGCGCGAAGCGTCTTGTGAGCTTCGTCTCCTCCTCACGGAAAACGACGTCGATGCAGCTATAGCCCTCGGAGAGAGTATTGAATGTGCTGATCCTCCGCCGTTCGGCAACAAGCCTGTCCGTATCGATCTCGGAAACAGTGAGCTCCCCACAGCTGAACGCTGAAGAAGAGAGCACCGTACCATTCTCCGCAATCAGGTTGCTGCCGGTGAATACCATATCCGTAGTGCTCTCTCCCTCTCCTGCATCGGCATATACATAGCCGCAGACGAGTCTGGCGGAGACCGAGGAAACAAGATTCCTCCTGTACGCTTCCTTGCCGATGATCTCATCGGAAGCGGAGAGATTCACGATCAGCGTCGCGCCATTGAGAGCGAGATGCACTGACGGGGACTCCGGTACCCAGAGATCCTCGCAGATCTCGCATCCGATGCTCAGTGAGGCGGGGCATGATGACTGGAAGATGATACGGCTTCCGAAGAGCACATCAAAGCCTCCGAAATGAATATGGCTGACCGCTTCCGGGGACGGAGCGAACCAGCGTGTCTCATAGAACTCCCCATACGACGGGAGATTCGTTTTCGGTATGAACGCAAGCAGCCTGCCGCCCTTTACCACAGCCGCAGTATTGTACAGCTTCCCGCCAAAGGGCAATGGATAGCCGATGAACACAAGCGCATCGGAGGAGGCTGAATCCTTCACTATGGAGAGAAGCGCCTCCTCAGCGGCCTCCTGGAGCCGTCGCTGGAAGAACAGATCCCCGCATGTATAGCCAGTAACCGCAAGCTCGGGGAATACAAGGATCTTCACGCCCTCTTCCTCTGCTTTCCTGATCAACTCAACGATCCTTCCCGCGTTGTAAGCAGGATCCGCCACCTTAAGATCCGGGGACGCCGCAGCGACCTTCACGAAGCCATCTCTCATATCCCCATGATAGCAACGAACAAAAGGTGGAATCAATCGAGTGCGTTGACACCCTGGGAATGGGAAGCTAACCTTCTTCCATGCGTTTGATAGGGCCTCATGTTTCGATCAGGGAGAATATCGCACTTTCCGTTGCCAGGGCACACAGCATCGGGGCAACAGGATTCGCCATCTTCACTAAAAACCAGCGTGTCTGGTCATCCCCTCCTCTTTCGGATGCGGATGCAGAAGGATTCAGATCTGCAATGGAAGCTGATGGATACACGCATTCTGCCGTCCTTCCACACGCGGGGTACCTCATCAACCCCGCAACACCGGATGAGGAGCTATGGAGGAAATCGCTCTCGCTTTTCCTTGATGAAGCGGGCCGTGCCTCGATGCTTGGGCTGACAGTCATCAACATACACCCGGGAGCATACAGGGAAGGGACTGCAGAAGAAGGGATCAGGAGAGCTGCGGCAATGTTCAGCGCCGTGCTTGACTCCATCCCTGGCATGAGGATCGCAATCGAGAACACCGCAGGAGCTGGAACGATACTCGGCTCATCATTCGAGGAACTTGACGCGCTTCTGGAGGCATCAGGGGCATCTGAAAGGATCGGGTTCACATTGGATACCGCGCATCTGTATGGCTCAGGCTATGATGTAAAGGAGGATCCTGAAGGCATACTCGACAGCTTCGTCAGACGATTCGGAAAGGAACGCCTTTTCGGGATGCACCTCAACGACTCAAAAGTACCGCTTTCCTCAAAAAAGGACAGGCACAGCAGCATCGGGGAAGGATATATCGGGAAGGAGGCATTTTACGCAATCGTACAACATGAAGCCACCGAGGGAATCCCTCTGATACTCGAGACACCCGACGAAAGCAGATGGCCCGAGGAGATAAGCATGCTTCTCAGCGCCTCAGAGGCGTGAAAGCAGCATACCTGCCATGTACCGGGCATTGCTCTCCAGTGCGGCCCTTCCTGCCTCATCCGCCGTCGCACCACCGCCTGCTGCGGCTCCGTGCAGGATCTCCGAAGGGGAATCATCATAGCCTTCGTAAATGGAGGCCTGGCTTTCCGTGAGGACGTATTCCCTTCCAGCCCCGCTATCTGAATCGACGATTCCCGTGCGTATCACGATATACCTCCGCATACCCGGGAAAGCCGCCCTGAGCGAACCAAGGATCTCCTCTTCCTCCTCCCCGCTTCCCTGGATGACGACGAATCCGCTTGCCGAGGCGGAGCGGAGATAGGACGAGAATGCCAGATTATACGAAGGACTGTCGTAGACCGTCCCATCTTCCCCGTAGACGGCTGCTGCAATCACGGTGTCCACTGCCTTCTCACCTGCATCATAGGCATATTCAATCGATGATGATCCAATAAGAGCGATGATCGGATCCATGAATCCGTCAGGGGCCTTCTCCTCAATGGAGGAAATCAGATCCTCCGGGATCGCGATGGAAAAGCGAAGCACTCCCTTCCTGAGCATATATGGATCGGTCGGCACGAAGCGGACACGGCCTGTCCTGTCCGTCATAAGCGTCACCGAGGATGTGACGATGCGGCCATCTGAGGTCAGTTTCTGGTACTCTGCCTTTATAAGGCCATTCACAACAGAAGGATGGAAAAGCCCTTTGTCCCGCTTCATCCTCAGCTCGACCTCCATCCCATCGCGCTTTCCGATGCTTATCGCTATATTCTCCAGATATGCCTGCGCACTATCCCTCAGCCCCTCTGCGGTGTAGGCAGAATCCGCAAGGCTTCCTGAAAGCGCAAGATCAAGAGCACTGAGCACGTTTTCCAGCGTTTTGGTATCCCTGTTCGCCTTATACTCCTCAAGGGCAGCTGCCATGTAGCCATCGACAGTGCTTGCCCTCTCAAGCGAAGCAGTGTATTCATCGCTCCTGCGGCGGTAGTATTCATCTTCCGGCATCTCGACAAGCGCGTAGTAGGCAACGCCATCAGCGGAGGGTGAAAGATAGGTATTCGTGACACGTCCTGACAGATCCGCAATCGTTCCCGTTGTCAGCAGCTCCCTGTAATAAAGGGAGAATGCATCGATGCCAAGATCCGAACTGACGCGATCAAGCACGTTCCGATACGCAGCGGCTCTCGCCTCATTCTCATCCCGTCCGGTTCCGGATCCGACAATAGAGACTATCCCGGCATAGCGTGGCGGCTCCTCCGTCCATGCGGGGCCTTCAGATGCTGTGAACGTGGAGCAGGAGAAAAGCAGGAGCAGCAGGCATGGAATAACGGCAAGCCTTCTCAAAGATCACCTCCGAATGCGATTGACAGCATATGCGTTCCCTGCAGATTCACATACCCAAGGCGCCAGAAGAAAGCAGGGGACGCCCTATGCTCATAGAATATGGAGAAAACGGAACGCCAGTCAAAGCCCGTTCCCCCACCAACCAGAACGGAAGCAGATGCCCCGATGCGTCCTTCCTCTACCAGCGTAAAACGACTGCTGGGGAATACCCCCGACAGCCCAAGGTACGCTTCCAGCCCCACTCCTCCATAACCATAGCTCATGCCGCTGTCGAAACGGTAGGCAAGGGATATGATGGGTACGAATGGATATATCAGATCGGTCCTGCCAAGCGAGACCATGCCGAAAGCCTCAGGTGCACGGAAATCGAAGGCTGTGGATGCCGTTGCGATGAGCTTCCACTCACCTTCCCCGGCAAGCTCCATCCCCGGAAACGGATCATCAAGATATACGGGATCCAGGAGGACCGCCCCATCATAGATCCCGCCGACAAGGAATCTCCCGCGCACCCGCCCATTGGTGTCAACCGCGGAAAGCGCACTGCCAAGCCTGAAATGATCACGGGAAATGAATGAATAGGATCCTGGAAGGATGTAGTCAATGCGAACAGGGGCATCCGAATAAAGGCTCTCCTCATAGAACAGCAGATTCCCAACCTCTTCAGAAAGGGAGGAAAGAAGCTCGCTTCGCCCATTGCCATAGAACTCCAGGAGTATATCCTTCCCACCATATGAGAGCATGAGGGATGCATAGCTTCCATCCTCAGAATAGCCGCTTGCAGAGACCTCAAGCCCTCCCCGTCCATCAGTATTCCGATCGACAGCCTGTGAAAGGACAGCCAGGACATCATCGGGAACTGAGGAATCCGACGTAACCGATGATGCTGGAAGGAATACGGGAATGAATGCGAGAAGGAGAACAAGGAAGCGCTTCACCCAGCCATCTCCCCCACAATAGCAACAAGGAGCTCTGCTCCATGTTCCATCGCCTCTACTGCGACCCATTCCGTAAGGGAATGGAGATTATGGCCGCCTGTGAAGAGATTCGGGCATGAAACACCCTTCTCCGCAAGCCTCGCGCCATCCGTGCCTCCGCGGATGATCTCCTTCTTCAGATCAATCGAAAGCCTTCTGGCAGCGGCATCTACCGCCTCCATTGCCTTTGGTTCCAGCTTATTCGCCTCTGCCATATTCCTGTATGACACGCTGATATCAGAATCGATGCGGACGCCGTAGAGCAACCCGATCGAATGGGACAGTGCCTTGACCGTCTCGATGCGATGCTCGAATCCCTCGGAAGTGAAATCCCTGATGAGTATCCCGACCTTTGCCTCCGCCGCTGTTCCGCTGATGCTCTCAGCGCAGTAATATCCATAGCGGCCATCAGTTGCCTCGGGGCTTTCGGATCCCGGCAATGCTGAGACAAGCGCAGAGGCGGCGGTGACTGCGTTCCTCAGCTTTCCGCGGGCATCTCCGAAATGCGTGGGAGATCCATGGATTGTGAGGACTGCAGAAGCCGCATTGAAGCATTCAGTCTCCACACCGCCTTCAGCACCGCCATCGACTGTATAGCAGATCCTGCTTCGTATCCTGTCATATGGGAATGAATCCATGCCGCTTCCGGTCTCCTCGTCCGGAGTGAAGAATACCTCTATGTCCCCATGGAGGATATCAGGATGGGAGACGATGTATGAAAGCGCCTCCATTATGATTGCCACTCCGGCTTTATCATCGGAGCCGAGCAGCGTAGTCCCATCCGATGTGATGATGGTCCCGCCTATGTATCTGGCAAGATCCGGATTCTCGCTGCGGCGGATAACAGCACCGTCAAGGACGATATCCGACCCATCGTAGTCCTCCCATACACGGGCCTTCACTCCATTGCCTGGAACATCATCGGCAGTGTCGACATGGGCCATGAATGCAACGGGAACGCCAGGTGCGTTGCCCTTCAGCGTCCCCATCACAACCTTCTCCTCGCCATAATAGACATCCAGCCCAAGCGCCTCCAGCTCTCCGGCAAGATGCTCAAGGAGCTTCTCCTGCCCTTCCGTCGTCGGACGCCTGATACCGCATGCGGAAGCGTCACTCATCGTATCGAATGCCGTATATCCAAGGAAGCGATCCCTGATACCTTTCAATCCATCCATACGCGGATTATCCCACATTTGGCGAGGATAGGAAACAGCGCACTCCATCAGACCTGGAAATCGAAGGTCTCAAGCAATGCCTTCGCATCATCAACGATCCCGAATACTGCGAAGATACCGAGGATCACAGAAGTCAGCACAGGTCCTCTGTTGAGTGATGAGCTGATGTTGATCACGGACGAAGCAAGGCCCCAGTAGACAATAGGCTCCTTCGCAACATCCTCAAGCCACTGGCCGAAGGACTCCTCAAGATCTATGTCAGCACGGTAATGCTCCACAATCGCCATGATCGTAGCGGAAAGCACGCCAGCGGCGATAGCGACAGCTGAAGCAGCCGTCACTTTTCCCCAGAGCACGGTCGTGGGCACGAATGCATAGACGATCGCGGCTGTGAGCAGCACGGAGCTCTTTATCACCAGTGCAGTAAGATCATTGTAGAACTCCTCCTGCTGGTCAGGCGTCAGCACACGCAGTATCGGGCTGGCCGCCCTGTAGAGCTTCTCCTCAGCCTCCGCCGCCTGTGCCCGCAGCTTCTCAAGCTCCTCATCAGGCACTAGGCCCTCTGCTGCGCTGAACACCTCCTCCGCATCCGTGAAGCGCGATGATGAAAGCGCGAACTCAAGATACTCCCTCCCGTTCTCCTCTTCCATCGTCCTCATGGCCACGCCGTAGCCATCAGTATCATAGAAGCCCTCCATTTCCGGCAGATCATCCTTGACCAGGATCCTGATCTCCTCCAGATAAAGATCGATTGCCCTGCCTGACGATGAAACAAGCGCGGCTTCAGATATCTCCCCGGGCCCTGACTGCGGCATTGAGCAGGACGCGGCCATCATCGCTGCTATCAGGAGCATTGCGATGCCCTTGTTCATGAAAACAGGGAATTCCTTTTTGACCATCTGTATATTCCTCCTTGTTATGGAATCTCCACTCCAACGATCAGTGAGAACCTGAGCTTTGAATACTGCGGCACAGCCTCTCCCAGATCCTCCAGCCTTCCTTCTTCCGCCCGATAGAGATCGAGCACGGCAATCCGTGGTTCCAGGAAGAACCATGGCCAGGAAAACGTCCATCCGGCAATGACCTCAGAAAAGAGAATGAAGCGTTCCAGAGGAGCCTCCAGCCCCCAGAAGAAGCCCATCCTCACCATCGATGCGCCGAGGAAGAAGCCACAGCCATCAATCGGATAGACGGAGACAGCGATTTCCGCTTCGATGAAATCAAGCTCATGTTCAAATGACCTGGAATAACGGATAGGCACGGTCAGCCTCAGCTCGTCCCAGCAATACGACGCCTCAGCATCGAGGCGCAGGGCTCCGGCAAATGCCGAATCGATGCACATCGCATCAACGCCTATCTGCCAGGATGCTGCAAGCGATGATGAACAAAGCAGGATGGCTATGGAAAGGAAAAGCTGTCTCATGCCAACAGGCTAGACAGCTTCAGGTGGATCAGGGAGAGGCAAAAGCGGACAGTTTATTCCTCTGGCCAGCCCAGCGCAGCGCGGAACGCCTTCTCGTTCTTCTGGAAGCGGCGCGATGTGAATAGGATCTCCCTATCCTCTCCAGCGATTGAAAGTGAAAGGCCATGATGATGGGTATCAACCTTCTTCATCTGGTAGCCCTCGATTGAAGGAACGAAGCATGACCAGGATGGCACCACACCACCCTTTTCAGACTTCCTTGAGTAGAAAACGACCTCTGTCGCAGTCACTGCAAGGGCACCGCCAAGGAGCTCAGTGCCATTCTTTACGATCATGCTGCACGGTATGAAGAGGAAATCATCGTCACCGCGCGCCTTAACGATCATGGAGCGCGTGACAAGCGACGTAATGACGTAGTAGACACCGACAAGCGCAAGAAGAGGCAGGAGAAGAGGCCAGATGATCATGCCCTTGAATGATGCAAAGTAGACAAAGACACCAAAGACAGCAAGGACGAGGAAGAGGATAAGGCGCTTCATGGGAAAAGGACCTCCAGCATCTCGCTTTCGCTTCCTGCTTCCAAAAGCATACGCCTGTCAGTCTCAGATGAAAGGCGTCTCACGACTGCGGAGAGGAAATCGAGGTGAGCAGCAGCCGCTTCCTCGGGTACAAGTACCAGGACAAAAATATGGACAATGCTGTTTCCGAACCTGATTCCATCTGTCGACCTGCCCAGGACCGCGGTGAGCTTCTGCAACCCTTCTATGCGTGCATGAGGAACAGCGACACCGTTTCCGATAGCGGTGCTTCCCTTCCTCTCCCGCGCAATGACTGCATCAAGAGCGCCTTCCGGCGCGGCTGCAGCCGCCACGAGCTCAGCCAGCACAGACTGCTCATCCGAAGAGGCAAGCTCGGTTATCACCTTTGAGAAAACGCTTCCGTTCATACCTGAAGTCTATCCCATACCCCATTTCTCTGGGAAGATGTGGCGGAGTGTTGTCCAGAAATGCCACCTGAAGCGGATTAGATGCTGAAAGGAGTCAAATGACAATGAGAAGAATCAATCTACTGGTAGCGCTTGTCCTCATTGCGGCAGCGCTCGTGTCATGCGAGGAGAGCCGCAGCCATGCAACGCTGCGCGTGAATCTGCAGAAGGACAGATCGATCGTCCCTTCCGGATATCCGCTCGAAATCAGCAAGTACAGGCTCACCGGCGATGGGCCGGGCTCGGAATCGTTCAGCATCGAGACGAGCAGGGAATCGGTCTCCCTTGAAGGGCTAGTGATCGGGGAATGGATGATCTATGCAGAGGGTCTGAACTCGATCGGGGATATCCTCGTTACGGGAGAGACAACCCATCATCTCTCAAGCACCAACGGAAGCTGCACGATTGTCATGGAGGATCTTGTAGGCGAAGGAACGCTGGAAGTATATCTCTCCTGGGATCCTGAAAGGATATCCGAGGATGTGAGCATCGAGATGGAGATTGTCCCGCAGTACGGCAGCAAGGAATCCGAATCACTTATCCTCAGTTCCTTCGATGCCGCATCAGGCACAGCCTCGTATATCGGCGAGGGCTACCCCGCTGGCTCATACATCCTCGCCGCCAGGCTCTATGATGGAAGCGTCCAGGTCGCTGGTTTCGTCGAAGCTGTACGGATAGCCGGCGATCAGGTATCAGAGGGAGAAATCACATTCGACCTCGATAAATACCCTACTGAGCCAGGCATGCTTGAGCTGGTCAACAACACAGGCATACCAGTCGTCTGCTATATAGACGGGATCGAGGATACAGTCGAAGCCTCCATTCCGATCACTGTCTCCATCACATGCGAAACCGATGAGGTCTCAGGCTTTCAGATCGCATGGTATCTGGACGGCAGCCAGATCGGAGAAGGTTCATCGGTGGAATTCACACCACTGATCGGCACCCATCGGCTCGATGTCGTGGCATCAGCTTCCCGACTCGGCACAACAGGATCAGCATCGGTCAACTTCGAGGCTATCTCAGCCTCCACTCCTGGCGTGCCTGTTCAGGGGAATGTCATCGAAAGCAGCTCCGACCTTCCCCTTTCCGGCTACACTGATCTGCGTTTCCTTCCTGATGGGAATGTCATGATCTCCTCAAATACGGAACGTACCATACAGATAGCGAAGATCATAAGGAATGACCTCGATGCAGTGCGGAGCTATACATTCGACTCCATCGGGATCGATGGAACGGTCGTGGACTTTGAACCGCTGTACATCTCCTCTTCGATGACGAAGATCATCATGTCGCAGGAGAATCCCTACAAAGTCATCGTATTCAACTACAACCCGATTACCGCAACGCTTACCAAGTTCTCGGAGGGTACACCTGTTTATTATCGCTATCCGGATGAGGAGGAGATCGCGGGTATCGGAGCTGTCGCGGTCACAGATGGCATCATGAAGGATGGATATGGTGTCGGAGCAGTGATGGTGAAGAGAGCGAGCACCGGCAAATGGCAGCAGAACTACGTTTCCTTCGGCGCAGGAACCGGTGACAGCGGCTACTTCTGGCAGGGAAGCGATTTCGGGATAGGAAACGCGGTCACTCCAGTCGGTAGGCTGCAGGGATCGGACGAATGCTTCTTCATGACCTCAAGGGAGGGCCAGCTCTTCCACCCCGCCAAGCATTGGAGGAATGATGAGATATTCGCCCTTGAAGCCCACTTCGACACATACACGCTTGAAGAGGCTACGGCGGCTAAGCTCAATGGACTGACAACCGGTGCGATGATCGATCCTGACCACTACATCGTCATCGGCGATTATATCAGCATCCTTGAGTATGACCCTGCCGCAGACAACTGGGGATGGATAATCCACTCATCGGAGGAAGTTGCCCACGAAGCAAGCAGCCTGACCATATCCCCCGATGGAAGCTATGCGTACTACATCGATATCGATGCAGATGAGATAGTCACCCTGGAGATCGCAGAGGATGGAAGATCTGTGGAGGAGATAGGACGTACAGCGCTCTCCGGCAACGGAATCGACACGCTTTCGCTGTCTCCGAGCGGGATGAACATCATCGCATTTGATGAAAGCGATGCATCTGAAGTGACTGTAATGCGTGTATCACGCTAAAGGAAAGCCCCTCCGGGTCTTCTCTGGAGGGGCCTTGCTGATACCTTTCTCAGCCTTTGTAGAGCGGAGTCTCCTGGTATTCCGTATGAAGGAGGTGATGCGCCTTCTCCGAAAGCGGAGCACTGAGGAACTCCTCATAGAGCTTCTGGATCGAAGGATTCTGATGCGAGCAGCGCTTCGCTGATTTCTCATCATCCTCATACAATCCATCAATCCTCATCTCACGGACCTCATCATCTGTGCCATAGGGCTGTCCACCGCCTGCGATGCAACCGCCGCGGCAGGCCATGATCTCAACGAAATCCACATCGGATGGACGACCGGCCTTCTTGTCCTCCCTGATCTTATCAAGGAGCGGCTTCGCATTCGCCATGCCATGGACGACAGCGACACGGACCTTCCTGCCATCGACATCAACCTCTCCGCGCTTGATCTCATCAAGGCCGCGTACCAGCTTGACCTCTGGATCGGGAAGCTCCTTTCCTGTGATGCCGTAGTATGCTGTCCTGATCGCAGCTTCCATAACACCACCAGTTGCACCGAAGATCGTGCCGGCGCCAGAGTATTCTCCGATCGGGCTGTCAGCCTCCGTCTCCGGAAGGTTCTCAAAATCGAGACCCCTTGAAGCGATAAGCCGTGCAAGCTCACGGGTCGTAAGCACGAGATCGACATCCTGCTCTCCGCTTGAAGAGGCATGCTCCCCATCACGCGTGATCTCAGTCTTCTTGGCAGTGCATGGCATGATCGCAACAGAATAGATCTTCTTCTTGTCGATTCCCACCTTATCTGCCCAGTATGTCTTCGTGATCGCGCCCTGCATCATCATCGGGCTCTTCGCAGAGGAGAGGTTCTCCAGAAGATCCGGGTAATACTCCTCGACATATGCAACCCAGCCCGGGCAGCAGGATGTAAGCTGTGGCATCACTGCCCCTTTCTTCATCCTCTCGATAAGCTCGAAGCCCTCCTCCATGATCGTGAGGTCCGCTCCGAAGTTCGTATCAAAGACATAGTCGATCCCGAGACGGCGAAGCGCAGTGTAGAGCTTCTTCGTCGAGACAGCGCCTGGCTTGAGTCCGAACTCCTCACCGATCGCAACCCTTACAGATGGAGCGATCTGGACAGCAACGACCTTCTCTGGATCCGCAATCGCCTTCATCAGGCCATCAGTCTGGTCCTGCTCATAGATTGCACCGACAGGGCAGTGCGTGATGCACTGGCCGCACTTGATGCAGGGGCTCTCATTGAGAGGCAGACGAGCAGCGGGACTCATCGTTGTATGATCGCCGCGACCGATGAACTCAAGGGCATAGACACCCTGGAGGCCCTGGCAGACCTGTACACAGCGTCCGCACTTGATGCACTTCTCCGGATCAAGGACGATTGCACCGGTTGAACGGTCCTTTTTGTCCTCTGCGAGGCGGATCTCGAACGGCTGCTCCCTCACTCCGTACTCAATAGCCAGCTTCTGGAGCTCGCACTTGTTGTTGCGGGTGCAGAGAAGGCATGAGGACGGATGCGTGGACATCGTGAGCTCAAGGATAGTGCGCCTGACGTTGTAGAGGTCCTGATCATGCGTAATGATCCTCATCCCCTCAGCAGCAGGCGTCGAGCAGGCACGGATGATCTTCGCGGAACCCTCCTGCTTGCAGACGCAAAGCCCGCATGACCCGAACGGCTGGAGATCAGGATGATAGCAGAGTGTCGGTATCCTGATACCCGCCTTCCTGGCAGCCTCAAGGACGGTTGTCCCCTCAGCCACCTCAACTTCGATTCCCTGTATAGTAAGATGGATCATCCTTTACCTCCTAATGAATCTCGATGGCCGAGAACTTGCATGTTTCCTTGCAGACGCCGCACTTGATACAGACATTGCCGTTGATCTTGTGAGGATGCTTGACCTCGCCGGAAATCGCGCCGACAGGGCACTTCCTTGCACATGCCGTGCATCCGATGCACTTCGACGGGTTGATCTCGTAGCTGATGAGCTTCTTGCACTTGCCCGACGGACACTTCTTGTCAACGATGTGCGCCTCATACTCCTCAGGGAAGTACCTAAGGGAGGAAAGGACGGGATTCGGAGCAGTCTGTCCAAGAGCACAGAGGGATCCGATCCTCATCGCATGCGCGATCTGCTGGATCTGCTCAATATCCTTCTCCTCGCCCTTGCCCTGCGTGATCTTCTCAAGGATGTTGCAGAGGCTCTTGCCACCGATGCGGCATGGAGCGCATTTTCCACAGGACTCATCGACAGTGAAGTTCAGATAGAACTTGGCGACATCGACGATGCAGTCATCCTCATCCATGACGATCATTCCGCCCGAGCCCATCATCGATCCGATCTTCTGGAGTCCTCCGAAATCAATCGGGGTATCAAGATTCTCCTCTGTGATGACGCCGCCGGAAGGACCGCCGGTCTGAACCGCCTTGAATTTCTTTCCATGAGCGATTCCGCCGCCGATATCATAGACGATCTCGCGGAGCGTAGTACCCATCGGAACCTCGACAAGTCCGGAATTGCAGATCTTGCCAGTAAGGGCGAAGACCTTCGTTCCATGGCTGTCCGGGGTACCGATCGAGGCAAACCACTCGCCTCCGTTGTTTATGATCTGGGCAACATTCGCCCATGTCTCAACGTTGTTGATGACAGTCGGCTTTCCCCAAAGACCCTTCGATGCCGGGAATGGCGGTCTCGGCTTAGGCATGCCCCTGTGTCCTTCGATTGACTGAAGGAGAGCAGTCTCCTCACCGCAGACGAACGCACCGGCGCCAAGACGGATCTCTATGTCATAGTCGAAACCTGAGCCAAGGATGTCCTTTCCAAGAAGACCATACTCCCTCGCCTGCTTCATGGCAACCTCAAGGCGGTGGATGGCAAGAGGATACTCAGCACGGATATAGATGAATCCCTGATGTGCGCCGACGGTCTTGCCGCAGATCGTCATTGCCTCAAGCACGGAATGCGGATCACCCTCAAGCGTGGAGCGGTCCATATAGGCACCGGGATCGCCCTCGTCAGCGTTGCAGACAACGTACTTCACAGGATTGTTCTCCTGCTTTGTGAAGTTCCACTTCATCCATGTCGGGAATCCTGCACCACCGCGTCCACGGAGACCAGCTGTCTTGAGCTCGGCGATGACATCATCCGGGGTCATCTCGAAAAGCACCTTTTCCAGTGCCTTGTAGCCGACTGCCGCGATATACTCATCGATATTCTCCGGATCGATCGAACCGCAGTTGCGGAGGACGATCCTCTGCTGCTTCTTGTAGAAGCCGATATCCTCTACTTCCTCGTATGCCTTGCGCGGCGCCTTGTTATAGAGGAGCCTCGTGACTTCGCGTCCCTTGATGACGTGCTCAGCGATAAGCTCCTTCGCATCCTCAGGCTTGACCTGCACATAGAATGAATCCTCAGGGAGTATCTTCACGATCGGCCCCTGCTCGCAGAATCCGAAGCAGCCAGTCTTGATGACCTGAACCTGGTCGGCGACGCCCTGCGCCTCTGCCTCATCGATAAGCGCGTGGTAGATCTGATCGGAGCGGGAAGACTCGCATCCCGTGCCTCCGCAGACAAGGATATAGTTCCTGAATCCCATATTACTGCTCCTTCGTCTTAATCTCGATCCTCAGATCGTCGACGATGCGGCCATCCCTGAGATGCTCAGAGACGATGCGATGCGCCGCTTCCTTATCAACCGAGCCATACACGACAAGCCCCGACTGCGGAGAGTATACCTCAACCACTGGTTCGGGATTGGGAGCCGCACTCCCCGTCTGCGTGATGATCACATTCTCAAGCCCGAGCTTCTCAACATCATCGGCGATGGTATTGAGCGTGAGCTTGGCACCTGCATCTATACCGGAGGTGCCCATCGCGACAACCACATGGACCGAGCGGCCGTGGATATCGCGCTTCTTCAGATTCCTCTCCTCGCGAGATCTGATCTCGTGAAGTTCGGAAAGCGAAAGTTTAGCCATAGATCACTCCTTTCTCAGAGCCCTTCGAGGAGATTCCTGAAATTCCTTATCCCCTCAGCCCTGTCAGGGACTGCGTCCCTTTCCTCAAGAAGGGCGCTGGATACCTTCTTCACCCCGCCATCCTTCCTGATTGTCACTGTTATGCCGCCACCCATGCCGAAGACAGGAAGCAATGCCGCCGCAGCGTCGCTGAAGCTCCCATCATCCTCTGCCATGAATTCCAGCTGTGTCCGTCCATCTCCTCGTGTTAAGCGGCATCTGCCACTGCTCCTCTCATGAATGATGAAAAGCCCGTGGCCTCGCCCTTCGCCCTTGGTAGTGCTTCCATCCTGAAACGGATCGGAGGACAATGCATACACCCCATCATCCTCTATCCGGATCCTCGCCATGCCATCCTCTATCTCCACAGAAGCCTCTATGACACCCGCGCCAGCTTCGACGCTGTTCACGACAGCTTCCAGAAGGAGATCAGAAAGATCATGCATCAGGCGAACTTGTCCAGGATTCCAGCTATCTGGTTCTTGGAGACCTTTCCGAAGACCTCCCCGGATATCGTCATAACAGGTGCGAGCCCGCAGCATCCTACGCAGCGGACAGCCTCCAGAGAGAACCGGCCATCCTCGGTCAGCCCTCCAACCTCAAGCCCTATCTCCTTGCCAAGCTCCTCAACGATCATATCGCCGCCCTTGAGATAGCAGGCGGTTCCAAGGCAGACCTGGATATTGTACTTGCCTGGCTTGTTGAGCTTGAAGAAATGATAGAACGTCAGCACTCCCCATATCGTCGCGAGAGGAACGCCGATCTCTGCGGAAACGCCTTCTGCAGCTTCCCTGGAGACATAGCCGAACTCCTCCTGGACTCTATGGAGGATCATGATGAGATTGCCCGGCTTATCCTTCCACTCGGAAATATAAGCGTTGAGCTCATCAGAGAATATGCTCTGAGCCATAACTCCTCCTTGTTTTAAGTCACCTCATTGATTCTATCTTAATAGGAAGTTTTTATGCAATAAATGATATCTGAAAAGGCGGAAGAGGGATATCAATCTATATTTATTGACATGATTTATAGCTTAATATACTTTCAATCACATAAAAGGAACAGAATGCAATGAACAATGATATGCTCATACGGATTACCCGCTACTACAGGGCCCTTAATCGGCTGAGAGCCATCGGTTTAGAGAAAGTGTTCGCACACAACCTTGCTGATGCCGCCGGCGTTTCCGCCGCTGTCGTCAGGAAGGATTTCTCCCTTCTCGAGATACACGGGCAGAAAAGGGGCGGATATGAGATCACGGATCTGATCGGCAGGATATCCTCCATTCTCGGGAAGGGCGAGCCTCAGAATGTGATAGTCGTCGGCTGCGGCAGGATAGGAAAGGCGCTGATGCACTACTCAGGATTCGAGCCGGACGGAATCAGGATCGTCGCTGGATTCGACACCGATCCGATCGTCTATTCAGATGCCTCCCACCCCGTTCCCGTATACCCGATGTCACGGCTTGAGGAGATCGTGGAGACACTCGATACGAAGGTCGCGATCATAACGGTGCCGGAGGCGGCAGCGGCGGACACGGCTGAAAAGCTCATGGAAGCAGGGGTTCTCGGGATCCTGAACTTCTCCCCTATAACCCTCAAGCCACGGCCTGCCGCCCCTGGAGAGCCATGCGCGGTGATCCATAACATCAACATAGCACTGGAGCTTGAGCAGATCTTCTACCAGCTCCAGTTCCCAGAGCAGAGGAAGCAGGGTCAGCTCTGAGAGCGGATCCAGGAGAAGAGATACTGCTGAGACAGCGCCTCATACGGATGGAAGTATGAGGCATCCTTATCAGGGTAATACTCCCTCATCACCTTCTTCATCCAGACATCCATCGGGAAGCCCTCCCTCCTCTGATAGGAGAATATAAGTATGCACGATGCGACCTTCGGGCCGACGCCCTTGATCCTCTGCAGGGCCTCCATCGCATCGGCAAACGGCATCTCCTCGATCTCATCCAGCATCGATGCCTTGTCGATCGCATCAAGGATGAACGGAGCGCGGAATCCTGTTCCGATCTCCCTTAGCTCCTCTTCCGATGCCCCTTTCATCTCATCAACGCACGGAAACGAGAAACGTCCCTCCCCTACTGGATGTCCATATCTTCTCGAGAGCCTGTCATACAGCCCCGTGATGCGCTTGATGTTATTGTTCTGTGAAAGGATGAAGGAGATGAGCACTATCCAGTGATCCTGCTTCAGCAGCCTGATCAGTCCGGTTCCTTCTGTGGCGCGGCGGAGGATATCATCCTTCGCAGCAATTGCCTCTCTGGCCTTCTCGTAGTCATAGGACAGGTCGAAGTAGTCATAGAGGAACGGATCCGAAGCAGCATCCTCAATCGAGCTTACTCGATAGATACGATCATTGAGCACGGCTGAGTACCAGCCATCGCCATCATCCCTCCAGCTGAACGACTGCCCTCCCAGCAGTGTCTCCCTTATATTCTCCATATCAATTCCCTTTCGCCTTTCCCGACGCTTCCTTCTCCATGTACTCACCGGGAGTCATTCCGGTATAACGCCTGAACACATGGAAGAAGTAGCCTGGATTGCTGTATCCCACCTTCTCCGCAATCTCGCTGACGGTGCTTCGATGGAAGGCTTCCATCAGCTTCCTCGCTTCCTCTATCCTGGTCGAATTGAGGTAGTCTGTGAACCTCTGGCCCACCTCGCGGAGGAAGAGGCGCGAGAGGTACTCGGAGTTCATATATACAACATTCTCGGATATCCATTTGAGGGAGATATCAGGATTCTGGTAGTTCTCCTTGATATACCGCAGCACCGTATCGATGGGAAAAGGATCGCGTTCCCTCGGCACGCGATGCTCCAGAAAGCCTCTTGCAAGGGTGATCAGCTCATCAGCTGATGCGACATCAGCAAGCTCCTTGAAAAGCAGGCTGTCACCCACCTCCCCGATTGCCATGCGCAGGAAAAGCAATCGTGCTTCCGGAAACGGCATCGACGAGAACACGCTGCTGATATCATCCATCAATGAAGGATCCCCAGTGCCATTCATCACCGAGCGATAACGCCTTATCAGGCCAAGCTCATCGGCATCAGAAGAGGACGGGGAGACCTTCACTGTCTCCACGCTGCCATCCTCCGCGTAGATTGATGCCTCCTTCTGCCCGGAAGCGTACTCAACGAAAGCGGTTATCAGCTCAGAAGGAGTACCGCGCTTCACCGCGACAAGCACAGCTCCCTTCTCCTCCACCGCCTTCCTGATAGCCTCAAGACCGGACAGGGAAGGAAGGTCCAGCACTATGAATACGCGCCCTGCAGCAGAAACGGGATACATCGGCATCCTTATGCCCATTCCGGCAATGGTCTTCATCATAAGGCCCGCGAACCTCGCAGGTGAAAGCACCTGGGAAACGATCGCAGTCAGGATCTCCCCCGGGTCGAATGAAGAGAGACGCCGGCATCGCCTGACGACATCGTCCACTGACGATGGATCGGAAAGGACCTCGACCATCATGCCTCGCTGCAGATACAGGCCATAATGCTCAGCAGCTCCTGGCACCGAAGCGATACGCGCCTTCCTTCTGTCCTCTATGTCCTTCCTTGCCTCCTCCAGCGTCCTTACAAGATCCTCCTTCCTTGCGGGCTTGAGCAGGTAGTGCTTCACACCATACTGCATTGCAGTCTGGGCATAGCTGAACTCGCCGAACCCCGACAGGATGATGAATTCCGAATCCTGGAGCTTCGCGCTTATGCGCCTGATCAGTTCCAGACCATCCATCTTCGGCATCCGGATGTCCGTTATGATGATGTCAGGGCGGATCTCCATAATCATGGAAAGAGCCTCCTCACCATCGGAGGCTGTACCGGCAAGCTCGATTCCGAGTTCCTTCCACGGAAGCCATTTCGCTATGGATGTACGGACGATTTCCTCGTCATCTGCCAGAATTGCCTTGAGCATCACTCCTCCATGGGACGGTAAACGACACAATAGCCGCACCTTCCACATTCATGAACTCCAGCCCCTTGTCCTCTCCGAAGAGAAGGCGGAGCCTCTCATCGATATTCTTCAGCCCTATCCTACCGGATGATGACCTTATGCGCCCTTCGGCTATCTGCGCTGCGATATCCTCAGGAAATGATGAACCGGTATTCGAAACCTCGACGACAGCAGATTCCTCCCTGTTGAAGCAGCGCACGGAGATTGTGGTCGCCACACCAAGTTCCTCAACCGAATGCTTGACTGCATTCTCAACCAGCGGCTGTATCGAGAACTTCGGAACCAGCGTCTGCATCAAGGTGCCTGGTACATCCGCGCTGTAGTCTATCAGCCCAGTGAAGCGTGTCTGCTGGATGCTCACGAAGCTGGCCACAAGCTCAAGCTCCCTGCTAAGGGGAACGATATCCTCCGAGGACACAGCCGCGCGGAAAAGGGAGGCAAGGCTGCAGCTCATGGATGCTATATCCTCCGCCTGATACTTCTGGCTGAGCCAGTAGATCGAATCGAGGACATTGTACAGGAAATGCGGATTGATCTGCTCTGTAAGCATCCTTATCTTGCTGTCCTTGAGCATAAGAAGCCGGTTGTAGCTGTCATTCTCGGCCTTGCGGTACCCTTTGACCATGCTGTCGAAACGCCTGTTGAGGTCAGCGATCTCATCATGTCCACCGATGGTTCCACCCTCTTTGTAGCTGCCGTTCTCGAAGGCATCCATCCGTTCTTTCAGTGCATTGACGCGCGATATGATGCGGCGAAGCATGAAGCGAAGCACCAGCAGGTACGCAGATGGGATGAGTATCAGAAGTAGGAGCGTTCCCGCGATGCGGATAAGAAGGGATCCGAACGCCGATTCAGCCGGAACAAGATCGACGTAGCTGAACCCGCTCTCCGGAAGGGTGCCGCGGTAAACGAAGCATCGCACCCCATCAGCATCCCAGACAGCGGCATCCAGGGTGGGAGGCAGTACACCTTCGGGGTAATCCGAATAGAGAAGCCGCCCTGAATAGGCCAGCGCAAGACCGATTCCGGCATTCGACATATCAGCACGGATCGACTCGATGAGCCCTGCGGCATCTATTCTGATGAACAGCGAGGCAAGCTCATCCAGTGAAAGGAATTCCAAGCGCCTTATAGTCCGCACAAGATAGATGCTTCCCTCATCGCTCCCCACCCACACGGCAGCACCTCCGCTCTCCCTTGCCATTCCAGATGCCTCCTCTATGGCAATAGGGGAAAGACCAAGCCCGCTTCCGTAATGGATATCACCGCTTCCTGTCAGGAGGGAGATGTCCACGATGAAGGAAGAGGAGGATGGCGTAGAGCTTATGCGGGCAAGTATCCGTCCCCTGCTCTCCTCCAGACTTGCCTCATCCCCGCCATCCTTGAGCATGGCAAGGCTTCTCTGCAGCGATTCATCGGATGACAGGAGGTCAGCAATGACCATCGCTCCGCTGAAAGCGGAATCAACACTGCTGAGTATATTCCGCGTATTCTCCCCTGTGATTGAATAAACACGCTGCATATACTCACGTCCAAGCGAGATCACCGAAAAGAACACGACGGAGAGCATCAGGGCGGAGAACGACAGTATGACAAGCGTCAGTTTCCTGCCGAGGGAGAGCGGCGGCACCTTCATTATGTGGACTCTCCCCCAGCCTTTCCAAGGACAGCCGCAGCTGAGGAGACGAAAGAAGCCGCGGCAGAAGCCGCATCAGCGCTTCCTGACTGAACAGCTTCGCCTGCGGATGAAAGCAACCGGGATATCTCCACGTTGCCGATAGGAGGAAGAGGCCTTTCCCTGACTGCTTCGGAACTGACGAATGAAAGCTCATACGCCTCCTCCGGGGATGCATCTTCAAGGGATGCACTACGGAACACGGGAATCCCGAATGAATAGCGGAGCACCTCACCCGCCTCCTCCGAGGATGCAAGCCAGCTGATGAAATAGAGAGCAGCTTCCTTCACCTGCGACGACGATGAGACAGCGAGCATCGAATAGGCCCTGATCCCGGATGATACCGAAACGGCAACCTCGCCTTGCTCAAGATCAGAGGAGAATGCGAAGCGGTTCCATGTCCCATCGCCAGGAGAGGCGATGAAATCCATGCCGGCTATCTCCTTCACAATGCTGAAGAACTCATAGCTTGATGAGATGTCCCCTTCCTGTATCTCGCTGTAGATATCGCTTCCATTGAAAGCAGCAAGCGCTTCAAGGAAATCAAGGCCAAGCCTGCTCTCCGTCTTGAGGCCAGTCCGCTCATATACCTCGCGCCCGATAGCCGAGAACGTGGAGAATGACATCGGAGACACAATGGATAAGCCAAGCTCTGAAGCCAGTTCCCTGTCATAAAGCATCGCGGGGGCATGCACCCCTATTGGAATGGCATATCCTGAAACCGACGGCCATGAGTCAGAGAGGGGCATAAGCAACCCCCTTTCCGAGAACTGCCTAAGATACGATGAATCGATCTCTATGATATCCGACAGCTTCCCGTTGGCGATATCAGCGGACAGATTCCCCCAGTACCCGCTGTAATCGACGAATTCCGCTTCAACATCGATGCCGGGATTCTGGGACTCAAAGAGGGAAATCGCATTCTCAAGGCGCTCCCGGCTTTCCCCTGTTTCCCAGAAGGACATCGTGATCACGATATCCCCTTCATCATCCACCGTGACTGGAACCGTGCCCAGAAGGCCGCTGCCTGAAGCTGCAGAAAGCGGCAGAGAAAGAACGAGAAGGCATAGCAATAGCATGACACGCTGTCTTATCACTGCTCTGGATATTCCCACCTTCCATTCCCCTTTTTGTCCAGCATACATCACATCCAGGATATTTTCCTCTGTTTTCTGCATACCTTAAATCGTTTTTCTGCATTATCCATTTCAAGGAAGCACGATAAAGTGGACTTGTCAGACGGGAGAACAAAGACAGTCCTCTCATGTGAACATGAAAAGGACAGAGACCTGCTGGTTCCGATCCCCCCTTCTTTTTCCAGCAGGAATCCGCTATTCCCTCGGGCTATGCTTGAGAGCATGCGAGCATAGCCTTTTTTTATGAGACTTTGTCCTGAGTTTTAGTACCAAGGACATGAACATATGGCGGCACAAAGGTCGCTAGTATCAA
>CALXYL010000020.1 GCA_944392985.1 uncultured Spirochaetaceae bacterium | reverse complement strand
ATAAACTCTCCTGCAATGTGTCCCGTTCATTCGATGCTGTCGTAGTAGAGGACATAAACCTCCAGCATATGTCGCAGAGCCTGAACTTCGGTAAAGCTGTTTATGACAATGGCTATGGAATGCTGAGAGAAATGCTTGCCTATAAGCTGAATGAGCAGGGGAAGATACTTGTGAAGGTCGATAAGTTCTTCCCTTCGAGCAAGCGATGCTCAGTGTGTCATGAGGTTAATCACGACCTGAAGCTTTCTGACCGTGAGTGGACATGCAAGAGCTGCGGTACACATCATGACAGAGACAAGAACAGTTGTAAAAACCTGCTGGATGAGGGAAAAGACATCCTGAACCGCTGGGCTAGCGGGGATAGCTCACTGATACTGGCACCATCAGGTGTCTTGAGTGAGAAGAAGCTCCAGCCTCAGGCTCACAGCAATGTGAGGCAGGATGGAGAGTAGGTCACTGACAAGCTGTGCCATGAACGGGACTGTCAGCACACCCTGGCTGTAATTGAATGCAGTCTTTCCGTAATTCACTCCGGTTGAAAGACCTAGCCCAAGCCAGTCATTGAAGCTGTAGCCTATCGCCGCATCAAGATTGCCACCAATGCGGAAATAGTCCTTTGCAGGGCTTTCAGCTGCTTTGCCTTCATTTACTGTATAGGCTTTGAAAGCGGTATCAGGTGCAATACCTATTGAGAAGTACCCCCCCCAGCGCTCAGCGGCATAAGGAGAAGCATCGCCGACAAGATGATGAGAATCATCTTTCGCATAGATCACCCCTATTCTGTTATGGGGGTAAACCCGTATGGATATTGTCAACCCGCAATTTGATTCTGTCAAAGAAAACAGAATCATGGAAAATCCATGGCTTTTCCCCAGTTTTTAACATTTCATTGTTTCAATGGTTATTTTTCATTTTTACTATATTACTTAACTATTTTAATTGAATATTTACCATATTATTTTCATATTATTTTTATTAACTATGAATGCATTATCATACTGTATGAATATGCTCCGCTATTGTAATGCAAAACTGCTGTATAGAATCCATTGGATTGCAATATCTTCATCAGGATGCATCCAATCATATTATCATGCTGATTTTCCTTTACTTCGCATGCGCGGGGGCGTAGAATTTTCCTAATAGGCTTATTTCGATTCAAAAGGAGGATTCAGATGAGCGTCAACACCAAGGATATCAGGAATGTGGCAATCATCGGCCATAATGGTACGGGAAAGACAAACCTCATAGAGCAGATGCTTTACTATGCAGGTGTTCTTTCCCGTCCTGAAACCGTAGACAGCGGAAAGACCGTCAGCGACTACACTGACGAGGAGATCCAGAGGAAGATGTCCGTCCATTCAGCACTCGCCTCTTTCGACTGGGACGGGAAAAGGCTCAACCTGCTGGATACGCCGGGTACCGGCGACTTCATTGGAGAGGCGATTTCCTCATTCAGGGCAACTGAAGCAGCGCTCATGCTCGTCGATGGACGCGAAGGCGCTCAGATCGAAACGATCAAGCTCTGGAGGAGGCTGGATGAGAGAAGCAAGCCGAGGGCTGTGTTCATCAATAAGATGGATAAGGAAAGAGCCAGCTTCAGGCATACGATAGATTCACTCGTTGAGGAATTCGGCGCACACTTCGTGCCGGTCGTCATCGCGCTTGGTGAAGCAGAGGAATTCCATGGTGTCATCAACCTCATCGAGAACCAGGCATATGAATGCCATGAAGGCGGAAAGGAGACACCGATACCGATTCCAGAGAAGTACCAGGCAGTTGTCGAGGACTTCCGCTCCAGGCTCATAGAGAATGCAGCAGAAGGAACCGATGAGCTTATCGAGAAGTATTTCGAGGAAGGAACCCTTGAACCCGATGATATCCGCCACGGCCTTGCTGTCGGAATGAGGACAAACAGGGTCGTCCCAGTATTCTGCGGTGCAACTGACAAGGGAGCAGGTATCACATCACTCCTCAACTTCATAAAGAACAATTTCCCATGGCCTCTTGGAATAGAGGAATACATCATCGGACATGAGGGAGAGGAGACAACGATCGAAATCGATCCTGAAAAGCCATTCTCCGCATACTGCTTCAAGACGACGATTGATCAGTTCTCCGGAAAGATGAGCTTCATAAAGGTCGTTACAGGCGTCCTCACCCCTGAAACGGATATATACAACAACGAAGTCGGGAAGAAGGCAAAGCCAGGCAAGCTCTACAGGGCAGTAGGCAAGAAGCTCATTGAGACCGATAGCCTCGAAGCCGGCGATATCGGAATCATCACCAAGTGTGATATCGCATACACGAATGCTACTTTCGTTGCGGGTCCGGAATACAAGAGGCGCTTCAGACCTCTCAAGATGCCACAGCCTGTCTATCAGCTTGCAATCTGGGCAGAGGACAAGAAGAGCGAGGACAAGATGAACGATGCGCTTCACCGCATTGCAGAGGAAGATCTCACATTCCAGATGTCCTACAACAACGAGACAAAGGAATCGATCATCGGAGGAATGGGCGAACTCCATATCGGCATGATCCTCGACAAGGTCAGGGAAAAGCAGAAGGTTCAGATCAACACCCGTACCCCGAAGATCGCATATCGCGAGACGATCACAAAAGATTCTGGGCTTGCAGAATACACCCATAAGAAGCAGACGGGTGGACACGGTCAGTTCGGACGCGTCGTCATCGACATAAAGCCAACCGAGCGCGGTGAATACTATACCTTCGAGAATGCAGTCAAGGGAGGAGCCGTCTCCAAGGGATACATTCCGGGAATCGAGAAGGGCATCCACGAGGCAATGGAGGAAGGATACCTTGCGGGATATCCGCTCGTTGATATCGGCGTCACGCTCCTTGATGGAAAGGAGCATCCTGTCGACTCCTCTGAAATGGCATTCAAGCTCGCTGCGAAGGGCGCGATGCAGGTAGCTCTTTCAAAGGCCGGCTGCGTCCTGCTTGAGCCATTCATGAAGCTGGAGGTATTCGTCGAGAATGAGTATCTTGGCTCGATCCTCTCCGACCTTTCCTCAAAGCGCGGCAGGGTTCTCGGACAGGAAGAGAAAGGCCATGTCGTCTCAGTCAAAGCGGAAGTCCCAATGGCGGAGCTCAGGAACTATGCGATCGAGCTAAAGTCCATGACATCCGGCACGGGCTCCTTCGAGCTTGAGTTCGATCACTATGAGGAGCTGCATGGAAAGCTCTCCGATGATGTGATTGCGGAAGCCAAGAAGGCAAAGGAAGAAGCACAGGGCTGATTCCAATGGTTCTGATAGCAGAGCAGCAGTGATGCTGCTCTGTTTTTGTATTGATATCATATGTTAAAAACATGATTCCTGTTTTCTATCAAATGATTTCAATCGTATAAGGATATAAAAAATCATTCATCCGATAGCGCATATCAGATGAATGAAAGCATGAACCTATACCCCAGCCCCTACTATACAAAGTAATCTACACCACCATTACAGTGAAAACAAGTATAAAATGAGCTGTATGGCACACCATTTCCTAAGAATCGTTCCTTTCCAGCCAGATCTCATTGATTGGATGCTCGCTTTCCATCCCCTTCTGCTCGAACTTTGTCATTGGTCTCCATGCAACAGGAGGCGCAAAGCCACCGAAGGGATTTGAAAGCAGAGGCTCATCCGAGGAGAAGGAAAGGACTTCCTCAGCATACTCCTCCCAATCCGTCACCATGTAGACGTATCCCCCCTTCTTCAGCTTCGTTGCAAGGAAATGAAGGAAAGAGGGAGTCATGAGCCGCCTTTTGTGATGGCGTTTCTTCTGCCACGGATCAGGGAAGAAGATATGGAATCCCTCCACTGATCCATCCGGGATCATGCGTGAAAGCACATCGACAGCATTGAAGCGGATGATGCGGACATTGTCTATGCTCCGCTTGCCAAGCTCCTCAAGGAGATTGACAAAGCCTTTCAGGAATACCTCGATCCCGATGTAGTTGAACTCAGGACGGCGCAATGCAGTCTCTGCTGTCGTGTCCCCCATACCGAAACCGATCTCGATTATGACGGGATTCCCGTTTCCGAAAAGAGCGCTGTAATCAAGCGGAGAATCCTGGAACATGAAGCCATGGGAACGGAAATACTCCTTGAGTATCCTCTCATCCTTCGGCGTTATGACATTGTTGCGGAGCACATAGCTCTTGATCGTGCGCTCCCTGCCCTCCCTTATCTCTATCCTCTGCACTCCGCTGATTATCTCTTCGTCCGTCATCAGACAAGCCTCCTAAGCTGTTCAAGTATGAAGAGCGCCTTATCCTTGAGGGATACCGCTCCTGTCTGCATCCTCATATGCGTCATGTTCCTGCTGTCCATCTGGACCTTTCCATCCGAAAGGCGGAGCAGAGCGATCACCCTGTCCGGGTTGATTGCGGACAGCTTGCCGAACTCGATATCCACAACGCCCCTTGCCTCAGAGAGATGGATGATTGAAAGGCGGCGGCAGATTATCTTGATCTCGGCGATGCAGAAGAGGTTGTCGACCTCCTCCGGGAGCTGGCCATAGCGGTTCTCAAGCTCAGCACGGAGACCTTCAAGCTGTCCTTCCGTCTCGATTGAGGCGATCTTCTTGTATGCCTCGAACTTCGATGGAGGATCAGGGATATAGCTATCAGGGATGAATCCCGTGTAATCAAGCTCAAGAAGCACGGAGCTGTCCCCCTCCTTCTCCGTGTCGGTAAGCCTGTCTATCTCCTCCTCAAGAAGCCTCATGTACATATCCAGTCCGACAGCCTCAAGATGCCCTGACTGCTCGCGGCCAAGGATATTCCCTGCTCCCCTTATCTCCATGTCCTTCATCGCGACCTTGAAACCGCTTCCAAGCGCGGTATTCTCTGAAAGGACCCTTAGCCTCCTGATCGCCTCCTCGCTGAGCATTGAGCGGTCCTGATACAGGAGATAGCAGTACGCCTTCCTGTCAGAGCGCCCGACGCGTCCGCGAAGCTGGTAAAGCTGGGAAAGTCCGAACTTGTCAGCGTGGTTGATGATGATCGTATTCACATTCGGGATATCGATGCCATTCTCGATGATCGTCGTCGATACAAGGACCTGGATACCTTCATAGACGAAGCGATGCATCACCTCCTCCAGATCCGATGCCTCCATCTGGCCATGCGCTGCTTCAACGATCGCATACGGAACCTCGGAGCGTATCATCTGGGCGATCTGTTCCAGATCATCGATGCGGTTATGGAGGAAGAACACCTGCCCACCCCTTTCAAGCTCCCTCTTCACCGCCTCCGTGACTGTTTTCATCGAGAACTGGTCGATTACGGTCTCCACAGGCTGCCTTTCCCTGGGAGCGGTTGTCAGGAGCGACATGTCACGTACCTTCAGAAGGGACATGTACAGCGTCCTTGGTATGGGGGTTGCTGAAAGCGTGAGAGTATCGACATTCGTCTTGATCTGCTTTATACGCTCCTTGTCCTTGACACCAAAGCGCTGCTCCTCATCAACGATCAGAAGCCCGAGGTTTTTGAAGCTGACGGTTTTCTGCAGTATGCGATGCGTTCCGAAAAGGACATCGATCTGCCCCTGTTCCACTCCCTGCAGGACCTTCTTCTGCTCCTTTCCCTGCACAAAGCGCGAAAGCAGTCCGATATTCACAGGAAAATCATTGCCAATGCGGCGGCGGAAGTTATTGCAGTGCTGCTCAGCGAGGATCACTGTCGGAGCCAGGAACGCAACCTGCTTGCCGGAAAGCGCGGCCTTGAACGCCGCTCGGAAGGCGATCTCGGTCTTGCCGTATCCGACATCACCGCAGACGAGGCGGTCCATCACCTTATCCGATTCCATGTCCTTCTTTATCTCTTCGATGCAGCGTATCTGGTCAGATGTCTCAGCAAATGGGAATGAAGCCTCGAACTGGATCTGCATATCATTGTCAGCCTCGAACGGATAGCCTTTGACAGTCTGCCTCTCCGCATAGAGATGCACCAGTTCCTGGGCAAGCTCCTGGGCATTCCTGAGAGCCTTCTCCTTCTTCCTGGACCAGCTCTGGGAGCCCAGCGTATCGAGCTTGGGCGGCCTTCCATCATTCCCGATGTACTTCTGGACAAGATCTGCCTGCTCGATTGGGACATACAGATGCTCATCACCTGCGTACTCTATCTTGATGTAGTCGCGCTCAGTGCGGCTTGTCCTCACACGTTCGATCTTCATGAAGCGGCCGATACCGTAGTTCACGTGGACGACATAGTCGCCTTCCTTCAGCTCCACGAAGGAATCAAGGGGAGATGAGACAGTCTCTACAACTGATTTCGCCCTCTGCCTGCGCCGTCCGAAGATCTCGCTGTCAAGAACAACAAGAAGGGAAAGCGACTCGATCTGGAAGCCGGAGGATATATCGGAGATCTCTATATCGACATCGTAGTCACGGAGGACATTCTGCAGCCTTTCCTGCTGTACCGCTGACGGTGCGATGACCGCTATGTGCCATCCGTTCTTCAGCAGGGCGGCTATATCCTCCTTGAAATACTGGACATTGCCGAAATAGGATCTGGAGGAGGAAACGCCGAAATGGGCATACTCCGGAGATGAGATGTCGTAAACGAAGAAACCGCTGCGAAGGGAGCTGAAGAAGGAATCCCATCCGAAGAGCAGCTTCGACGGGACGATCGCGTCCGCATCCTTCTTGTATGCTTCAGAGAACCTTGCCTTCGCCTCGTTCTGCATCGCCTTCCATGAGACATCGATGCGCTCAATACCGGGAAGGAAGAAATAGTCATCGCTTTTGAGGTAGCTCTCCATTGTCGAGAAAAGAGGGCTGGAATCCCCTGATATCAGCGGGATGGAGACGCTCTTCATCTCCCCTGTGCTCTTCTGCGTTGAGGAATCAAAGTACGCAAGGCGCCCGATCTCATCCCATTCGGCATAGATCCTCACGGGATCATCGAATGAGAACGGGAAGATATCCATGACTTCACCGCGTATGGAGAAAGAACCTGCCTCATAGCACGTCGGGGAACGGTAATAACCGGCAGCGGCAAGCTCATCTGCAAGCTCTGCGGGCCTGAACGGCTCACCCACACGGAGCCTGATAGAATACCGTTCAAGGCTCTCTGGAGCCATCACGGGGGAAACGAAGGCCCTGAGCGACGAGATGATGACACCGCTCTTCATCTCCCAGATACGGTCCAGTGCCTTCTTCTGCTCATACTCGGAAGCGGTAAGCGTGAAATCCGAATACAGCTGCTTGCCGTTTGCAGGAAGGTAGACAGCGTTTACGGAGGAATCGGAAAGATCGGAGAAAAGGGATTTCGCCCCTTCTTCTGTCGGGGTAATTGCCACAACACGGGAACCGCGCTTGGCGGCAATCGTCTCAAGCGCCCTTGAGAGCGGATAAAAATCGAGGCTGTCCGCCTTGATGATCGGAGAGCCCGGCTTCGATGCCTTCTGCACCGCCGCGCTTTTCCTGATATATGCTGCTACTGCTTCCTTGATCCGCTGTTCCACCTGACCGAATATATCGGATTAAGAGGATTCGGACAATCATCATGGAGTTGCACCGCAAACAGCACGGCGGTAGAATCCTCGTATGCTCGATGTGAACAGACTGGATATACTTTCAGAGGAGATATGGAAAGCAGGCCGGACTGCCAGAAGCATGCAGCAGTCGGTGCATCGCTCATTCAAGGAAGATGGATCGGTTCTCACTGAAGCCGATACAGCAATAAGCCATCATATCATCAGCGTGATCCATTCGCTCTTTCCCGAGGCTGCTGTAATCAGCGAGGAGGAAACGACGGAGGACAGACGCGATGCCGACTGGATATTCGTGCTTGACCCGATCGATGGTACTGATGTCTACTCACAGGGGCTTCCGTCCTTTGCCGTCTCGCTGGGCATCCTAGACAGGAACCTCAACCCAGTCGGCGCATATATAGCGGCCCCCCGCTTCGGTATCGGGGAGGAGGAGATGCGCATCCGCCTCGACCCAGGTGGGGTTGCGATGCTCAATGGAAAGGAAATAAGGCTCCAGAGCGGCAAGGACACGATCAGGGAGATCACGATGGGATCGAAAGGAGCGAGGGAACTCGACTTCTCCCGCTTCACTGGAAAGGTCAGGGTCCTTGGTTCGACGATCATCCACATGCTCTCCCCCGTCGTATTCCCGTCAATTGAAGGCGTTGTCGTGCAGAAATGCTATGTCTGGGATATCATCTCCGCCCACGCCGTGATGAAGAACCTTGGAATGGATCTTGAGGATGAGGATGGAAGGCCATTCAGATACAGCAGCAGCTTCGTATTCGGGAAGGAGAAGCTCTCATCGATTCTCTATGGGGGAACTGAAGAAGGAAGAAGAAGCCTTCGCGCTATGCTTCCACCGATTGCACGCTGACAGAGCGGAGGCAGAAGCAGTCGATCACAGCGTCAAGGTACTCAGTGCGGACAGAAAGGATGAGGTCAACGCAATCATCTGCAGCCAGGGCCTTAAGCGCAGGGGCAAAGCCCTCGCCTGAAAGCTCAAGGCGCCCGATCTCATCGATGCATACAGTTCCACTGCGGTATGACACGAGGCTTCTGCATGCCTCTCTGAATGCTTCCTCGTCATAGTACCAGCGCCCTATCCTCCCGCTGCCGGCAGAAGGATCCTCTGAGATGAAGGGATGCTCTGTTCCATTTGAAAGGTCGAGGAGGCTGTAGCCATTGCCGGTCCTGAGCGAAAGGAAGCCCTGCCTCACATCCTTCTCAATGGAAATGGTGCGCATCAGGGAAGTCTTTCCTGCTCCCTTTCCGCCTGTGATGATCCTACAGCTCATCGGAGAGGAATACGTTGAGCGCCTCATATGCCCGGGCGCTCTCATCCTTGCGGACAACGAATGTCAGGACATTCATCGTCGATATGACCTCGATGATGTTGATGCTCTCCCATGCGAGCTTGCGTGCCGCGAGATAGAGGATACCCGGTGTCTGGAGGAAATCGCCCTTGAACACGATCGTAAGGGCAACAAGATCGGTGAAACGGTGGATCACATCATCCTCATCGATGATCTCATCAACCTCGCTGCGGTATTTGTCCGAGACTGACAGCGATATCTCATGCGAGCCTATCGAGAGGTTGAGGAAATCCCCCTGCGAGGGCTTTACAACCCCATATAGGCGCATCAGGCGGGCCGCGCTCTCGTCGCTCCTTCTCAGGTTGACGTCGTAGATATTCGTTTTCATCGATATCTCGTAGCCAATCCCCTCATCGCGGCTTTCCTCCATCCTTGCCGCAAGCTCCGAGGCATAGCGCCGTGAAGCCATGATGATCGAAGCCTCGCTCACGCTATGGCCGCACATCGATTCGACCTCCCCCTTGATGAACCGCGCAAGGTTTGAGAACGAGATGAGATCAAGGCTCATCATCTCAGAGATGAACGGACTGCGGTTTATTATATCCTTCACACAGGTTGCTACTGACTGCGGCATCTTTCCTCCATGTTATTACCAACACAAACATGTTATTATAAGAACACACAAGATGCAATAGAACAAAATCAATGATACAAAGAAGGTTATTCTGTGCTATCATAGTCGCTATGCGATGTCCAAGATGCGGAAATGACAATGACAAGGTGCTTGAATCGAGATCCAACAGGGAAGGCACATCAATACGCCGAAGAAGAGCGTGCCAGAGCTGTGGGCATCGCTTCACGAGCTACGAGCGCATTGAGGAGAAGCCGATTATCGTCATAAAGAAGGATGGACGGCATCAGCCCTTTGATATCTCGAAGGTAGAGCGCGGGATAAGGCAGTGCACGGAAAAGCTCAGCATCACGCAGAACCAGATAGACACGATACTGAGGAATATCGAGGACAGCATCTATGATGCCGCCGGCACATCGAACACGGTCACAAGCCAGCAGGTCGGAGAGGAGACGCTCAAGCAGCTCTATCCGATATCCCGCGTGGCATACGTCCGCTTCGCCTCAGTCTACAGGGCCTTCGATGACCTGGATCAGTTCATAGAGGAGATCGAGAAGCTCGCGACGAAGTAGCATCCTGTCCGCTCTCATCTGGCTGCATCGAACCATCTTCCCGTTATGGAATGCTCTATCTCCTCATTTAGATGCTCAGGCTTGAGTATCTCGTTGGCACAGTCAAGGCAGAAGTTGTCCGTCATGCCGGCAATATAGTCAATGATCATGCGCCTGTCGCTCCCCTCCCTCTCCATGTACATCGGGTACATTCCCGCGGCATGGCTATAAAAGCCGGCAGCGAGCATGTTGTGCTCAGCCATATAGCCATTCTCATCAAGATGATGCGACTCATACAGGTCCTCAAGATAATCAGCGACAAGATGCAGCAGACGCGTGAAATAGCGCGTGTAACCGTTCAGTATCTCAGATCGGTAGATGTAGGTGTAGTTGAATTCGGAGAACGCCTTCACAGCCTCGAACACATAGGGAGAGAACCCGATGCCTTCCCCCTTCCCCGCCTCGTTGATGATGTCATTGACGAGGGTGTTGATGATCCTTCCATTCGTCGATCCAAGGCGTTCCGTGACAATCTCAGGCAGCTCGTGTCCCTTGAGGATTCCAAGGCGGTACGCATCCTCCCAGTCACGGCCAAGATAGGCAATGGAATCGGAAAAGCGCACGACAGCCCCTTCATATGTTGCAGGGATAAGCCCTTCACGCTCTGTTATCGCCTCAAGGTCACGCACCTTGCCAGTCGGGATGATCCGCTTCTGCAGGCTCTCCCCGTTGTGGCAGACGATGCCATCACGGACAGCATATGTCAGGTTCAGCCCCTTGCCGCCATTCGACAGGAAATCAACGACACGGAGGGAATTCACCTCATGCTCGAAGCGACCAAGCCCACGCTCCTCCGACATCTTCGAGATGATGCGTTCCCCGACATGTCCGAATGGGGTGTGCCCAAGATCATGTCCCATGCCGATCGCCCACGCGATCTCAGTATCAAGGCCAAGGGAACGGCAGATTGCCGATGCGATCGAGGCAACGTGAAGCACATGCTCCATCCTTGTGCAGATATGGTCATTCGACGGAGCGAAGAATACCTGCGTCTTATGCTTGAGCCGTCTGAAGGGCGAAGAGTGGATGATGGCTGTCGTATCACGGTAATACGGCCCGCGCCCATCCTCAGTGCGAGGCACCTTCCTTGATCTGAATGCTTCCTCGATTGAGCTATCCCTGTATAGATCCATGGAAATATGCTACCATACTGCCAAGGCGGAAAAAAGAGTGATAGTCTATATCATCCCAATAACGGCACTGCTGCTCTCATTCATGGCGCTCCTGGCATCAATGCGCTTCATCTTCTCCAGACAGGGCATGTACTGGATATTCCCCGCCATCATCTCCCTCCTGCTTTTCTTCCAGAATCTGGACACTCTCCTCGTGCTTGGGGAGGAAGGGATAACGGAGTTCGCATATACATTCAGGAATTTCGCCCCCTTCATCCTCTCCTTCCTCTGGTACATGATGATCGTCGTATTCCACTATGCACTGAAGAAGACAGTAAGCATCGCGCGCTTCGAGAATGACGCGCGGAAGAACAGGACAGAAGCGGAATACCTGATGAAGGTCGAGATGAGGAAGGCACGGCGAGTCCGACGCGAGAGGAAAAGAAGCATCGAGAACGGCGCCGCGGTTCCCTCCGTTCCAGAGTATGAATTCCCCGACAGCGACTAGACTGCTCTGTTGATGATCAGGCCCTGGAATGGTACAATCCAGCCTATTATGGTGAGACTGTTCTTCACAGGCATCAAGCACTCAGGAAAGACGACACAGGCCCGGCTTGTGGCACGCGCGCTTGGCCTTGAGGCATATGATTCCGATGATCTTGTGCTCTCAGCCATCAAGGAGGAGAGCATCCGCGATTTCTACAGGACACATGGCAAGGAAGCATTCATGGAAGCGGAGCTATCTGCCGTTGATGGCTTTGTCAGGACACACTCATCCTTTGTCCTTTCCCTTGGCGGCGGAGCCTCTGACAACGAAGGACTGCTTAGGCTGATGAAGGATTCAGGGAAGATCATATATCTTGTGCGGAACGAGAAGGACATGCTTCCTATCATACTCAAGCATGGGCTTCCAGCATTCCTCGACAAGGATGATCCGGAAGGATCCTTCCATGCCCTGTATGAGCGGCGTGACTCAATATACCGCGCATGGGCAGACATCATCATCGACCTGGGGCCATACAGGGACAGGGAGGAGACGGCAGCTGCAGTTGCAGCAGCGCTGGAGGAGAACGGAATATGCCTAGCACGATAGGACGGATCCTGAAGCTCACGACATTCGGTGAATCGCATGGCGCGGCGCTTGGCGGCGTCGTGGATGGCTTTCCTGCTGGAATCACCATAGACATGGACTTCATCACAAAGGAGATGGCGAGGCGCAGGCCAGGAAGCACAAAGCTCGGAACCACAAGGAAGGAAGGCGACGAGCCGCGGATCCTTTCAGGCATCTACAAAGGAAGGTCAACGGGAACACCGATCGGCTTCATCATCGAGAACACCAGCCAGCGCTCATCGGATTATTCTTCGATAGAACACCTTTACCGACCAGGTCATGCCGATCTGGGATATGACATGCGATACGGCTTCCGTGACCCCAGAGGAGGAGGAAGATCCTCCGGCAGGGAAACGGCATGCCGTGTGTTCGGAGGAGCGCTTGCGAAGCTATTGCTGAGGGAAAGCGGGATCTCTGTCGATGCTGGCGTTGTGGAAGTCGGCGGAATAAAGGCGGAGGACTATGTCTGGACCCCGCCCTTCCCCGGCCCTCTCAATGCACCGCAGAACAGGAACCTTGAAAGGATGATCGAGGCAGTGGAGAAGGCGAAGTCAGAAGGAGAGAGCGTTGGCGGGATCATCGAATGCCATGCAACGGGAATGATACCCGGTCTTGGCGATCCGGTCTTTGACAAGCTCGATGCGACGATCTCCCATGCTGTGATGTCAATCGGAGCCGTGAAGGGCATCGAATTCGGAGCCGGCTTTGCCGTGGCAGGAATGAAAGGCTCCGAGAACAACGACGCGATGCGCATCAGCGATGGGAGGATCGTATTCCTGACGAATAATGCGGGCGGAATACTCGGAGGGATCTCAACTGGTGCGGATATCATCTTCCGCGTGGCAGTGAAGCCCACCCCGTCCATAGCGAAGGAGCAGCTGACAGTGACCGATTCAATGGAGGAAAGCACGATCGAGGTGCATGGACGCCATGATCCTGCAATCGTGCCGAGGGCAGTTTCCGTGGTGGAGGCGATGACTGCGCTTGTGATCGCGGATCACCTGCTGATCAAGAGGGCATATGATCGATAAACCGCTGACAGTGCAGAGCGACAGGACGATGCTGCTGGATGTGCACTCCCCTTCATCCGACGCATGCCGAGCTGACATCATCGCTTTCTCCGATCTCGTGAAGAGTCCGGAGCATGTCCATACCTACAGGATCTCACAGCTCTCGCTGTGGAATGCGATCTCATCCGGACTCAGCGCCGACGAGATCCTCTCAAGGCTTGGGAAATGGTCAAGATATGAGATCGATCCGCGCATTGAGTTCTTCATCACCGATCAATCGGAGCGGTATGGTGACTTCATCCTCACAGAGCTCGATGATGAATACCTGCTGCTGACTGTCAGGCGTCCAGTATTCGCCCTCCAGCTCAAGGCTGAGACGGCGTTGAGGGAGCTTCTGATTCCGGAAAGCGCTTCCTCTTTCCGTGTCCTTAGGATGAACAGAGGAGTCCTCAAGGCAAGGATGATCAAGCTGGGATTCCCTGTTGACGACAGGATACCGCTGAAAAAGGGACTTCCTCTTGATATAAGGCTGAAGGATTCATTCACTCCCCGGCCTTACCAGAAGGATGCCGTAAAGGCGCTTCTCGGAGACGGATCGGAGGGAACAGGCTATGGGACAATCGTGTTGCCATGCGGATCAGGAAAGACCATTGCCGGTATTCTTGCGATGTCCCAGCTCTCAACCAGGACGCTGATACTCTGTCCGAACGTAACGGCAGTGCACCAGTGGATAAGGGAGCTTCTGGACAAGACGGAACTCACTGAAAACGAGGTCGGGGAATACTCTGGGGAGAGGAAGGATATGAAGCCTGTCACGGTCTGCACGTACCAGATCATCACATGGCGCCCTGACACCGATTCGGATTATCCACGCTTCTCACTCTTCCGTGATGGTGGATGGGGCTTCATCATCTATGATGAGGTGCACATGCTTCCGGCACCGGTATTCCGCATCACCGCAGAGCTTCAGGCGATCCACCGCCTTGGACTCACCGCAACCCTCGTCAGGGAGGACGGGAGGGAGGATGAGGTATTCTCCCTTGTCGGACCAAAGCGCTATGACACACCATGGTCCGAACTTGAGGCACAGGGCTTCATTGCGAAGGCATGGTGCCATGAGATCAGGCTTCCCCTTCCTGAGGATCTTGAGGTCAGCTACGCAATAGCAAAGAAACGGGAAAAGTACCGCATTGCGGCAGAGAACCCGCTGAAGATCGGAGCTGCGGAGCGCATCATCCGCGCGCATGAAGGGGAATCGATACTGATCATCGGGCAGTATCTTGAGCAGCTGGAGGCATTCAGGGAAAAGTTCGGGTATCCGATCATCACAGGCTCTACCCCAACACGCAGGAGGGATGAGCTTTATGCGATGTTCCGAAGCGGTGAAGTGAAGGTCCTCATAGTCTCCAAGGTCGCGAACTCTGCCATCGATCTGCCGGATGCATCCGTCGCGATACAGATATCCGGCACTTTCGGGTCGAGGCAGGAGGAGGCGCAGCGGCTGGGACGCATACTCCGTCCGAAGAACAGGGACAGCCATTTCTACACCCTTGTATCTGAATACACAGAGGAGGAGGAATTCGCTCAGAACAGGCAGAAGTTCCTCTCGGAGCAGGGATACAGCTATACGATCGAGAAGGATTGCGGCGATGCAGAATGAACGTGTTCTCCCATTCGGCTTTCGTGAAAAGCTCCAGTACAGCGAGGAGAAGGCCCTGCAGGCCCTCGATGACAGCGATGCAGCGCTTCTGAGCGCGATACATCTCTCTTCAGACAGCCTCTCCTTCCTCAGCTGTGAAAGAACATCATCCCTCCTTGACAGGGGATTCCTCATAAAGGAGGATGGACGGCTGCGGGTCAGTGCGGCTGGAATGAAAGGCGTATCCACCTTCCCCCTGCTTGGGAAGAAGGCACGCCGCAGGCTATATCCAGAGGCATTCATCCCATTCGTGCTTTCAGTGGTTGCCTCAAGGAACCTGCAGAGCGGACGCTGGCAGCGCAACTTGTCGTCGGATTTCTTCACATCCCTGTTTCCGAGCATCGAGAAGGGGAAGGCAATCACAGCCGCAGAGAGGACGATCGAAGCCATGATCAGGCTCGGCATCGCCATCGACGATGGGGAATGCATCTCCATCTCGCGTCCTGCTGCCCAGTCATTCATGGCGCTTTCAGAGGAAGAGAGGATTGCCATGATAATCGGAGGCGAAGGCGCTGAAAGAAAGAAGATTGCGCTCGCAATAGCGCTTTCACAGCGTTTATCCGGCATAGAGAAGGAGAATGCGGACGAGTATCTGGACAGGATCGGAAGGATAGCGGGATACAGGCCATCTCTGGAGGATCTCGAGACCTTCAGCCTGATCGATGAGGACAATGGGATCCTGACAGGAAGGAAGAGGGGTTCCTCGATGCCGCTTGATGCTGCAGTCTCATCGGATTTCTCCATCACATACTCAGGCGCATCTCCTGAGGATATCTATCTCTACGCGACTCCTGTGAGAGCTGACAGCACGACTGAATGGAAGCTGACTAAGGCATCGATGAAAACAGCCTTCTCGCTTGGAATCACCCCAGATGAAGCGGCGGGGAAACTGGAAGCGCTCTCATCCTTCCCTCTTCCTGAATCGCTCAGGCCGCGGATCTCGCTCTGGTACCGCTCCTTCCTCTCCGTCAGGGCGCAGAGAGCCCTGATCCTGCAGGCAGATGAACGCAATGCGCGCATAATCGATGCGCTTCCGACGCTGAGAATGCACATCATAGGGAAGATAGGGGAAACGATATTCCTGATGGATGACTCGACAGAGGGCCTTTGGAGGCGTGCGCTGGAGAACGCTGGCTTCGATATGCTTGGACCGACAGAAGGACCTGCATTCGAGAAGGCGCAGGAAAGGCGGATCCAGATCGCCCCATCGGACTTCCGCGGCATAACGCTGCCGGAGGAGAGGGAGATCCCGTTCAGCGTCCAAGGAAGGAATGAGCTGCTTGCAGCCTCGGATTCCCCCTTGAGAACCGCTCTCATTAACTCAGGCTTCATCACGGACAGGGAAGAGGAAACACCTTCAGTGGACATGGTGAATGGGCTTTATTACCAGGAGAAGATGAGGCTCATAGCAGCCGCGGAGCATGATGGGCAGAAGATCTACCTTGAAAGCCTCGATGGCAGCGCCATAATCGGGCACCCGAGGCACCTCGAGGAGAGCTTCATCTCATTATCCGGCATCAGGATTGACGCAGCAAAGGCATGGAAGGCAGCAATCCTTCCACCTTCCGTCAAAGACTCAGCGCTGCGTCCTTCGGATAGTGATAGCCAGTGAATGCCTCGAACTGCAGCTTGCCCTGCTCCATCAGCATCTCCTCGCCGAAATGAAGCGTGCAACCTGCCTTCTCCGCATCACGGAGGAACTTCGTCATCTTCGGTTTGTAGATGATGTCATAGGCGATCTCACGGCCGGTGAAATGGAAATCGACAGGGCTTGTGTCGAAATCCGGGTACAGTCCGACGCTGGTCGTCTGCACGACGAGATCCACCTTCCCTTCATATTCCGAAGCGTTGTCGAGCGTGTCATACTCGCAGAGGTTGATCCGGGCAAGGCGCTCTGCGCGTCCAACTGTACGGTTGAGGATCGTGACCTTCACACCCATATTGCGCAGTGCCCATACAATCGCCTGGGATGCGCCTCCTGCGCCGATGACAAGGGCATTTTTCACGCGTCCTGATTCGATATCGCGCGAGATGGGCTGCAAAAAGCCGTAGTAGTCGGTATTCATGCCTTTCCACATGCCGGGCATCCTTACGACGGTATTGCATGCGCCGATCTGCTTGACCTCCCTCGTGATATTACCTAGGTACATCAGCACCGCATCCTTGAATGGTATCGTTACGGAGAAGCCACGCATCCTGAGATACTCTGCAAGAGCGAAGAAAATACGGACATTATCGACAAGGAACGGCAGATAGATCGCGTTGTAGTTGATGGCATGGAAGCCGAGATTGTGGATCAGAGGAGAGGATGTATGGAGCACGGGATTCCCGATGATCCCATAGATGCCAGTCCTTTCATTGACCTGATCCGCCCTGTAGAGCATCTTGAGGTCCTTGGCGCTCACCTGGCCTGGCGCAACGGCCTCGCCTGAGCAGGCGAATGTGAGAAGGGACCCCGCCTTCCTGTAAAGGATGCGTATCGGGATACCCCAGTCGCCCATTCCGATTATGATCTTCGGGACATCCTTCAGCTCCTCTGAGATGCGGAAGAGCGTCAGCAGGTCCTGGATCGTGTGAGGCGTCACCGCAGCCTTTGCGATGTCCCCGCGCTCGGCAAGACGGTAAATGCGGGAATAGATATCATCGGGGATGCCTGAAAAGTCATGGAAGGAGCGTATGATCCTCACACCCTTCTCCCTCGCCTTCTGCTCGACATCGTTCTTCTTCACATCCTCCTCGATATCCACATAGGCATAGTCCCCATCGAGAGCAGCAAGGAGGAGCTGGCGCCTCTCCTTCTCGGAAAGAGTGCACCTTCCACCATCTTCCTTCCTGCGGAGGGTAAGGATCAGTGGAACATCAGTCATGGCCGGAAACTCCGCTGCCCTCCTCTGCTCCTCAGGGGAGAGGAAGTCAAGGCGTAGCTCCGCAAGATCGATATAGGCCCTGTTCTGCCTGATCTCCTCAAGGCAGCCAGAAAGCGTATTTCCAGATAAAGTCAGACAGATCAATTCTTTCTCCGTTGGCATCCCGACTGATGCTATCTATAGAATATGCACAAAACCGATAATTTATGCAATTAGTTTGCATTCAGATACAAGCAAAGGGTCAATGTTCAAGACGTTCCTTTCCTGCTAATATTCCTCTGGCAATGAGAACACTGCAGGTACAGGACACCACGCTCTATTTCGGGGAGCGTGAGATCCTCAGGAATGTTGGATTCACGATGAATGAGAAGACAAGAGCCGCGCTTGCAGGAGCGAACGGCTCCGGCAAGTCCACACTTCTCAAGGTCATATCAGGATCGATCAAGGCGGACAGCTCTTCGCTATCGCTCACAAGGGGAGCGAGGATCTCGTACCTTCCCCAGTCCGATATCGTGCTTCCGGAAAAAACGGTCTACGAAGCCGCAGAGGAAGGATACAGGCGCTTTGAGGCCATCATCAGCGAGATAGGCGTCCTGGAGAATGAATCGCTTGAAGGCGGGGAAAGGGCACTTGCCGCTGCATCCCGCCTTTCCGAATGCCACGAGCTGCTCTCTGAATCAGGATACTATGAAAGGAAGCCGAGGATCGAGTCGATCCTCTTCGGTCTGGGATTCGGGAAAAAGGATCTGGATCGCCCTGCAAGGGAGTTCTCCGGCGGATACCAGATGAGGATAGCATTGGCAAGGATTCTCCTTGAGGATCCTGACTTCCTCTTTCTCGACGAGCCAACGAACTATCTGGATATAGAGGCGCTTGTATGGCTGGAGGAATACCTCAGGGCATTTGATGGCGGCCTCATGGTTGTCTCCCATGATCAGGGATTCCTCGATGATATGGTCAGCGAGGTATATGAGCTCTTCAACGGAAACCTCACCCGCTACAGCGGGAACTACACTGCATACCTTGCCCGGCGTGAAGAGGAGATCAAGGAGATCGAGAAGGCATACAGGAAGCAACAGGAGGAAATAGAGAGGACCGAGGCGTTCATAGAGCGCTTCAGATACAAGGCAACGAAGAGCCGGCAGGTGCAGTCGCGGATAAAGGCGCTGGACAGGATGGATATGATCGAGATACCAGCGCATCTGAGGAAGCTGTCTTTCACATTCCCTCCGGCACCGCACTCGGGAAATGATGTCATAGCAGCGGACCGCCTTTCCAAAAGCTACGGCGACAACGTGATCTACAGGGATTTCTCATTCCTCGTCCGCAAGGGAGAGCGCCTTGCCATCACCGGCAGGAATGGCGCCGGCAAGTCAACGCTGCTGAGGATCCTTGCTGGCGTTGACAGCAGCTACAGCGGAACAGTCAGGGATGGAGCCGGCGTGAGGAAGGCGTATTTCGCACAGGACACAGAGAATACGCTCAATCCGGCAAACACCGTGCTGGAGGAAGCCGAGAGCCTTGCTGATACGAAGGACATACCGGATATCAGGAATCTCCTGGGAGCCTTCCTCTTCTCCGATGACGATGTATTCAAGCGGGTATCCGTCCTATCTGGAGGGGAGAAATCGAGGCTTGCGCTGCTGAAGATACTCCTTCACCCGTCCAATCTCCTTCTGCTTGACGAGCCTACGAACCATCTGGACATAAACGCCAAGGATATGCTCGAACGGGCAATCGCCTCCTATGGCGGGACAGTGATCTTCGTCAGCCATGACAGGCATTTCATAAAGAGTCTTGCGACCCGTATACTCTACCTCTCCGAGGACGGCCCGGAATTCTTCGATGGCGACTACAGCTACTTCGAGTACAAGATAGAGGAGAAGGAGAAGAAGCTCGCAGAGGAAAGCCACCGAAGCGCAAAGAGACAGGAGCCGCAGAAGGATAGCTCTGGAGGAGAGCTTTCAAGGGAGGAAGCCAACCAGAGAAGGAACAGGGCAAAGAGCCTTGAGAGACAGGCTGAGAGGCTTCTTGCGGAAATAGAGAAGCTCAGCGCGGAACTGCAGTGCACTGAAGAAGAGATCGCCCTTCCTGAGAATTACTCCGACCGGGTCAGGATCACCGCACTGATGAAGCGCAAGGAAGAGCTCGAGAAGGAAATAGAAACAAAGGAGGAGGAGTGGATGGAAGCAAGCGAGGAGGCAGAGAGATGCAGAGGATAGCTGAGCCAGATAGCCTCCAGCTTGAATTCGGAAGGCGGTTTCCTCACGTAATCCTCGCCTCCTCCTCACCTAACCGTCGGTCGCTGCTGGAAATCGGCGGTACGAAGGTCGATGTCGTGGTTCCGCATGCAGATGAGACAAGGGACGGGAAAGACGCGGAAGAAACAGTGATGGCAATCGCCTCCCGCAAGATGGATGCATACCTTGCTTCTCCTTCCTTCAATCCGGAGATGCTTGCCATAGCGGCTGATACGCTTGTGCTCATCGACGGTCGGCTTCTCGGAAAGCCGCAGAGACGCGAGGATGCAAGGAAGATGCTACTGACTCTCTCTGGAAGGACGCAGACTGTCATCTCCGCATCCGCCCTGTATGTGCCGGGAAGAGGCAGGGTTGATGCCCCCGATACTGCAGAGGTTGTGTTCCGTTCGCTCTCTGAAGATGATGCTGAGAGGTATCTCGACACCGGGGAATGGGTGGGCGCTGCCGGAGGATACAGGCTGCAGAGGACAGGCTACACCCTTGTTGACAGGATCATAGGGGATTGGACTACTGTTGTAGGACTTCCATTAAGAAAGATACTTGATTCTATATAATTTTAGAACAATTAAAATCTAGTTTTGATATAAAAAATCCTGCCATTCCTCATCTGCACTCTGACGAAAGGAATGACAGGAAGCATAGAGATGATTCTGGAGGACTTCCTATGCTTTTACGCTATCTTAACATTGATTCAGCATCTTTGATAAGAGCCCTTCGGTGAAAAGGGTCTCCTATACGATGAACAGAGCTCTTTCATTCGTATCAAGGAGAGGTTATCATTCGTGATATGGACAATGAAACGGCAGCAATGGATATCATAGGTGCTTTTGATATTCCAGGCAGATGCATCGGAATCAAGGCAAACAAGCAAGGACACATCAACTCGACATTCATATCAACATTCCGTGATGGGGACGTGGAAAGGAAGTACACGCATCAGCGTATCAACAGCACCGTTTTCCCCCACCCTGAGGAGGTCATGGAGAACATACTGAGGGTAACCGAGCATCTGGCAGGAAAGACAGCCGGGATGCCGGATGCCGGGAGGCGCACCCTGCGTGTGATCCCTGCACGGGACGGGAAGCCCTATGCTATTGACAGCGAAGGCATGTACTGGCGCACATACTCGTTCATCGATGGCGTTGTGGCATATGGCAGGGTTCCCGATGAAGGCATCGCGTACAGCCTCGGAAAGGGAATCGGCACATTCCAGTCATTGCTCTCCGATTTCGATGGTTCATCACTTCATGCAGTCATCCCCCATTTCCACGATATGGGGATGCGCTACAGACAGCTCAGAGCGGCGCTTGCATCCGACCCCATGAACAGGAAGGAAGGGGTCAAGGAGGAACTGGACTTCCTCCTTGAAAATGAACAACGGGGCTGCGTCATATGGGATAGCTGGGAAGAAGGGCTTCTCCCGACAAGGGTCACACACAATGACACGAAGATCAGCAATGTACTCTTCTCTGAGACAACGGGAGAGGCGCTTGCGGTCATAGACCTCGACACCATCATGCCGGGCACGGTGCTCTTCGACACAGGAGACATGATCCGCACTGCATGCAGCACGGCAGACGAGGACGAGAAGGATGCTTTTCTGATGGACTTCTCCATTCCTTGCTGCAAGGCGCTGACGGAAGGCTATATGGAAGCCGCCAGCTTCCTTGGGAAGGAAGAGCGTGGGATGATAAAGGAATCGGGGAGGACGATCACCCAGATCATGGCAGTGAGGTTCCTGACGGATTATCTCAATGGGGATGTCTACTACCGCACCGATTACAGCACGCATAACCTTGTCAGGGCAAGGACCCAGATTGCACTGATGAAGGCGATGGACAGGAAGTGGGATCAGTTCTGAGAAAGGCGGAGACGCATGAATACCGTCCCATCCTGCGGACTGTCATTGTAGCGCTCCGTCTCCTCGAATCCAAAGCGGCGATAAAGAGCAATCGCCTCTGGAAGCTGTGGCAAGGTGTCGAGAAGAATCGATCGGTATCCGATCTCCTCAGCATCCTCGACAACCCTCCTCAAAAGCATCGACCCGATTCCCCTTCCCCGGGCTTCGGGACGGACGAAGAGGCGCTTGAGCTCCGCCCTCTCCCCATCAAAAGAGCGCAGTGCGATGCAGCCTGAAGGGATTCCATCGGTGAATGCAGCGTAAAGCCGTCCCATCGGACGCGCGTACTTCAGCCCTGGATCCTTCTCCTCCTCATCATAATGCTGCAGCTCGAGGTATATCCCGAATGATGGATCGATGGAAAGGAGCATCGCTGTGTATTCAGCGAAGAGGGCGCGTATCTCCGCTATATACCCATATCCTTCACGTATTTCGACCATGCATGGAATATACAACTGAAACCGGTATGGGAAAAGGATGCTTCCTCCTCCGCCCTCTTTGATGGTATCATCCCCATATGGGAAAGAAAATCGGATTCATTGGACTCGGTGTAATGGGATCATCGATGGCTTCAAGGCTCATCGACGCTGGATATGAGCTCTATGTCTACAACAGGACTGAAGCAAAGGGCAAGGCTCTCATTGGAAAAGGTGCCCACTGGTGCCCTTCTCCGCGTGAAGTCGGAGAGAATGCGGAGATCACATTCACGATCGTCGGCTATCCGAAGGATGTCGAGGAAGTATATCTCGGGAAGGATGGGCTTATTGAGGCTGCCGCTCCTGGAAAGCTCTTCTGTGACATGACGACGACAAAGCCGTCCCTGGATGCGGCGATTGCCGAGAAAGTCAGGGAAAAAGGCGGCGACATGGCCGATGCTCCTGTTTCCGGCGGGGACACGGGCGCAAGGAACGGCACCCTCTCCATAATGGTCGGTGCATCTGCAGAGGCATTTGAAGCGCTCATGCCTCTTTTCAGCGTCATGGGAAAGAGCATCTCGCTGATGGGTGATGTCGGCGCTGGCCAGCACACGAAGATGGCCAACCAGATCGTCATTGCAGGCACGATGTGCGGTGTCTCAGAGGCACTCATATACGGAGCGAAGGCGGGACTCGATCTCGAGAAGATGGTGGCGACCATCTCCAAGGGCGCTGCCGGCTGCTGGACGCTGGACAACCTCGCTCCACGTGTCCTCAAAGGCGATTACGCGCCGGGCTTCATGGTCGAGCACTTCATAAAGGATATGGGGATCGCTCTGGAGGAAGCGGAGATGATGGAGCTTTCCCTGCCATCCCTTGCGCTTGCAAGGCAGCTCTATCTTGCCGTCAAGGCACAGGGATGCGGCAGGAACGGAACACAGGTGCTGGTGAAGGCGCTTGAATCGCTTGCTGGAAAGGAAATCCTATGACAAGAGAGAAGGATGCAGCCCTCATACGGCTTTCAGGGGGAAGGGAATTCCATGCTGATATCATCACGGACAGCATGGGAGAGAAGTCCATCGACATAACCGCGCTCCGCAAGGAGACAGGGTACATCACCTACGATCCTGGGTATGTGAATACCGGATCATGCATGTCCTCCATCTGCTATATCAACGGGGAGAAAGGCATTCTCCGCTATCGTGGATATGACATTGCCGATCTTGTTGAGAAGTGCGATTTCATCGAGGTCGCATACCTGCTGATCAAAGGGAAGCTGCCGACTGCGGAGGAAAGGATCGGCTACCAGAAGCTGCTGAACGAGAACTCCCTTCTGCATGTGAACATGCGTGATTTCTTCCGTGCCTATCCCCATGATGGACATCCGATGGGCATCCTGGCGGCAATGGTTGCATCCCTTTCCGCATTCTATCCAGAGCTGGAGGACAGGGATCCTGAGGAGAATCTTGACCTCACCGTCACAAGGCTCCTTTCGAAGATGAGGACGATCGCTGCATTCACATACAGGCAGATGAATGGACTTGATTTCGTTGAGCCGCAGTACAACTACTCATACTGCGCGAATTTCCTCAACATGATGTTCCACACATCAGTCAACAACTACGTCCCCTCCCCTGTCCATGTGAAGGCACTGAACAAGCTCCTCATACTGCACGCAGACCATGAGCAGAACTGCTCGACAAGCGCTGTGCGCCTCGTGGGGTCATCGGATGCGAATCTCTATGCCTCCGTCACTGCAGGTGTCTGCGCCCTCTGGGGTTCCAAGCATGGAGGGGCAAACCAGGCTGTGATGGATATGCTGCAGCGCATCCATACAGAAGGGATGACGATTGATGAGGTCATCGAGAAGGCCAAGAGGAAGGACAACCCGTTCAGGCTCTTTGGATTCGGGCATCGCGTCTACAAGACCTTCGATCCTCGCGCAAAGATCGCGAAGCAGCTTACGAAGGATGTGCTTGCATCCTCTGGAAGCACCGACCCCCTTCTGGATATCGCGCTGGAGCTGGAGGAAAGGGCAACGCATGATGATTACTTCATCGAGCGCAACCTCTATCCGAATGTTGATTTCTACACAGGGATCACATTCCATATGATGGGTATTCCCGTATCGATGTTCACCGTTCTTTTCGCGATGGGACGCCTTCCCGGATGGATAGCACACTACCTCGAATGGCGCCATGATCCATACCAGAAGATCGGAAGGCCCAGGCAGATCTATTCCGGTCCGGAGGCAAGGGATGTCATTCCTATTGCCGAACGCTGACGGCTATATATTCGACTTCAATGGAACCCTCCTGTGGGACGGGAGGGAGAACAGGGAAGCCTGGGACAGGACAGCCCTCAGATACTGCGGGAGAGAGCTCTCCGATGCGGAGTTCCTCTCACTCAACGGCAGGACGGATGAGGAGACGGTGGCTTATCTCTACCCCTCCGCTGCTGATGCGGTGAAGGAGGAGATGATCCGCTTCAAGGAAGGGTTCTACAAGGAACTCTGCATCAAGCGGGGCCTTGGCCTTTCCCCTGGTGCAGAAGCCGTTCTGGGAAAACTGAGATCCAAAGGGGCAAGGATGGCAATCGCCTCCTCTGCTCCATGGATGAACATGGAATGGTACATTCCCCACTTCTCGCTTCTCTCCTATTTCAGCAAGGAGAGGATAATCGCGGGGAGAGAGGATATCCCATCAAAGCCTGATCCCGCGATATTCACCCTTGCGATGGGAATCCTCGGCACAAAGCCAGAAAGGACTGTCATCTTTGAGGACTCTGGATCAGGAGTGGCTGCCGCGCTCGGAGCGGGTGCGGGGCTTGTCATAAGGATAAAGGCCCCAGATGCCCCGGCAATCAGATCCGAACGCGTGAAGGAGATAGCCTCATTCGAGGATATCAGACTCCGATAAGCGAGATCAGGCTATCAGTGAAGGCCGTTGTCGAAAGGCACTCACCCTCCCGTCCTTCCTTCTGCAGCAGACGATGGAAATCAGCGGTTACACGCCCTGATGCGATTGCCTTCCTCACTGCATCGCGGATGATCGAGGCTGCCTCATTCCATCCGATATACTCAAGCATCATGACACCTGAGAGGATCATCGAGAGCGGATTGACCATATCCTTGCCCGCGATATCAGGGGCAGTCCCATGCGTTGCCTCGAAAACCGCAGCACCTGTTGCATAGTTCAGGTTCCCCCCGGGTGCGATACCGATGCCGCCAACCTCCGCCGCAAGGGCATCGGAGACATAATCCCCATTGAGATTGAGCGTTGCGATGACATCATAATCCTCGGGCTTTATGAGGATGTTCTGCAGGAATGCATCGCATATGCAGTCCTTGATCTCTACCCGTCCCCCGTTTCTTCCAGGGATATATACGCGCCCGTTCTCCTCGTAAGCACCATAGCGATCACGGGCAAGATCATAGCCCCATGACCGGAATCCGCCTTCGGTGAACTTCATGATATTCCCCTTGTGCACAAGCGTCACAGAGCGCCTTGAATGCACAAGAGCGTAATCAATGGCAGCTGCGACAAGGCGCTTGGAGCCTTCGGGAGAGACAGGCTTCACCCCGATTGCAGAGGTTTCGGGGAAGCGGATACGGCTGACACCCATTTCATTCTGGAGGAAGGAGATCACCTTCCTGACCTCATCGGAGCCTGATGGCCACTCGATGCCAGCGTAGATATCCTCCGTGTTCTCGCGGAATACGACCATATCGACATTCTCGGGATGGCGCATCGGGGAGGGAACGCCCTCGAAATACTCAACAGGACGAAGGCAGACATAGAGATCGAGCTTCTGGCGAAGCGCCACGTTTATCGAGCGTGCGCCCTTTCCTACAGGGGTCATCAGCGGTCCCTTGATTGCAACAAGGGCATCCTCGATAGCGTCAAGCGTCTCCTGTGGGAGATTCTCCCCTTTTCTCTCCATTGCCTTGCCACCTGCTAGGGCTTCCTTCCACTGGATGCGGCGGCTTCCGCCATAGGCCTTGAGCACAGCAGCATCGAGCGTTGCCTTCATCTTCTCAGTTATCTCACGTCCGACACCATCACCTTCGATGTAGATGATATCCGGGTTATCAGGCACCACAAGATGCCCGTTCTCCATCCTTATCCTCATATCCTCACCTCATTGAGCCTTCCTCCTGCGGAAAGCATCCTCTTCTGTTCCTCTGACGCAAACAGATCAAGAGGTATGTCGATACCCTTCGTATGATCACGGAGCGTGAATTCCCCGCTCTCCAGCGAAGCGGCAGGGTCAAGGAGCTCAAGCTCATCGCCCTGATCGATGCACTGGTAATCCTCCTCCTTCCTGAACAGAAGCGGGAGGATTCCGAAATTGCAGAGATTCGCCTGATGTATACGCTCGATGGAGACTGCGACAACTGCGCGGATACCGAGATACATCGGGCAGATCGCAGCATGCTCCCTCGACGACCCCTGGCCATAGGAGGCACCGGCGATGATGAAGCCGCTTTCCCCCTTATCACGATAGGCAGCCGCCCTTTCCGGGAAGGAAGGATCGACCGATTCGAATACAAAGGAGGCGTAGTGAGGGATGTTCGAGCGGTACTTCAGCCGTGCACCGGCAGGCATTATATGGTCAGTCGTGATCTTGTCGCCGACCTTGATCACCGCGTGCCCTTTTATTGAATCGGGCATTGGCGTATTCCTCGGCGGCTCCCCGATGTTCGGCCCGCGGAAGATCTCTGCGGAGAATGTCGGAAGGATGAAGCCGGAGTCATCGATCAGGAAATGCCTTGGCATCGTTATCGACGAGAGATCCGCATCCACAGTGCGTGGATCGGTGAACACCCCCGTGATGGCGGATGCTGCCGCAGTCTCAGGAGAGACCAGATAAAGCGAGGCGGAAGCCGTTCCTGACCGGGCGTAGAAATTGCGGTTGCTCGTCCTCAGCGACACGCTGTCTGTTCCGGGACTCTGATGGTTTCCGATGCAGAATCCACAGGCTGACTCCAGGATCCTTGCACCCGCCTTGATGAGCGTTTCAAGCGTGCCGTCCTCAGTGATCATCATCAGCACTTCCCTGGATCCCGGGGCAACGCCAAGCGAGACTGTCGGAGCTACAGTATGGCCCTTGAGGATCGCCGCGGCCTTCTTCAGATCCATGTAACTTGAATTGGTGCAGGAACCGATAAGGACCTGGTTTATCCTCATGCCCGCCAGATCGGAGACCTTTGCGATGTTCCCAGGGCTATGAGGACAGGCAGCAAGCGGCTCCAGCGAAGAAAGATCGATCTCGAAAAGATCATCATAGACTGCATCCTCATCAGGATAGAGCGGAATATACTCATCTCCCCTGCCCTGTGCCTCAAGGAATGCCTTCGTATTACCATCCGAAGGGAAGAGGGACGTGGTCACGCCACACTCTGCCCCCATGTTCGCGATCGTTGCCCTCTCAGGAACGGAAAGGGTGTTCACCCCTTCGCCTGTATACTCGAATACAGTGTTGACATTGCCTTTGACGCCGAAGCGCTCAAGAACGCAGAGGATCACATCCTTTGCGGTGACAAATGGTCTCAGATGCCCATGGAGCCTGATCTCGACAACGCGGGGAGCGATGATGCTGAAAGGCACTCCAGCCATTGCAAGCGCGACATCAAGGCCGCCAGCTCCCGCCGCGAATGAGGCAATGCCTCCGGCTGTCGGAGTATGGGAATCAGAGCCAAGAAGCGTCTTTCCCGGCCTTGCAAAGCGCTCGAGATGCACCTGGTGGCAGATCCCATTGCCCGCACGGGAGTATATGACACCCTTGCGGTCAGCAACTGTCCTCAGGTATTCATGGTCATCTGCATTCTCGAATCCGACCTGTACCGTATTGTGATCGACATAGCTTACCGCCAGCTCATTGCGTACCCTGTCGAGTCCCAATGCTTCGAACTCAAGATACGCCATAGTCCCTGTTGCGTCCTGCGTCAGCGTCTGATCGATCCTTATTGATATGCTCTCCCCCTGCCGGAGCTCACCGCTCACCAGATGGGAGGAAAGTATCTTGTAGCACTCTGTCTGTCCCATAGATTCTCCTTGCAAGCATTATATGGAATATAGGGAAGATTGACCACGCTGGTTGCAGATGATAGGCTCTCTGTCATGGACAGGCTGCTTCAGAACACTCCGCTCCTTTCCGCTTTCGCTGCATTCGTGGTCGCGCAGATGCTCAAGCCGATCATCAGCACGCTATGTGGAAATGGCTGGAAATGGCGCTATCTGACTACAACGGGAGGAATGCCATCATCACATGCCGCGGCATCGGCTTCCCTGACTGTATCGATCGGCATGACAAACGGCATCGACAGCACCGCCTTTGCTATCTGTGTATTCATAACGCTTGTCATAATGAATGATGCGATGAACGTACGCTATGAGACGGGAAAGCAGGCAGAGATCCTGAACAGATGGTCAGAGATCCTTTCGGATCTGCATAAGAACGGCCCGTTCTCACCGACCTCATTCAAGACGATGGTCGGACATTCAGCGATCCAGGTAATTGCCGGTGCGCTTCTGGGAATCATCTGCGGTGCACTGTTTACATATCTGAGGCTGCTCAATGGCTAAGGAGAGCTTTGAGGAGTTCTATCGAAGGATCTATGGGACAAGGTGGGACGCGCTCAGAGAGGCGCTCACAGGAGAAGAGGCTCCAAAGAGATCCATAGACGGCCTCATTGAACCGTATTTCATGGATGATGCCTCGATAGAGACTGCCCTGCTTCTTCCTGTGGAAGAGGGAAACGAGATCCTCGATATGTGCGCGGCCCCTGGTGGCAAGACAATCGTCCTGCTTTCCCGGCTGAACGGCACCGGCCGGCTTGTATCCAATGACAGATCGCCTGACAGAAGGGAGAGGATGAGGCGCGCTATTGCCTCCTCCTGCCCTGAGAAATGGCGTTCTGCCTCGACTATCACAGGCCATGATGCCTCTCGATGGGGACTTTATGAGAAGGAAGCATATGATGCCATCCTTCTCGATGCGCCCTGCTCATCCGAGCGCCATGTACTGACAAGCCCAGAGCATTACAGGATGTGGTCCCCATCGCGTCCGAAGAGGCTGAAAGCCCAGCAGTTCGCAATGCTTTCGTCGGCATTCCTTGCGCTCCGCCATGGCGGTTTCCTCCTCTACTCCACATGCTCGATAAACCCGGAGGAGAATGAGGAGATCATTGCCCGGTTGATGAAAAGGCATCCGGGGGAAGTGGAGGAAGCTAAAATCATGCTGACAGACGGCGAGAAGAGGGAGCATGGAATGATCGTGCTGCCTGATACTGCGAAGGGACGCGGCCCCATGTATGCCGCATTGCTGAGGAAGCTATGAGAGCCGCGATAACAGAATGCAGGGATTACTCTGAAAAGGAATTGGATGGAGCGATCAGAAGGATAATCGAGAACAGCGAATTCCCCGATGTGAGGGGAAAGACGGTTCTTGTCAAACCCAACATACTCTCGGATGCACCGCCCGAAAAAGCGATAACCACCGATTACAGGGCTGTTGGAGCATTGCTCGCCATACTCGTGGAACGTGGAGCAGAAAGGATCATAGTCGGGGATTCCCCGGGAACGCAGACAGGACGCCTCTCAACACGGCTCTGCCGCATCGGGGAAACTGCAGAGCGCTTCGGAGCAAGGGTCTCTGATTTCAGGGAAGAGAACAGGGTGCATGAGATAGACGGGCTCCACCTTCCTATGGCCTCCGCCCTCGATGATGCTGACATCGTCATATCCTTTGCCAAGTTCAAGACGCATCAGCTTATGAGCGCAACAGGGGCGGTGAAGAACATGTTCGGCACCATCCCCGGCCTCAACAAGAGCCCGCTTCATTTCAGGTACCGCTCCCCTTCTTCGTTTGCCTCCTTCCTGATGAAGGTCTTTGACGAATGCCACGTTGACTACGCATTCATCGATGCTGTAATCGGCATGGAGGGGCCCGGCCCCGGAAGCGGCACTCCTCGCCATATCGGCTATATGATGGGTTCTGCAAATGCCTATGCACTGGATAAGGCAGAAGCGACGATGATGGGATACAGAAGCGTTCCATTGATAGAGACAGTAGAGACGGTAAGAAAGGGAATCACAGAGGCATCCTATCCTCTTCTCAGGCCGGAAGATCTCATAATGCAGGACTACATACGGATCGGATCGGGGAAAAAGGGCACCTTCCGCTCCCTCGTGATAGGCACCATCCGCAACGCCTTCCACAGAGGCAACATGGACAGGCCAAGACCGGTATTCGATACAGGGAAATGCAAAGCATGCTCACGCTGTGTCAATGTCTGTCCGGCAAAGGCCCTCAGCATAAAGGATGGCCATGTCGAATTCGAGAAGAAGAAGTGCATCCGATGCTACTGCTGCCATGAGATGTGCCCATTTGATGCGATCAAGGTTTGATAATACAAGGAATCAGTTACTAAAAAGCGC
>CALXYL010000019.1 GCA_944392985.1 uncultured Spirochaetaceae bacterium | reverse complement strand
TAGCGTGATCCTGTAGCTCAGCTGGATAGAGCGTCCGCCTCCTAAGCGGAAGGTCAGCAGTTCGAATCTGCTCAGGATCAGATCAGAGCGGCCAGAAAGGCCGCTTTCTTATTTATCATGCTCACCATGGAAGGCATCGATAGCCAATGCTGAGAGCCCGACCCCAAGCATCGTGAAAGCCGAGGGGGTCTCCAGTGCACCAAGTATGGAGAGAACAGCAACAGCGATGCCCATTGCAAGCGCGATGCCCTTGAGGGCTGTGGATACTATCGATGTTGCACCCGTCCCGCTTTTCCCATCTGCAGCAGTACGGCATGTCATCAGCTCATCAATGGATACTCCAAGCACCTCTGCCAGATGCGGCACAGAGCTTATATCCGGATACGAAAGATCCCTCTCCCACTTCGACACGGCCTTATCCGTGATCCCCATCCTCTCAGCAAGCTCAGCCTGCGTCATGCCTACGGCTTTGCGCCTCTCGGCAATCATCTGTCCAAATGTCTTCTTTTCCATGCGCCAATCCTGCTATGCATAAGCCTTTCGACTCAACCGACAGCCAGTTTAGATTGTGGTAAACCATTGGTTTAGCCCATCAATGCCCGAAAATCTCCCTGGCTTTCGCTGCAAACCTACTGCCGAAGGTCCGGAACATCCCCCTGCTTTCCTCCCAATGCCCACTGACTGCATCCAAAGCCACCGGACCATGGTGAACGAATGGTCTGCCAAGGCTGCTGCCACCTGAATAGACAAGCATTCCACGTACAAGAAGCAGCCCAAGGATCGACATGATGGCACCGTCCGCGCCGCCCTGCGCGAAATGAGCAGTGGCAAAGGCGCCACCGAGCTTGCCTGAAAGATCGATCTGCCGGGAATCCTCCTCGAGCCACTTCTGGACCTGCCACGCACTTGAGGCAAGGTATGTCGGGGTACCGATGATCACCCCTTTGGATGCTGCGATATACTCCGCGTCGATGCACTCCTCCCCGATACGGAAGATCCTCGCCTCCACGCCCTCTTCCTCTATCCCATTCGCAATCTCTGAAGCCATCTCATGGGTATGGTCTGTAACACTGAAGCAGATAATGGAAATCCTCATGCTCTCATGATAGCAGGGCACGCACTCTCACTGCTATGGGATCAGCGGTCTCAGGATCAATGAAGTCAATATTACCGCCATAGGTGTCGAGAAGCTGCTGATCCTCATCACTCCTGTTCTTCCTTTGCTCTAGGAAGCGGCACAGCATCCACATCATTGCCCTGTGATGCTTTGACAGCCTGCTGTAGTCCATGGCTCCGCGAAGATGGTAGCGCTCAACCCTATCACGGATACCGGCAGGAATCATGCGATTCATCACCTCGTCGATCCGGTTGATGTTCTCCTCCTTTCCGGGATCGGAAAGCCCAACAGATACCGCGATCAAGCGACTATCAGGAGGAAGAAGCTGTACAGCTTTCCTCAATCCGCTCATCGTGCCGGCGTAGAGACCGCCGAAATGGACAAGTATACAGCCGGAAGAAGGTTTTGAATCCTTGATATCCACAGCCTCAATGCCAAGGGCTGAAGCAAGATATACCGCATATGAGCGGGAGGAACCGTAGATGCTCGAATAGGTGACGATGGCTTTTCCCATGCCTCCATTGTAGACAATCAGGCCGTAACGAGGAAAGGGAAAAGCGCCATCGGACGACTATGCTTTCCTTCGGCGAGGCGCAGCCTTCTTCTCTGGAGCGGCAGAAGCGATCTCCCTCGCGCGCTCTGCGGTCATCGAAGCGGCATTCTCGCGTTCGCCGCGCGGTATTGCGCAGTTCCTGTCTCCCCATTTGATGTAAAGGCCATAGCGACCACTGAGAAGCTGCAGCGGCTTTCCCTCATACTCTCCGAAATCCCTGACAGGTGCATTAGGGGCCTTCTCTTCTGCAAGGAATGAGATTGCCTTCTCCTTCGGAAGCTCCTTTGCTCCCTTCTCCTCTTTCGGCAGTGCGATATTCCGGCTTCCCCACTTAAGGTAGGATCCGAATCTGCCTGACAGGAGCTGAAGGCTCTGCCCCTCATACTCGCCATAGTCCATGAGAACACCCTTCTTTCCTGATATGGAAGAGCCCTTGGCGGTGATCGAGGATATATCAGGATTGAACGGATCGGGAATCGAGACGTTCCTCTCCCCGCACTTCGCATAGAATCCATATGGCCCTGCCATCATCTGCACATCATTGCCTTCCTCATCTGTCCCGATGCTCTTCGGAAGCGATGCGATCAGAGCGGCAAGCTCCGCCGTCACCTTGCCACGGTACGGACGGGGAATCATCAGGCTACGGCCATCGGATGTACGGAGGTACTGTCCATAGCGTCCGTCCGAAAGGATGATCCCTTCGGCAATCTCCTTCTCAGCGCTTTCCGGAAAGAGGATGGCTGCAGCATCAGCGTCAGTGAATGTCCCCGGGAAATAGCGGGACTGGTCAATGGAAGCCATCCTGTCCTTCCCCGCGGCCTTGTCGAAGTAATCCGATGCGATATACGGACCGAACTTGCTGATGCGGATTGAATAGGCAACAGACTTTCCTTCGTGATCGAAGCGGAATGACAGTCCAGGAATGGAAAGACTGCTGACGTCAGCCTTTCGGACTGTGGCCGAGACTGCCTGAAGATCGGCATCAAGGCCACTGAAGCCCTCCTTGCCCTTCCAGAATGAATCAAGGTAATCGGTCTTGCTCTCCTTCCCTGCCGCAATCCTGTCCAGACCTTCCTCCATGCTTGATGTGAAACCAGTATCAATGTATCCGGGAAATGCCATCTCCAGGAATGAGTCGACAAAGAAACCGGTGAAAGTCGGCACAAGCTGCCCATTCTGGCGGATGACATACTTCCTGTCGATCAGCGTCGAGATGATAGCCGCATATGTAGACGGACGCCCGATGCCCTCGCTTTCCAGCTTCTGAACGAGGCTTGCCTCGGTATAGCGTGCTGGTGGCTTGGTCGTATGCCCCTTTGCCTCTGCAGATTCAATCAGTACAGTGCTTCCGCCTGTGAGCTGGGGAAGTATGCCTTCCTCATTCTCCACATCCTTCTCATCCGTTGAGACCTCATAGAGCTTGAGGAATCCCGGGAACCTGATTGTCGTGCCGGAGGCGGAGAATGAATACTCATCAATTGTGAGCACAGCTGTTGTGGTGCTCTTCTCTGCATCCTTCATCTGCGTTGCAAGGGTACGCTTCCAGATGATTGTATAGAGCCTGAGCTGATCTCCTGAAAGACCTGTATCCTCCGGCCTGCGGAAATGATCGCCTGCCGGCCTTATCGCCTCATGCGCTTCCTGGGCAGTATCGGAGGATGCCTTGTAGTTGCGCGGCCTTGGAGAGAGATAATCCTCCCCGAAGAGATCTTCCACCTGACGCCTTGCGGCATTGATGCATTCCGATGAAAGCGTAGGGGAATCGGTTCTCATGTATGTGATGAAGCCATTCTCGTAGAGCTGCTGGGCAAGTGACATGACCTCCTTGACGCTCTTATGCATCTTCCGGGCCGCGTCCTGCTGCAGCGTGGATGTGGTGAATGGAATTGCTGGATGCTGGGACTTCTCCTGGTTCGTGACGCTGAAAACAACCGCCTCCCTGCCTTTGATAGCCTCTGCAATGGAAGCCGCCCTCTCCTCAGAGAGTATCACTGCATCCTTCTTAAGCGCGCCGGTCTCGGGATCGAATGACTGGGAAGATGCAACAGCCTCGCTGCCTATCATCTTCAGGCGTGCCTCAAAAGGCACATTGCCGCCAAGCATCCTTGCATCCACGGAGAAGAATCCCGTCTCCCTGAATACGCGCCTCTCCTTCTCCTTCTCGACGATCAGCTTAAGTCCTGGGGACTGGACGCGCCCCGCGGAATAGCGTCCGGCGAGCTTACGGGAAAGGATCGGGGAGATCCCATAGCCCTGAAGCCTGTCGACAGCGCGCCTTGCTTCCTGTGCATGGACCAGGTTGATATCTATTTCACGGCAGGAAGAGAAGGCATTGAGTATCGCACTCTTCGTGATCTCATGGAACACCATCCTGTACACTGGGCACTTAGGCTTCAGGACATTCAGAAGATGCCAGGAGATTGACTCACCTTCGCGGTCCTCATCAGTTGCAAGCACGAGCTGCTCCGAATCCTTAAGAAGCGCCTTCATCTCCTTTATGAGATCCTTCTTCCTGCTGTCCGTCTCATACTCCAGCTCATACCCATGATCGACATCAACACCATAGCGCCCCGTCTTAGGCTCCGGTGCGAGATCGACAATATGCCCCATAGAGGCGATTACCTTGCATGATGAAGGAAGGAACCTCGAAATCGTCTTTGCCTTCGTCGGGGACTCGACGATGATGAGGGTCTTCTTACTGGGATCAGCTATCAAAAGGAACCTCCTACTCTATCCGTGTGAGTATGAAGGCCTCCCCCTCCCCGGGATTCGGATTCCTGAACAGGATCATCTCCGCTATTCCGCTCCCCTCGGTCAGGAAGGACATCTTCATAACGCCCTCCTCGATATAGAGCTGATACCAGGACTTTGTCTCGACGACGAGCCCGAGGGCGCTTGTCTGAATGTAAGCGGAACTTGAATCATAGTCAATGACAATACGGGACACTCTCCAGCGGGAAGGAGTGAAAGATGTGGTATTGAACCGCTCGGCATTGAGGCGGTACGAGACTGCCGCAACGCTGTCGCCGTCATAATCCTCCCACTGCCCAGAAGCAGGATCGCCGAAATCATAGAGCGGGAATATCTTAACCTCCGATCCGTCCTCCATGATCATATATATATTATGGTACTGGCCGACAGCCTCATCGTAATCGGTGTCAACCCTGATACGGAGCCATGCCATTTTCCCATCATTGTCGTCATCGGTCATGTTCACCCATTCATAGATTCCATCCCATGAACTGGTTTCCACATCAAGGAAAGCCGCGGCAATCGTTTCGTTATCTGAAGTGCGTGCCGCGATTGAGAAGGAGTAATCCGTGTCGGAAAGCAGCCCAACTGCTGTATATACCCTTGCCCCTGCATCCAGCCTGGAAAGGAATGCCTCCCCGTTGTACACATCATAATACACAGCTCCCTCAACAGGATTCCATGAGAATGAAACCGATGTTGGGAATGCCTCTGCAGTCGCTTCAAGCTCAACAGCATAGATCAAAGAAGAAATAAACAATAGAAAACAAGCAATTACGGCCTTTTTTGTCATTTATCTGTCCTGTTACAATAATTATTGCAAAACAGAATCGATTGTCCACTGCTCATTTCCAGACAATTGTCCATCTTCCGATTATCCCGTATGCTCAGAGCATGAAAAGAATCGCCATATCAATTATTGCGTCGCTTATGCTGCTTTCAGGATGCCAGGTGACAGAGGACCTGTCCATCAGCGGCAGCGGCGGGCAGAGCACAACTGATATACACGTTGAGCAGTTCTTCATTGACGTGCTCAATGACTTCGCTGAATTCCTTCCGGAAGATGATTCATCCATCATGGAGAGCGCGATAGACAGCTATGCTTCAGCGCTCGACAGGGCAGAGGCCACAGGAGGAGTCTCCTGGGAGGATCTGGGAGGCAACAGATACACAGTCTCCTTTGATTTCACATCGCTGGATGACCTATTAGAGGAGATGGGAGCTGAAGGCCAGAGCCTGTTCGCGCTCACTGACAGCAGCATGTCGTTCTATCTGGACATCAACAGCTATGCAGAGCTCAAGGAGCTTGTGCCATTCCTTGCCGATCCGAACTTCGAGGTCTATGGACCGGAATACAACCAGGGTATGTCGGAAGCGGACTACCTCGATATGATCTACTTCCTTCTTGGCGAAGACGGTCCGGACGCTGTTTCAAACGGAACGGTGGAGATCCGGATCAGCGTTCCGGGAACGATCACAGAAACATCCGGATGCGAGGCTGTCAGCGACAGCGCCGCCATCTTCCGTTTCCCACTCATATCATTCCTGCTCCTCAACGATCCCCTTTCCTTCTCCATCTCCTGGGAATGATGGTATGACGGGAAAGCAAAGGGCTCCGCGGAGGAGCCCTTCTCTTTCTTTTCATGGATGATCAGGCAGCTGCTGCCTTCTTCCTTATCAGTTCCTTCACCGATGTTATGACAATCGTAACGCCAAGGATCATCAGAAGGATTGCGACAATCAGCTGGAGTCCCTCCACCATGAATACACCCGTACCGGCATTGAAAGCCTTCACAAGAGCGATGAAACGCTGGATCAGCGCTGAGAATGTCACGATGAGCATGATGACAAACGGCGGGACGAGCGTTCTCAGCTCCCTTCCTGTTACCTTGAGGAAAACACAGAGCGTAATCAGGACAAGAGCGCTCAGCAGCTGGTTAGCGCTTCCAAAGAGCGGCCAGATGTTGGAATACCCTATCTGTGTCAGAAGATAGCCGAATGCAAGCGTGATCAGCGTAGAGACATACTTATTGCAGAGTATCTTCCTCCAAGTGGCGGCACCAGCCATGTCGTCAACGCTGAAGAGCTCCTGGAATGACATACGCCCGATGCGGGCCACGGAGTCAAGCGTCGTGAAAGCCAGCGCGGACACGCACATCGTCATGAAGCTCTGAGCAACATAGACAGGGATTCCGAACATCTCCAGGAAGCCCGCTACTCCTGATGAGAAGATCTGGAATGGTGTGCCGGAGGCTGCCGTGCCATCCGCCGCTGCAGCAGCACCTGCAACACAGAGAGCTATGACAGCAAGGAGGCTCTCAAGAACCATCGCGCCATAACCTACCTTGAGCATATCCTTCTCATTCGAGATCGTCTTGGATGAAGTACCTGACGAGACGAGGCTATGGAAGCCGGAAACGGCACCGCAGGCGACAGTGACGAACAGAATCGGGAAGAGTGTGCCGAGCTGAGGATTGCTGAATCCCGTGAATGGCATGAGATTCATCGTCGGATGGGCGAAGATCAGACCGATGACAGCTCCGACGATCATGCCGACGAACATGAATGTCGACATATAGTCACGAGGCTGCATCAGGAACCACATCGGAAGCACCGCCGCGAAGAAGATGAAAGCAAACGCAACACCGACCCAGGCATCCTTTCCAAGGAATACAGGCAGGTTCATTCCGCAAACAAATGCAAGGACAGTGAAAAGGAGACCTGCAACGACTTCCTTCCATCCTGTGAGCTTCATCCTGTGCTGGATAACACCAAAGACAATAGCGAAGAGGATGAAGAACAGCGAGATGCTGCCCGCCGCACCATTGACAGCGGCATTGCCGGAAAGCGACCGGACACCATCGACAACGGTATAGGCATTGAATGTATCTGCCACCATATCGGCAAAGGCTGCCATGACAATCAGCGTGAAGAGCCAGCAGAATCCAAGGAAGAGCTTGCGTCCCGTCTTGCCGATGTACTTCTCAATCAGAAGCCCCATCGACTTACCGTCATTCTTGACGCTCGCATACAGAGCGCCGAAATCCGTCACAGCACCGAAGAAGATGCCGCCTAGCACGATCCACAGGAACACAGGGACCCACCCGAACACAGCCGCCTGTATAGCACCGGTAACAGGTCCGGCACCCGCTATCGAGGAGAACTGATGGGCAAAGACAGTCCACCCGTCCGTCGGCACATAATCCTGTCCATCATCATGGACCACCGCAGGGGTCTTGGCCTTGATGTCGATCCCCCATTTCCTTGCCAGCCATCTGCCATACAGCGTATATGCTGCAACAAGGCAGACTGCGGCAATAAGCACAATCACCAAAGTATTCATAACCCGGAATGTACCGCGTTGTTTTATTTTCTTAAAGTATTCAACAGGTAGAAATTGAAAGAAAAATATTATTTTTTCTGCAACTGGGGAGGCCACCATGGCGATTCCCGGTGCGATCATGTCTTATTCCCTTTCGGGCAATTGACACAAACCATTGCAATGGCGTAGATTAATGACGCTGTGCTGACACAGCGCAGACTGACGCTTTTACTGGAGGGTAAAATCTATGGCAAGGTACACAGGTCCTAGATTCAAGCAGTGCAGAAGACTCGGGGTGAATACATGTGGGCACCCCAAGGCAATGAACAGGGCATCTTCGCCCGCTTTCGCAAAGAGGAAGAAGCCTACTGATTACAGCAGGCAGCTTACGGAGAAGCAGAAGCTCAAGGCATATTACGGCGTTCTTGAGAAGCAGCTTCACAAGTATTTCGAGAAGGCTCTCAAGTCCAGCATGAACACAGGTGATGCTCTCGTCATCAACCTTGAGAGAAGGCTTGACGCTGCGGTCTACCGCATCGGTTTCGGCAACTCGATCAGGCTTGCTCGCCAGCTCGTTACCCACGGGCACATCCTCGTCAACGGCAAGAAGGTCGACATCCCGTCGTACCAGATCAGCGTAGGCGATGTCATCTCCCTCAAGGAGAAGTCAAGGAACAACGAGCATTTCAGGGATTGCTTCCTTGGACATCCGGCTTTCAATCTTCCTTACTATGAGAAGAACACGGATGAGTTCTCCGGCAAGCTGACAAGGCTTCCCGAGAGGAACGAGATTCCAGTGCAGGTCAACGACCAGCTCGTTGTCGAGTTCTACTCAAGGTAATAGTCTTCAATAGGATGCCTCATCCGTTCCACATGCGGTAAGGTGAAGGAGACATGGCCTCATTCCACTATGCCAGTCTCTGGACGCGCGCTCTGACGGCTGCCCTCAGGAAAAGAGCGCGATGAAAGGCAATCGGTCCCAGCGAAAGCTGGGATTCCTTTTTCTGAAAAACAATGCCCATCCACGCGGATGGGCACCATCACACTGATATGGACTGATCAGACGTTGAAGCGGAAGAATACGATATCCCCATCCTGGACGATGTATTCCTTCCCTTCCAGGCGGAGCTTCCCGGCTTCGCGCACATGTGCCTCTGAGCCATATTCGATCAGGTCATCGACGCTGTAGACCTCAGCCTTTATGAATCCCTTCTCAAAGTCAGTATGGATTACACCGGCGCATTGCGGGGCCTTTGATCCTGCACGGAATGTCCAGGCCCTGTCCTCATCCGCGCCTGCTGTGAAGAATGTCCTCAGCCCAAGCGCTGAATAAGCCGCCCTGATCAGCGGATTGAGCCCGCTCTCGGAAAGCCCTGATGCCTCTAGGAACTCCTGCCTCTCCTCCGCCGTGTCAAGCGCCGCGATCTCTGCCTCGATCTTGCCGCAGATGACGACAACAGGTGCATTCTCCTTCGCTGCGATTTCCCGCACAATCCTTACATAGTCATTGTCCTCGCCTATCGCGCTCTCGTCCACATTGCAGACATAGATGATCGGCTTGAGCGTGATGAGATGCAGATCATATACAAGCGCCATCTCATCCTCATCAAGGCCGAGAGTACGGGCAGGAACACCATTCTCAAGGCAGGAGATGAGCCTCTGGTAGATCGGAAGGACCTTCTCATTCTCCTTCTGCTGCTCCTTCGAGAGCCTCGAGAGCTTGGAGACCTTGTCATAGCGCTTCTGCACTGTCTCGAGATCAGCAAGGGCTAGCTCTATGTTTATGGTCTCGATATCGGAAGCGGGATCGATGCGGTTGGAAACATGAACGATATCCGGGTTGTCAAAGCAACGGACAACATGGGCGATGACACCGACTTCCCTGATTGAAGCCAGGAACCTGTTCCCGAGCCCCTCTCCCTGGGATGCTCCTTTCACAAGCCCCGCTATATCAACGAACTCGACGGTCGCCGGCGTCACCTTCTTTGAGGGAATGAGACGCGCAATCTCATCAAGCCTTCCATCAGGAACTGCAACAATGCCTATATTCGGATCGATTGTGCAGAAAGGATAGTTCGCCGCTTCGGCAGGAGCCGAGGTCACGGCTGAGAATATTGTCGATTTCCCAACATTGGGAAGTCCTACTATACCACAGTTAAGTGCCATTTCTCACCTCTTGGAATGTCCATATGATGATGCCTGTTTATCATGTCACGGTCAACATGATTCCAGAAGGCAGCCTCAATGGAATTTCCTGTCATAAAGGAGAGCCGCGATCATGACGACGAACACGGAACCGGCATTGTGCACAAGCGCACCCGTTGTCGGTGTAAGGACTCCCAGCAGGGATAGGACTATCGCGATGGCGTTGATGATGAGCGAAAGCGATATGCTCAGCCTGATCGTCCTTACTGCCGCATTGGACAGCCACTTCAGATACGGTATCTTCGAAACATCATCGCCCATAAGCGCGACATCTGCCGCTTCCACAGCGATATCACTACCCATCGCTCCCATTGCAATCCCGATATCAGCGCTCTTCAATGCTGGAGCGTCATTGACACCATCACCGATCATCGCAACGACATGCCCTTCTTCCTGCATTGAAGCGATTGCACCTGCCTTCTGTGACGGGAGAAGATCGGACCGGATCTCTGAAATACCGATCAGTGAAGCCATATACTGGGCAGATCTGCTGTTGTCGCCAGTGAGAAGAACACTTGTCACCCCCATGCTGGAAAGCCTTCTAAGCATCCCGCCAGCCTCATTTCTGAGCTTATCGGAGAACCCTATGATTCCAGCGGCTTTTCCATCGAATGCAACGATTATGATCGCCTTCCCTTCTTCGCTGAGACGCGCGATGCCCTCTTCTGCATGGCTATAATCGGCTTTGCATTCATCCATCAGAAGCCGGTTCCCGCAGATGACCTCAATCCCATCGATGCATGCCTTTATGCCTTTGCCAGCCTCCATTGAGAAGGACGTGACGGCAGCGCTTCTTATTCCTTTTTCATCACAGTAGGAGACAAATGCCTTTGCAAGCGGATGCTCGCTCCTGCTTTCCGCTGCTGCCACGATACTGAGGAAGCGTTCCTCGCCGCTTTCCCCTGTGAGGATGATATCGGAAACTATCGGCTTTCCATATGTCAGCGTCCCGGTCTTGTCAAATGCGATGACATCGGCCTTCCCCATCCTCTCAAGCGCTTCCCCCGACTTGATGATCACACCATTCTTCGCCGCCTGTCCGATCGCCGCCATGATAGCAGTAGGAGTAGCAAGCACAAGCGCGCAGGGACAGAATACGACAAGGATCGTCACGGCCCTGACGATATTCCCTGTGACGGCATACGCAATGACAGCAAGCATCAGCGCAGCAGGTACAAGCCAGCTTGCGCATCTGTCCGCGATCCTCTGTATCGGAGCCTTCTTCTCATCAGCCTCCTTCACCAGTCTGATGAGCTGTTCAATGGAGCTGTCCTTCCCGACCTTTCCTGCCACGATATCGATGGAACCATAGAGGTTCATCGTACCGGAGAAAACCTCATCACCCGCTGTTTTGTCCACAGGAAGGGACTCTCCTGTCATGACGGACTGATCGATGGAGGTAATACCTTCTGCGATGCGGCCGTCGACAGGGATGCATTCCCCGGGAAGGATCCTGATCGTATCGCCGACACGCACATTCTGAAGCGGGACCTGGTCTTCCCTGCCCTCCAGGATCCTCCTTGCGGTCTCTGGCACAAGGCTGATCAGGGTCCTGAGTCCTTTCTGTGCCCTTTCCACCGTACGGTCCTCAAGTATCGCTCCGATTGCCATGATGAATGCCACTTCACCTGCTGCAAAGAGATCGCCTATCGCGATGGCGGCGATCATGGCAAAGGAAATCAGCATGGCCGATGATATCCTGGCTATCCCCTTATTATAGACAAGCCTCCAGAGAGCAAGATAGATAAGCGGAACGCCGCATATCACGACTGATACCCATGCGGGGTCGACAGGGAAACCAATATCCCCAATTGACAAAAGCAGGCTGAGGACAAGCGCAGCCCCACCTACGATGGTCGCAGGGACACCAGAAAGGACATCAACCAGCTTCTTCAGCATTCCATCCTCCATGAATTGACTCCATTCAGCACTGCAATACAATGCTTTTGTATCGAACATATGTTCTGTAGAATATTATCCAGCTTGCCGAAGTACAATGGAATAGCCAGTTCCTGCATTCCATTCGATAGCGGACAGAAAGGAGGTTTTGTTTGGATCGGAGACAGCGGAAAAGCAGAAATGCGATCTTCAGCGCTTTCAACAGACTGTTTGAAAGGAAATCATATGCAGCTATCACAGTGACTGAGATCATCGAAGAGGCTGATGTTGGCAGAACCACGTTCTACGCGCATTTCCAGACGAAGGATGATCTTCTGGGAGAGCTTTCAAAGGAAATCCTGGATCATGTATTCTCTACATCCCTCTGGAACGAGGGCTCCCATGACTTCTCATCGGAAGAGAAGAGCTACGAGCATCTTGTCTCGCACATCCTCTACCACCTCCGTGAGGGCAGCATGAACATAAGACGCATCCTATCCAGCGACTGCTCCTCGATATTCCTCCGTCACCTCCAGGAAAGATTCTCGATGTATCTGGAGGACTGCATCGAAAAGGAAAAGGACCTTCCGGTCCCGAGAAGCTACGCCATATGCATGCTCTCAAGCTGTCTCCTTGCGACTATCAGCTGGTGGGTTGAAAACGGCATGAAGGACAAGCCGGAAACCGTAGCATCATACTCAGCCGCCTTCAGCAGCCTACCCGTATGATATCATCTGCGTGAAGCAGGCTCAGATCCTCCTCCGAATGAGTGATGAACACAATGGTTTTCCCTTCCTCCCTACGAAGGATAAGGGATGCGGCAAGACGGCGCGCATCATCATCCAGTCCCCGGAACGGCTCATCGAGGAAAAGGCAGTCCGTATCAACCAGCAGGGCCCTGGCTATTGCCACCCGCCTCTTCATCCCGCCGGAGAGCTCCTTTATCGGGGTATGCTCCTCACCTGATAGCGAAAGCTCACCAAGGATGGATATTGCCTCAGATCTGGAATCCGTCACTGCCATCAGATTCGGAAGCACTGCAATATGCTCGGAAAGCCTATCCTCCTGGAAGAGGATCACAGGATGCTCAGGAGCGCCTTCGATACGGCCGGCGTAATCATGGTCAAGACCCGAAAGAATGCGCATGAGTGTCGTCTTGCCCGCGCCGGAAGGACCAACCACAGCAGTACGGGAGCCTTCCCTGACGGAAAATACAGCATCCTGGAATATGATCTTCTCTCCAAAGGACTTCTTCTTTATCAATGCTCTCATGATGCACTCCTTTCCATGATCCATGCAGAAAGAGCGAGGAAGAAGCGCTCGAACAGGTATGCAAGGATTATGATGACAAGCGTCCATGCGAATAGATCAGGAGTGGAAAGGAATATCTTTGCTTCATAGACACGCTCTCCGATCGACCCATCGGGAAGCCCGATCACTTCTGCCGCGATACCGCTCTTCCATGCAAGGCCAAGAGAGGAGGAAAGCGCGCTTCCGATGTAGGGGTAAAGCGATGGAAAATAGAAATAGCGTATACGTTTCATTCTCCTGACACGGTAAACATCAGCGGCTTCCAGAAGATCACGATCCATCGCCCTGAGCCCTTCCAGCAGGTTCGTATAGATAATTGGGAATACCATCATGAAGGAGATCACGACGGAAAGATCACGGCTTCTCACCCAGACAAGCACGAGAATCACTATCGATGCGACAGGAGTTGCCCTGATGACCCTGACAAGAGGATCGATGAGGACTGCGAAGAACGTGAAGCGGTATGAAAGGACAGCGGCGACGGACGCGCACGCGAGGGAAACGAGGAACCCGATGAGGATCCTGCTCAGCGTGAATGCAATCGATGACCAGAACACAGGTTCTGTGACAGAGGAAAGGAGGGTGAGGATGACTGAGACCGGGGACGGGAGGAAAAGCTCCTCCCCGATAAGGAGAGAAGCTATTTCCCATACAGCTATCCAGAATACAGCCGCACCAGCCCTGATGAGCCTATCTGCCCGTCCAGTAGAAATCATCACCCGGAAGGGCGCCTCCCACGCTCTTTGGATTCTGGGCATAGAGTATTCCAAGATACTCGGAAAGGGCCGCCTTCATCTCTTCACCCGTTATGAGCGTCACAGAGCAGTATGGTAGGGCCTTCTCTGCAACAGGAGCGGGAACGATGCCGAAGCCTCCGATCAGGGCCGCAGCGCCCGCTGTATCCTCATTGGCGTAATCGACAGACTCCCTATAGCTTCCAAGGAAGGAGTCAAGCGCTTCAGCATTCGACTCTGCCCAATCGCTTCTGGCTACCGTAACGCCGGTGATGAGGACTGACCCGACCTTCTCCTCCCACAGATCATTGAGATCGAGTGCTATCCTGATCGATGGATCCGACATCATTGCTGTTGTTGCGAACGGCTGTGGAAGCATCGCGACCCCATCTGGATCAGACTTCAGCGCAGCAACACACTCCGCGTGCTCGCTCTTCCATTCAATATAGACATCCTTGCCGACCTCAAGGCCATTTGAAGCAAGGATATACTGGAGCGCGTACTCAGGAGTGGCACCTTTTCCCGCGGAATAGATGGTCCTTCCTCTCAGATCCTCAACACTCTCCACTGCATCCCCATGGTCAACGATATAGAGAACGCCCAGGGTATTAATCGCAATGACCTTCACGCGGCCATTCGTGTTGTTGTAGATCACTGAAGCGAGGTTGCCAGGGATCGCCGCGATATCAACATCGTCCTTCACCAGCATCGGGACGATGGCATCCGCAGCGCCCTCAAGCTGGAACGAATATGTATTCCCATTGACAGAAACACCATCGGCGCTTCTATCCATAAGCCACGCAAGTCCCATTGATGTAGGACCGCGCAGCGCTGCCACGGAAACAGATTCCGCGGCCAGACTCATGACTGCTGTAAGCAGGACCAGTATATAACAGATGATCTTCTTCATTTTTACCTCCGCTAGGATTCTAGCTCTTTCACGAAAGCTCTTCTACAGCCCTATGCCATATTCCTGTATCTTGCTGATCAGCGTGCGGCGGGAGATGCCAAGTTCCGCCGCTGCATGGGTTCTGTTGCCTTCCCATCGCTGCAGGGATCTTATGATCGCAGCCTTCTCCGCATCCCGGAGAGTGAGGCACTCATCCATCACGTCCTGCTTGCCATCATCCTGATGGATGCTGGCAGATTTCAGATCGAGATCATCGGCATCGATGGTATCGGAATCGGCGAAGATCATCGCTCTCTCGATAACATTCTCCAGTTCCCTTACATTGCCATAGAAGCTGTGGTTCCGCAGGGCCTCAAGGGCTTCTGGGGTAAAGCCTGCAGCCTTTCCGCTCATCTCCCTGCTGTATTTTGCAGCAATGTATGACGCAAGAAGGGGGATATCGCTGCGCCTGTCACGAAGCGGTGGAATATGGATCCTGACGACATTCAGACGGTAGAACAGATCCTCACGGAATGTCCCTTCCCTCACCATACGCTCAAGATCCTTGTTCGTCGCCGCAATGATGCGGGCATTGATCGGCATCGGCTCAGTCCCGCCAAGCCGTATGATCCGCCTCTCCTGAAGCACACGCAGCAGCTTGACCTGCAGGGAAAGAGGCATATCACCGATCTCGTCAAGGAAGAGAGTGCCGCCGGATGCAAGCTCGAAAAGACCTACCTTTCGCTGGACTGCACCGGTAAAAGCCCCTTTCTCGTACCCGAAGAGCTCAGATTCAAGCAGGTTCTCCGGCACTCCTCCGATGTTGATTGCCACAAATGGACCGGTGGAGAGGCTGGAAAGGTGATGTATCTCACGCGCTACGACTTCCTTGCCCGTTCCTGACTCGCCTGTGATGAGAACAGTCGCCGAGGACGGCGCGATGCGCTGCACGATGCGCTTTATCGAAAGCATCTCTGGGCTTTCCCCCACAAGGCTGCCCTCAGACCTTTCGCTTTCAGCCACCTGCCTGAGCTGTGCCGCCTCAACAAGGCCCTTGATGCGTATCACGACCTCCTCTGGATCGAATGGCTTTACGATATAATCCTGTGCACCCTGCTTGAGCGCGCTGACAGCATCGGACACATCCCCATGGGCGCTGATCATTATGACAGGCATGCGGAAGCCCTCTGCCCTCATCCAGCGGATGACTTCCAGACCATCAAGGCCTGGCATCCTGAGATCGATGAGCATGGCATCATATGGATTGCTGCGCAGCATACGCTCTGCCGCCAGACCGTTCTCCGCAGTATCCGCCTCGATACCCTCCATCGACATGAACCGCTTCATCAGATTGCGGATATTCTCCTCATCATCGCAGACAAGAACCCTCATCGCTCACTCCTATGGCCGCAGACCGCCATGATAGGCAATCGTGACTTCTGCCGTCGTTCCACCCCCATCCCTTGGGTAAAGCCTTATCGAGCCTCCAGCCGCCTTAAGAAAGCGGGAGCTGATGGAAAGCCCGATTCCTGATCCATTTATCTTTGTCGTGAAGAATGGATCGAATACCCTCCTGCGATCCTCTTCCCTGATACCGCATCCCCTATCGCGGATGAATACATGATAGAATCCTGAGCGATCATCTGCCACCTCGATCTCGACATCAACCGTTCGCCCTTCACATGCCTCGACAGCATTCTTCATCAGGTTCTCCATCACAGACCGGAGCTTCTCCCTGTCGAAATGGACGGGAGCCTTCTCGAACCGAGGCACAAGCATACGGACATCACCATGGAAAAGAGGCACCAGCTTCCTGATCTCCTCGATAAGATCGATATCCTCCGGCTGTCCCACGGGATTGCGCAGGAAATCAGAGACACGGTCGGTAAGCATCCGCAGCCGCGCTGTCTCCTGATCGATGATCATCACATCGGGAAGCAGCTCCGGCTTCACTGCCCTCTTCAGTATCGCCAGCTCAATCGTGATCGCAGACAGGGGATTCTTTATCTCATGAGCAAGCGTCCGCGCCGCCTCTCCAAGGCTCACAAGGTTCTCCTGCCTTCTCATTATCTCCCTGATACGCTGGTTGTTGCGTATGACCTTCAGCAGCAGTGCATAGATAGCGATGACAGCCGCAAATGAGCAGATGGAAATCGCCCTGGTCAGGATACGCCTCTCTACAAACGACGAAGCATCGAATGCAAGATATATGATATCAGGCATCTCGATGATGCCGCTCCCCCTCCTGAAGATGTTATCGAGATCGAATGTGATGGACTCTGCATAGCGCATGCACTCTATGCGCCCTGTCTCGCGATCAAAGGACATCAGGGTATCGGAAAGATCAGACTGATCGATGAATACTGAAAACGGCAGGACCCTGTAGGCATCTCCCCATATGTATATCGGGCTTCCTGTATGCGTGTAGTATCCGAACCCAAGGACATTCCTGTTCTGCATCGCGTTCGGGACAGTCTCATCCCCCTGCTGGAGCGCAACCAGCACATCACTGAACGCCCTTTCGACAGCATTCTCAAGCCTGAGATCCTCAGAGGAGAAAAGAAGGTATGTCATGGCAGCAAGGAACACGAGGAAGATGAGGAACGGTATCGTCACGACAATCACCGTGACACGTCTCTCCCTTCTTTCAGAAGCCCATGCTTCCCTCTTCCTTCCAGCCATGGGGTCAGTATATCCCAGATGGGGAAATACGTCTCTCCCCTTTCCACATAGCTTCTCCACAGATTATACATACTCCCTGGCATCCAGCACCCTGTCTGATTGTTATATTCTAAGCAGACAATGATTACAGGAAAGGCATGAGCATGGACAAAGAGAACAACGACAACCTCCTTGAAGCATCCGAAGGAAAGAACCACAGGAAACGCTGCGAGGAGCCAGGTCTCCACACAGGGGATGGAAAGAGCAGTTCCAGAAGGAAGTTCACATTCTCCATCTGGTATTTCGTAATCGCATTCATACTGATCATAATCCTCAACAACCTCTTCTTCTCATCGAGGCTCAATGAGGCGATCAGCATCGACTACAGCCTGTTCAAGGAATATGTGGAGGATGGAAGGATCGTCCAGGTGGCATTCGATGGGGATCAGTACATCGGATACGGCATGACAAAAGCAGATGCGGCTGAGAAGCTGAGGGAGATAGCCGCCTCACGGCAGATTCCATCCTCGATTGACACATCTGCGATCATCGCGTATCAGACATACCGCATCGACGACGATTCATTCGTGCCTCTTCTAGACTCAAAGGACGTTGAATACTATGCCACAGAACCCGCAGAGCCTTCGGTGTTCAGCTATCTTGTTTCGATGCTCCTCCCGATCCTGATCTTCTTCATCTTCTATGCATGGATGTCAAAAAGGCTTACAGGCGGGGCGCAGGGAGTGATGTCATTCAACCAGAACAAGAGCAAGCTCGTCGCTGAAAGCGATACAGGAGTCCGCTTCGCCGATGTTGCAGGAGAGGATGAAGCCAAAGCGGAGCTGGAGGAAGTCGTCGATTTCCTCCGCAACCCCTGCAAATACAGCGATATGGGTGCCCATATTCCAAAAGGCGTCCTTCTTGTCGGCCCTCCGGGAACAGGAAAGACGCTGCTCGCTAAGGCTGTCGCAGGAGAAGCCGGTGTGCCGTTCTTCCGAATGAGCGGTGCGGATTTCGTCGAGATGTTCGTAGGCGTTGGAGCTGCTCGTGTCAGGGATCTCTTCAAGCAGGCGAAGGAGAAAAGCCCATGCATCATATTCATTGACGAAATCGACGCCATCGGACGCAAGCGCTCCAGCGCTTCTGTCGGAGGCAATGACGAGAGGGAACAAACGCTGAACCAGCTTCTGGTTGAGATGGATGGTTTCGATTCAAGAACGGGTGTCATCATACTTGGCGCAACGAACCGAGCGGAGGTGCTCGATCCCGCGCTTCTCCGCCCCGGCCGCTTTGATAGGCAGGTCCTTGTAGACAAGCCTGACCTTGCTGGAAGGGAAGCGATACTGCGGATCCACACAAAGGAGATGAAGCTCTCTCCTGACGTTGATCTCAGGAAGATCGCACAGGGCGCGGCTGGCCTTGCAGGTGCTGATCTGGCGAATATCGCGAATGAAGCAGCACTGCAGGCTGTGCGCCTAGGACATGATGCCATAACCCAGGAGGATTTCGAGGAAGCCATTGAGAAATCCATCGCAGGACTCCAGAGGAAAAGCCGCGTGCTTGATGAGAAGGAACGGACACGTGTGGCATACCACGAGACAGGCCACGCCCTTACGGCCTTCCTCACGCCCGGATCCTCCCCAGTCTCAAAGATATCCATCATACCGCGAGGCCTTGGTGCGCTTGGCTATACCCTTCAGTATCCGACAGAGGATCGCTATCTGCTATCCGAGGAGGAGCTTCTGGGTTCAGTTGATGTGATGCTTGGCGGCAGGGCTGCAGAGGAAGCGATCTTCGGGAACATCTCCACAGGTGCCAGCAATGACATCTCCAGGGCTTCAGACACAGTCAGGCAGATGATCACCGAGTATGGAATGTCAGAGCGATACCGCAACATGACGCTTCCAAGGACACAATCCGGAATAGAGGGAGTCTCTGGAGGAAGGGATTATTCAGAGGCAACTCAGGAGTACATCGACAGCGAGACAGAAAGAATCATCAGCGAAAGGTACAGCAAGGTGCTTGAATCCCTGCAGCGGAACAGAAAAGCGCTTGAGATGATCGCAAAGACCCTTCTTGAGAAGGAAGTCCTGGAAGGCAGCGAGTTTGAGGCACTTGCAAAACAGTTTGCTGTCAAATAAGCTACAGCTATGATTTCCAAAGCTATAGAGGACAGGGAGCTCAGAGAGCATATTGCCTCTCTTCCACCAGATGGGAGAGAGGTTTTTCTCATTGCCGATGGGACTGCAAGGCTGTCCATTGTCTCCGCCACTACCATGATAAACCAGATGAAGGCGAATCATGGCACGGGACCGCTGGAGACGTATATACTCGGACAGGGATACATCGCGGCCGCGCTGCTTTCATCAGCAGTCAAGGGCAATGACAGGATCCGCCTTGATATCGAATGCGGAGGCCCGATGAAGGGCATGTCCGTCGAGGCATGGGCTTCTGGCGCTGTCCGGGGATATCTCATGGCCAACCCGATTCCCCTCACCCAGCCACTTGCGTCTCTCGACACTTCCCCGATCTACGGGCCGGGATTCCTGACGGTAACGAAGATCCTTGAAGGCAGCAGGACGCCGTTTTCCGGAAGGGTGATGCTTGAACATGGGAACCTGGCAGAGGACCTTGCGCTCTATTTCAGGGAATCGGAGCAGACTCCGACCCTGTTCTATCTCTCGATCCGCTTCGGGAGGAACGGGGAGGTCAGAGGAGCTGGCGGAATCTTCATCCAGGCACTGCCAGGCTGTCCTGAAGAGACCCTTGCCATGCTGGAGGAGAAAGCAGCCTCATTTGGCATGGTACTTGGAGATGCCATCGCTGAAGGAATGAGCGCAAATGAATACGTGGAAAAGGAATTCGCAGGATTCAGGCCAGAGCATATCGCCCACGCGCCGATAGGGTTCTCCTGCCCATGTTCCAGAGCGAATTTCTCGGCATATCTCAAATCACTTCCCGCAGCTGAGAAGGCAGCGATACTCAGTGGGGACTTCCCACTTGTCCTTGAATGCTTCAACTGCGGCACTGACTACTCTTTCACGAAAGAGGAAACAGAGGATCTTTTCAGGGAGGATCTATGATATTCTTCGCGGCATGTGCGGCTAATCAGGCAGATCTCGTTGCAGAGGAAGCAAGGAAAGCGGGATCTGAGGACGTAAGGCAGACATCATCGGGAGTCGAATTCGATGGTTCATGGGAGACAGGCATGCGTTTCTGCCTCTACTCCCGTGTCGCCTCAAGACTGCTGATGGCACTATATATCGATGAGGATACGGAAAGCGATGAGGAGCTGTATGAATCGACGCTTGCCCTGCCGTGGGAGGAATGGATCGATCCGGACAGGACAATGAAGGTCTCATGCACCACGCAGAGCTGCTCATGGATAAGAAACAGCCATTATGCGGCGCTTAAGGTGAAGGATGCGATCTGTGACAGGCTGAAGGAGAAATTCGATGGCCGCCGCCCTGACATCGACACAGAGAACCCTGACATCTCCTTCCATGTCCACGTATATGACAGGACAGTGAAATGGTATGCTGACTTCTCTGGAGAAGGACTTCATCAGCGAGGATACCGCGATGAGCAGACAGATGCAGTGCTCAAGGAGCATCTTGCTGCCGCACTGATCTGCAGAAGCGAGTGGAGAAAGACTGCCGCGGATGGCAATCCCGGGCTCTTCATGGATCCGTTCTGCGGCTCCGGAACAATCGCGATTGAAGCGGCATTGATGGCCTCTGATACCGCACCGGGACTGATAAGGAAAAAGCCATATGCGTTCCAGACTCTTCCTGGATTCGATGAGGATCTGTGGAACAGCCTCCTGGATGAAGCGCGGCAAAGACGCCAGGCAGCATTGGATGAGCGTGATATAAGGATTTATGCCTCGGATATATCCGGACGCGCCATAAGGATCGCGAAGGCCGCTGCTGCAAGAGCCGGTGTTGATGGGCTCATTGATTTCTCCGAGAAGGATTTCACAGCCTTCACAGAGAAGGATGTTCCAGCAGGTCCGGGATTCATCGTCACCGATCCTCCATACGGCGAAAGGATGCGCGTGGAGGATATCGACAGGCTATACACGGAAATCGGGCGGGTCCTGCAGAGCTGCTTCAAGGGCTGGAGGGCAACTGTGATGACAGGAGACAGCAGCCTTCTTTCCAATATCGACATGAAGCCGGACAGGACCAATTCACTCTACAATGGAGGAATACTCTGCCAGGCAGCCCACTACATCATATTCACCGATGAGGAGAAGAAAGCCCTGATCGAGAGAGCGAAGGAGAAGAAGCGCATCAGGCTGTCTACCCCGCTTTCTGAAGGAGCTGAGATCGTCTACAGGAAGATCATGAAGAACCTGGAGGCGCTCAAGGGTGAGATGGAGAAGGAAGGCGTTACATGCTACCGTATCTACGATGCTGATATCCCTGAGTATGCAGCCGCGATCGATATGTATGAAGGCAGATGGATCAACCTGTCTGAATATGCCGCACCGGACTGGATTGACAGGGAGGAAGCGGAGAAGCACCTGAATGAGATAGTCTATGCCACGGAGAGGGCTACCGGCATCGACATAGAGAATATCTATATCAAGGAAAGAAAAAGCCAGAAAGGATCCGCACAGTACAACAGGCTTGCTACTTCAAACCGCTTCAATATAGTCAAGGAGAACGGCTTGATGTACCTCGTCAATTTCCAGGACTATCTCGACACAGGCGTATTCCTCGACCATAGGCCGGTGAGGAAGATGATACAGGAGATGGCGGCTGGCAAGCGTTTCCTTAATCTCTTCTGCTACACAGGAACCGCAACGCTCAACGCCATCAAGGGAGGCGCTGTCTCAACTGTCTCCGTCGATGCTTCATCGACGTATCTGGACTGGGCGATAGAGAACCTCAAGATCAATGGCTACCCCACTGATATCGAGAACTTCTTCTACCGCGACGACGCAATCTCATGGCTTTGGGAGACGTATGACAGATATGACATCATCTTCTGTGATCCACCGACATTCTCAAACAGCAAGGACAGGCATACATTCGATGTCCAGCGTGATCACTGGAAGCTGATCAAGGCGGCTGCGATGCACCTAGCTCCTGGAGGTGTCCTGATCTTCAGCACGAACTTCAGGCGGTTCAGAATGGATGAGGGGATACTGGAGAGATTCTCCGTCGAGGACATCACGGAGAAAACGATCGGAAAGGATTTCGAGAACGATCCGAATATCCACAAATGCTTCCTCATACGGAACAAGGTGAAGGTCTCCATCCCGAAGAAGCGCAGCTACCGCCCAATATGAAAACAGCCAGGGTCACAACGCCCTGGCTTCTTCTTTCAGCGGTTGGCTGAACGTCTACTCCCGATCCTCCGAGAACGGGATGACGATCTCCTCCAGCACATCGATCAGCGCCTGGTAATCCCCATCAAGCGCAGCGACATTCGCCTCAAGGAAATGATCAGGATCCGCGCTGCCCCAGCCGATGACGTATCCGGCCTTGCGCGCTATAGTATCGAAGAAGAGCCTTGTCGTCCGTCCATTGCCATCAAGGAACGGATGCAGGGCCTCAACCTCCCCCATGTAGTAGGCAAGCTCATTCACGAAATCATCGGAATCATCGATTCCCATCAGATACCTGCTGTCACGGAGATTGTCGAAAAGCCTTGCAGCTGAGCTCTGTATGAATTCCGGCTGGCAATACTCGCGATGCTTATGCGACGATGAAGTGCGGATCATACCGGCCGATGGATATATATCACCAAAGAGATGGGAATGGATCGCAACAAGGTGCTCAAAGGAAAACGGCATATCCAGCGGAGAACACAGAAGCTCCGCTGTACGATAGGATGAAATCCTCTTGTCGATCCTCCTGAGCTGTGGCTTGTCGGTGATACCAAAATAATTAACAAGGCAGCGTGTGCCGGGATAATATGACAGCTCATCCTCCTTCCCGTTATAGCGCGAGGCATCAAGATGCTCGCTGCGGATGAATGAGGCAACAGCCTTCTCCGCCTTCAGCTCCCCCTTGAGAATATCCTTGAATTGATCGGCAAGCTCATCATTGAACTGCTCACCATCTGCTTCTATCGTGAATCTAAGATAATCGAGGCTGTAATCCAGCCAGTCGGTTTTCATACGAACGCGTTTTCCTCTTTTCTTCTCTGGATAATACCTAATATGCAATATGGGGTCAATGAAGGCCTATGGCAGGACATACTCCATCAACGTAAAAGGAACACCATCCATCCCATCATAATCCAGTATCGATTCACCATGATTGATGAAACCCAGCTTCCCGAAGAGCTTTATCGAAGGCGCATTGCCATCGATGATGTCGCATCTGACCGCCTTCATCCCATTCTGACGCGCTTCATCAATCACCGCCTCCATAAGCATCGATGCGATGCCAAGGTGCTGATGATCAGGATCTATGCCGAGGGTATGGACAACATACACTTCACTTGAAGATGCCTCTGCTTTCCATTCTGCCCTTTCATAGCCGGGAGCCATCACATGATTCCGGACAACTGCCCCAACAGGTACGCCAGCATCAAAAGCCGCAATCATCTCTCCACGCTCTATGGCACCAAGGATATAAGGAAGATCAGGATAGACCCCTTTGGTCCAGCGTGGTGATTCCGTCTTGCCTGCTGTATCATCAATGATCCCATCATACATCCTGCATATATCTTCCGCCTCTGCTGCAAGCGGTCTCCTGATTTCCATCCTCAATCCTCCCTTACACGACAAAGGGCTGGTTACCCAGCCCTTCTGTATCAACTGCCCGTTCCTCAGAACGTGAATCCAAGGACCACATCGGCAGAACCGAGATGCCTCTGGGCATTGACCATATAGCGGTAGTTCGCCTCGACTCCGAATGAGAATACATTGCCGAGATAGAAGCGGACACCCGCGGTTCCGGAAGCGAACCAATCCATCGAGAACTCCATTGCTCCCTTGCCGATTGTACCCATTCCAAGATAATCGGTGAAGAGCGTATGGGGATTGCCGATAGCAAATCCAGCACCGCCACCGAGATAGAGATCAACAGGGCCGGAGGCAACGTCCATCATCAGCTTGAGGTCAGCAGAGACGATCTCAGCATAATTCATGACATTGAAATACTCGAGGACATCATTGGAATAGTGATCCCAACCGTCCTTCGGAAGGAAGTCAACGACAATGTCGCTTCTGAGTCCAAGTCCGAAGTGCTCACCCATCGTGATGATGTTATCAAAGCCAAGACCGATTCCAGCCTCTGCGAAGATATCTCCGTTGAACCTGAAGGATTCATCGAATGCAGACATCACGCCGCCTCTGAAAAGAAGCGAGAATGCGAATCCTGAGCCGGACTCCTCAGCAGGAGCAGGTGCTTCTTCCTCTGCAGGAGCCTCCGCTTCCGCCACAGGTTCCTCTGCGACAGGCTCTTCTGCTGCAGCCGGTTCCTCTGCCGGCTGAGGTTCTGCCACTTCAACCGGTGCTGTGATATAAGCGATAAGATCCTCAACAAGGATATCAAGCTCAGCAGCGACAGTCTCCTTTGAATACTCCTCAGGGTACGTGAGAGTGACATTGCCTGGCTCGCCGAAGCTATAGACGACTCCAAGATCCGCAAGACCATACTTGCTGTTCTCTACTGCGAAGAATCCATTCACCTCATCATCCGTCACGAATGAAGGATACTCAAGCAGGGTTGCGCCGGTATCGATGGTGGCAACAAGGCTGTATCCGCCATACTCATATGTCCTGACTATCGGCTCATCAGCAACAGGCTCCTCCACAGCAGGGGCTGGCTCTGGGGCTGGCTCTGGGGCCGGTTCTGGAGCAGGAGCTGGCGTTATATAGGCGATGAGATCCTCGACAAGCCTATCGATCTCAGCGGCGACAGTCTCCTTCGCGAATGTCTCCGGATATGTGAAGAGAGCCGTTCCATCACCCTCGAGCGAGTAGACAACACCCATGTCACCGTAGCCATATCTTCCATTCTCAAGTGCGATGAATGCAGCGGCATCAGAATCAGACACAGACGAAGGATAGCCAAGAACTGTTGATCCGGTAGAGATCGTTGCGGTAAGCGTGTATCCGGCGTACTCATACGTCCTGACTATCGGCTCCTCAGCGACAGGCTCCTCTACAGCCGGAGCTGGCTCTTCCATTTCAGCGGTGCTTGCAGCTGAAGCAGACCAGTGCTCACCATCATAGGAACGCTGGACATACAGCGTATATGCCCTGTCAGCATCCAGCCCTGTGAATTCGACAGAGTCGGTATCGCCGGAAACGACAGTCCAGCCATCTGGCTCCTCGCCATCAAGCTGATAGCGGTATGCCGTAACATCCGGATCATCAAGCAGCCATTCCCACCTTACCGTCATCTGCGCAGCCGCGAGCGGCACAGAGATAATCATAAGCAGCGCTGTCAGCGCAATAATTAATTTCCTGAATCCCTGCATAATCACTCCAATATGGTAAAAACCACGTTTGTCTTATTCTAAGCATTCGATCCGGTATCCGCAAGGAAAAATCAGGGAATCAGGATGACATTCTCAGATGACAAGACAACGCGAGCTGGGAAGGAAAGGCAATCCGAAACCCCTCTGGACTTGTCCAGCCGCTGCTGTCACAATGCATGCCATGTCAAGAATAGCAAGCATTGCCGTATTCTGCGGCTCGTCATCAGGAAGGAACAGCCTATACGCCTCGGCAGCGGAAAGCCTTGGAAAGGAAATGGCAAAACGGTCAATCACACTCGTCTATGGAGGTGGGAACCGTGGTCTCATGGGAATCATAGCCTCTGCAGTGCACGATGCCGGAGGCCATGTTGTCGGAGTGCTTCCAGAAGCAATGAACCTGCCATCGGTCCGCACAGAGCAGGTCGAATCGGAGCTGCTGATCGCTAAAGGGATGCATGAGAGGAAGAAAGCCATGTATGACAGAGCGGAGGCCTATATAGCGATGCCGGGAGGGATCGGGACAATCGAGGAGATTGCTGAGATCTACACATGGCGCCAGCTCGGATACCACCGGAAGCCTGTCGCGCTTCTGAATGCCGGAGGGTACTGGGATCCATTCATCTCGATGCTGGGAAAAGGCGTCGATGAAGGATTCATCTCGGATCCAGTAAGGAACATACTCATCGTCGAAAGCAATCCATCAGCGCTTCTCGACAGGATCGCAGAAGAGGATAATACGGTTCTTCCCTCTAAGCTAGGATAAGCACAGGAGTTGATATGCGCCGCTTCATCGATTACATCTACATCATCATCGGTTCCGCTGTAACTGCGCTTGCCATCGTGCTTTTCCTCAATCCCGCACGCCTCGCTCCCGGCGGCGTCTCCGGCATCGCCACGATCCTCTACCATACGGCAGGATGGGATCTGGGAACAACGATGATCGTGATGACAATACCGCTCTTCATCATCGGGATAAGGCTTTTCGGAAAGCAGTTCGGCTTCAGGGCTGCCCTTGGTTCAGTGCTTCTCTCCGTATTCACATGGATCTGCACCCTCGCATTCGGAAACGGGGGAATACTCGATTACTCAAAGGAGATGTCTCTCTGGCTGTCAGCGCTGTATGGGGGTGTGATCTCCGGAATCGGAATGGGACTTGTGATGAAATCCGGTTCCAATACAGGCGGAACGGATATCATTGCGCAGATCATAGCACGCTACACTCCCCTTTCCCTCGGCACTGCCCTGTTCATCGTCGATGCAGTGATCATAGCAGCTTCAGCGATCTTCTTCGGGATCGAGACTGCACTGACTGCCGCCATTGTCGCGTATATCACAGGAGTCGCCATCAACAAGGTCGTACTCTCCATGGGCACAAACTACGCAAAGACGGTGTACATCATCTCCGGCCATCTGGAGGAGATCGGCATCTTCATCCGCGATGAGATGGACAGAGGAGCAACGATAATCGATGCGAAGGGCTTCTATACAAAAGAATCACGGCCAATGCTTATGACCGTGATCCCAAATCAGGATATATCCCTTCTCACACGCGTTGTTCACCGCCTCGACAAGGATGCGTTCATGATCATCCAGGAGACATTCCATGTCCTCGGGGAAGGCTACACACCCATCGAGAAGGTTGCTTCGGACAGTGATGTCACGAAGCGCTGAGCATCATTTCTGCCAGAGCTTCTCCGGGTAGTATCCGCTTTCGATCTTCTTCCTGAGCTCAGCCATGACATTCGCCTTATCCTCAGGATATGTCATGCCGAACCACTTGTCGGGAGTGGTGAATACCTTGACGCTGCCCTTGCCGGATGTGACCATCTCCGAAACACCGTTAGGAAGGAGGCACTCCACCTTCTCCTCACGGATGCTGCTGCGCTTGAACGCTTCCCAGTATTCCATGAAGCTGTCGAAGGCTTTCGGAGTGAAACCGAAGAAATTCATCGACACAGGCTCCTCGCCAGTGAGCATCACATCCCCTGATGGCATGTGGGACACAACTCCGCCATCCGATGTGTACTCGATCTTCGTATTCTCCTCCATGGAGACAAGCGCACCATCCTTGATGATGCAGATAGCGCGGGAAACGGAACCCGAGGGGCTCATCGTGTTCTTCAGCGTGAATCCGACCATAGCGTGCGTCGTATCGCTGTTCTCAAGCCCGGAAAGGTATTCGCCGAGGATGCTATAGGCACTGCGTCCGTAATAATCATCGGCATTAATGACAGCAAACGGAGTCTTTACTGCATCCTTTGCACAGAGGATCGCCTGAATCGTACCCCAAGGCTTCTTCCTGCCCTCAGAGACCGAAGCCTCATCTTCTGTCAGGAGCGATGTCCTCTCCTGGAATACGTATTCAGCATCCATGTTACGCGCGATCCTATCGAAAAGACGCTCACGGAAATCATGCTCTATGTCCTTCCTGATGATGAACACGACCTTGCCATAATCAGCGTTGAGCGCATCATAGACACCGAAATCGAGAAGCGTCTCACCATGCATGCCGACTGCATCGATCTGCTTGACACCGCCATAGCGGGAACCGAGTCCTGCTGCCATTACAAGAAGCGTAGGTTTCATTCTCTCTCCTCCTGGATTCCCCTGTATTATCCTTCTTTGTTCCGCATCATGCAATCATTCCCTTGCCACGTAGAGCAAATCATTCTGCCATAATATGGAATACCTTACACAAAATAACTTTACGTTAGGTTTTTGTTCGTCAAGTATCTTTATATATTAAAAATAATTGCCTCTCTTCTGGTATTGATAAACAGCTGAATCTGGCGTAAATTCCTAACGTTATGAAAATGAAGGAGGCAAAAGCATACGTTTTCGTGGCACCGGCAGCAGCCCTTGCCATCCTCTTCTCTTTCCTTCCGCTCGGGAAGAGCCTGGCTGGCTCATTCCTGCGTATCTCGCAATCAGGGAAGGTGCTTGGCTGGGCAGGACTTGGAAACTATGTCTCGGTACTCAGCGATCCATCTTTCCTTTCAAGCATCAGGAACACGCTCCTCTTCGTAGTGCTTTTCCTGCCTCTCAATACAGCGATAACGCTCCTTGCCGCATCACTTCTCCGAAGGAAAGGACGCCTCACATCAATCCCTGAATCCATATTCATGACACCGCTTGCATTCTCCCTTTCAGCGCTTGCATTGATCTTCAAGGAGATATTCCGCGGAAGGGTCAGCATCGCCAACCGTATCCTTGGCACAGACATGGAATGGCTCGAGCAGCCATTCACGGCTATGGCCGTCCTTGCCGTAATGGGGGTTTTCCTCGATTTCGCCCTCGATTTCATCCTGCTTCTATCGGCATTCAGGAATATTGACAGAAGCACCATTGAGGCTGCAGGGATCGATGGGGCATCCGCATGGACAATCTACAGACGCATTGAGATCCCTGAGATCGCGGGGATGCTGAGGATAACCATATTCATGGCGCTCAAGGATGCTGTGCTGATCTCGGCTCCTGTGATGGTACTGACAGAAGGAGGGCCATTCCGATCGACCGAGACAGTGATGTATTACTACTATCTTGAGGCGTTCAGGAGCGGCAACAGAGCAGCAGAGACCACGATAGCTGTGATGATGGTCGCTTTCTCTGCCATCATCATGAGCCTGGCATCAAGGAGGCGGAAGGATGCGTAGGATCATCAGGATACTCCTTCTTCTGCTGCTCTCTGCCATCATCCTCTTCCCTCTTCTCTATGCTCTTTCCGCATCATTCTTCACAAAAGTCGACTTCACCGCACCTGCTGCCCGTTTCCTGCCTTCATCCCCATCGTTCAGGAACTATGCGCTTGCGCTTGGCAACAGCCATTTCTCACGTTATGCGCTCAATTCGCTCATAACCGCCTCCCTCACGGCCTTCCTGAGGACTGGAGTTGCCGCCTCAGCGGCATTCGCATTCACGCATCTGCATTTCAGGGGACAGCGAGCCCTGCTGATCGCGCTTCTTGCAACACTTTTCATCCCTTCGGATGCAATGCTCTATGAGAACTACATCACGACGGCAAGGCTTGGTCTGCTCGACAGCTATCCTGGCATCGTGCTTCCATCCATCCTCTCCGCTTCCGCAATCCTCATGATGGCAGGGGCTTACAATGGAATAGACAGGGATGTGTATGATGCCGCGAGGATTGACGGTGCCGGTGACATCAGATACATCCTGACGATGCTGATCCCACTCACTGCCCCTGTAACGGGTGCTGTGTTCATACAGGCATTCGTGTCATCATTCAACAGCTATCTCTGGCCGCTTCTTGTCACTACGCGCCCTTCGATGAGGACCATACAGATAGGAATCACGATGCTTGGATTCGCAGATGAAGGAGAGCTGGGAGCGCAGTTTGCCTCGATAATGCTCATCACCATTCCTTTCCTTCTGATTCTGGCACTTTCAAGGCGCTTGATAATGAATGCCCTTTCAGGAGGAGTGCATGGCTAAGGATATAAGGAAAACGCACTCAGGCGTCGCGTTTCAAGGAGGGAATATGGCAAGGAAATCATTGCTGCTGCTTCTCGCTGCAGTCCTCATTCTCCCGCTTTCTGCGGGTGGGTCTGCCGAGGCGGATGATGGAACAGTAGTCATCTGGCATTCGAATTCCGGAGTGATCGGAAATGCATTCGATGATATAGTCGAGCGCTTCAACAGCACAATCGGGGCAGAGAAAGGCATCACCATCGAGGCAATCTACCAGGGATCTGCAAACGACGTGCTCACAAAGGTCAAGGCAGCTGCCGCTGTCAGCACATCAACACTGCCAGACATCGCGCAGCTGGATGCCACAGCCGCCCTGGATATGAAGAATTCCGATTATCTCATCCTTCCTTCCGATCTGGGAATCGACACATCTTCCATCATGCCTTCTGCAATAGAATCGCTTTCCTCGGAGCGTGGGCTTCTCGCCATCCCCTTCAACGCCTCATCACTCCTTTTCTATTACAATAAGGCTGTGTTCGACGAAGCGGGGGTCAATCCTCCCAGAACGCTTGACGAGTTTGCTGCGATAGCACCTCTTGTCGGGGAGAAGGGAAGCGATGGCTCAGTGACGCGCTATGCATTTTCCGGTGTGCCTGCAACCTACGAGCTAGGGGCATTCATCGGTGCCCAGAAAGGACTCTCATACATGGTTGATGGGGAAAACGGACATAACGGCATCCCGCGCAGTGTCCTTTTCGGAAAGGAAGGAACATTCAGGAATTTCCTTGTCCACTGGAAGAACCTCTATGATACAGGGTTCGTCAGCAGCATCACATCAGGGATCAGCACGGAGTTCGCGGCAGGGAGAACCGCCTCGATGCTCGCCTCCTCGTCGAATCTTTCCACAGTGCTCTCCACTGTCGATGGACGCTTTGAAGTAGGTACGGCATTCGTGCCGATGACTGACGAGGAAGCCACAGGCGGTGTCAACATCGGTGGCGGAGCGATGTTCTCATTCTCCTCTGGCGATGCCGTCAAGACGGTTCTTGACTACCTTGTATCGGAAGAGACACAGCTTGAATGGGCCGAGAAAACTGGATATATGCCAGTCAACACAGGGCTCTACGATGATCCTGACTACATCGCATTCCTCGATGATAACCCGCTTTTCCGTGTCGCGATGGAACAGACAGAGGCTTCGAATCCCAAGGTCACCGGTGTATGGCTTCCTTCAGCATACCAGATATACTACTCATTCCAGAGCGAGATCAGGAACGTTACCGAAAACGGAAAGGATATCGACAAGGCGGTCGAGGACATGGAAGCGGCAGTGCAGAAGGCACTTGATGATTATGCAGAGCAGAATATCCTCTAACACGAACCTCACCGCCTTCTCCAGGGAAGGGAAAAGGCGGATGGACCAGCTGATCCCAATCTATGCAGAGGCAGGCTACAAGGACCTGGACCTCAACTTCTGCGAGATGATGAATCCCGATTCTCCGCTGCTTTCGGATGCTGCTGATGAGTACGTCGGCAGCCTTGCCAGGCTGAAGGAGGAATACGGGCTCAACTACATTCAGGCACACGCCCCTTACCCGCGCGACTACGCGGCTCTGCCAGATGAGGGAAAGCTGAAGTCTGACAAAGCCATACTCCGATCCATGGAATTCGCCGCACGTCTCGGCATACCGCATATCGTCGTGCACCCTATAGCTGGAACGGCGGATGCCAACATCAGATACTTCGCATCCCTGCTGGAACGGCAGAAGGAACCGATTGTGATCGCAATCGAGAACATGGAAACGGGAAGCGGAATATGTGCAGCCGAGGATCTCATGGAAATCGCCGATGCGCTTCATCCATGCGCAGGGATATGCCTTGATACAGGACACGCGCATATCGCAGGAGAGGACATCCCGGCATTCATCAACAGGACCGGATCCTTACTGATAGGCACTCACATCGCCGACAACAATGGGAAGGAAGATCAGCATCTTCTGCCAGGATTCGGAACGATACGGTGGGAAGACGTAATGAAAGCCTTCAGGACATCAGGATACCGGGGCTTTCTGAACTTCGAGTGCATGTTCTTCTCTAGGAATATGCCACAGTTATTATCTTCCGAAATCGCAAGGCTTTCACTGATGATCGGAGATTGGCTCCTCTCCCTCTGAACGGAAGAACACGCAACGGGAACGGTACTCGCAGGAAGCGCAGAGCGCACCTGGGCACTCTGTGAATCCATCCTCTGCCTTCTCTAGCTGATGGACATGCCACTCCAGCTCATCGATATGGGCCTGGAGTGTCTGCATCTTCGCCCTGTCCTCACTGAGTTTCTTCCTGTATTCGGACAGAAGCGCCTCCCTTCTGAGATTCCCGGACTGATCGCTTTCCTTCAGCTCGAATATCCTGCGTATCTCCTGCAGGGAGAAGCCAAGTCCCTTGAGCTCGATTATCCGTTTCAGATAAACAAGGTCCTCATCGGTGTACCAGCGCTGGCCACCATCTGACCTGGATGCCTTGAGCAGTCCCTGCTCCTCATAATACCTTATGGTCCGCTCTGACAGTGAGCTCTTACGGGACATCTCCCCTATCCTATATCTCCGCATACGATGATTCTACAACAAAACAGGCACAAAGTCCTTGTCCGCTTCGACGGGACAGAGCGTATAGGAAAACATGAGATACATCATTTCCAGCACATCCGTGGCACTGCGGGAAACACCGTATGATGAAAGGCCACGGGAACGCCTTGAGAGGCTTGGATCGGAAGCCCTGACAGACAAGGAGCTCCTGATGCTCCTGATCGGTTCGGGCAACGCAAGACGACCTGTTGATGAGATTGCAGGGGATCTGCTGCAGAAGCTCGACAGTAATCCGGGTATCACGGCAGAGGAGATCCAGACAGTGCCAGGGCTTGGAAGGGCGAAGGCCTCCGCGATAGGAGCGGCTCTTGAGCTTGGCAGACGCAGATGCCGAAGCAAAGGACGTGTAATATCCAGCCCGGGAGACATCTTCCGCGAGATAAGGCATTTTGCTTCCCGGGAGCAGGAGCTGCTTCTGGTAGTGCCCCTCAATGGCGCCCATGAGGCAATGGAGACAATCGTGGCAACAATGGGACTGCTGAACAGGACGATTGTCCATCCAAGGGAAGTATTCTCTGAAGCGATCCGCCGACGCGCTGCCGCCATAGCGATAGCGCATAACCATCCATCGGGGAACGTCGATCCTTCCGAGGAGGACAAGGATGTGACGAAGCGCCTGGTGAAGGCCGGGGAGATACTCGGGGTGAAGGTGCTGGATCATGTGATGTTTACACTTTTGATACAATCGGGATTCTGAGGCATATCTCAGCAGAATCACAGTTGCTATTATTATTCTTTATATTAAAAGAAATTAAGAAACAGATATCACATTTACACAAACGACATCATGGTGATTAACAAGAAGCTGCAAAGGAGGAGAATCTACCCTCTTCTGTGCTTTTTAATTCTTTAGCCACCCCTATGGGTATTTTCGTTTCATTGTGTGAATTTCGTTTCAGGGTTCAATTTGAGAGAGGCGGAGCCACCTACCCCGCCTCTTTCCGTCATACATCACCGAAGATATGCTCAGGAGTCCCTTCCAGCCAGCTGCTGAAATCTGTAGGTTCAATCCTGAGGAGCTCTTCTTTGTAATCCCCGTACTTCACGCCACCGATTTCCAAATCATCCTCTGAGGGGACAAGTTCGAGAATCTCACCTGTCCTCAGATTCTGGCCGCAGTAGGCAAGCCTCTCATCAGGTTCCAGCTTCATCAGAAGCTCTTTGGCTTTCGTCAATGCCTCACGCACATCGAGATAGCACCATGTCCAGGTGTCATCGTTGTTTCCGAACTCGACACAAACCGCTTTAACCACGCGGATGTGATCCGGTCTCTGGTATTTCTCTGACATAGGAAATCACCTCCTATATCATATACGCCGTGAATGGCTGTTTCTGACAACTTTCCGAATGAATTTCTACAGATTCCCTATTTCCATGTACTGATCAGCTGATTTAAGGAACCCCTCAATCTGTTCAAGGATTTCATTCCTGTAAGATTCGTCCTTTCTCATCCTGCGTATTGCACATTCCCATACAACCAGTTCTTTTATACCTTGCGTTTTGAGATCAGCCTTGATTCGCTTATCACGATCGATATTCTTCCTGAATTTCGTTTCCCAGAATTCGACGTTGCTCTTAGGTACACGGAAATTTGAGCAGCCTTCATGTCCATGCCAGAAACAGCCATTTACAAATATGGCTGTATTGTATCTGGCAAGCCAGATATCAGGATGACCTTCTACTTTGGAAGAGTTAGTGCGATATCGAAAGCCACGGCTAAATAACAGCTTCCGGAGAAAAACCTCCGGAGACGTATTTTTACTTTTAACAGCCGCCATCATTTCATGTCGAATCTCAACAGAGTATTTATCCATTTACTCAGGCTTTACCAATTCGACTATTTTTATCATTTCTGAATTCAAGTTTTTACCAATACTCTGTTCAACAAGATTTTTCCAATACCGGAATCTATCTTCGACGGTATCTATAATGTTTTTTTGAACACAATCATCAATCTCCCAGTTCTCAACTAATTCATCCGTTGTGAGATTAGTAAAAGCCTCTCGTATCTTTTCTTGATTCTCCTTCACAACAGCAAAAATATGAGGCAATTTTATTCCTGACTCTGAGATGACAAGCTTTCCTCCAGCAGTGAATAAATCTCGAATATTAGGGCAAATAATCTTTTTAGAATCAAACCATTTGCTAACTCTTATATATTTTGTGGAAGAATTAGAAAACAATTCTGGAAATAAAACAATCGCCTGTGAAATATATGTCTCAGGAGCTTCATATTTGCTGTTTTTATCAGCTTTAATCTTTGAAAAGAGAATATATTTTCCACTTTCTGCTTCTTTATTAAAGGACCACCAATAAACTTCGCCAGGTTTTAATTTTGAGTTCAAATATTTGGCGACCTGCTTACTATACTCAGTTTCATTTGAGTAACTGTTTTCCAAAGTATCCCTCAAAATTCTATCGTTAGGTCGGCTTTTCAAATTCATGTCTATTGAAAAACGAGGACTATGAGTAACTGTTATATCTGAAATAAACGTTTTATAATCGCCAACACGAACTTCAACTGGTTTCTTACATCTTAAATCATGCCTACAGAAAATGATGAATATCTCTTCAAGATCACCAGCTTTTATCCATTCAAAAACACTTCCACCTGGTACGGTCCATTTGCTTGAGGATTTTATTTCTATCCCAATCTTCAAGTTGTCTAAAAGAATGTCTGGAAAATGTTTATTACTCCCTCCCTGAAAAATAACGCTGGTATCTTTAAAACTTGTGTTTTTAATTCTTTCTTTTATAACAGCAAGTGTTTCCTTTTCTGCGTATCGCCAATATTCCTTATATTCACTAGGAGCTTTGGGTAATAACTTTTCCTCTAATTCCAATTTTACAATGCTAAGGAAATCAAGAAATTCCCTTTTCTTTTCCACATCCATATCTAGCCTCTTTTAGATATGGTAACAGCTAATATATCAATCCACCAGTAGGAAGCTACTTGAAAATCTGTTTTAATACACTGACTGCTGTTTGGTATCCAACAACAGGACTTGCTGCAACAGCGACCAATGAGCACCATTGTTCAAGACGGTCCGCTTTTAGGCTCTGTGTTTTCCAGTTTTCCATCAAAACTGAAGCGGGAGTTGCATCAAGAATCGTTTTTATCTCCTCTTTGTATTTTTCTATTCTTCCAAAAGAAGCCGGCATTTTCACAGACATTCCTTCAGAGGTCAGCATAAGAACCTGTCCTCCTGCAGAGACACTGTCGCGAACATTATTATTCACGACACTCTTGTTAATCACTAGCCATAGAGAGAATCTTTCATACTTTGTCCTAGAATTGCCAAACATCTCCGGGAATAATACATAACCTTGTACTTTGAGAGATTCAGTTTCAGCTGTATCCAAAGATGACCACAATCTAACGATGGGAGAGACTGTCGCAGAATCTCCTCCTGCCCACCACAAAGACTGTCCCTCTTTCAGGTGCTTTTTATAATACCCCGCAACAAATTCTGCGGGATTATCAAGTTTACGAAGAGAATCGTATGGAATCCCCATCTTATCAAATATTGTCTCTCCTTTTTTCAATGTCATATCAATTCTGTACCGTGGCGCATGTGTCACGGCTATCTCCGCCATACATTCCTCGTAAGGTCTTGATTTGAATTGAACCGGAGTTCCCAGTTTTCCAAACGTAAGAAAAATCCTCTCAACGTTAGGATCTCTTGTTGATTCCAGTATGCTGCTCCCAGTAGAAGTCCAATGATTCTCTTTTGTGCTCTTAACTTCCACGCCATAATATCGAGCCGCCACAATATCAGGAAAACTGAATCCGGATATCAGATGTATCGTGTTTTGGAATTCTGTACCTTTTGAGCATTCACAAAGCGTTTCATATACATCTTTCTCCAAGGGTTTTCCGGCTCGACCTTGGTAATAGGAAGGATTTGCTTTTGCCTCTTGGTTCAACATGTTATCCATTCGGTTCACTAGATTTCTAAAAGCAACAAGATCTGGTTTCGAATTTTCAGAGATAATCATTTGAATTCCTCCCCAAAATACAATCTCCACTTTTCTTTAATGTTCATGGCAATGTTATATGCCAAAACACATGGAACAGCATTCCCTATTATTTTGTACGCATCGCTTGAAGAGACACTGCAAAGGGTTTCTGTTTTAGGAAGTATGAACTGATAATTATCCGGGAATGTTTGAAGTCTGGCGCATTCCCTTACAGTCAACCGCCTCTCCTTCAACCCCTTTTTTAATTCATCAAAATGCAAGCCTCCATGTTCTCGGGATAGACGCCTGTATTCTATGTTGCCATGATGCTCTGATCTGATAGTTGGACTGACGGAATCCAGTTTGATTTCAACCTGACCTTGTGAGCGAGAATTCAGAAATTGCGCTCTTGAATATTTCATCTGAGAAGGATCCTTTGTTTTATCGGGCTCTTTCAAGCCAACAAAAGCATCAGTACAAGTCACATAAGGGACAAGTTCATTTCCATGAGTAGGGACCGGATATGGGTCAAACTCAGCCGGTATGTTTCCTGATGAAAGAGCTGACAACGCATCTTCGGTTAATGCGCTTTTCTTAAACCCAAAGAATATCACCCTTTCCCTAGATTGTGGCACACCATAATCCGGAGCGTAAAGAACTTTTGCGGGTACAACGATATAGCCACCATCCCCTGCGGAAGAAAAATCATGCTCAATGATTTCTTTCACGTCAGCAAGATTCGTCAAGCCTTTAACATTCTCGGCAATGAAAATCTTTGGAGCGGTTATAGTTACAACCTCTCTCATCCACATGTAAAGTTGTCCTCTGCTTTCAGAGGTTGGTTCATCCGCCTTCAATGCTGTTCCGAGGTGGCTCTTCATGGAATTGAACCCAAGACGTTTACCCGCAACGGAAAAATCCTGACATGGAAAGCCTCCAGTTACAATGTCGATATTATCAGGGAAAACACTTTCTCCTTCCTTCGCTCTTTTCACCAAATCAACAATGCTTTCCAAGTGATAAATTGACTTCGCATCTGGATGAGCCTGCGAAAAGAAGGATACCCATGCAGCTTTTGCATCAGGCCTGATATCGTTTGCGAAAACTGTTTCAAACCCCGTGGGAACAAGCTCACACCAGGTTTTATCGCCTTTTTTTATCCAGTTTGGATGCAGTTCTTTGTTTATTGATTTAGAAAGGCAAGAAAAATTCCCTTCAAATCCTAAATCCATACCACCGCAACCCGAAAACAATGACAACAATCTCATATATAGTCCTTTCCCCTTTATTTACGAGGGGCCTTATCCATCAAATGGAAATCTTCATAATATACTGTTGGAGCCCCGCATTTCTGACAGAATTTCTGAGCAGGTTTGCAAACATGCGGAGGATCATCCCAGTGCGAACCACTAATCCCTACAACGCCTTTACAATGATTCGTCAGAGGGAGTCCACAGCCAGGACAGTATTCAGCCCCTACATCAAAATGAGTCTCTCCGCAATTTGGACACCTATAGACCTCATATGTATTCTCGTCATAAGGAATCGTATACACACTAAAATCTTGTTTTGCTTTAGCGTTCGATCTTTTCCATTTACCTTGTTTGGAAGCAGCTACCCTGACAATTTCAACAAAGAGCCGTGCCGTGCTTTCAATACAGCAATTAAAGTTGCCGGTATCAAGCCAAGGAGACAAAGAATCCCAAAGTTTACATTTCTTGTCATGATCATCCTGGATTCTTGAATTAAGAAAACCCTCAACATCCTCAACATCCATATATTCAATAACCTTAGAAGCTATTGCGGAAATATCATTTCCCCCAGTGAAATATTTCCGAAAGGAATCATCGCTCTGCGTTACCATCGGATTCTCTTTAGTTGATGGTAAACTTACGGAGCTTGAGAAAAGCTCCCTGACAAAAGAAGCGGGAGGTTCCTCCCCTATAACCTCATGCAACCGTTTAGCAAACTCGGAAAAAGATAAGTGACTCATATCTTGCATTATAAATCATCCTAAATCGTCCATCAAGCGTCCTATTATATCTTTTTAACGTCCTTTATCGTCCAATCATAGCATGTCTTAGTCCACAGGCGTACTATCTATCTCAATATTTATCTCTTTATATATACGACAATTACACAAAGATAAGAGACACTTCTATTGTCAAGAACCTTGATTCAACGCCCTTCTGAGATTTTCAAGGAGCTTGATGTGCTAGCTTGGCAATGGAGGAGAGCCACATGAGAGGACCATAACGATTACCACCACGGGATAACGCAACCCGATAAAAGGCGTGGACATCATGCGGATTCCCGATGCGCATCGGGATGCAGAATCCGTCATTTCTCACAACGCAAAGTACCCGTCTGCAGGGTGCGGAGCACGAACATCCGAAGCATTTACAAGGCGCTTTCGGAAGGCTTCGCACATACCAATGACGGGTCTTTCTTTGTCGTCTTGCCGCTTCGGAAAGGAGCCGTAAGATGGCAGAAGACTACTCATTCATAGAAATTGAACCAGTAAACGGATCACCGGCATACAGAATCATAATGCCGATGGGAACTCCTATTGTACTCAGACTTTGTGAACCCCATGAGAAGGCGATATTTGAGACGCTTCATGGCACTGAGCGTTCAATAGCACTGCAGAACAGACGTAATGAAGAGCATATGGACTACACATTCGAAAGGATGAAGGCCGAATATGCCAGCAATCCCGAGGCCTTTGCAGACGCTCCTGAGGACAGTTTTCCCGATGAACGTTTCGCTCCAGAAGCGCTCATCTTCAAGGAAGAACGTCATTCGGAAAATGAAAGACGCCTCAGGAGCATCATTGATGAGGTCGTACCGGAGAAATACCGTGAGTATTTCTTCCGTCACTATGGTGACCTTCTGACAAACACAGAAATCGCCAGGATGGATGGGGTGACGGAAAAAGCGCGCAGGAAATTTGATGACAAGCTCATCGAAATCTGCCGCAACGAGTGGATCAGGAGATACGGGGAATTCGTCCCTGGACTCTAGTCCTTATTGAGGCCGTGCTGTCTTGCATGGCCTCTGCTCTATCACTTCTCAAAATAATATGTGGTACTCAATCCAGATGACGGGGCCTGAACGAAAGTCCATCCCTGGCTTGCGACATAATTCATCACCGCTCCAAGCGTATAATGATATCCGTCAGAATCTGCGGCTCCGTAGTATCCATACCCGTATCCAAAAGTATCTTCAAGCCAGTCATTGTCAATCTTTATCTGGATCATTCCACCATCTTCAAGAGCGTTACTCACCTGCGTTGAATCGGACAACGAGTCTTCACTTACCGTGTCTCGGAGGACATCGATAATCAAGATTTTCGGCGTCGAATCAAAAGATTGGGTTCCCTGAAACTGGGCAAAGCACAGGTATCCAATGCCGATGGCAATGACAACCAAAAGAAACTTTATAAATCCTAATCCCGGCTGATTGTTTTCTTCCATTGGTCTCCTCCAGCTTTACAGGATTTTTGCTCCAAACAATTTGATAATAGGAGCCTCTATGAAACATGTTCCTTGGACAGTAAGATAATCGCCCGATTTCACATTCATCAACTTTCCAGCCTCTGAATTATCAGGATAACACCAGAAATTCAGAATCATATTAGTACCCTCGATGAATCTCCTCGGTCCTTCAATCTCATATCGATATAAATACGAATCGTCCCATGAATACTCTTCACCATACATACTGTTCGCGTGCATTGATGATACTGGAAAACGGATGGTTATATTCTGCCCATTATACTTCATATCGGCCACCACACCATTTGCAATGAAATCATCATACAGCGTATTCAGATCCACTACGCTAGAAGATGCAGACTCTGCTGGAGTTCCTTCATTGTACTCTGCCACAAGTTCTGCAAGCACATCATAAGGAACATTGAGAGTGGCTGCAGCATTCTGTATATCTTCCGTCGAAACAGCGAAAATCCCTGCAGTTGCAAATAGTATAATCAGGGCAAATATGAACTTACGCATAAAAACCTCCTATTCCTAATTATACCAACCGCTTATTACTTGTACAGAAAAAAGGCCACGAAGCCATTGATGACTTCGTGACCAGAAGGAGGTGCATCGCAGATTTCTCTGCTTACGCGAGGAAATCTTCGTCGTCCGCGATATCCCCGAAGTCATCCTCCGGCGAGGACTTGGATCCGAGTGGCTCTCCGGCGCGGATAAGCTGCAGGTTCTGAAGCCCGCATGCGATTCCCCTGTTGCCGTTCGAGTTGAAGGCATAGAAGGTTATCGCGGCTCTTCCGTAGACTCCTGAGTACACAAGACTCTTATCGAGGATAGGCTCGCATGCTTTGTCGACGATTCCGGGAGCCGTGGTGCTGTTGGCGTTGATGAACCATGCGTTCGCATACGCCTCATCATCCGGCCTCTCGATATCGCCATCGCGGAGCGGTGTCTTGATTGACGAGAGAGGAGGCACGGTCTTCCCGTTTCCCCTGAGCTTCCCGGCTCCGTCGTTGTAGGCGGCCTCGATAGCCTTCCTGATCTTCGCCACTGTCACCTTGTCGCTCTTCGGGATGATGAGCGAGATGCTGTACTTCGGTGTTCCGCCGTTGATGGCGGTCGGCTCCCACACATGGCAGTATGAGAATCTTGTCTCCGGTCCTGTGACCACTTTCATTGATGATGCGTTCTTCGACATTCGTTTTTCTCCTTATAAGTCGTTGAAGTCGTTTATCGTTATCGCCGGCTCCGGTCGCTCTCAGGAGCGATTGTCGGTTTCCCGGCTGGCTTGGTTATGAGAGCTCCAAGCAGCTCGTTGAATCTCTTCTTCCCGAGCATCGCGGTCATAGCCGTTATGCCCTTCACCGTATGGTCATAAGGTTCGAACCCTGC
>CALXYL010000018.1 GCA_944392985.1 uncultured Spirochaetaceae bacterium | reverse complement strand
TAGCGGTTCTGGTTTCCCGGCACATATTGGTTCGAATTATTCGTCCTCGGTTGGCGTTTAATGCCCGGCCCTAACAATCCAGCGTTATTGTAACATTCTCGAGTTCCATATCAGTAGGATTGCCATATGCTGAAGAGCTTCTGTTGCCAGCAACAATAGCAGCAAGTGGAACCTCGTTCCCCTGCCCCCAGGAGCCGTCAAGATATTCATTTACTATGTCATTCTCTCCAGTCACCTCGAATGTCGAATTCCTGAAGCTATACTCTCCACCTCTTGCAACAATAGCCTGTCTATCAGCCTTGATGGTGGAATTGATGATCGTAACTCCACCATTGACATTGAAGAGAATTGCTGTATTGTCACCACCCTCGGCAATGCTTGTAACACTTGAATCCTCAATCAGGATCCGTACATTCTGCGACGGATCAGGCTCGGAAGCATTAGTACCGATTCCATATGGACCTTTTGCTGTTATTGACGATCCATTGACCACATTCAGAGTGACGTTGTTATTCTGGTTCACACAGAAGATACCGTTGATATTCGACGTAAATTCAACAGCATCAAGCGTAAGGGACGAATCAGCGGAAAGATTGATAGCATTCGTGTTCCTTCCATCTGTTCCATTTGCAACATCAAGCAAACCACCAGAAATCACGACGTCCACACCAGCAACATTGATGATGGCCTTTGATGACAGCTTGTGTCCATTAAGAGCAATATCCAAATCCTTCGTAACACTGATTGGATCAGTACCTGCCAGGGAAAGATCCTCTGCGATAGAATAGAAACCTCCTTCAGCAACAGCTGTCATGAACCCTTCTTCATCAGCAATGACTGTGCGCGTGATAGCATTGTCATCACATGCCACAAACGCCATCAGCATCATGATGCTGAGCGCTACGATAACCAGCTTTCTCATATCTAAAGCCCTCCTAGAATATCAGATGGATTCAGATTACCCCCCCCCGGTAGGCATTTGTCAACGAAAGCCTCATTAAAATAGGGAGGATGCTGAACACCCTCCCCTGTTGGACTGCAGCTGCTGTCAGTCCTTGATTCCCATCACTGTCCTGCGGTAGACCTTCAGACCTCGTTCGATGCACTCTGCAGCCATCAGCAGCTCCTCCTCATTGAGGACGTATGCAATCCTCGCCTGCTGCCGGCCAAGACCGGGAGTGACGTAGAACCCCTCTGCAGGAGCGATCATCGTGGTGCATCCATTGTAGGAAAAATCACGGAGCATGAAGATCGCGAATCTCTCCGCATCATCAACCGGCAGATCAACAACGAAATAGAAAGATCCCTTGGGAAGGCTGCAGCGGACACCTGGAATGCGCTGCATCCGTGATATCATCACATTGCGTCGGCGTTCGTACTCAGCCCTGACAGCCTCGACATAATCATCTGGAGCATTGAGCGCTGCTGCGGCGGCGACCTCCTCAACAGCAGGAGGGCAAAGCCTTGCCTGTGCCAGCTTCAGTGCAGATTCAAGCACCTCGCGGTTGCGGGTGACTATCGCGCCGATGCGTGCCCCGCACATTGAGAATCTCTTTGAGAAGGAATCGATGCAGATGACCCTATCCTGGTAATCCGTAAAGGAGAGAACAGAGGTAAAGCGCTTCCCGTCATAGCAGAACTCCCTGTACACCTCGTCAACTACAAGGAAGATATCATGCTTGCGGCAGAGCTCAAGAAGCCCTCTCAGCTCCTCATGGCTATAGACATGCCCAGTCGGGTTGTTCGGCGAACAGAGCATGATCCCCATTGTTTTCTTGTTGATTCTCTTCTCGAATTCAGCAATCGAAGGAAGGGCGAAGTTATCATCGGAGGATGATGTCACAGGGCGGAGCGTGACCATCGCGATATTAGCGAAAGTAGCCACATTCGTATAATACGGCTCGGGAATGATGAACTCATCATATGGATCGCAGAGCGTCATGAACATGAACTGGATCGCCTCTGAGCCACCAGTTGTGATCATGATATCCTCCGGGCTTATCTTGAGGCCATACTTCTCGTAGTAGCGCGCAAGCCCCTGCCTGAGAAACAGCTCTCCCTCGCTTATACCATACTCGATGATGTCCTTGTCATACGATCTGATCGCATCCAGAGCCTCCTTGGGAGTCTTTATGTCTGGCTGCCCGATATTCAGATGGATGACATGGATACCCTTCTCCTCCGCATCGCGTGAAAACGGCACGAGACGGCGGATCGGAGAGCACTGGAAACCTGAGACCCTGTTGGACATCTGCATAGGAAGCCTCCTCAGTCCTGATTGTTCTCTTCCTGGATAAGAGGAGCACTGGGATTCGCCTGCGATGTATCGATCAGCTTCTGGATGAAGCGGCGGTTATCAAGGAGCGGGGAGATGGAGCGACCATGGTGCAGACGCGAGATGACGCGCGCGAAGAGCTCTGTGACATCTGCCTGCACGAACCATTCCTTCTCAAGAAGGCCCTTACCCTGATACACGGCATTGGTGCCGATGATCCTCCAGAACACCCCTTCCCTGTACGCAGCATCGAAGTTCTCGATCGCGTTGCCATTGAAGAACGGCAGGGAGACCATGCAGATTATCTTCTTCGCGCCCCTGTTCATCAGCTCGCGCATCGCGATGATCATCGTACCGCCTGTCGCGATCATGTCATCGGCCATCAGAACTGTCTTTCCCTTCACATCACCAAGAAGGTTTATGCTCTTGATATTCGAATTCTTGGCATCGCGGGAGACTATGGAATAGTCGCGCTCCTTGTAGAGCATGGCAAGCGGCCTGTGAAGTCCCTGCGCATAGAACTTGTTCCTCGAAACAGCACCTGTATCAGGAGAGACAACAACAAGATCCGGATCGGAGAAATCAATCAGCTTGCGAAGAGCGATAAGCGTCTGGTAGGAACCATGGAGATTCTCCAAGTGGCATGTCGTGAAGGCGTTCTCGATCTCCCTTGAGTGGATATCCAGCGTGATGATGCGCTCAACGCCGAGATTCTCGCAGAAATGAGCGAACATCGAAGCCGTAAGGGCCTCCCTTCCAGCCTTCTTATGCTGTCTGGCATACGGGTATGTCGGCAGGACAAGTGTCACGGAAAGGGCACCAGCCAGCTTCACAGCATGGATCGTGGTGAAGAGGAACATCAGATGATCATTGACGCTCAGCGGCTGAGGCTCATCAAGTCCAGCCACCTTGATCGGTGCTGAGTTGGAGACATCATGGATGATATACACATTCAATCCCCTTACAGGATCGATGATCTCCGCCTTCTCCTCACCATTGGCGAATCTGGTGTATTTCACGTTGATCGTCAGATCCGGGCAATGGAACGCTGTTGGCAGCTTGCCCGTGGGAATCTTGCGGCTATCGAGATCATCAATCAGCGTAACCGCCTTGAGAAGCTCCTCATCCGTCATGCCATGCCGTTTCGTGAGGACTTCTGACAGCTTTTCATAACGATCGATGTAGAGACGCCTGAGATGCTTGACAACCTTTCCTGTGAAATACTCTGAACCGGGGCCTGCGATGACTCCGAGCTTGTGGGGTTTGATGATGCTCATAGTGCAACTCTATTACAATCAGGTGCGCTTTTCAAGGCAGTGCCGGATCCTAGAGCTATCCCAGAAGAGGAAATGGTTAGAGAATTATCTCTGTAAGTCCCGGTATGAGAGAGGAATAGACAGATGACAGCCTTCTCATCTCATCATCTACCCTGCTCCTCATGCTGTCATGCCACTCCCTGTCCTTCCCGATGCCTGGATTGCCAGTCGTCCCAATGCTCGTCCTCTTCTTAAGCGAGGAAACCGGATCCTCTCCCTCTACAGATCCAAGGCTGAGCCCGACTGAGCGGTAGCTGTCGCGGAAATTCCCACCTGAAAGAACCTTCTCCATTACGCGGTCCGTCGCATAGAGCTCTGGAACACATGCCTTTGCAAGGGCATCCTGATACACCGTGAGATTCTCAATCATCTCCGACATGATCATCACAAGCTCCTCAGTGCTTCTGAATCCCTCGATGAATGGCTCCTTGGTATCCTGGAAATCACGGTTGTATCCGGACGGAAGTGCCTTGATGATCGACTTTACCCTCATTGAGCATGACCCGATAAGCGACGTACGCGAACGTGCGAGCTCAAGCCCATCAGGATTCTTCTTCTGCGGCATGATGGAGCTTCCTGTGCACAGCTCCCTAGGAAGCGAGAAGTAGCCGAACTCAGGCAGGGTGAAAAGCATCAGGTCCTGTGCCAGCTTCGACAGCGTCAGGGCGATATACTCCGCATGGTCAAGGAAGAATGCCTCGAACTTCCCTCGTGAATTGTTGGCATACAGAACATTGTTCTGAACACGGCTGAATCCCATCAGGGAAGCGGTATATTCCCTATCAAGAGGAAGGGTAACACCATATGAGGCGGCTGATCCAAGCGGGCTCTGGTCAAGCACGTGGTAAAGAGAGAGGAACATTCCGGTCTCCTCCAGAAGCTCCTCGGCAAAGGAAAGCGCCCAGAGCGCGACCGATGAAGGCATCGCGATCTGCATATGGGTGCGACCCGGCATCGGGACATCCACGTTCCTCTCCGCAAGATCAAGAAGGGCGGACGATGCATCCAGCGTAACTGACGAGAGCTTAAGTGCCGCCTCCCTCATGTAAAGCCTGAGCGCAGTCTGCACCTGATCATTCCGGCTTCGTCCTGTGTGTATCTTCTTGCCTGCCTCCCCATGCTTTTCCGTCAGATACCCTTCAATCGCAGTATGGCAGTCCTCGTCAGAGACAGTGATCGGAAAGGAATCCTTCCTGCGGAGCTCTGCGATCTCCGAAAGCCCCTGCAGCAGCAGGGAAGTCTCCTCGGATGTCAGGATACCGATCCTCTCCAGCCCCTTTGCGTGGGCTGCGGAACCGACAGCATCAGCAAGAACGAGTTCCTCATCGTAAATATAATCATTGCGTACAGTGAAATGCTCCATCATGGAGTCAAGCGTGTAATTCTTCTGCCAGAGTTTTGCCATAACGGTAATCTACAGGGTTTGGCCTCGTTTTTCCATAGGGAAGCTGTTATTCATCACCTAATATGCCGGATGCAGCGGATATATCAGCATGAAAACCTTGGCAGCAGCGGCTGTAGCCGCACTATTTCTAGCAGCATGTCCGGCACCTGGCACAAGGACGTATGATGCATTCCTTGGCAAGGACAAGGAGATGCCGTGCGTACTGGCGTATGAAATGCAGGACAACTGCCGGATGCGTCTTGTATACGATGAGGAGGTGACGCTCATCGATATCGAATTCGATGGAATGAAGCTCGATTACCAGATGCATGGCACTGTGTTCATGATCCCATTCCAGCGGACGATCGGAAAAGGAAGCACAGCCATACTATCCGTTACGGCGGAGGACAATGCAGGCAACACAACGCGTTCCTCCTTCCGCCTCGTCGGAAAGAACCTTGATATCCCAGAAGCTGTCATCAATGAGCTCTCGATCAAGGGAACAGCAGAGCAGCCTGACAGGATAGAGATACTGTTCCTAGAGGATGGGAATGCCGCTGGCATGATCCTCGCAGATGGCCTTGTGGAGGATGCAAACCATATCCTGATCCTTCCTGACATCGAGGTCAGGGCCTACGATATGATTGTTGTCTACTGGGACAGGGAGCCTGAAAGCACGGAGACGATAATCACCGGAGAAAGCCGCGGCTACATAGTAAGTGGAGGAAGCGACACGACGCTTTCCGGTACGAATGGTGCTGTCCTTCTCCTTTCCGAGCAGGATGGAGAGATAATGGATGGCCTGGTATATACAACAGGGGAAAGCGATCTAGCGGATGGATATGGCAACAACAGGACAAGGAATGCCGCTCTTTTCATGTTATCATACGGCGAATGGGAAGGTGAGCCTGTATCCTCATCGCTTGTGACAGCAAGCAGGGTGATTGCAAGGCTTCCAGGCGCTCCGGATTCAAACAGCGCCGATGATTTCTTCATTACGGAAGCCCGGAAATCATCATTCGGCAAGCCGAATGGATACTTCCCGTATGATGGTAGCTGAGATTGACAGCGTCCATCCATATTCGTAAACTTACCAGCTGTGGTAGGTTTACAATGGATCGCAAAAGCATTTTCAGGATTGTCATCATAGCCCTCTTCACTGCGCTTATCGCCGCAGGAGCATTCATCAGGATCCCGATTCCCCCTGTACCGATCACGCTCCAGACGCTGTTCGCAATGCTTGCAGCATGCGTCCTCCCCCCATCTGCTGCTGTCTCCTGTATCATCGCCTACCTCCTGATCGGAATCATCGGTATTCCCGTGTTCACAGCAGGAGGAGGCTTTGCTGCGATTGCAGGCCCCACTGGAGGATATCTCATTGGATTGCTGCCGGCTGTCCTTGCAGCATCCCTTGTCTCAAAGCATATGAGAGGTCGGGCAGGAACCATTATCGCAACAGTCCTTGCGACAGCGATCATCTATGCAGCAGGAGTGCCTTGGCTGGCCCTTGCAGCAGGACTTCCAGCCAAGGCAGCGCTCGCAGCGGGGCTTCTCCCCTTCATCACAGGGGATGTGATCAAAGCTGTTGCCGTGATCATCATCGCCCCATCCGCCAGAGAGCGGATCATGGCAGCGATCGAGGATGATCAGCAGGTATAAAGCACCTCTGGCTCCCCTGTGCTATCGCTTTCATTCTCACGATCCTCAAGGATCTCCGTTCCTCCGACTCCTCCAGCGCTCCGCGGACGGCGGAATTCAAGATGCTGCGCGACGATCTCGATCGCCTTCCGCGAGGATCCATCAGGTGCAACCCATTTGCATAGCCTGAGCCGTCCGACTGTCCTCGTCGTCATCCCCTTGTGCATCCTCTCCATGCACCGCTCACCCAGCGCACCCCAGCACTGTATCGGCACGAACACCGTCTCCACCGCCTTGTTCCCCTGCTTATCCATGTAGAACCGATCACTGGCGACTGTGAACTTCACAAGTTTCGATCGTCCCGAACCATCAGCGAGGGGAACCTGCTTGGGATCATCAACAAGGATCCCCTCCAACAGAACTGAATTCAAATGATTCATTGTCTTTCTCCTTTTCCCCTTATTCGCTCCATGTGGCGGATGCGGTGAATTCCTGCTAGAATCCAACCATGAAACTCACTGTTCTTTCCGTCGGGGGATCAATCATCTCTCCCGATCATGTTGATTGCAGCTTCCTCTCATCATTCAGGGAGATGATCATCTCGTACCTTGAAAGGGAGCCTGAAGCGAAACTCATATTCGTTGCCGGCGGCGGAGCGCCTGCACGTGTCTACCAGAGCGCGCTGCGCAGCATATGCCCGGATGCTCCTGCAGAGCTCCAGGACTGGCTGGGGATCAAGGCAACCCACCTCAATGGCATGCTTCTCCGTTCGATCTTCCACGGTCTGGCAGAGGATGCACTTGTCACCGATCCGTTTGATCCTGAGATCAGCTTCACAGGCCGCATCCTCGTCGCAGGAGGCTGGAAGCCCGGCTTCTCAACAGACACTGATGCCGTCTATCTTGCCCGCCGCTTCGGAGGAAAGACGATCGTTAATCTCTCAAATATCAGGAAGGTCTATACAGCTGACCCGAAGAAGGATCCGAATGCAAAGCCGATTGACACCATATCATGGCCTGATTTCCGCGCCATGGTCGGCTATGAATGGAATCCCGGGCTCAATGCCCCATTCGATCCGATCGCATCAGGGCTCGCTGAGGAAAGCGGCATGAAGGTCATCGCTGCGGACGGCCGCGATATAAGGAATACGGAAGCAATCCTCATGGGGCTCCCGTTTGAAGGCACTGTCATCGGTGCTTGAGCGAAAGGAAGAAGGGATCAGGATCCGCGAATGAAGCTGGGAATGGAACATCCTTTGTGAAATCGGGGATCCAGAGGATATCATCATCCGAAGGATCCTGGATGAATCCATCATCGATTCCGTAGACCTCCAGAAGATCAACAAGGCTATCGTATTCCTCCTCCGTCATAGGCTTGAATCCCGGATTTCCAAGAGGAGGAACGAACTGCGTCATCAGCGAAAGGAAGAAGCTGTCCTTGTATCGCGCTCCGAAGAGGCGGAGGAAATCCTTCGTCGCCTCGATCTCACCGGGGAATACCAGATGGCGGAGTATCGTTCCCTTCATCCGTTCCAGATCCGTACGCGGATGCCATGCCTTGACTGCCTCAAGCACGGGAACGATTGCATCAGCATAGGTTTCCCTCCCGCAGAATATGGAAGCTGTCCTGTGGGATAATGTCTTGCAGTCAAGGAGGTATATATCGATATACCCATCGATTTCCGCAAGGGCCTCAACACGTTCATAACCGGAGCTGTTCCAGACAACCGGAAGGGAGAACCCCCTCGCCCGCGCCTCCTTGATTGCCCTGATGATCGATGGAATGAAATGCGTTCCGGTAACGAGGTTGAGAGTAGCGGCTCCATCCTCCTCCAAGGAGAGCATCAGGCGCATAAGATCCTCATCAGAGACCTCGATGCCGATATCCATCCCGTCGGATCCAGAGATCTGCCTGTTCTGACAGTATCTGCAATGAAGGGGACAGCCGGTGAAGAAGATCATGCCAGAGCCATGCTCTCCTGTGATTGGAGGCTCCTCTCCACGATGAAGGCCAGCCCAGGCAATGCGCACCTTATCGCTCTGCCGGCATACCCCAAGCGTTCTATGCCGATCGACGCGGCAGAGATTCGGACACAGTTCACAGCATTCATAATCCATAGGCCGATGATAGCATCAAACAGGAAAGGAGCACAGCATGATTGACCATATACGGCATTGCGGCGAGAATCATGCTATGTTTTTCCCGAAGAGGAAGGATAACACAGAAGCAAAGACCGAAAGACGCGCGATCCTTGCTATAGACGGCGGAGGAATGCGCGGGATAATCCCTGCCGCCATTCTCGGCAGGATGAATGACTATCTGCGTTCCAAGGGCGACGCAAGGCCGCTTTACTCCCATTTCGATCTGATTGCCGGTACCAGTACCGGAGCTCTTCTTGCTGCGGCACTCTCAATCCCCACCGAAGGGACAAAGCTGCCGAAGGAGGATGCGGATGGATATACTGTCTATGGCGAATACCGTGAGAAGCGCTTCCTTCGCACAGTGGTGCATCGTTATCCCCTCGGTGTGATAGAAGCCTCATCCGACCCTGCTTCCTTTGTGGATTTCTATCTTGAGAATGGGCCGCGTATATTTCCCCAGAAGGGCCTATCCTCTCTGCTTGCACCGATCTTCTCCGACAAATACAGCGCAACCCAGTATGAGCAGCTGCTTAAGTCGCTTTATGGGGAACACGACATGAGCGATCTCATGGTTCCAACTGTTATGGTAACATATTCTACCGATAACGGAATAGTATATCCAATAACAAGTTGGAATAGCCATGGATACAAAGTGTGGGAAGGGACAAGAGCAAGCTCAGCGGCCCCGCTCTATTTTCCTCTGTTCAATGCCGAAGAACGCGATACAGGACGGAAGCTGAGGCTCATCGATGGCGGAATCGCGGCGAACAACCCCTCGCTGATCGCCTATTCGCTTGGAAGGAAACTCTACCCTGAGGCAGATGAATTCTCCATCCTGAGCCTTTCTACAGCCCAGCCTGTTTTCCGATATGCTCCTGAGGCCGTACCAGGAGGCATTACCGGCTGGGGTGGGCAGATATCCAGGATATTCCAGAATGCCTCGCTTGATGCGGCAGAGATTGCGCTGAAAGCAATAAGCGATATCCGGTACACCAGAGTATGGGCGCCGGTTCTTGACAGGAAGATAAGGCTTGACGAGACAGGGAGGGAATCAACGAATATGCTTCTTGAGGCCGCCTCAGCGCTTTACGGAGCAAAGAAGAAAGAGATAGAGGATTTCCTTGACAGGCTGATCGAGGAGCCAACGCACAGCTGCATCAGGCTCAGAGCCGCTCAAGGATCCCTGCCACCCGCTCCGGAAGCAGGGCTCTGAGGGAGCGGAGTGTGTAGCCGTATTCCGGCAGTGATACCTTCTCCCCGACGACATCTGTTATGACTTTCACAGCAAAGCATGGAATCGATGCCGTCATCGCTGCAACAGCAATGCCATAGGCTTCCATGTCTGCAGCGTCAGCCTCAAGGGGAGGACAGGAGGAAGCGAATGTACCGGATGATGAGAGGACATAGGACGAACTCCTGTCCAGCGTTATCCCATGGAGCGTCGCGCGTGAAGGAAGGAGCGTGCTTCCCCTCTTCATCCGGAATGCAGTCAGATCATGATCAGGTGTTATGACGCTACCGAATGAGACACAATCCCCGATCCTGAGAACTCCCAAGCTACCAGCAGAGCCAACGGAGAATACGGCGTCGGGTCTGTACTGCGCTATAGCGGACGCGGCAGATGCGGCTGCAAGTATCGGCCCAACGCCACAGACAACCTTGATGAAATCATCATGGAACGATGCAAGCTCGGCTTTATCGGAGGCTATGACGAGAGCCTTCACAGCATCCGCCTCCTTATCTCTTCCATCACAGGACTGAGCATCACGCCGCATCTCCTCTCCCGTCCCTGCCGCTTCGACTCCGAGACAGCATACGTCGCGATGGATGTCGCATGCATTGCAGAACCGAAGAAGCTGCCGCCCTTCGTGATGAGCCCGAAGAGCAGAGATGCAAAGAGATCCCCTGCTCCCGGATAAGACACATGGGCATCATCATACTGGAACAGACGGATCTCCTCCCCGTCCCAGGCTGCGTTGCCGAGCCCGCCCGCTTCCAAAGGAATCCCTGTGATGACACCCCGCTTCGGACCAAGGGAACGGAGAACGTCGATCTGATCGCGTATGGCACGCTGGCCCATCCGTGACAGGCCATCATCCATACCAGTGAGGATCATCGCCTCTGTCAGATTCGGCGTAATGATATCAGCAGTGCGCACAAGGCGGAGCATCTGGGCACATAATGCATCATCGACAGTCTGGTAGAGCGTTCCATTGTCTCCCATGACCGGATCCACGAATGCAAGCGAATCAGAACGCTTCATAAGACCGCGTACTGTCTCTATCTCCTCCGCGCTGCCGAGGAAACCGGAGTAGATCCCGCTGAACACAAGGCCAAGCGAATCAAAGCGCCTGAGTATCTCCTTCATCGCAGAGTGCTCATCCTGGAAGAAGATCTCCTCAAACCCATCTGTCTGGGTCGAGAGGATCGCCGTCGGCAGCACTGCCGTCTCCACGGATAGCGCTTCCAGAACAGGAAGCACAACCGTCAGCGATGATTTGGAATAGCAGGAAAGATCATGTACAGCAAGAACCGCCATCAGACGGAGAGACCTGCGATAGCCGCACCAAGCGTCGGCGAATTATCGATGCGAACGATCTCATAATACCTTCCATGCTTCTTCTCCAGGATCTCATCGAGATAGAGACGGGTATAGAACTCAAGGAATGCCGTCTTGCAGAACGTGGTTCCATCAGCGTTGATCACCACAGGATAGCGTGGATTCATACCCTCTCCAGAGCGGAGCACTGTTGCAGTGAGATTGATGGCAGTGAGCTTGCCGGCCCTTTCTATGACAGCCTTGAGGATCCTATAAAGCGCAGCCGCATCCTCCTCATTGTCCGCGACAGCCCTGACAAGGTCGTATTCCTCGTTATGGCACATCTCAAGATAGTGGCTCATACGTGTCGTATCAAGCGCAGGTATCTGGCTGTAACGCTCTGCAAAGCCCTTTGAAAGGACACCTTCCTTAATCGCGGCCTCGATTACACAAGCGGCGAACGGACCAAGGTATGCTCCGCTTATCTTCTTCTCAAACAGATACTTAGACGGATCCTTAGTACCACTTACGAACTCTTTGTCGAGATCTCCGAGCTCGATTGCAAGACATCCGGACTCAACATTGATGATCTGTCTGCCTTCCTCCAGCGAGATCTTGCCGATAGCGCTGTTCCTCTCGACATACGCCGTGTTGGTGCCGGTTCCGAGAATCAGCCCGATATACGTCGAAGCATAGTCATTCCTTTCCGCCTTGGCCGCCAGAAGTGTGGCTACCGTATCATTCACGACGGAGACGCGCTTTCCAGAGACATCATGTCCACGGCGCGCAAGCTCTGCAAGAAGGTTCTCCCCGAGCTTCTTCCCTATGACTTCCGGTGCCTTCACCTCCTTGGAGAACACCAATGGGATGCCATCATGATCCTCAGTGATCCTTGCCGCATATGAGAAGCAGAATCCGATCCTGTCGCTCTTGTCGATCAGGCGCTCGATGTTATCAGCGAGGATGGAGAAGAACTCTGCCGCGCTCACCTCCTCCTTCACGCCAGGCATGCCGACCTTGCGGAAATCGGAGATCACCGGATGCCTGTCCTCATCGAATGTGACAAGGCAGGTGCGGAAATTCGTTCCACCGGCATCCATGACAATAACGCTTCTGCCGCTTTCTACAGCAGCGTCTGGGGAGACATATGTCGGTATCATCTGCAGGGAGCTTCCATCCTCCTTGGCAAGCCCCTTCTCCATCTCTGAAAGGATGAAAGCAAGCATCTTATCATCGTCAAGCGCAGAGGCAGACAGCATGTGCCTCTCAAGAAATTCCTCAACCTTTCCCATCAAACAGACCTCCTAAGTGCTATATGGAACAGAAACCGGGTCAATATCCATAGCCATACCATTGACTGTAAGGCTTTCAGCTCCGATTGTCACTGTATTATCCGAATACGCCAGGAAGAATACGCCATCAACGACGGCACCCTCCGGAACAAGATGTCCTGAGGCCATTACGGAAACATGCAAACGGAGAATTCCTCCGCTGTTCTCCAGAAGCCTCACAGATCCATCCAGTATAAGATCCCCGCTGTGAAGCCCCGCTCCAGCCAGCTTCGCGGCAAGGACGCGCAGGTAGTTCCTTCCTGCCTGCGGCTGGGAACCATTGACGCTCACGCCATTGCCAAAGAATCCGAAGGCCGCCTCGTATGTCGATACATCGGAACGGACGAAAGAGATCCTGTAGGGATTGTTTCCGTCTCCGCCGTCTACAGTCACCCCCTGAAGCATGATGCGGGGCTCTGAGGAGAAGGAAGCGGCAGACGCAAGGATGCCGTCGCAGACACCTTCGACGGCAACCTCCGCCCCATCCTGCATAGCTGACAGGGAGAAGCAGAGAAGCATGACCATGACAAAAGCGATTGCCTTCCGCATTGCCCGTCCTCCATCCTTTATTGGATTCTACCAAAAGGCATCAGGAGGACGCAACGGGAAAGTGATTCAGCCTTCAATGCGTGAAAAGACCTCAAGATCGGACTTTGCCTTATCCTCGTCAACCTTCCTGAGGATCAGTCCGCCAGCGGCAAAGAGGATGATCAGAGAAAGGATCCCATACCTCTGCTGGCCTGTGATGAGCGTCATGACACCGAGAAGAAGCGGTCCAACGATTGCAGCAAAGCGGCCAAGCATATTGAAGAAGCCGTAGAACTGCGATGACTGGCCTTCCGGGATCAGCCGTGAGTAATAGGATCTGGAGAGCGCCTGGATGCCACCTTGGAAGAGTCCGATGCAGACAGCGAGGATATAGAACTGCGATACATTCGTCATGAAGAAGCCTACGCATGCGATGAGTGCATATGCCGTTATCGCGACAAGAAGCGCCTTCTTTATGCCTACCTTATGGCCAAAGATATTGTAGAGAAGCGCAGCGGGGAATGCCACGAACTGTGTGATCAGCAATGCCACGATAAGGCTCTCTGACGGGAAGCCAAGCGCTGTGCCGTAATCAGTAGCCATCTTTATGATCGTGTCAACACCATCGATATAGCACCAGTAGGCGACAAGGAAGAGAGCTGTATGCTTGAGGTGCTTAAGCGACTTGAGGGTACGCTTCACAGATCCGAATCCATCCTTGACCGCAGTCGCGAGGCTGATGCGCTCCCCCTCAGGTTCCTTCACGAAGAACACGAGCGGAAGCATGAATACGATCCACCAGATACCGACCATCAGGAAGGAGACCTTGACAGCCTGCACACCATCTGCAAGTCCGAATACCGTCGGCATCAGGTACATCAGGACATTGATAAGGAAAAGGAGCCCTCCTCCGATGTAGCCAAGACTGTAGCCGAGGGACGAGACGAAATCGACCTTCTTCTCCGAGGCAACCGATGGAAGAAGCGAATCGTAGAGGATGTTGGCACCGGCGAATCCTACGTTGGCGACGACGTAGAGCATCATCGCAATCGGCCACTTACCCATCGCGATCCAGAAAAGGGAGATCGTCATCACCGCACCCAGGAACGCGAAGAATATGAGGAGCTTCTTGCGGTAGCTCCCGCGATCCGCGATCGCTCCGATGACAGGAGCGCATACAGCGACGATCAATGATTCTATCGAGTTTGCAAGACCGAGGAAGAAAGTGCTTGTCGTGCTGTCAGCACCCGCCGACCAATACTGGGAGAAGAAGATGGGGAAGAACGCCGCCATCACCGTCGTCGCGAATGCGCTGTTCGCCCAATCATAGAGCGACCAGGAGATTATCTGCTTCTTTGAATCCTTCATAACATTCCAGATTCTATGTTCATTTCACTTTCTGTACAATCGAGACTATATTGAAAGAAGGTTAATTCCAGGAGGAAAAGATGATCATCGCAGCAGCTTATGACAAAAGCACAGGAAATATCTTCCAGCATTTCGGAAGGACCGAGACATTCCGCATCTACTCCATCGAGGATGGAAGGATCACAGGAATCCATGACGCAGACGCCTCTGAGACAGGAGGGCACTCCGCTCTCGCGCCATTCCTGAAGGAGAAAGGAGTGGAGGCACTGCTTGCCGGAGGAATCGGAGGAGGAGCGAGGGTGGCACTTGCATCGATGGGCATCACTGTCTATCCCGGTGTTGAGGGAAATGCGGACAAGGCAGCGGAGGCTTTTGCAGAGGGAACGCTCTCGTATGACCCGGATGCGGAATGCCACCATCATCACGAGGGAGAGCATAGCTGCCATCATGAGGGGCATGGTTGCGGCAATCACGGCACCTGTTGATACGCTTCATGGGAGGAAACAATGCCGGATTCGTGCTATAGTCCTCCTATGAAGACTTTTCTCTGGTACGATCTCGAGACATTCGGGCTCAATCCGCGTTATGACAGGATAGCGCAGGCGGCAGCGATACGTACCGATATGGATTTCAACCAGATCGGGGATCCTATCGTCCTGTATGCCAAGCTCTCGCCTGACTATCTTCCATCCCCCGATTCCTGCCTGATAACAGGCATCACACCGCAGGAGGTGAATGAGAAGGGATTGCCTGAAGCCGAGATGATCGAACGCCTCAGGGCAGAATTCATGGTGCCTGAGACGATCACTGTAGGATACAACAGCATCAATTTCGATGATGAGGTGATCCGTTCCACGCTATACAGGAACCTCTACGACCCATTTGAACGGGAATACCGCAACAGATGCTCGAGGTGGGACATCATAAACCTTGTCAGGGCGACACGGGATCTTAGGCCGGATGGGATAAGGTTCGACACCCTGAATCCAGAGACGAACGCCCCATCCTTCAAGCTGACTGACCTGACTGCGGAGAATGGCATTGAGCAGATCGGAGCACATGATGCGCTTGTGGATGTCAGGGCAACGATAGCCATTGCCAAGCTGATAAAGGAGAAGCAGCCCAAGCTCTTCAGATGGGCGCTTGACCACAGGCAGAAGAATGAGATCACGAAGGAGATCAATGTCCTGTCACATCTGCCGTTTCTCCACACATGCCCACTCTTCGTATCAGAGACTGGCAACACGCATCCCCTGCTTCCTCTTTTCTATGAAGCCGAGAAATCCGCGGCGCTGTACTGCTTTGACCTGTTGCATGAGATTCCACAGAGTGCCAGCGGAGGTTATCAGGAGACAGGAATCATAAGGCTTATGGTCAACAGGTCCCCATTCATAGCGCCGGTAAGCGTGCTCGACAGCGAGAGCGAGAAGCGCCTAGGATTCACAAAGGCATGGATCTGGCAGCAGGCAAGCAAGGCAATACAGTCCCCCGTGCTTAAGAAGGAATCGATTCTTGCAGCAAGGGAGCCGTTCGACGAGGGGCCGAAGGATCCGGATCTGACTGTCTATGGCAGCTTCCCATCCGACCACGACAAGGGCGTGATGGCTTCTATCAGGGCGATGAAGCCTGAGGACAAGCTCTCAAAGGGTGAGCATCTTTTCGAGGACGACAAGTACCATAAGCTGCTCTGGCGCCAGGTCGGGAGGAACTGGCCGGAGGCGCTGCCGGAGAAGGACAGGGAAAGCTGGAAGAATTTCTGCGCGCTGCGCCTGATCAACCCCCCTGTGGAAGGAACACCGACATATGAGCTCTATATGAGGTCAATCGAGGAGAAGCTGGAGAGCGTCGATACCGATTACAACGCGAAGCGGATACTCCTCAGCCTCCGTGATTACGGAAAGGAGCTTTTCGATAAGGTCATAAAATGATAAAGAGTATGCCATGTCAGAATTAACGGAGAAGCTCCCGGGCTTCAGGGAGCAGCTTGAGGAGCTGGACAGAAGGCTCTCAGGAGATGCGCTGAGTGATATGAATCTCTACAGATCCCTGATGCAGGAGCGTTCGCATCTTGCACCGGTAGTGGAGACGCTTGAGGAGATCATAAGCCTCGAGAAGCAGCTTGAGGAATCGAAGGAGCTGCTCAGGAACGAAGAAGACGCCGATCTTGTCGAGATGGCAAGGGACGAGATACAGACGCTGGAGGAAGAGCTCCAGAGGAAGGACAGGGAATGCCGTATCCTCCTCGTTCCGCCAGATCCGCTTGAAGGCAAGAACATCATAATGGAGATCCGAGCCGGAACGGGCGGTGATGAGGCATCGCTTTTTGCCGCTGATATCTTCCGCATGTACTCCCATTACGCGGAGAAGAAGCACTGGAAGATGGAGATCATGTCATCCAGCGAATCAGGCATCGGTGGATACAAGGAGATTGTTGTCTCGATCTCCGGCAAGGATGTCTATGGCTCGCTCCGCTTTGAGTCAGGCGTGCACCGCGTACAGCGTGTACCGGAGACCGAATCGGGAGGAAGGATCCATACATCTGCGATCACAGTTGCAGTCCTCCCGGAGGCGGAGGAAACCGATATAGAGATCAGGCCCGAGGATCTCAGAGTCGATGTGATGAGGGCTGGTGGCCCCGGCGGGCAGTGCGTCAACACCACCGATTCCGCTGTACGGCTGACACATATACCGACAGGTCTCGTCGTTATCTGCCAGGATGAGAAGTCGCAGATCAAGAACAGGGCAAAGGCCATGAGGGTTCTCAGGGCCCGCCTGTACGAGATGGAGGAAGCGAAGAAGCAAAAGGAACGTGCTGATGCAAGGCGCAGCATGGTCGGTTCAGGAGACAGGTCAGAGAGGATCAGGACATACAATTTCCCGCAGAACAGGGTGACGGACCATCGCATCAACCTGACTCTCTACAAGCTGGACTCGATCATCGAAGGAGACCTTGATGAGCTCATAGATGCCCTGAAGCTCGCGGCAGGCGAAGAGGCGCTCAAGGAAGCGTGAGGCTTTCCGGACTCAGGCAGCTTCTGCTGCATCGCCTTGATCCTGTCGATGCCAGAATGATCATCCGCCTTGCAACTGGGCTTGATGACATCCATCAGATCACAGAAAGCGGCATGGAGTTATCCAAGAAGGAGGAAGAAGAAGCCCTCAGGCTTATGGAAAGAAGGCTTAATGGAACACCAATGGCCTATATCACAGGCGAAAAGGAGTTCTACGGGCACTCGTTCAGAGTCTCACCTTCTGTTCTTATACCCCGCCCGGACACAGAGACGCTTGTTGAAGAGGCACTTGCTGCTTCGTCCCTCTTCCCGTCCCCTGCAATACTCGATCTATGTACTGGAAGCGGGGCGATAGCATCATCCATTGCCTATGCCCTCAAGAAACCTGTCGCCTTTTCAGATATCTCAGAGGAGGCGCTTGCAATCGCGAAGGAGAACTACAGGAGGATCACCGGCGAGGAGCCGGATGCCCGATGCGGCAGCCTCTTCGCACCTTGGAAAGGCCACCTTTTTGACATCATTGTGTCAAATCCGCCATATCTCACCGACAGCTGGTATCAGGAGACCGACAAGGATGTGAAGGCAGAACCGCTCCTAGCATTCATCGGCGGAGGGGAAGATGGCCTCAGCCTGATACGGAGCATCATCTCCTCATCTCCTCTCTTTCTCAATGAAGGTGGCTTCCTGATGCTTGAATGCGACTACCGGCAGACAGGAATATGTGGTAGTCTTCTTGAGAAGAGCGGCTTCACGGACATAAGGACCGTGAAGGACATGGCGGGAAAGGAGCGCGTTGTCTATGGAAGGAGATTTTCCGAATAAGGAACTTGTAGACAAATTCGTAAAGAAGATCATACGCTACTCCGATGAGGACAGGGACAAGATTGCCGCTGCCGCTGTCTTTGCCGCCAAGAAGCACGGGGATCAGAAGCGCAAGACTGGCGAACCTTATATCACCCATCCAATGGCAGTCGCGGAGATCCTGATGCAGATCGGCATGGATGCTGATACAGTCTCCGCGGGTCTGCTGCACGATACGCTTGAGGATACAGACACCACAGAGGAGGAGATCTCCACCGTATTCGGCAAGGAAGTCGGGGAAATGGTGCAGGCTGTCACGAAGATCTCCAGGATCACTGACGAGAAATCAATCCAGGAAGCGGAAACCATCAAGAAGATGTTCTTCGCAATGTCCAAGGATCTCAGGGTGATCCTGATCAAGCTGGCAGACAAGCTCCACAACATGAGGACGATCAACGGCCTGTCTCCTGACAGGAAGAGGGCATTCGCTGAGGATTGCCTCGATATCTTCGCTCCTATTGCAGACAGCCTCGGTATGCAGACAATCAAATCGGAGCTGGAGGATCTGTCCCTCAAGGCGCTCAAGCCTGAATCATATGACTACATAAATGGATACCTTCTGGAGAAGAAAGGCGAATACACAGCCTACATAAAGCAGGTATCGAAGGCTATCGCCGAAGCATGCGCAAAGGCAGGAATCAAGGACATAACGATCACAGGGCGCGTCAAGCATGCCTATTCCATATACCAGAAGATCAAGAAGAGGAAGAAGGAGATCGACGAGATCTACGACATCCTTGGCATTCGTGTCATCTGCCAGACGACGGTGGAATGCTACACGATACTCGGTGTCATCCATTCGATGTGGATCCCTATCGAGGGAAGGTTCAAGGACTACATCGCAATGCCGAAGGCGAATAACTACCAATCGCTGCACACCACAGTCCTTGGACCGCAGAACAGGCATCTTGAGATCCAGATAAGAACGCAGGAGATGCACAAGACAGCTGAGGAAGGCGTTGCAGCGCACTGGGCATACAAGGCTGCCTCCGGCTCTGAATCGGGTACATGGAAGACTGTTGACTCAATCAACTACCAGAAGATCATCAGGAAGATAAAGACCTGGTCCAAGGAGATCGCCCAGAGCGAGGACTTCATGGACGAGATCAAGAACGAGCTCCTGAAGGACTCGATTGTCGTATTCACGCCACAGGGGCATGTCATAGAGCTTCCCGTCGGATCAACAGCTCTCGACTTTGCCTACAAGGTCCATACGGAGATCGGCAACCACTGTTCAGGGGCAAGGGCAGACGGCTCCATAATCCCGCTCAACAGGCCGCTCGGAAACACCCAGATAGTCGAGATCATGACCAGCCCTTCCGCCCATCCGAACCAGCAATGGCTTGAATACGCCCAGACGACATCCGCGAAGAAGAAGATCAGGGCCTGGCTGAACAAGAACGAGACCACGAATCTTCCGATCGCACAGCCCCAGGCGAAGAAGCAGCAGCCTCAGAATCCCGCGATGGAGAGCGCGAAGAAGATCATCCCGACGCTGCAGGGCCTCAGATTCACATCGAATGAGAAGAAGGGAGCTGTCATCATCGGAGACAACAGCAACATCCTCTTCGACTTCGCGAAATGCTGCAATCCCGTCCACGGGGATGACATCGTCGCCTACATCACCAGAGGCAGGGGGTACGTCATACATCGCCGCGACTGTCCGAATCTCGCCAATATGCCTGAAGCGGAGGAGAGGATCGTACCTGTCGAATGGGATAGCCAGGAACTCGTAAGGCGCTTCTCAGTCACCGCGAAGTTCAACTCAGAGCTCTTCAGCGAGATAGACAACGCCGTGCGAAAGCACAACAGCCATCTCATACAGGGTGCGCTCGATGTCTCCAATGAAGGGCTTGTCGGCACATTCACCATCAGCGCCGACAGCGAGGAGGCGATGAAGAAGACGACGCAGGCAATACGCCAGATACCATCAATCATCAAGGTCCAGGGAGTCTGATCAGATCTCAAGGACCCTCAGTATCTCAGGCAGCAGCTGCTTCTTGCGTGAAAGGACACCAGGAAGGGAGTATATCCCATCTCCTATCCTGTCATACAGAAGAGCCGCTTCCTTATGGAATGGCGTCATGAGAAGCACGGAGTTTCCTTTGACCACATCCGTGATCAGAAGCATGCACCAATCCAGTGCTTCAGCTTCCCTGACATGCTCCAAAGCCTCAAGGAATGGATCTGTCATCTCCCTAGCTTCCTCGAGCGTAGTGACCTCCACCTGCCCGATCGCGAACCTGACACCGCACTCATGATAGCTCTTCATGTCGCTGCGGATCACACTCTCAGGATCCTGGCTGGAAAGGCCGCTTCCGGAGGAGAAAACCGCACGGCAGAATGCATCGAAGTCCTCAACACCCCCGATCTCCGTCAGCCTTCTAGCGACATGCCTGTCGTAGGAAGTTGTCGTAGGGCTCTTGAGCATCACGGTATCGGCAACAAGCCCGGAAAGCATCACCCGCGCTGTGAGAGCATCGATATCCGCGCCCCATTTCCTGAACTGCTCATAGACGATGCTGCATGTCGATCCCAAGGGCTCAGAGACGATGTAGATCGGTTCCCGCATCCTTGGAGGGGCAAGGCGATGGTGATCAAGGATCTCGATGATGGCTGCATCCTCTATTCCCTGCACGCTCTGCTCCGCCTCATTGTGGTCAACGAGGATGATCCGCTGCCGAGGCTTATCGAGAAAGCATCGCCTTGTCACGAAGCCAGTCCACTCACCGCCAGAGAATACGGACATGCCTCTGTACCCGCTCTCCTGCAGCTTCAGCTTCGCTTCATCGAAAAGCATCTGGCTGTCAATGCACATATCCTTGTCCTCCTCGGGGAGGATATCTGAAACAGGAGTGGAAAGCCTCAATAGCCGCAGCGTCTCAGCTGTATCAAGGTATGATACATAGACGAATCCGCTATACGAGGAGAAATCGATCCCGATCCTTGTCGGATCGGAGATTCCAGTCAGGACGATTCCCGGCAGCTGCTCCTCGATTGCGGCCTGGATATGCTTCTTCCTATGCCCGATGACAAGGACAGGCTTCTCTGTAAGGCGCTTGAGGCGCGAGCGGTAAACCTGGTACTCCATAGCACCCACCATATACGGAGCTCGGATCATGCAGCCATTGCCGCGCTTCAGGTACTCACCTTCTATTACGCGCTCTATGTTCTCTTCAGAGAGGAGATAGCGCTGACGCACAGCACCGCTGTTCTCCCTGAGGAAGAATGCGTTGATATCATCAGCGGACAGAAGCCCTCTGTAGACGCCATCATCAATGACAGGGACGACAGAAGGGCGACGGCGGCGGAAGATATCCATCAGGAGGTAGAGAGGATCGGAAGTGCTTATCGTGTCGACAGGCTGTCGCTGCACCTCCCCGACGCGGGGACGTACATCTCGAAGAAGCACAGGAAGGCTGATACGGAGATCGGAGAATACCTTCTTTGTATTTCCGTTGGCAGGACCGAGCATCGCTGCGATGTACTCATTGTCCGGATCGATCTGATTCTTCAGCACCGCGTATGAATAGGCAGCGCATACGGAATCCATATCAGGATTCCTATGACCTGTGATGTATATTCTCATGAAACAATGGTAGACTGAAATGCGGATGGTGGGAAGGAGAATGAAGGGATGAAAGCAGTAATAGCCAATGATCATGGCGCTGTGGCACTCGCTAAAGAGGTCATAGAGCACCTCAGGAAACGTGGAATAGGGACTGTCTACCTCGGAACAGACAGCGAGGAGAGCGTCGACTATCCTGACTATGCAGAGAAGGCCGTCATGGAATTCCGCAATGGAGGCTATGACTTCGGCGTCCTCCTCTGCGGAACAGGCATCGGGATCTCGATCTCAGCCAACAAGATGAAAGGCATACGCTGCGCCTTGCCGCAGGACAGCTATGCAGCAGAGATGACAAAACGGCACAACAATGCGAACTTCATCGCATTCGGGGGAAGGATCAGCTACAAGGAGCCTGTCGGGAATATTCTCGATGCTTTCATAGATGCCAGCTTCGAGGGAGGAAGGCATCAGAAGAGAATCGACAAGATGATGGCCCTTGAAGGCAGATGATCAGAAGCTGTAATCACGCCAGGATCCCCTGACATAGTAATCGATTGAGAGAAGGGAGAATGTGACGACAACCTGACTGTTCACGGCATCATAGCCGACGCCAGTGCGGAGGATGCGCTCCCTTCTCCCTGAAACAGGACTTCCAACAGTCAGTGGGGTTATGGAGATGATCGGCCCTGCGCCATTGTTGTCAGTACGATAGAAGCCGCCAACAGACAGCAGCATGTTGATTCCACTGCCTGCGACCTTCGAGGCTGTGGATCTGGCACCAAGAAGGGCGAAGGAGAAATCAGCACCGAGCATATTTGAAGCGAAAGGATGCGGAACAAGCTCCGAGTAACCCCAGATGGAGACCTCGATGCGGCTGGAGATACCAAGGCTGATGTCATAGGAGAAGCTGATGCCCTCCTCCGGCCACCGGTACGTCTGATGCCCGATTGACAGCGCTATATCCTGATGATCCCCCGCAGATATGGGAAGAAGCAGCAGCATGGACAATAGGATGATCACAGCATGTCTCTTCACCACATCCTCCTAAAAGAAATACGCAAAACGCATGACATACATCCCCCAGCCCCATCCGCTGTCCTCTCCAGAATAGGAGTATGCGGCAAATGGAGAGAGGAATTCATAGATGAATGCCGTATCCTGAAATGAAAGCGGGGAGAATCCCATGAGGACATTCCACTCATTTCCCAGCCTGTACTGGACACCGGCACTTATGGAAGGAGCCCATATAACTGAATTGGTGAATGCCCAATCGAAAGGATGGTCGAGAAGGCGGAACACCGGCGTCGAGATAAGCAGCGATACGCCTTCAAAAAACGGTTTGACCGGCGACAGATCGACACTCAGCGTGATATCCCCGGCATGCACATCCCCTGTCGGGGCAAGCACAGCCGAAAGGGAAAGAGCCCCATATGAGGATGATGGGAAGGAAACGCCGACAGGAGAGAGCGAATAGCCGAATGACGGCGCGGCAGGAAGCGCTGAAATGGAAAGAAGCAGAAGCAGGATCAGTATAGCCTTCCTCATCTCAGCCCCCTATGAACGTGAAGAGATACGCAGCCGCGTTTCCCTTCTCTTCCTTGAGCATTTCCGCTTCATCAAGCGTGATCTCCTCCGCACTCTCCATTATTGAATCCACATGCTCCTCAAGCCCAGCCACGAGCTCGGGGCTGTCTATGACAAGCGCTATCTCCTCTGAAAGCCCCATGGAGCGGAAATTGAAATTGGCAGACCCGATCACAGCATAGCGGGAATCGACAAGCATCAGCTTCTCATGCAGCAGAGGCAGCAGCTCCCCATTCTCATCATAGATGGAAACGAATACGCGCACTCCGGTTTCCCTGATGAGGGCAGGAAGCTCATGGTAGATGCCATTCGCGGCATACCCTCTCAGGTCAACGGGGATCAGCATCGTCACAGGAACCCGGGATGAGGCGGCAGAAACCGTGCTCTTCATCCGGCTGTCAAGCGCTGGCAGATATGGAAGGATCATGACGCTTTCCTCCGCGCTGGAAAAAAGCGATGCATACATCCCGGCAATGCCATCCGAACTTACAAGATAAGCGGGATACACTTCATCAGGAGATGGCCCGAAAACAGGGAAATCCTCCTCTGATATCTTCTCTACGCTCATTCCGTTCCAGATGCTGACGAACTCATCACGAAGCGCTGCAGCAAGGGATGGGGAAGAGAAGAGATACATGCTGTCCCGCTGTGTTTCCCCCTCTCCTGCTCCCATTGAGATGAAGTTCATGTTCATCCCTCCGATTGCCGCGATGCGTCCATCGACAACCATTATCTTCCTATGGTCCCTGACGACGATCGTTGCCGGATTGATGAGATGCATGGCGGTCACTGGATTGTATTCCTCTATATGGATACCGCTTGAACGGAGGAAATACAGTGGCGTCATATGATTCTTCGACTCCGTCATGTCATAGCTGGAGATGCCATCCATGATGAAATAGATGCGCACCCCTCTTTCAGATGCCTCCATCATGGCCCGGTAAAGCGGCTCCAGCGCCTCTGAGCTTGATCCGAGAAAGGTTGTCAGGAGAATGTAGTCCTCGGCTTCGGCAACAATTCCTGTCATCGCTTCCAGCCACTGAGAGCCATCATTGAATACCTCTGGAAGAGGTACTGAAAGCGGTCTCGCGCCGAAGTGGAGGAGCTTCTCCTCCAATGTGAGGGATTCCTCTGATGCGACAGGAGACTCAAAAGCCTCAGTGCTTGAGCACGAGGCCATAAGAGCTGATACAATCACTGCCAGAACCGCAAGGAGTTTTCTCACAAGCGCATTGTAGGGAAAATGAATGGCATCGGCAACAGATCTGAGAACGAATACTCGATTTCTACAGAATGCGGAGTGACAAGGATGACACGTGTGTCCGGCCTGGAGAATTCCGCAGCGACCTGCAGGCATACAGCACAGGGAGGAGCTGGGGGATCATCATCGGAATAGACAATGAGCATATCGATGCCGATTGCCCCCTCTGCAGCAACTGCCGTGGTGATGGCATTGCGTTCAGCGCATATCGTTGCACCATATGAGGAGTTCTCGACATTGCATCCTGAATAGATGCGGCCTGTCGATGCAGATACCAGAGCAGCCCCAACACGGAAGCCTGAATATGGCGCATATGCATTCTCCCACGCTTTGCGCGCCGCCTCGATGGCACGCTTCCTCATGAAGCCAGATGGCATGCGACGCCTCAGCGGACGGATCATATTCGCCCCATAGCGCACAAGGCCCTCGTCTGCGGGAAACAGAACGGACTCAGCTTCCTCAGGAGAGGAGAACCCTGTGGCTGCCGATAGATCGGATATCACGGCATCGGCACCTGCGGAGATGGCGGAAGATGAATCAACCGTCGTGAGCAATGCCGCCACCCGGCATCCCGCACGCTTCCCGCTTTCAATCCCCGCAGCTGAATCCTCGAATACAACAGCTTCCGATCCGTCAACACCCAGCTTGATGAGCGCAAGCTCGTAGATATCCTTCTCCGGCTTGTTCCTCCTGATATCCTCCCCCGATGCGATAAAGCAGAAGTCCTCCTCTTCAAGTCCTATTGCCCTGATGTTCTCACGGACCTTCCATCCAGGAGCGGAGGATGCAAGAGCAGTGAGTATTCCTGCTTTGCGGGCTTCCCTCACGATCCCGACTCCGGGAAGGGCTATGTTCGCTCCCATGATCGCCTTCGGGTATTCCCTGCGGAAGAATGAGGATGCCTCCTCATATGAATAGGGCTTTCCTTTGATGCCAAGCTCTGCTGCGGCTGTGTCAAAGAATCCCCTCTCCCCTCGTCCAAGCGCATTCCTGAAAGTCCTTTCAGTTGCAGCAAAGCCGATGGATGCGAAGTACCTTATCCCGATATCCACGGAAATCCCCTCGCTATCGGCAAGCACGCCATCCATGTCGAAAAGGAATGCCCTGATCATCGTCTTACAGCCCTCAGGTACCGGCCATCGCCCTTCAGTCCAAGATAGATTCCGTCTCCCATGACCAATCGACCCCGGAGATAAGTCATCACGACCTTTCCTGTCACCTCCCAGCCTTCATATGCCGTATAGCCTGCAGCTGAATGGAGGGAATCCTTCGACAGCGTCCAGCTCTGCTCAGGATCGAAAAGCGTTATATCCGCATCCGTGCCTTCCTTGAGGGAGCCTTTCTCTGGATAGAGCCCGAAGATCCTTGCAGGTCCGGTGGAAATCAGATTCACGATCTGGGAGAGTGACAGCCGTCCGCTGTTATGGCCGAAGGTGTAGATCAGCGGCAGAAGCTCCTCTGTTCCAGGGATGCCGGGATAGATGCTGCGGCAATCATCGCTTTCCAGCTTCTGCTCCCTTGTGAATGAACAGTGATCAGTTGCCACGACCTGGATCTCACCATTCAGGAGAGCTTCCTGAAGCGCTTCATTGTCCTCCTTCGTGCGAAGCGGCGGTGTCATCACGTAAAGGGAACCATCCGGTCTGGCAAGCAGGCTCTTGTCGAGGAACAGATAATGAGGTGTTGTCTCGACAATCAGGTCAACACCTTTCAACCGCAGTCTGCGTACGCTCTCCAGCCCGGCCTTCGATGAGAGATGGACGACGTAGAGCGGCATCTCGAGCTCTCCCGCTATAGTGCCGACGAACTCAATTGCGGAGGCCTCTGCCTCGGCGGGTCTGAGAGCTGCATGGTCTATCGGCTTATACGTCCCATGCCATGAGGACGCGATGGAAGTGATGATCCCATCATCCTCACAGTGCACGGAAACCATCAGGCCAAGCTCCTTTGCCGCACGGAAGATCGCCTTCAGCTCATCGCGATCCTCAACGAGATACCCCGCTTCCTTATACGTCGTAAACAGCTTCAGCGTGCCGATGCCCGCCCTCTTTATCGATTCAAGCTCCTTCCTGATGCCTTCCCTATAGCCATAGACACCCTGGTGCAGAGCATAGTCGATCGACATCGGTGCCATCTCACGCCGCCTTGCATGAAGCGAATCAAGAAGCGACACCTTGTTGTCATCGGCGAAATCAACAACTGTCGTGACACCGCCGAATGCGGCGAGCCTCGATCCTTCCTCAAAGGAATCAGCTGTGACAGTCCCGCGTGATACAAGATGGTAATGAGTATGCGCATCGATGATGCCAGGAAGGACACAGAGGCCATCGGCATGTATGACGGTCGTATCACCCGGCAATGATGATGCCTCAATGGAAGGCGCCACGCGCTGTATCCTGGAGCCAGAGATGAGGACGTCACACTTCCTCATCCATTCCGTATCAACAACAAGTCCATTCTTGATCAGTATGCTGCCCATATAGACAGGATACTACGCTCAAGGAAGAGATACAAAGAGAAAAAAGCGGGGGACATGCCCCCGCGGATCCAAAAACGGATAGATCAGCCCTTGACGCCGCTCGATACCTCGGAGCTCATGATCTGGCGGTTGAAGATGATGAATATGATCAGAACCGGGATCATCGTGATGACCGAGAACGAGAGGAGTGCCGACCAGTCGACAGCCTCAGCGCCGCTGAGCGTCCTGAGCTGGAGCTGCAGCGTATACTTCTGAGGATCGGTAAGCGCAAGAAGCGGCCAGATGTAATCGTTCCATCTCCAGCGGAAGGAGAAGATGGCGAGAATGGCGATCTGGCTGCGGCAGAGAGGAACCATGATCTGCGCAAAGGTCCTTCCCTCATTTGCTCCATCGATCCTTGCCGCCTCCATAAGCTCGTTAGGCACTGATATGAAGAACTGACGCATCAGGAATACACCTGTCATCGTGCCTACCGTCGGGATGATAGCGCCCCAAAGTGAGTTGTACAGTCCGAGGCTGAGGATGACTGTGAAGCTAGGCGACATGATGACCTCTGTCGGAAGCATCGTCGTGGCGAGCATGCACATGAAGAATACGGAAAGCCACTTATAGCGATACTTCGCAAGCGCAAAGCCGCACATACAGCTCATCACAAGCGTTATGATTGTCGCGAATACAGTGATGAATGCGGTGTTATATGTCGCGCGGAATACATTGTATCTAGCGAACGTGGATGCGTAGCCGGAAAGCGAGAAGTCCTTCGGGAAGAGCGTCAGCGGATAGGTAAAGAGCTCCGAACCGGGCTTGAATGATGAGAGGACAAGCCAGAGGACGGGGAATACCCAGATAAGGGCGAACACGATTGCCAGAACAGTCTTTATGATTACCGATGATTTTGATACCTGCATCATTTCAGGCCTCCTCCTGCTTTGCATTCATCCTTGTCTGGACGAATGAGATGATAAGAAGGACGACAAAGAGGATCATGGATGCAGCTGATGCATATCCATGCCTGTTCCTTGTGAAGCCCGTCTGATAGATATACTGGATCATGTACGTCGTTGATGTTCCAGGACCGCCATTGGTAAGTGTCTGGACCATTGCGAAGACCTTGAACGCGTTGATCATCGATGTGAGCAGGATCATGAACGTCACAGGCTTCAGCGAGGGAAGCGTTATATGCCTGAAGCGCTGCCAGACATTCGCGCCATCGATCGTGGCTGCTTCGTAATAGTCATTCGGTATCTGCTTGATACCACCAAGGTAGATGAGCATGTTGACACCGCACCCTGACCAGACAGAGGCGATGATCGTCGTCCAGAACGCAGCTGTCGGATTGGAGAACCAGCCTACTCCCTTCATCCCCAACGATGTCAGCAGGTAGTTGGCTACACCGAAGGACTCGCCGAAGATCCATTTCCATGTGACACCGACCATGATCGTCGAGAGCAACGTCGGCCAGTAGACAAGGACCCTTGTGACCGCGTTTCCCTTGAGCTTGTCATCTGCAAGCAGAAGCGCAAGGAAGAGAGCGGCGATCATTCCGAGCGGCACGGAGACAATCACGTATTTGATAGTATTCAGGAATACTGAATAGAACTGCGTGTCGTGTAGAAGATCGATGTAGTTCTTCAGCCCGATGAAGTTCATATTCCTCCATCCATCATAATCGGTGAACGAGTAATAGAGACCGATCACGGCAGGCCATACGAAGAATATGATGAAGAAGATTATATTCGGAGCGCAGAAGAACAGAGCCCAGCCCTGGTTGCGATCCAGAGGATTCTTTTTCCTAGCCATATTACCTCCCTTTTCATTCAGTTTATCATGACAAGAGGCCCCTTCAATAGCATGATTGCCTTTTCAAAGCAAAAAAACCTGCATATTTTGCTCTATTCTGCTAACATCATGCCATGCTTGTTGAATATCTGATCGAAAGGAACGGAAGTCTGGCGCACTGGCTCTCAAGCGGCGTCAGCACCAGGAGGGTCACAGCTCCTGAAGAGACCTTCTCAGCGCCTGTGAATATGGGAGAGGCATATGTGCAGATCATATACCCTGTACGGCGCCATTTCCTGGAGGAGCACAGTCTCAGCATGGTCAATCGCTACAGCGGCAGCTATGCGGAGGCGACATTCCCCTTCGAGGACTCCAAGGTGAATTTCTCCACCGCAATAAAGACACCTCATCATATCTGGGCATACCTTAGGTCATCACTCATCGTCAGCGAAAGCGGCCCCTACCCATTCAGCATCGCCACATGCGGAGGAATCAAGCTCTGGGTCGATGGCAGGGAAGAGCTATCATTCGCTCCATATGACAGGAACATCCCGCACAGGAAGGAATTCATGCTGAACCTAAGGAAGGGAGAGCACTGCCTCGAGCTTTACATGGACGAGCTTGCAGAGCGTGATGTCTTTTTCTACATGGATTTCATCTATCACGGCGATAAACCCATCATACAGGCCATCGATATCGATGCCCCGGCTGATGATGTCAAAACGGCAGAACGCTTCCTCATGAGCCTGTCACTGACCCGCACCGTCTACAGGGAAGGGAGAATCGAGGCTGAGATGGACAGCTCGATGCTCACAGGACCTCTGGCACTGGAAGTCAGTGGCATAGCTGAGGAAAAGCAGAGCTTCACGATAGAAAGAGGTATGGATAGCATCGTGCTTGGGTGCGTGCAGAGGCTGCTCAATGTGAAGGCTGCATTCTCGGTGAGGATCGGCAGCTTCACGATGACGAGGCATATCATGCATATCGAAGCACCTGATGCCCTGACAGGACTGCCACATCATGGATCGATTGCCGAGAGGAAGGCGGAGGCGCTTCGCTTCGCGGCAAAGCATGGTTCAGGACTTGTCCATCAGGCCATGGCGATCATGAGGACGGAAGGGAGGATGACAGACAAGGCAAGAACCTGCATTGAAGCAAGCCTTGACCAGATAGAAAGGAAGGAGGATTGTGCAGATTTTGTCCTTGCTCCCCTTCTCTGGAGCCTCACAAGCGACAGAAGGCTCTATCCGGAGGATCTTTATCATCGGGCAGAGGCTGCCGTCCTTTCATTCCGCTACTGGATCGATGAGAAAGGCAACGACGCCATGTGGTATTTCTCAGAGAACCATGCATTCCTCTTCCATGTCTCACAGTATCTTGCAGGTGCACTCTACCCTGACAGGATCTTCTCTGTCAGCGGAAGGACCGGGCGTGAGCAGATGGCAATAGGGAGGGAAAGGGTCCTTGGATGGTTCAGGGACTTCACAGCCTACCACTATGCAGAATGGAACAGCGCGACATACTTCCCTGTCGATCTCATCGGCCTCTTCTCGCTATATGAGGCTGCAGGGGACGAGGACATCAGGAAGGCTGCATCCGATGCACTGGACTACACATTCAGGATCATACGCGACAATACATTCCATGGGGTAATGTCATCATCATTCGGAAGGGCGTATGAGGATACAGTCAAGGCGAAGGAGACAAATGAGCCATCGTTCCTCTCCTATGTCGCAGATGGGAATGGATGGGGCACCTTATCAAACAGGGCGACAGCGCTGTTCTCACTCTCCTCCTACCTTCCGCCGGAAAGGAATGAGGATGGGAGTGACCCCAGCAGCATGATGATCACGGCATGCGTGCAGGGGCTTTCACCCGTCTGGACGTATAGGGCCGCCTCATGCTTCCATTCCCTATCATCGGCAGAGGCCTTCAAACCATTCAGGCATGGCCATCAGCAGCACCTCATGGATGCATCTATCGGGGAGAACGCAGCACCGTTTTTCATCAACCATCCGGGAGAGAAGGCATACAGCGGCGAGAACAGGCCCTCATACTGGTCAGGAAACGGTACGATTCCTCTGATCATACAGCATAGGAGCCTTCTGATGATGCTCTTCTCAACGTCGGAGGAGGAAGCTGTTGATTATATCCACGCATACTTCCCTGTCTGGGAATATGATGAATACACGATCGATGGCCATTATCTGTTCGCCAGATCCGGAAAAGGATACCTAGGCGTCTATTTCTCTGCGCTTCCCCGCCTGACGGATTGGGGAATGAACAGCAAGAGGGAGATCATCGCCGATGGCAGGAAGCATCTTGCTGTTGTGCGCGCTTCCGATTCAGGCGAGGTCCATTCCTTCGAGGCATTCAAGGAACTCTTCACCCGCATGCCGATAACCTACGACAGCAGCACTGACAGCGCAGAGACCGTGGATTTCGCATACGGCACGCTATCCATAGGAAGGGACAGGACCCCGATGCTGAACGGAGAGCCGCTCGACTGGAAAGCAGAATGCGGCTACAGCCGCGAAAAGGTAATCAGAAAGCAGTTCTGAGACATGCAAAAGGGCCTGCAGCAAGCAGGCCCTTCAGCGTTCACACGCTTCCTATCACTCGTAGAGATCTCCATAAGTCTCAAGGATCGTGTTGCATGTGTTGCGGATGACATCCTCTGCAGAGATCTCACCAGCGACAGCACGGGCAAGGTTGTCGCGGAGCGTGTTGCCCCAGTCCTTGCCGATGTAGGAAGACTCGATAGCCTTATCCCTCTCAGGGCCGGCATCTGTAGCATTGAGCTCCTGTACGAAGATATCGAGGCTAGGAACCTCATAGTCAATCTCGATGCCCTTGACGCCAGGAAGGTAGTTGCCATCCTTGCAGTACTGGATATAGTTCTCAGGCTCGAAGAACCACTTGATGAACTCAACAGCTTCCTCTTCCTGACCTGTGCCATCGAATGCATAGAGGAAGTTTCCGCCGAGACATGTGGCGACTGTTGTCTCATAGGGCATGAGGACAGGGATCCACTCGAAGTCAGTGATGTTCTCTGTGTAGTCAGTGATGACCCAGTTGCCTGCGAGGTGAGCAGCTACGCGGCCCGTCTTGAACATCTGCTGTGCGTTCTCTGTTCCGAGGCCAGCTGAGATGGAGGAGTATCCATCCTCATAGAGAGAGAGAAGGAAATCAATCGCTTCCTTTGTCTCCGGGCTGTCAAGGATCAGGTGCTTTGAGTCCTCAGGATCGAAGAAGAGTGAACCGAACTGATAGAGGACGGTCCTGATCCTCTGCTGCGAATAGTCGATGACGAGAGCATAGTCGAGATCGCCCTCATTGGCTGCCATGACCTGGTCAAGAGCTGCCATGAACTCATCCCATGTCCACCTCTCCTCTTCTGTCAGAGGATAGGAAACACCAGCCTTGTCGAATGCTGTCTTGTTGATGATGAGACCGACGGCTGTTGCATTGACAGTACCTGCGATGAGTTCGCCTGTTGCTGGGCTGGAACCATTCATAGCGAATGAGTCAACAGTGAGATCACCGAGCTTGCCCTCAAGGGAGTATGCAAGATCGTTGTACTGGATGAAGTGGCCAGAGCGGATAAGTGCCGGAAGGTCACGGGCCATAGCCCTGTTCTGGATCTGGGTCTGCATATCGCCATAAGCGATCTCATTGATGTGGACCTGGATACCCTTGTCAGCATATTCAGCATTGAATCTCTCTACGGCCTTAGCCATAGCGCCGCCTTCAAGCGTGTCGTCAGAAAGGAGGATCTCAAGATCGACTGTTCCGCTTGATCCCTCACCGGCGCCGCCTGCCCAGACGCCTGTCAGAAGCAGGGCAAGCACGAGAAATACCGCAAGTGTTTTCTTCATATGTTTCTCCTTTTCAATATTCCTACACGTTAGTCTAGCGTACATTCATCCAGCCTTCTACCCTCATATTGCTATTCTGAATCACATTCTGCACATTTATTGCGCACAAACCGGAGGTATAATCAATATATGCTCAGGATAATCAAAGGCGACATAACAAAGGTACATGCAGACGCCATAGCAAACGCAGCAAACAGCTCCCTACTTGGCGGAGGAGGCGTCGATGGAGCAATCCACAGCGCAGCGGGGCCGGAATTGCTTGAGGAATGCAGGACAATCGGGGGCTGCCCCACGGGAGAAGCCCGCATCACAAAGGGCTATGCCCTTCCTGCCGCCTACGTGATCCATACTGTCGGACCGGTATGGCACGGCGGGAATCATGGGGAGGAGGAGAAGCTAAGATCATGCTACCGCTCATCACTGGCACTCGCCTCCTCCCATGGGATACGGAGCATCGCCTTCCCGCTCATCAGCGCAGGAGTCTATGGCTACCCTAAGCGCGAGGCGATCAGAGTAGCCATTGAAGAGCTCAAGGATTCACAGCTATCGGTATTCCTGTGCTGCTATACAGCGGCAGACGCTAAGGCAGCAGAAGAAGTGATGGGTGAAATCATCAACCATCAATGAGAGGGAACTCCTTCTCAAGGAAGCCTAGATCCAGCTCTGGATAGAGCACGAATCTGGAGAGAAGGGATCCAACCCTGTTCCTTGCCTCCTCCATTACCCCGTCACTGGCCTTTGCCCTGTTCCTGGAAAGCTCTCCGGCCTTCTCTCCCTTCGTAAGGCGTACAGGATGGGCATCACGGAGGACCATGGCTATGATCGAGGCGACCTCGTCCATCTCCTTCTCCCCCATGCCAAGAGTCGTGAGGGCTGGAGTCCCGATCCTGAGCCCGGATGTGTACCAAGGGCCATTCGGATCAAATGGAAGCGCGTTGCGGTTCAGCGTGATACCGCACTCCCTGAGAAGGCTCTCTGCCTGCCGGCCATTGAGTCCGAATGGCCGGACATCAAGCAGCATCAGGTGGTTGTCCGTACCTCCTGTTGCCACAGGTATCCCTTCCTTGATGCAGGATGAAGCAAGGCGCTTTGAGTTCCTTACGATCGCTGCGGCGTACTCACGGAATGAGGGCTTCTCTGCCTCCTCCAGTGCGACAGCCTTAGCCGCCATCATCTGCGGAAGCGGCCCACCGATGACAAGAGGGCATCCCTTGTCCACAGCGGAAGCGAATTCCTCCTTGCAGAGGATCATACCGCCTCTTGGACCACGCAGTGTCTTATGCGTCGTAGTAGTGACGACATCAGCCCACTTGACGGGGTCATAATCCCCTGTAAGCACCTTGCCTGCGACAAGGCCTGCAAAATGAGCCATGTCAACCATGAATACAGCTCCATTGCGGTGCGCGATCTCCGCCATGCGGTGGAAATCAATGGCACGCGGGTATGCGGAATATCCTGCAAGCAGTATCAATGGCCTTATCTCAGAAGCCATGCGCTCAATCTCATCATAATCAAGGAGCCCGGTCTCCCTATCAACAGTATAGGAATAGGCATCGAACATCTGCGCGGAGATGTTCTGCCTGTAGCCATGGGTCAGATGGCCACCCGAATAGTAATCCAGACCAAGGAGCTTCTGGTTGTGTGTCGCCTCCCTGATGCGGTTCCAGTCCTCTCTCTTCATATCAGAAGGATTGCGAACACCCATCTCCTCCAGAAGCGGCATCTCAACACGTTCGCTGAGTATCGCCCAATAGGCGCAGAGGTTGGCATCTGCGCCGGAATGCGGCTGGACATAGGCGTGATCAGCGCCGAATAGCCGCTTGGCGCTCTCAACCGCCTCAGCTTCAACGGCATCCACGTTATCGCAGCCAGCATAGAAACGATGATAAGGATATCCCTCCGAATACTTATCAGTGAGCAGGTTGCCCATGGCAGCCTGAACAGGGAGCGATGAGTAGTTCTCGCTCGCTATGAGCTTGAGATGCGTTCTCTGATCCCTTAGCTCCCTTACGATCCTGCCCGCTACGGCGGGAGAAACCCGCGAAACAAGCTCGAGTGACGATATATACATTGCAGCCGCCGCGTCGGCGTGATCAACGGTTCCGAGATATTCTTCCAGTGCGCCCATTTCCACTCTCCTCGGAGAGAGGATGCACCTAAGGGGCATCTTTTGCAACCTCTGGCGGTGCATGATTGACAGTATCTGATGATATATATAGACTTCAGAAGGCTTTAGACCAAGGAGATACAATGGCAAAGGAAGAAGCAATCGAAGTAGAGGGAGTTGTAAAGGAAGCACTGCCCAATACGATGTTCCGCGTTGAGCTCACAAACAAGCTCGTCATCCTCGCTCATCTTTCCGGAAAGATGAGGAAGCATTACATCAGGATCGTCCCTGGTGACACGGTCAAGGTAGAGCTGTCACCGTACGACCTCACAAAAGGCAGGATCGTCTACAGGGAGCGCTAGGACTTAAGGATTATCCAGAGCGCCCCGGAACCACCTGCTGACTGGGGAGCGTTCCCTTTCTCACTGACACATCCGGATCCATCAAGGATCCTTATGACGGCATCGCGAAGCACACCGATGCCGCTTTCGCTATGAAGCCCCTTTCCCGTGATGATCGATATCTTCCGTAGCCCGTTGTCAACACATTCCGCTAGGAATGAACTAATACGGCTTTCAGCTTCGCTGACTGTATAGCCATGGAGATCCAGCGTCGCCTGTGGCAGCATCGTCCGCAGCTTTGATATAGTGAGCTGGGGCCGCTCACCGCCCTTCTCCCCTTTCTCCTGAAGGATCTCATCGAATGTCTTATCAGATCTGCGCTCATAACTGGAGAGAATCGATGAGAAGGAAGCCGAAGGATGGTATTCAGCGTGGCGAGTCTCCTCGCTTCTGATCTCCTGCTCTTCCTTTTCCCCTTCATTTCCCGCCTGACGGACAGGGATGCGGTTATTCCCGAAAACAGACCAGACTGCATCAGGTGAACGTCGCTCATCCTCGCTTTCGCTGCGGAAGAGACTATCGGAAAGCGGCTTCTCATCTTCCTTTGGGGGCTTTGAAGGAGACTTTACTTCCTCCTTTTCCACAGGCTTCCTGCCTTGCGACTCATAGTTTGAGAGGATATCGGCAAAGGAACGCGTAGGATTATAAGGCCGGGAGGTACGCTTAGGAACCTCATCGCAAGCCTTAGGCTCCTCTTCCCGTTCCTCCTTACGGATAAAGCCATCATTGCCACCGAAGATCGACCAAGCCGCTTCCGGGGATCTCCTTCCATCCTCGCCTTCCTTACGGAAGAGCGGCTGATCTGAAGGAATATCCTCGACAATCTCCTTTGTTTCCTCCCTCTTCGGCTTCGGAGCCTCTGTGCCATCGAACTGGGAAAGGATTGAGGCAAAGGACCTTGTCGGCTTATATGTGCTTTTCGGCCTTCCATCCTCCGCCTTCGGCTTCTGCTGCTTCGCGCTGCCCCTGCCTTCCCATGCATCGAGGATGGCGCCGAAATCCGTCTTTTTCTCAGCGATCTGCCTCTTCTTTGAAGCGGACGGCATAGAATATGGATTGCCGGTATGCTCGTACGAATAGAGGATATCTGCAAATGAGGATGATGGATCATAGCCCTGCACGATCTCAGAGGGCTTTTTAGGTGGTACTGGAGGAACCTGCTTCTTCTTCAGCTTCTTCGGTTCCTCCTTCTTCTCCACCAGCTTTATTGATGCAAAAGGAGACTCCTCCTTCTCATCCTCAGTCAGGCGCCGCCGTATATCGGCAGCCCTGGTCCTTCCGCGTCCCAAGATCAGACTTCCCGGATATCAAGGATCTCTGAGACGAATGGCTTGATCACTCCAACCAGTTCATCAATGGAGCAGCCCTGCACCTTGATCGTGCAGATCGCATTCGTTGGATCCGTACCCTCGAATGTTCCGAATGATATGATGTCCCATCCCTTCGCAGCCAGCGCCGCGCTGATCTGGGCAATCGTTCCGGGCTTGTCCTCAACAAGGAAGGAGAGCCTCACCCCATAATGACGCGCTCCGAACAGCTCAAGAAGAATGCGGAACATATCGCTTTTCGTGACGATGCCGACGAGTTTTGTGCCATTCACAACAGGCAGGCAGGAAAGATCCTGATCGCTCATAAGCCTTGCCGCCTCCTCGACTGTCGTGCTCTCAGAGATTGTCACAGGATCCTTTGTCATCAGCTTCCTCACCGTCAGCTTTGACAGCAGGTATGCCATTTCATGTATGGACAGACTCGAAGCAGGAGATGGGGATGCATGGAGTATATCCTTCTCCGTTATGACACCGACAAGGTTCCTCTCCTTGTCAAGCACGGGAAGACGGTGCACCTTCTCTCTTTTCATCAGATCGGATGCTTCCCCAATGGACATATCCGGAGATGCCGTGACAGGGTTCCTTGTCATTCTTCTTGCAATAATCATTCCAGTGCCTCCTATGCAGATAATACCCCGATAAGGACTGATTTGAAAGAATCTTAGGCGAAACTCGCATCAATTCCAACACATGTATGTCGATTTCACTCATATTTCCGATGCTATGGTATAATCATCGGAAAGGGAGGCGGAATGAACATCATCTGGAATGGCGAGCAGACCGAGGCAAACGGCACGCCTTATATAAAAGGAGCGGTTCTCAGCTGGAGCGGAGAGGATGACGGCTTGATGGAAAGAGCCGTCAAAAGCGCCGTAGAGGCGAACATGAACACACTCTGCCTTGAAAGCAGCGGATGCAGCAGCCGCGTGCTTGAAGCCGCCAGGGTTGCAGGACTTAGCATAATAACAGCAGAGATTGCCGAATCCCTGGGGATAAAGAGGACTGTCATTCCCCCTTTGATGCGATGCCGGGAACACTCTGAAGGAAACAGCAGGAAAGCATATCTATCGCAGCTGAAAAGCGCACTTGCCGCCCTCCACGCCAATACGGAAGCACGCGCAAGCGGACAGCATGGCCTTCTTCTGCCCTCGCTGATCAATGGCTGTGACAGCTCCCATTCCTCGCTTGACTGCGACGGACGCTGGAAGCTCCTCCATTATGCAGCCCGTTCCTTCTTCTCCCCCGTCGCCCCTATGATAGCGCTTGGCAAGGACAAGGCCTCGATCTACTTCATCAATGATACAGATGAAAGGATCGAGGCGGAATTCTCCCTGAAGATCAGGGATTTCGGCGGAGGCAAGAAGGAAACAAGGGAATACTCTGCAGCCGCCGATCCCGGCAGTTCCGTGCTTGTGGCGGAATATCCTCTATCTAGAGTCAACCGCAGCAAGGCATTCCTATATGTGAAGATGGCAACGAAGGATATCCTGCGCGAACGTTCCCTGCTGCTTGAAAGCCCCGAAAGGACTGAGATGCAGGATCCCCAGATAGCCTTCAGCGCAAGGAAAACAGCCCCGAGATCATTCATGGTAAGGCTCACGGCCTCCCATCCTGCGTTCCTCACAGCACTCTCCTCCATCCATCACGGCAGCTTCTCTGACAATCTGATATCAGTGCGTCCCTCTGCCGAGAAGAGCGTGTTCTTCCGTTCCGAGGAGGATATCAGCGAGGAGGAGTTCAGATCAGGGCTCTGTGTCATGGATCTCTGGACTGCCCTCAAAGGGAACAGCGGAAGCTGAATGCGGCAGCACATCGCATAACCTTCCAGCCAAGTCAACGGTTCTTTTATATGGGCTGTGATTGATGACAAGGAAGCCGTTTTCAAACGCGGCGATCTCCATTCCCCGCATTGAGGTATCACCTCCTGTGTAACGCGAGATGAACTGCCTTTTCAGAAGCGGTATCGGGAATATGCCGCTGTTCCTCTCGGACCTAGGCACATGCGGGATGGTGGCAGAGGCATACTCCGCGCCGTAGTCAAAGCCCAGCTGCACAGCACGGCCCCTTCCGTACAGGCACTCTGCAGCAGCAGGCTTGCCATCACCATAGAAAAGCACAGGAGTGCCACCGCTTACAGTGAAGCCGCTTCCGCTGAGAATCGCCTTCTCATCCATCATCAGAGTCCTTCCCTCATGGGGATCAAGGGCAAATCCGAAAGCCCGCCCCATCGAATTGGAGGATGAGATGATCAGTGTCCCACCCTCCTGGACAAAGGAGGAGACCGCATCGTCGAAACGCCCATCATAAAGGCTGTCAGCAGGAGCGATCAGCAGTGAAGGATGGAATGCGGAAAGATCGCGGCAATCGATCACGGAAGGATCGAGGCCATGATCAAGGATGAGACGCAGCCATCCAAGGCTGTCAAGACGCCTTCTCTTATTGCCTTCGACAGTATATGCTTCCGAAAGAGCCATCGCTGTCGGATAGAGTATGGCGATGCTTGCTTCCTTTCTTCCACCGAGCGATGAAAGCACACTGTCAAAAAGCTCATTCCCCTCCTTCACGCTGCCAAGGAAGGCCGTTCCCATCCTGTCGAACATCCCACCATCATCAAGGCCATTGATACCATATGCCCTGTAACCGGACGCACCGGATGCCGCAACGCTGGCAATCGCCTCCATCGGAGTCACGCTGCTGTAGACATCACCATAGAGGAAGCGTCCTAGGAAGAGCCCTCCGATGAATGACCTTCCGTGATTGACCGATGCCATGAACCGGTGATGGTACGCTGTAACATAGCAATCCGCCTCCCCGTCGGGAGTGACAGGCACTGAGATGAAGTTGATGCTTGAGACATATGGCCTTATTGCGAGCAAATCGATGCCTCGCACAGCCGTATCCCAGAGATCGGCAAGCCCCACTTCTGGAAGGCGGGAACCATCGAATGTCAGGAAGAATCCCCACTGCGCGATCATCGGCACAAGCTCAAGCCCCACAAGGCGCCTCTGCATCTCACGGAAATACAGCCCCGCCTCCTCCACCTGCCATTCACGGCAGTCTGCAGAATCCTCAGGCCTGCTGGAAGCGAAGATATCATCAAGCAGGGGATCACAGGTGCCAAAGCGTTCGAAAAGGGCCTCCATACTGCCGTATTTCCTCAGAAGAAACGAAAGGAAGCGCTGCCTTCCGTCATCATCGAAGGAGGGCGCAACAATCGGATCCCACATTGAGCAGAGCCTATGCGACATTCCGCCACCGCCATATGTCCTTACAAGACCGGCAACATGCCTCTCCATCGCCTCATGCGCTTCAGGGCTCCAGTATCTGTACCAGCGGACTGCTTTGCCATCCCTTCCTGTCACAGCAGAGCCAAGGATCGGAGGGCTTGTGCGGATCTCAGGATAGAGGTTGTCGCCACATAGATAGAGAGCCAGGAAGGAATACTCCATTCCAAGCTCCCTGATCCTCTTCATCATATATTCCTGAGTGCTGACGTACTGGCTCCGCTCCCCTCCTTCAAAGCGGGTGCGGAAATCCTCCCACGCCTTTGAATCGAGGAGAATCGCATCAAAGCCAGCTTCCCTGGCAGTCTCAAGCGCCCTGTCGATATACCCGCAATCAGAATAGGCGGGCTCATAGAAATTCCCGAACCAGATTTCCTTTGGCATATGGGAATCATAACATGCAGAAAAGAGCATGTCACCCCGCTCCTCAATCACGCACCAAGATACGCTTTCTGCACTCTCTCGTTTTTCAGGAGATTCTCACCTTTATCCTCAAGCACGATGCGCCCGTTCTCAAGCACATAGCCATAGCTTGATGTCCTGAGCGCAAGGCGTGCGTTCTGCTCAACGAGGAATACGGTGACCTTGTTCTCCTCATTTATGATCCTTATCTTGCTGAAGATATCCTGGACGATGAGAGGCGCAAGCCCTAGTCCAGGCTCATCCAGAAGAAGAAGCCGGGGGGAGGACATCAGAGCGCGTGCAATCGCCATCATCTGCTGTTCTCCGCCGGAAAGAGAGCGTGTCTTCTGCTTCCTCCTTGCTCCGAGGATCGGGAAGAAATCATACATCTCGTCCTTGCGTTTATCTATGACGTTCTGATCCTTCACCATGAACGCGCCCATATCGAGATTCTCCTCGACAGTCATATCAGCAAAGACATGGCGTCCCTCGGGAACAAGTGCTATACCCCGCCTTGCGATCAGATCCGTCGACAGCCCATGGTGCTTTGTCTGGCAGATGGTCTCACCGGCAAATGAGATCGATCCTTCCTTCAGCGGGACAAGGCCGACAATCGCATTGAGCAGCGTCGACTTTCCTGCGCCATTGGCACCGATGAGGGAAACGATATCACCCTCAGAGACGCTCATGGAGACATCGGAGAGCGCACGGATGCTGCCATATGATACGGATATCCCATCAATCTTCAGTATCTCCGACATCTCACTCCTCCTCTTCCCTTCCAAGATAGGCTTCTATGACATCCTTGTCATGCTTGATCTCATTCGGTGTGCCCTCTGCGATCTTCATGCCGAAGTTCAGCACCGTGATATTATCGCAGATATTCATAACGAGCTTCATATCATGCTCGATCAATACGACTGTGACGCCAAGGGATCTTATCTTCCTGACGACGTCCATCAGATGCGCCGTCTCAGCAGGGTTCATTCCTGCGGCAGGTTCATCGAGGAACAGGAGCTTGGGTTCGGAGGCAAGCGCTCTCGCTATCTCCAGCTCACGCTGCTTGCCATATGGCAGGCTGCCGGCAAAATCCTGTGCATGTTCGCCAAGCTCGAAGAAATCAAGCCACTCCATGGCATGGCGATAGACCTCCCTGTTCTCCTTTGAGGCGAACAGATAGCTCTTCAATGCCTGGGTGAAGCGATGGTGGAACGGATCCTGTCCCACGCGGAAGTGCAGGCCCATCATGACGTTCTCGACGACCGTAAGCTCCTTGTAGAGCCTGATGTTCTGGAATGTTCTCGCGATTCCAAGCCGGCTTATCTTCCATGCAGGGAGACCAGTGATATCCTTTCCATCGAAGATGATGCTGCCGCTTGTGGGCTTGTCCAGACCGGTAATCTGGTTGAAAAGCGTGGTTTTGCCAGCACCGTTGGGACCGATAAGACCTGTTACAAGCCCTTTTTCCACATGGAAATCAACATCATTGACAGCAATGACACCTCCGAATTCCCTTGTCAGATGCTCGGTTTCAAGGATTCTCATGCCCTTCCTCCCTTCGCCTTGCCACGTACGAAGAAGGACACCAGCCTCTCCTTTCTCGTACGTGGGTCACCATAGCGGAACTTATCGCGGCCAAGAAGCCCCTGCGGCCTCCAGAGCATCATGACGATGAGGAGCAGGCCGTAGATGATCTGCTTTGCCTGTGCCGGAATGATATTTGTCAATCCAGTCAGCTGCGGGAAATAGGAGATGAACTGGATGATGAATGCACCGAGGATTACAGCCTTGCCATTGCCCATGCCACCAAGAACGACAGTGCAGAGAACCATGACGGAAACCATGAATGTGAATGATCCAGGCTGGACCGTAAGAGTGTAGGCAGTCTGGAGGCATCCAGCGATTCCGCCGACAGCAGCACCGAGCACGAATGAGCTGATCTTGTATTTCGTCACGTTGATTCCGTTCGACTGGGCTGCGACCTCATCCTCCCTGACAGCAATCATTGCGCGTCCAAGACGGCTGTGCGCAAGCTGCTGGAAAAGGATGTAGAATACAAGCACAAACGCCCAGATGAGGATGATGAACGAGAGCTTGTTGCGCGAAGCGAACTCATAGCCGAAGAGATTGGCGCGGGGAACGCTGTTGTATCCGACAGGATTGAGATTGGTCGCCACATTCCTGATGATCTCCCCTAGTCCAAGCGTCGCGATGCAGAGATAGTCCCCTTTGAGCCTGAGCGTCGGGATTCCTATGAGAAGGCCGACAAGGCCGGAGGCAATAGCAGCGACAGGAAGCGAAAGCCAGAATGAGAAACCGAAGGTCTTGCACATGATAGCCGTCGCATAGCTGCCGATGCATAAGAATCCCGCATGGCAGAGCGAAAGCATCCCTGTGTATCCTGTGATGCAGTTCTGACCTATCGCCATCAGGGCATATATGCCCGCATATATAAGGATGAGCTGGAAGAAATTAAGCATATCAGACCTTCTCCCTCTCGTTCTTTCCGAGTATTCCTTCCGGCTTGACCAGGAGGACCACGATGAGAACGGCGAAGGCTACCGTGTCCTTCATTCCGTTCGGTATATGCAGCAGTGGCGCTCCGACTGCCTCAAGTATGCCAAGAAGCACTCCGCCAAGCATAGCGCCCTGGATATTCCCGATCCCTCCGATGACAGCCGCGACAAATGCCTTGAGGCCGGTCATCGTACCCATGGATGGGTAAACGCGGAAATCAAATGAAGCAAGGATCCCTCCGACAGCGGCGAGGGCGCTTCCGATTGCGAATGTAAGCGAGATGACGCGGTTTACGTTGATGCCCATGAGCTGGCTTGTCGCCTGATCAAGGGAAGCGGCGCGCATCGCCTTGCCCATCCTGGTCCTGTTTACGAAGAATGTAAGCAGGAACATCATCACGACGGAAACGACGACTATGACTATCTGATGCGGAGTTACCGTGATGGATCCAATATGTATCGGCTCATTCTCAAACGGGTATGGGAAGCGGCGTGACTGCGTGCCGAAGATCCATGCAGCTCCATTTGAGAGTATGAAGGATACGCCGATGGCAGAAAGGAGAGGAGCAAGCCTGTTTGCGTTCCTTAAAGGCTTATACGCAACGCGCTCGATCACCATGCCAAGCAAGGCGCAGAAGGCCATGGAGGCAATCATCGCGATGAAGAACGAAAGAAGCGTCCATGCACCGGGATCAGCAGCCTCGCCTCCTGTAAGGCCATTGTAGATCAGAAGCCCGATGAAGGCACCGACCATAAGGATATCGCCATGGGCGAAATTGATGAATTTGAGGATGCCGTACACCATCGTATAACCCAGCGCGATCAGGGAATAGATCGAGCCAAGCGTCAGACCGTTCACGATGTACTGCATATAAAGCGTTAATGTACCCACACCATCCTCCAGTGGAAAGGCTCTGACAGCAAACTGCCGGAAAGCCTCGGCTTTCCGACAGTATCCGCTGCATCATTCTGGATCAGTCAACCTGCACGATGTGACCATCGACTACCTGGAATGATCCGACATAGACAGGTGTCGTTCCTTCTACATCATAAACACCCTGGCTGGCAACAAGATCGCCGTTTGCTGCGAAGTTCATGATGCCGTTCGCGCCCTGGAAGTCATCGGTAGCTGCAACCTCATTGCGGATAGCAGTCCTGTCATCCGAGCCTGCCCTCTCGATCGCATCGCGAAGAATGTATGTCGCGTCATAGCTGTTCGTAGCGAATGAATCCGGGCTATCACCATTGTACGCAGCAGCATACGCAGCCTGGAAATCAGCAAGGACCGTTGATGCTTCAGCCTGTGCCGGTCCGACATAGACAACACCATCGGTGAAGTCAGGCGCAAGGTTGTAGATCTCCGGATCGGAGAATCCGTCGCTGGAGAGGAACGGAACATTGACACCAAGCTGTGAAGCCTGCTCAAGGATGAGCGCGTCCTCGACTGTGTAGTTCGGGATATATACAGCTTCCGGACCGGCTTCCCTGATATTCGTAAGCTGTGTCCTGAAGTCCTTGTCACCGACCATGCAGGTCTCCTCCGCGACAACCTCGCCGCCAAGTGCCTCAAAAGTCTCCTTCATTCCGACTGCCAGTCCCTGGCTGTAATCATTCATGGCATAGAGGGAAGCGAGCTTCCTGTAGCCCAGAACCTCATAGAAGTAATGTCCTGCAACCTCTGACTGAAGCGCATCGGAAGGAACAGTGCGGAATACATAGTTAAGTCCATCAGGATTCGTAGCAGGCTGTGCTGTGACATCCTTGTGGGTAGCTGATGGAGAGATCATCACGATGCCGTCCTCCTGGCAGCGCTGTGCGACAGCAAGAGCTGGAGATGTGAAAACCGGCCCGATGATAGCGACGACATTGTCTGTATATGCGAGCTTCTCATATGATGAAAGCGCCCTGTCAACAGTACCTTCACTGTCCTCCGCGATCAGAGTGAGCATCTTGCCGTTGATACCGCCCTCAGCGTTGATCTCATCAATTGCAAGACGAGCCGCGTTGGAGCACCTGATTCCATAATTTGCATTGTCTCCGGTGAGAGGACCGATGAACCCGATCTTATAGGTATCGGACTCCCCGGCACCACCCGCCATCACGCCGGCGAGACAGACGAAAGCTACAAGCAGGAAAGCTATGGCTTTTCTCATGATTCCACCTCCTGATAGTGAACAAGGAAAAAGTTTACATACTATATACAGCAAATTGCATAAACATACAACAGACAAACACCGTTATGAAGCATCATTTTCCTGACTGCTTTCATTTATCCTGATGCTGTATGGAATTATCAGAAGGAAAACCATAGCTGAAGCTCAACAGCACGAGCATTCTTGTCCATCCCCTTGATTTTATGCCGGAAAAAATGTAGTGTAGCGCTGTTACATACGTAGCGTGATCCTGTAGCTCAGCTGGATAGAGCGTCCGCCTCCTAAGCGGAAGGTCAGCAGTTCGAATCTGCTCAGGA
>CALXYL010000017.1 GCA_944392985.1 uncultured Spirochaetaceae bacterium | reverse complement strand
GCTGTTGGTTGATCATGTCGGCGGGATTCTGGTTTATGGTCCCGTCTACGGTTGGTTATTTGGTGTCGGCCCTAACAATGCAAGGGGAGGCAGCGGGAACATTCCTGATGGCATGACATCGGATGACATCGCGTACATCATCAATAGCAGGACAGAAGTGCATGACAGCCAATGAAGGATTCGGATATCTTCGTCTCGCTTTGCCGGAGGAAGAGCTTCCTCATCTGTACTCAGTGCGACGTCTCTAGGCTGCCTGAGATGAATGACAACATAAGCATGGGCGCCACACTCAGAGGAAGGATTTTGGAAAAATCAAAAGTTGTATCGATTAGAGGGCCACAGGTTTCTGGACAAATCCTTGTCCTCTGGTAAGGGATAAGTTCTTCATTTAACGCGGTTTGCTTCTCCGTAAACCGCGGTTCATGTATCCTTTTCAAAGCATCGAAAACATCGAACGTTGTCTGCCTCCTTTTTTCTGATATGGCGGCTTTTTGTGAAATAATACATAACTCATTTATTTTGATGTTGACGCTGGAATGGTCTACCGTGACAATACAGGCGAAGGAGAAGGAATATGTCTAGGATCGCAAATCTCATTCTCTGTCGAGAGTGTATAAACACTAGGGAGAGCGGTTGCTCAGCTAATCAGATATTCATTTCAATCCCTGTTCTTTCTTTTCCTTGCTCAATATCATTTGCGATTATTATCACGTTTGTGGATATTAATGATAAAGAGAAAATCAGCATTGATCTGGTAGATCCAGATGAAAAGGTTATAGTAACAGCAGACGGAGAGATAAAATGCGGAAAACATCCTATAATTCCGGGCTTATTTCATGGTTTGCATACGAGCCTGAGATTCAATAATGTTATTGTGGGCAAAGAAGGAGAATATAAGCTCATAGTCAAAAATAATAATTATAATACTGAGATTGGTACAAAATCTTTCTACGTATACCGCGATGTGGCAAAAGGAGAGTGATATGAGCAAATTGGCAAGTTTTACATGCACAGATACCAACACTTATAGGCAGATACAACCTGAGCTTATTTCAATTTCTTCCGCCAGTGCATCCAACAATATATTCATGCTTGCTAATGCGTTTCTTTCAATTGCATCAATGACTCATAAGAAGTTGCAGAAACTCTGTTATTATGCAAAAGCATGGTATCTTGCTCTTTATAATGAAAACATAATTCCTGAAGAATTTCAGGCATGGGTGCATGGAGCTGTTAATCCTGAACTGTATAGGCAATATAGTTCATATGGATTTGAAAAAATACCCAAAAGGTTGAACACAAATGATATACCAGAAGAGATCTTGTCTTTCGCGTGTGAAGTATATAGTGTGTATGGACAATATACAGGTGATGAACTAGAAAGTATTAATCATCAGGAAGATCCTTGGCTGAATGCAAGAAAAGGCCTTAAACCGTGGGAAAGCTCTAATAACGTCATTTCTGAAGATGATATGAAGTGCTATTATCGTGCAAGGATTTAGTGATTATCCGCCATGACCAAGAAAAAATCTGACATAAAAAATACTATAAAGCCACATACCACAAATGGGATTAAAAATACGAAAGAACCTGAGAGCTATCTGAATTATCCCATAGTATTCGCTTTTGATTTGCTTGACCGCAATGAGTATTTTGATTTCACAAAAACGTGTGATAAATGGGCAGTAATATTGTTAGAGGCATTTAAGGAATTATCATCAAGATCGCTTGGCGAACTGTATAATAATCGAGGCAAGAATCTTAGTGCTCATCTTGATGTGACAGCTACAGCTTGTCCAATAGTCCCACCTCATAATATCAGCAAAGCCGATATTACCGAAATAAGATTTAGTCGATCAAATGGAAGAATACATGGCTGGTTCGACAAGAATGTTTTTCACCTTATATGGATAGATCCCCTGCATAATGTTTATCCAGATGATAGGTATGGTGGTGCGAGGAAAATTAAAATGGTAGATGAGAGCTGTTGTGATTCTTTGCTAAAGGAAATGCAGAGAATGGATGAGAGAATAAAACATCTTGAATACTTGGAAGAAATATTAGATAGAGAAACAAAGTAGTTACCGCTATTTTACACATGAAAGAAATCCATAAGCTGGGCTTGTGGTGCGGTATAACCTGCATTCCCATTTCTAAACTAGGATTAAACCTGAGCAAAACCGTATTTCATCCATAATTTCTTGCAAAATCAGTAAATAATGGCTCAATCAAGTATTCCACACGGACATGGCGTCCGTTTTCTATGTTTGCCGGAAGGATTGCCTTTATAGGCATATGGAACCTGCCTTCTGCTGTCGGGATGCCCTCACATGCATATGCCATCGGCTGATTGTTCGTCTGTACCCATGTTGGGTAGATCACTGTGTAATCCATCTGATTCTCCTTTCTTGTTCATTGTATTTGATATCAACGCTGATCTTAAGGATTCCGCTGTATTCAATAGCGAATATACTCCCTGAATGATGCATGTCTGAAGAGGCGGGTGATGATGGTTTCCTTGCCATCCCTCCTTTCCGAAGCAATCCTTTCAGTGGTGGAGGCGAATACACGTACACCTTTAGCCAGCAGTACATCGACAAGGCAGAAGGCATAGGTACTGTCACCCTGCACGACTGCGATGTCTGGAGGATTGATTGCCTCAATCCATGGCCTGATGATTTCCCTGTCAATTTCACAGCCGCATGGAAGTGAGCACCAGACGGATTTGAAATCAAGGGAAGGGGAGATTGTTGATTCCACCCCGAATCTTTCCTTCAGTTCCAGTTCCTGCTCATCAGTGCAGTCATGATTGAGAAGCCAGTAGCAATTCATCTCACACCTCCTGCATGGCAATCCATTCATCGACTGCCGCCAGCGTCTCCATGCGATTCGCATTGATTTCGCTTATGATGCTTGCCTTGTACTCGGCCCTGTTGAAGGCCTCATCAAGTCTGACACCGAGCGCATCGATTCCGAGTCCGATGACCGTTCCTGCCACGAACCCGATCGGACCTGCCAGGGAACCGATGGCAGCAGGTACCATGGCCTTTGCAGCAGACTTAACGGCAATCTTCGTCGCTGCTGTTGTCATGATCTTCTTCACGGCATTCTTGACGACAACACCAGAGACGATCCCTCCGATCGATCCAGCGACAGCCGGAATGGCGGGATTGAATCCCATCTCCACTGCCACATCCCTGGCGATGTCTTTGAGCGTCGCGGTGATGAGGATCGTGTATTCCTGTCCATCGATGCTTGGAAGGATGCTTTCCTCGATGATGGAATCCGTCACTTTCCTGATCTGGGCCTTGGCAGAGTCTGCGATGGAATCAAGTGTGATTGCCAGATCGCTTTCCGGCGCAATCGTTTCAGAGAGTTTTTCCTCCATGATGGAAGCAAGGGAATCCTCAATGCTGCTGGTGAATGCGCCACGTACCATCGAGAATATCTGGGACCACTGGCCAGACATGCTGTAATACCAATCAAGGTAGGCATCTGTGTTGTTGACCATCTCGTCATAGTACGCGTTGACAGCCTCTGCCATCTCCGCCTTTGCATCTTCAGAGATGCTGGAGACTGCCACAGTGATTCTGTCGTAGGTTCCCGGCCTGCAGAAGAAACCATTGATGACTTCAGCATCGACGTAGTGGAGAAGGGCGTCAGTGCGCTCCTTGAGCATGGTAGCAAAGGATGGATTCCCGAGCATGCAGGAAGCTGCAAAGAACACGGCGAAAACGACGGCGATAGTGATGACGGAAACTGTGATTCTGGCTTTCATTTCTCTTCTCCTTATTTGTTCTGGTTTTATGCCGGTATCCATTCAACCGGCGAGAATGAATCCTTTATGGATCCCTCTGTCAGGCTGTAGCCGTCAAAGTACCTGTAAAGGCCTATGAACATGATTCCTCCGCTTACAAGCATGTAAATCATAAGGGAGAGCAGCGGAAGGATCGTCGCATACTCGGAGAGCATGGCTATGATCCTATTCACGAAATCGATGCAGATTCCGATCGTATAGGCAAATGGGATATTTGAAAGTCCATCTACTGTTCCGAAAACGGGCTTGTCATCTGTTATGAATGATTTACATGCTGCCCAGATCAGAGGATAAGCGACAGCTTCAGCTACATACATGATGCGGTGGCGTGTCTTTTCCTTCCTGCTTCCTGCGAACTCCTTGCGATAGGAGCGTCCTTTTATAAGCGTTCTGTTGATAAGGAACACGAGTGAGAGAAGGATCATCAGCGCTGTATATTCTGACCTGTCCAGAAGGAAGATCATGACAGGCAGGACGAATCCTATGGCCACGCAGGAGATGATGCTGGCAAGATAGGAGAGTGTCCGGCTGATGAAGAATGGATAAAGGGAGAAGGAAGCCTCGCGTACCAGCGACTCTTCCTTGCTGCGCACTGTAGCCTTGGAGAATGCGGCGATTATCATGGGGAGTGCAAATGCAAGGATCGAGAGTGCATAGAAGAACGTTCCATACGGAAGCAGCATTACTGCGGTATTCATGATCATGAAACCGATAGCTACGGATTTGATCCTTTTCATCACGTCCATCATTTCCTTTTCTCCTTGCACAGTAGTTATCAAGGGGGAAATCAGATAGAGTTCACTTCCATGTGCAAAAATTCCTGAAATGATGAAATTAGTGAGAGTTTAACGCATTTGGACTAATGGAAAATACGAAGGATTCGCGCCGATGCTGTAAGCATTCAATCCTCTGAAGCGAGTCATACATTCAGGTAGCAGTTGCAGACATTGAGATGTACCGCAAAACTATTAAGTCTTAATCCTCTTAGATCGAGTCATTTGTTTTGATAGGCTAAGAAGGACGCTGAGGCAGAGGTGGTTGTGTCTTAATCCTCTTGGTTCGAGTCATTCATTCAGACGTATGTGAGGCTCTTAATGCAAAGCTCAACTGGGGTCTTAATCCTCTTAGATCGAGTCATCCATTCAGACATGCTGATGAAGATGAGTATGAACTTTCTCAAGCTCTGTCTTAATCCTCTTAAGTCGAGTCATCTGTTCAGACTGTGCCCTTTGTATCTATCGCTTGTGCAATGAATTATTTCGTCGTTTGCGCGAACCTCCTGTGTTTTGGATCTTTCTGTTGCCTTTGTTTGTTGCAATAATAACATGGACATGATGTTATTCCTTTCTTCGTCTTTAATTATCATCTAGCGCGAACCCTCCGTTGAAAATAGAAAAAACGATGGATGCAGAGATCCGCGCTGATGGATGTCTGCTTCCTCTGATATTATATACCTTTTCTTCTTGTGGTGAATCTACTGAAGGGAATATGGAATACCGGAGAGTCGAACTCCGCTATCATTGATTCTCCTGTGAGCTTTATCAATGATGGAAACCTCTTGTATCCCTTTCTCTTTCATTATTGTCCAGAAAATCATCAAGGTTCACTTCGGTGTTGAGCAAAAAAAATGATGGGCGCCAGTTATCTGACCCCATCCGGTTGACCGGCAACGAATTGTCGGCCTCGGAGATGTTCTCCGATTTATCCCAGTATATGTCAGATGGCTCAAATGTCAATGCACGCTATGCATCTGTTCTATTCTTTGCGGAGTTTGGATTTGATGATTTCACCATTCCAGAGCCGTTTGAGGAAGTCCTTCCAGGGAAGTATGAGAATGCCATCTTCAAGCCTCCTTGGACTTTCTTCCCTTGATACGACAATGTAAGAAGAGAAGATTCCTTCTTCCTTTAGTTCCCTCAGATTTTCAAGATGCTTATCCGAAACTGCCTTTGAGCTCTTCACCTCGATTGCGACCTCATCTCCGATGATGAAATCAACTTCGCGTTTGCCATCGCTGGTGCGATAGTAGGTGAGATCTGTATCATGCAGTCCAGTATAGTCAATATAGGCGACAAGCTCCATTGCGATGTATGTCTCGAAGAACGTGCCGTATTCGGTCATTGTCTCTGTAGGAACTATCATTCTGGCAATGCTCCTTGCGATGCCGACATCGAAGAAGTAGAAACGGGAAAACGATGTCTCCTTCCTTTTCCTTGTTTTCCCGTATGGCTTGATCTCCTTCACCATCAATGTGTCGAGGAGGATCTTGTACCAGGTCTTTATTGCCTGGCGGCTGACACCGACATCGGAGGCGAAAGCGGAGAAATTGATCTGCTGACCGTTTGAAAGAGCAGCCTTTTCAAGGAAATTGATAAAGCCGGGGAGGTCATTCACCTCATTCTCAAGCTGTATTTCAGTTTCAAGATACAATCCTTCATAGGCTTCGAGGGCTTCATCTGCATTTTCCGGGTCGAGGTACATCTCAGGTAGAAGCCCCGTTCTGAATATCTGTTCAAGGGTGTAATCACCTCTGTCCTTGATCTCAGGATAGCAGAGAGGGTGGAGCTTCTTCTCAAGCGCACGGCCGCCAAGCAGATTGACACCTCCGCTCTTCAGCTTCCTGACACTTGATCCAGTCATCAGGAATACAAGATCCGTATCCTCGATGAACTGGTGGACTGTGTACAGAAGCTGTGGGGCACGTTGGATTTCATCAATGACTACAAGACCTTCAGTGAGTTCTTCTGCCTTCAGCGTCTCTTCAAGAAGGGCAGGATTGCGGACAATGCGGTAAAACAGGGTGTTTGAAAGCAGATTCCAGTATAATACAGGTTTCCTGACCTCTTTTTTGGCATACATCGATTTTCCGCACATTCGAGGCCCGATGAGGAACACCGATTTTCGGTCAAGGATTTTATTAAGATCAAGAGAACGCTTTATATATTCTTTCATAACTGCCTCGGGTAGAATTAATATACGCCAAAAAATGAATATTGAAAAGTCATTATTTTGATAAAAAATGATTTTTGCAAATGAAATTTTGTAAAAACATTATGATATATCTTGCCGATGGATGAGGGCGTTAGGTGGTAAGGGCTTTCTGGTTTCATGTTTGATATAGAAGCGTGTGTTCTTGTATCACGGAAATAGTCATTGTCCGCATTTCCTCCATTTGATGCCATGATTCTTCTGCAGCTTCCGGTCGATCCTTCTTTCTTCTTTCCCGCTGTATATTTCAGTGCTTCCGTTGAATGGCAGACCGCCATCATCATAATGGCGGAATGACCTGTCAGAATGGATGGAATGCTCTGCTTCCCCGATCTCCCTGCTCCTGCTGGGTGCAAAGAAATAGCCTTCTGCATGTACGTGCATGTCATGTCCATTCTTCCGCGCGCTTTTCTCGACTCTGGCAGCTCTGTCCTCGGCATGCTGGTTCGTGCAGCCGTACTTGACACCTTTTATCTTCTTCCCGTTCCTTGCTTCCTCGACGTGTAGCTTGTAGATCATATCGTATGCTTTCATGGTTCTGCTTCCTTATATACTTTCTATCGTGTAAGGATCTGCAGGAGTTCACTGCCGATGTATTGTGGTGAAGCCAATGCAAAGCAACCAAGGAGGAACTTGATCTATTGGACAATTTCTCCATATCCATTGTTTTGCTATATAGTCAGCGACAGCGAAATCAGATTCAAAATTAGAAGCAAAACACTGATAGGTGAGTTCTTTGACAATCAAAAATCATGATAATTGATTGGAAATTCATCAGATATCATGATGTAATTCAATATGTCGCAAGTATATACATTTTTGAGTGTATTTTTTTAATTTACTTATGATCTGGATATCCATTGTGACTGCTGAAGGATCCTGTTTTCTGTCCCATGGATTTTCTGTGGCCAGAAACTCAAGCAGTTTTGTCAGAAATGGCAAGCTGTATGAAGGTTTATTTATTCTGCAGTTTCCGTAATTTTATTACGTCTCAGTTGACTCGGCTTGCTTTACCTATATAATCATGTCTATCTGGCAGCTTGGTGGAGGTGTTCAATGCTCAGGAAATTTGCTGTCTCGAATTTCAAAGGATTCAAGGATCGGATTGAGCTTGATCTGTCGAAAACCAGGAATTATGAATTCAATGGATTTGCAATAAAGAACGGCATTGTTAAGGATTCAATAATCTACGGCCCAAATGGTTCAGGTAAGTCAAATCTTGGATATGCGATCTTTGACATTCTGATGCATCTCAGCCAGAAGTGGAAAAGATCTGAATCCTATGTGAATACAACATATGGCTGGAAGCTGGATAGCCTTATGTCATTTGAGTACACCTTTGATTTCTCAGGTCAGATCGTTCAATACGATTATATGAAGGATTCAAAGGAGAATCTGGTTTCAGAGACTCTTTCCGTAGATGGCCGCACTGTTTTCAGCACAGGGCCTGATGTATTTGAGTTTGATGGGAACGAGTTTCCCATAAGCGAGGAAGCATACAGGCAATTGAGGAACAATTCGAACAGTCCTTCGATTGTGAATTATCTTTATGCCTCATTCCCTTTGCCTGATGGCCACTATCTTAAATCACTTAAGGATTTTGTTGATTCAATGCTCTGGTTCCGCTGCCTGGAAGACCGTGGTTTCATGGGGCTGCTGAGCAATACCGTTTCATTGGGCCAATTTGTGATTGAGAATAACCTGTTTGATGATTTCAGCAGGTTCCTTCAGGAAGTAAGCGGTCAGAAGTATTTCTTTGCGTCTGCTCCCGGTGATAATAAGAATCTCTACTGTGTAATTGATGGGAATAGGATACCATTTGCGGCTGTCATGTCTACAGGTACGAGTTCTCTTTTCCTTCTGTATTTCTGGTTGAAGAACATGAAGGGGGCCTCTCTTGTATTCATTGATGAATTTGATGCCTTCTATCATTTCAAGCTGGCAGAGTCAGTTTGCCGCCAGCTATTTGCGCTCGATGATACTCAGGTGATACTGACAAGCCATAATACGTATCTCATGACGAATGATCTTCTGCGCCCTGATTGCAATCTGGTCCTGAAGGATAATGTGATCAAACCGCTTTGTGATTGCACAGAGAAGGAACTGCGCTGGGGACATAATATTGAGAAAATGTATCGAGGCGGGGCTTTTGAAGCATGATACTTTTCGTCTTTGAAGGCAATCGCAGGGAAAAGGAGATATTCCTGACTATGGAATACCTGTTCTTTCCGGGCATCAAGGACAGGATCATCCATAGCTATGGTGGCAATATCTATGACCTTTACTGCAGAATGACGGATGGTGGGGCCAGCGAGGATCCTCTATATAATGTTGGGTTGATGTCAATCCTGAAAGAGAGCGGCAATCCAGAACTTGCTGATGTTAAGGAAAGTGATATATCGGAAACATATCTATTCTTTGATTATGATCTCCAGCATAGGAGCAAAAGGGAAGAACTTACAGCAGATGATCTTCACAGACGGCTCGAAGCGATGCTGGAATTCTTTGATAATGAAACTGAGAATGGCAAGCTGTATATCAATTATCCCTGTGTGGAAGCAATAAGATATACACAGGCTTTGCCGGATCCTTCATACCATACATACAGATTCCCTATATCCCAATTGACTTCATTCAAGAAACAGTCCTCGATTTTCTCGCCTTATAAGACACTTGATTTCATAACATTCAGGTATAACCGTTCTTTCATACCGAAGAATACCGAGGCAGGGAAAACCTTGCAGGGAAACTGGAATCATCTGATTACGCAGAACCTAGAGAAAGCAAGTTTCATATGTACTGAAGCAAAGACCTTCCCTCGGGCAAAGAAGGATGTTGTCCAGCCAAGGATATTCTGCAAGCAGGTTTCTGATTTCTATCCAGAAGGATATTCGATTATCCTGAGTGCTTTTCCTCTTTTCCTTTTCGACTATTTCCCGATTGCAAAATGGCGCGATGGGATAGATTGCCAGCATGACAGCTGAAATGGACACATGTCATTTCTTCGGGCATGCAGCCCCATGCATGCTTTGCTTGGTTGGATAAGCAGTGCAGCTAAACTGGTAGCCGGATTCTGCCATTACCGCAAAATCTTACAATCAATTTCAAGAATATTTTGAATTGCTGATCTTCCGTGTGCTCCTGAGAATAAAGTCAAAAAGGAGTTCTTTGAAAAGGAGGCGCATGATGAGAAGAGTCCTGTTGGTCGGTATGCTATCAATGCTTTTGGTTTCTGCGGTATTCGCTGGTGGTGCTTCGGATAATGAATCAGATGAGATCGGCAAAGTCACGCTGACTTACTGGGATTACTCCAGCAATACCGATCTTGATAACAATCCAACACTGAGAAAGGCTTTGGAGATATTCTCTGAACGTCATCCTGAAGCAGAGGTCGTAATCAGCGGCAAAGGAAGGCCGGAGCAGCTTTATGATGCCCTGTCGATTGCTTTCAGCGCAGATAATGGCCCTGATCTGTTCTGGGCTAATATCGGTGCGGTTGTTTCTCCTTTCGTTGACAATGGCAAGGTCCTGGATCTGTCAGCCCTAGCAGAGGAGGAAGGGTGGGATGATGTATTCTACAGCTCCGCTCTGGATACGCAGCGAACGCTTTTCGGGGGTATCTACGCACTGCCAAAAGCACAGAAGGTTCTAGGCATTTTCTACAACAAGTCGCTGTATGAGGAATTCGGATTTACTGAACCTGAAACATTCGATGAATTCATCAGGCAGTGTGAAATACTGGCTGAGGCCGGAATAGCACCGATTGGGAATGCTGGGAAATGGCCGGCATGCACTAATCGCTGGTTTGATGGATTCCTTGAGATCAATTGCGGCCCTGAAATGCATGATAAGCTGCTTACTGGAGATATTTCACTGAATTGCCAGGAAGTTATACAGTCATTCCAGGATCTGAAGGATCTTTCGGCATATTTCCAGGAAGGTCATCTTTCCTCTGAGGAGACGGAGGTGAATATGCTCCTTTTCCAGAATAAGCTCTGCTTTACATATGATGGTACATGGGAGGTCGATAGCATTGAAGGTGCTGGAATGGATCCTGATGATTATGGTTTCTTTCTCTTCCCGGGAACAACTCCAGCAAGAGCAAATTCCTATGGTGATGGAGTATTCGTGAATGCATCTTCGGATAACCTTGATATGGCTCTGGAATTCATTAGGTGCTATTCGGAGGCGGAGTGCTATAGCGAGGCGTTTGCGGTCTCGGAGGATATCACCGTCGCAAGACCCGATGCAATTGATGAAACAGTCCTTGATGGGCTTAACAAGCAGCTTGTCGAGGCTATGAATACCCCAGCCGGGTCATATCTGCCTTCGAATGAGATGTCATGGCCTGCAAGGCTTACGGATGCCCATCTTGAAGCAATTGATCAGGTGCTTCTTGGCACCATCACACCAGAAGAAGCTGCACAGAATATCGATGCAGTCGCAAGGGAAACTGGTTTCTATAAATTCTGATACGGTTGCCTGCGGCATATCCGCAGGCATTTCATGGAGCATAAGATGATACTTAAAGGGAATCTTTTCAATCCGAAAAGCAGGTTCTGCATCACGCCATATCTTTTCTTGCTGCTGCCATTTGCCGCCTATACGGTATTCCTCGTCTATCCAATGGTGTATTCCTTATTCATCAGCCTGTTTGAATGGAATGGGATGAGTGACAGGAAAACATTTGTTGGATTGGCAAATTACGCATATGAGCTTATGGATGATTCAGTTTTCTGGATTGGACTTAAGAATAACCTTAAATGGTCTATCCTGTTCCTGATCCTGCCTGTCGTGCTAGGGTTGCTTCTGGCGATTCTCCTGAATTCACGTTTTCCTGGATCCGGCGTACTCCGCACATCGATATTCCTGCCCGTTGTTCTTTCCGTTACAGCAGTCGGCCTTATGTGGCGCTGGGTGTATGATCCGAATGTAGGGCTGATCAACAATGCATTGAAGTGGATCAGCAACGGACGTCTGTCATTCAATTGGTATTCAGATCCGGGAAATGTCATCATTTACCTTATCCTTGCATCCTCATGGTCATATACAGGCATGGCGATGATACTCTTTGCTGCGGGGATCAAGTCCGTACCTTCCTCGGTTCTTGAAGCCGCAATCCTTGATGGCGCATCACCCAGGCAACGATTGATATACATACTGCTTCCGCAGCTCCGCAATACACTTAATGTTGTGATTGTCTATACGATGACAACATCTTTCAAGGTCTTTGATCTGGTGTATGTGATGACAGGCGGAGGCCCTGGGCGAATGACCAATGTCTTGGCAAGTCTCTCCTATGATACAGTCTTCAGCTATTTTGAATATGGCCGCGGAAGCGCAATTGCGTGGATGATGACGCTGATACTTCTGCTGCTTTCTTCTGTTGTCAACAGACTTGTCTCTATGCAGCGGAATTAGGGAGGGACTTCATGGGAAATCACTCTGTGTCATACAATATAAGACAAACGGTAGTATTTGCCATCGCATTGCTGCTTGCATTCATATGGCTGCTTCCTTTGTTTTATCTTCTCAATGCAGCTCTGAAGCCTGCTTCTGAATTCTATACAAGGAGCTTCTTCACTATTGTTGAAGCACCGACGCTCATCAACTTCGTGGATGCCTGGACTAAGATAAGGATCTATTATCTCAATAGTGCACTGAATGTGCTTGTCTCTGTTCCATTCGGCATTTTCATCTCATCTTTAGGGGCATACGCGCTTGCACGATATTCCATTAAAGGCCAGAACCTGCTGGTTGCATATTTCCTTCTTGGCATGTTGCTTCCAGCACATGTGACATTGCTTCCGAATTATCTGACCATGAAGAATCTTGGGCTTCTGGATACAAGGTTGGGTCTTTTCATTCTTTATACTGTATTCAATATACCTTTCTGCATGTATATGCTCCGAGCTCAGTTTCTTGGGATTGATAGGGGAATCGAGGAATCTGCACTGATTGATGGTGCTAATAGCTGGCAGGTATATAGCCGAATAGCCTTGCCAATGGTCATGCCCGCGGCAGTTATATCAGGTCTGCTGTGCTTTGTCTCGGTATGGAATGATCTTGTTTTTGCAATAACGTTCGTTCAGGACAACATGAAACTGCCTGTAACTGCCGGGCTCCTTCAGTTTGTCGGGGAATTCACCGCAAGCTATGAGAAGATCACTGCAGGTGTGTTGATTTCAGCATTGCCGATCATCATTGTTTTCCTGCTTTTTCAGAAACATATCATCACTGGTATGGCTGAAGGGGCTTTGAAGGGATAGGAAATGAAGAGGATAGAGCTTGACAGATGGAGCGTAATGCAGGATGTCCTGCTGCAGGGGCTCCCGATGCATATATTTGAAGACGGAACTGACTTCGGGGAATATACCCATCTCATGTCGGATTTCATTGAGATCGATCATCTCGGATACCTGCAGAAGATCTTTTCATCAACCCCTTATTTCGGAAGGGAGCTTCGCCTGTTCAATGCTTATCCCTGGTGGTACCGGTGCCGGTTCGAGGCAGATGAGGTTTTATGCTCAAATCGGCTGCTGAGGCTATGCTTCACTTCGGCAGACTACCGGGCATCTGTCTATCTCAATGGACAGCATATCGGTACCCACGAAGGATATTCATCCTCATTCTCGTTTGATGTCACTTCTGCCATCCATGTCGGGATGAATGCGCTTTATGTCATGGTAGAAGCTCCATGGGATCAGGAAATATCACCAGGCTCACAGGCAATGCGTTGTTTCTCTGTCAGAAGGCGGATGGTAAAGGGGACATACGAGCATGGCGATGGATTCATTCAGCGTGATGTAAATCCAATCGGCCTTGTCGGACCTGTGTTCATTGAGGCGTATGATTCTGCAGCCCTGTCTGACTGGCGTATTGACGCAGACGGTTCAGGCTTTCTTCGTCTTCGTTTCCATGCTGATGGCATATCAGATATCAGTTATGCCACAGGTACTGTTACTGATAAGGAAGGCAGGATTGCGGGGACATTCTCAGCAGCTGTGAAGGCGGAGAATGATATTGCCATCCATATTCCTGATCCGCATCTCTGGTCTGTCTGGGATCATGGGGAGCCTTATCTTTATGGATTGCATGTGGAAGTCCAAGAGGGAGGAAATGCCTCTGTCCAATATGATTTCAGGGTTGGATTCAGGGATGCTGGAATGATCCGTACTTCCGCCCGGACTGAATTCATTCTCAATGGGACAAGGATATTCCTTCGTGGAACGTCATACTTCCCTGATGTCTATACGCAGGATATACCCCGTGAGCGATATCTGAGGGATCTGCGGCGGATGAAGGAAGCTGGTTTCAATGCAATACGCGTACATGTCCATGTTGAGCAGGATATGTTCTATGACCTTTGCGATGAGATGGGTTTCATAGTATTCCAGGATTCGGATTTCAGCTGGAATCATCCATCTGATCCAGAGTGGCTGGCTTCAGCCTTCCCTGTTTTTGATGCCATGGTGATGAAGCTCTGTCGGCATCCATCTGTTTCCTGCTGGATACTTCTGAATGAACCGGATAAGTGGAAAACACTTGTAGAAGCATTCGGTAAATCACTTGATGAAATAGCTGCCAGTGCTGATTCCATTACGACAGGCATCGGGAAGGAGCTTGTCCGACGGATCCGTTACCTTGATCCTTCAAGGCCATATATCAGGGCATCTTATGCTGAGGATGATCCTGAAAGCGGTGATTCTCATAATTATCTTGGCTCTCTTCGAGGACAGGAAACACAATATACGGATATCGATGGTTCGTCGGAGAAGCTCAATACTGAATTCGGAATGGATGCTCCAGGCTCTCTTTCCAATCTTCTCGGGATTCCCGAGCTCGTCCATCTCCTGAAGCCGATTGAGAATGAGGTTCCTAGGATACAGGAGTACCAGTATAAATTGCTGAAGTATTACATTGAGCACTATAGAAAGCAGAAATACAGACCATGTTCAGGATATTTCCAGTTCATGTTCATTGATTTATGCCCGCAGAGCTTCTATGGGGTATATGATTGGTGGGGAGATCCGAAACCTTCGTTGCGAGCGATCCATGAAAGCAATGGCCCTATAGCAATAATGGGACAGCCGAAGGGGAACAAGACGGAAGTCATCGTTGTAAACGACACTCCTGATCCTTTTGAGGCGATAGTGGAATGGAGGATATCTGACGGAGGAATTGAATCTACGGGAAGCTACCAGTGCCACTGCCTGTCTGATTCCCTCATGCGGACGGCCTTGATTCCTGCGGCGAAAGGCTGCGGATTGGACTTGATTCTGCGGAATGCCGATGGGACAATCATTGCGAGGAATCATTACGATAATGCATTTGTTGAGATGCGTCATATAAAGGGACATCCGCTTCGAATGGATAATGAGTACGGAATGAGGACATTCCGATGAGGAAAAGAACCAAGTGGCGATGAAATGGATGAAGATCAATACCGTACGCCTTATCTTCATACTGTTTCTCTGCCTGGTCGCCATTCCTTCTTTCGTCTCGATTGTATGTCTGATAGGGATGAATATTGATTCAACTTACCAGGCCATTGAATCCTCGGCCAAGACCGTGCTGGATGACATAGATCTCCTGCTTGAGAACCAGATAGGGGAATCTGATGAATATGTTCGTGTCCTTTATGGGAGGAACATGCTGGAGATACTTGGTGATCAGCGTTATAGGTATCAGCGTTATGAGGAAGTTGAGAGGCGCAATGAAATAGAAGGGTATCTGAACCTTATCCGGCATCAAAGCCAGTTCATTACAGGGATATATGTCATAACAGCCAATGGTAATCTCTTCTATTCATCGGATTATCCTATCAATCCACATCATGAGGAGCTTTCCGGATATCTTCTGTCATCTTCTGCCGAAAGCAGTCTCCCTTTGGTGATTGGCATGCATCGGCCTTGGTTCGCTGCATCGGATAAGGCCTCGGTTTTCTCCCTTTGCCGATTCCTTTATCAAATGGATGGAAATCTGGCTGCTATCGTCATTATTGATATCAGTACCGGGATATTTGATTCAATCCTAAGCAGACTTGTGTCGGAAACATCCAGTTCATACATACTGACTGATGAGAGCGGAAGCATATTGGCCTCTGATTGCAATGACATCGTTATTGAGGAAGAGCTTGCTTCCTTCATATCATCTGGCGCAATGGAGATGGATCATTTTCAGACGATAAGGATAGGAGAGCACAGGATGCATGTGTTCTGCACTGAGTCATTCATCGTTGACTGGAGACTGGTAAGTATCACTCCTGCATCCTCGATCATGAAGGCTTTGCTCCCATCGATATTGATTGGGGTGATCCTTCTGCTACTGCTGTTCTTCTGCTCTGTCTTGTTTATCTGGATAGCTGATCGCCGCATAATCCGTCCGCTCAGACAGCTTCAGAATGGTATGAAAGCCGTGGATGCGGGAAATCTGGGAATACGTATCAACGGTTATCGTGATGATGAGTTCGGGCAGACCATAGAGAACTTCAACGCAATGACTGAGAGGCTTGATGGGTTGGTTAAGGAGAAGTGCGAAAGCATCATCCTTATGAAGGAAATGGAATATAAGGAACTGAAATGGCGTATCAATCCACATTTCATGCTCAATTCCCTTCAGCTTATCAGCAGCAATGCGATCATGAGGGAAGATAGGGTTACGGAGGCGATGGTGAATGATCTCAGCCGTATGCTGAGATATGCCCTCTATGACGATGATATGTTGGTGCCTTTTGAAAAGGAGCTGGAGCATATAGAGGCATATGTGTCATTTCTGAGGAAGGCTGAAGGAGAGGATGTTGGATTGATCCTGCCGAGCGACAAAGATGTAAAGAAGGCAATAATACCAAAGATGATCCTGCAGCCGATCATAGAGAATTCGTTCTTCCATGGCTTCAATGCATCTGGGCTGAGATCCATACTGATAAAAAGCAGGATCCAGAGAGGCCATCTGCTGATAGCTGTTTTCGATAATGGTGGAGGAATCAGTCCAGAAAGGGGGATTGCAATAAGAAACCATATCCGGTGTTCAGCAGATTCAGATGTAAGGGGAATTGGCCTTGCTAATGTGGCAAAAAGGCTTAAATCAGTCTTTGGGATGGATTCGTGGCTTGATATACGCAGCCTCAAGGGAAAGGGTACCGTTGTCATTATGTCGATACCACAAGGTTCAGAATGAAGGAATTTGGCTTCGTAATACTTGAAGATGAGAGGATTATCAGGAAAAGCATCCTGAGGATCATAGATAGTTCCCTTCCTTTGCGTTGCATAGGAGAGTTCCATGATGGGAAGGAAGCTATGGAAAGCATTGAGCGGCTAGGACTGGCTCCCGACATTGTCCTTACCGATAGCCTTATGCCAGAGATGGATGGGGTCGAGTTCGCCAAGTGGATAACTCTAAGATGTCCTAACGTTCTGGTGATATTCCTAAGTGGGCATTCCGAGTATGACCTGATGCGTTCAGCCATGCAGACAAGGGCTTTTGATTATATTCTTAAGCCAATCGACCGCAATCAGCTGAATGATACACTCTATAAAGCAATAAGCCAGCTCAATGCATCGTCATCCTTTATTGTTGATGACGATGCGGTCTTTCTGCGGGAATTGAGGGGCGTTGAGAAGGCTCCAGTCAGGGAGGTGTGCGTTTTCTGTCTGAAAGGCGCAGAAGAGGCATGCGATAGCTTATGTGCACTGCTTGATGGATTGTGCCGCTATCGTAAGGCTGCACTTGAGGATCTGGAAACAAAGATCATTGTCTGTGCTGCCGATATCCTGAAGGATGAAGCAATGCTGGCCATCGATGGAATGGCGGTCGCATCGGGATCTTTTCTTGGAATGAGCGGGTCAGGATCTGATAGCCTTCACGGGGCATTCCTGCAGGCTCTTCAGGCCTGTCTGGAAGCGGAGACAACAGGAAAGCATGGATTGAGAAGATATGATGATAGCGATGGGGCAAGGATGATCTGCCGCATGCTTGATTATCTCTATGGGCATTATACGGATAAACTGCTTAGTCTGCAGTCAGTTGCTGATAGGTTTGGCTATACGTATGCATATGCCTCAAGGTTATTGTCCACATCGTTGGGAACTTCCTTTACAGACTGGATCACAAAATTGCGCATTGCCAAATCGCGAGAGCTTTTACGTCACAGTGATAGGAAGATTGCAGAGATTGCCGAACTGTCAGGGTTCTCATCTGTTTCGTACTTCAATAAGGTATTCAAAAAGGCGGAAGGGCTGACACCACAGGAGTATCGTGAGATGCATGATCCACAAAGACTGTTCCAATGATTGCAGTTTCCCTCACTACCCGAGGCTTGGCATTCACTGTGCAGGCTGGTAGCGATCTGTGCCCCACCATCTTCCATTCATCAGGCTGGAGAGCGTTGTCTCGGTCCTTTCCTCTGCATCCGTGAGTATCCTGATGCTGCCGCTATCCCTGCCAAGCTGCATCATCAGCTCCTGACAGGCTCCGCATGGCATGCCTGGACTGCCGTCTGGAAGGACTATGGCAATCCTTTCGATCCGGCTCTCCCCGCCTGTTATCATTGCAGCGATTGCGCTTCTTTCGGCGCACATGCCAAGCGAGCAGGCTGTGTCGATGCATACTCCTGTGTAGATGTTCCCCCTGTCCGTGATAAGCGCTGCGGCGACGGAACCTGCCTCGATGAAAGGTGATACAGAACGTTCTCCCTGCGCCATGCGGGCCCTGATGAAAAGCTCATCCCATACCCCGTCATACTCAGCTACGGCCTTTGATTCCACTTCCTTCACAAAGGCATCCTTGCCGTCGCAGTATGCTTCGATGTCATAGGGAAAGCGCTCCGCAAGGCGCTTTTTGAGGATTCCGTATTCCTCCCTTTCCCTGTCATGCTTCCTCAGGTAATCACGGAAAGCGAGATGCCTGCAGATGTTCCTTCTGTCAACCGCTCCGAAGATATGGATCTGGTGCGTCCTCTCATCTCCTCCCTTTCGCAGATAGCGGCGTCCAGGGATCCCGAATTCTCCCATCCATTTATATCCGATGGCCTCAAATGCCTCTTTTCTTCTATCAATGGTATCAATATCCCTTGCAACGACCATCATGTCGATGATCGGCTTCGCGGCAAGACCCGGCACGGAAGTGCTGCCGATATGGTAGATGGCAATAGCATCCTCTGCAAGGATAGCCTGTATTGCCTCCTTCTCCTTCCTGTATAGCTGTGGCCATATGGGGTTGCTTTCTATGACTGTAACGTGCTGTGGCATCGCTTTCTCCATGGAAAGAGTAGCATCTTCCGGGCAGCTGGCAAATGCCGCAGTTTCAAATCCCATGAAGAGGGGGTACAATCGTCAGAAAGGGGCACACGATGAAGGTATTGGTTCTGGGCGGTGTCGCGGCGGGAACGAAGGCGGCCGCGAAGCTGAAGAGGGAGGACAGATCCCTTGAGGTTAAGATCCTTGCAAAAGGAAAGGATATATCATACGCGGGCTGTGGTTTGCCGTACTACATAGGCGGAGTTATCGCTGGAAGGGACGATCTCATCGTCAACACGCCGGAGAAGTATTCGGCCCTCACCGGTGTCACCGTTGTCGTCGGGGCTGAAGCCATTGCTGTGGATTTCCCCGCCAGGAAGGTCACGTACATAAAGGATGGGGTGGAGGCAGAGGAGAGCTACGACAAGCTCATCATCGCCACTGGAGCTGAGAGCATCGTCCCTCCTGTTGATGGTATTGGACTGAAAGGCGTATTCAAGGTGCGTACCCCTGATGATGCTGAGGCTATCAGGGAGTATGCGGGGAAGAATGGAGTGAGGAAGGCCGTTGTCGTAGGTGCAGGCTTCATCGGCCTTGAGATCGTGGAGAACCTCAGGAAGGCCGGGCTTTCCGTCACTGTCATGGATATGGCAGGAAGCATCATGCCGAATGCCTTTGATGAGGAGATGGCGCTCTGGGCAGGGAAGAGGCTTGAGAAGGCCGGTATCAAGGTGATGACAGGCACAAGGCTTTCAGCCATCGCAGGGAATGGAAGCGCTGATGGTGTCGATACAGATAAGGGTCATTTCGATGCCGATATCGTGATCCTCGCGCTCGGTGTAAGGCCATCAACAGCGTTCCTCAAGGATTCGGGAATCGAGATGGAGAAGGGCGCGATTGTCGTCGGTGAGGACATGCAGACAAGCATCAGAGGTGTCTATGCTGCCGGCGACTGCGCCTTGGTGAGGAACCGGATCACGGGAGGACGGATGTATTCCGCCATGGGCTCCACAGCCAATATATCCGCAAGAGTGCTCGCTCAGAACGCTGCAGGAGGGGATAAGAGCTATCCCGGCGCTGTCGGGACAGGAGTCGTGCGTCTCCTCGATACGCTCTCCGGAGGCAGGACGGGGCTGACGGAGGAAGCGGCTCTGAAGGCAGGCTTCGATGCTGTCTCCGTGGTTGCTGTCACCGATGATAAAGCCCATTACTATGAAGGATCGTCATTCTTCGTGATGAAGCTCATCGCAGAGCGTTCAACGCATCGCATCCTGGGCTTCCAGGTGCTTGGAGGCGGTAATGTCGACAAGATGACCGATATTGCAGTAATCGCGGTCACGCAGGGGATGAAGCTGGAGGATTTTGATGCGATGGATTTCGCCTACGCTCCGCCATTCTCCACAGCCATTTCCCCGTTCGTGCAGCTCTGCCTCATCCTTGAGAACAAGCTCAGCGGTGACTTCGAGACGATGACTCCGCTTGAGTATCTCCGCACAAAGGGAGCGGGGTACAAGGTTGTCGATGTGCTGCCGGAGAGGACGATACAGGGAGCGCATTGGGTTGATCTTGGGAAGGTGGATGGACCTGTTGAGGGGCTTGGGAAGGATGAGAAGCTGCTTCTTGTATGTGCGCGCGGAAAGCGCGGCTACTTCCTTCAGAACAGGCTCAAGGCGTATGGCTACACCGCAACCAGGGTACTTGAAGGCGGTCTTACGGTGAATGATGTGCGCGTTGATCTCCCTCCATCATAAGATGGGGAGAGATATCATCCTTGCATCCTTTCCTTTTCCCTGAGCTCCCTTGCGATCGCGATGCAGATCAGTGTCGTCGGGATTGCCGCGCCGCAGTTTGAGATCATCATCATGATTCCAAGCGCTGTCGCGCCGTCGCTGATGAAGTGCTGGAGGATGAACAGGACGGGGATGCGGAACACGAATATCTTCAGGAAGTTCAGGAAGAGGGTGATACGGGTGCGGCCAAGGCCAAGAAGGAAGTCCATGCCGGCGCCACCGAATGCGATGCCGAGGCAGCTGAGGGAATCATAGATGAAGATGCGGCGTATCGTATCCATGAATCCTGCGTCGAGGCCATCCTTGCTGGTTGCGAAGAACGGAATGATCCAGTCGCTTGCTGCATAGAGCAGTGAAAGCGCTGCGAAGCAGGCGACGAATGTGACGACAAGGCTCGCCTTGTATACCTTTATGACCCTGCCGTATTTCCCCGCGCCGTAGTTCTGGCTGACAATCGCGCTGGAGGCATCTGAGTAGCCGTTCTCGAAGCTGGCGGCAAGCCCGCTCACGTTGTTCGAGATCCCGAGGGCTCCTATCATCTCAGCTCCATAGGATGCTGCGATGGAATTCACGATGACCTTGCCCAGAGAGAAGGCGGAATCCTCCACCGCAACGGGGTAGGACAGATTGATAAGCGATTTCGCGTAGCCCTTCCGTGGGCGGAGGACCAGCGATGGCCGTATGCAGAAGATGCTCTTCCTGTCGAAGAGGTGGGGCAGGGCGTATATGGCGCAGGATGCGTATGTGATGAGTGTCGCCAGCGCGATATATGCGATGCCTTTATCGAGGACATAGATGAAAAGCGCGCTCAGGATGAATTTCAGGACCATCATCGAGAGGTTGGCAATCATTATGACACCGGTCCTTCCCCGCGATTTCTCCACGTTTATGTAGATGAGGTTCACGAAGTTCACGACTGTCGCGACGATGAGGATGCGGAAGTATGCGGTTCCCTCGGCGATGAACTCATCCGGCGTACGTATGGCCTTCAGCAGGAAGGGCACGAAGGGAATCATCAGGAGAAATGCAGCGGAGAGGATCAGCATGAGGCGGATGAGGGTATTCATCAGCTCATTCGTCTTTTCCTTGTCCCCGGCGCCGTAAGCGCGGTTTATGAGGATCATCGAGCCTGTTCCAAGCCCTGTGCCGATGGAGTTGAGTATCATCCTGAGCTGGTTCATGTAGGCTACGGTGGAGACGTCGATTGTCCCGAGATGGCTTGCCATAGCCGTATCAAGAAGGGAGAACAGGGCGGCGAAGAGCGCAAAGACGGCAAGCGGCATCCCGACCTGGATGATGAGCACGTATGGGCTTGCGGAGAGCGAACGTTCCCTGAATCCTGTTTCCGATAGACCTCGCATGGCTGGCCTCCGCGATGATTCTGCATCCATATGCCCTGTATGGGAAGAGGAAAAAAGAATGCAATTAATCCAACTATTGTCTTTTAAGCACTATGCAGGGAGGGGATGATACACTACTATGGGGGCATCGAATACGGGGCTGAGCTATTCAGTCTGCAAGGACCATTGTTTGAAGGGAGAGCAATGATAGAGATCAAGCACCTCAGAAAAGTCTTCGATGATGATACCATTCCGCTGAAGGATATCGATCTTACGATAAACAACGGCGATGTGATATCGATCATCGGGCCTTCCGGCACCGGTAAGTCGACCCTCCTCCGCTGCATCAATATGCTTACAGAGCCCACATCAGGCAGTATCATAGTGGATGGGCAGGACATAACGGAGAAGGGATGCAACCTCAACGAGATCAGGAAGAAGATGGGCATGGTATTCCAGTCCTTCAATCTCTTCGGGCACCTTACGATCATCGAGAACATAATGAATCCTCAGATCACGCTGCTTGGCAGGAGCAGGCAGGAGGCGTATGACAAGGCCATGTACCTTCTTCAGCAGGTCGGTCTTGCCTCAAAGGTCTTTGCCTATCCAGATGAGCTCTCGGGTGGTCAGCAGCAGAGGATCGCGATAGCGAGGACCCTTGCAATGGATCCGGACATCATCCTCTTCGATGAGCCGACATCGGCACTCGATCCATCGATGATCGGGGAAGTCCAGTCGGTAATCAAGATGCTTGCCAAGAGCGGCAGGACGATGATGATTGTCACCCATGAGATGGATTTCGCTAGGAAGATCTCCAACCGCATCCTCTTCATGTACGACGGCTATATCTATGAGGATGGAACGCCAAAGCAGATCTTCGAGCATCCGCAGCGCGAGATAACCAAGAAGTTCATACAGCGCCTGTCTTCGCTCACATACAAGGTAAGTTCCCCTGATTTCGATATGGAAGCGATGAACAATGAGCTGCAGGCCTATGGTGAGAAGCTCCTGATCGAGGCGGAAAGGCTTACGAAGCTGATGCTTGCCTTCGAGGAGATCTGCATGAACAACATCGTTCAGTCATCCCCCGAGCCTGATATCCTCGTGAAGGTGGAGTATTCCGAGAAGCTCGACATCCTCTCGATGCTGGTCTGCTACAAGGGCGAGCGCTTCGATGTGCATTCCTCTGACAACAAGCTCTTCCAGGGCCTTCTGGCTGAGCCGACGACGGATCTCAAGCAGGATGATATCACTGATGACCCGATGGGTTATGAGCATATCATCTCGATGCGCTTCAGATGGGTTGAGGAGGACTAGGATGAGACGGATTGCATTCATCACGATCCTCATTGCGGCCCTGTCAGTGCTGAGCGCGGCGGAGTTCGAGACGATCGAGGATCTCAATGGCCATGATATCGGGGTGCAGACTGCGGTGCTCTATGAGGAGCTGATCCAGGATAGGGTGCCTGATACGACGTTCCAGTATTATACGATGCCCAATGATATGATCCTTGCCCTCCAGTCCGGCAAGGTCGATGGCTATCTCATCGAGGAGGTCAGCTATGGTGTCCAGAAGAAGAACCATCCGGAGCTGACAGTCCTTGAGGAGCCAGCGGGGTATATCGATGCAACGTGCATCATCGGCAATAACGCAAAGCAGGACAGGCTCCTGTCAGAGCTCAACGCCTTCATCAGGGAGAGTCATGAGAATGGGATGCTCGCGGAGCTCTATGATTACTGGATCGCTGATTTCGACCCTGTGAATGACAAGTGCGATACAACCGGTTTCACCGGGGAGAACGGCACGATCACAGTTGCTGTCGAAGGTGGCTATGAGCCCTTCTCATTCATCAGCAATGGGCAGATATCAGGGTTCGATGTCGACTTCATCTGCCGCTTTGCACGCGCCTATGGCTACACTCCGGAGTTCTTCGAGGTTCCGTTCGAGGCAATCGCTCCCGGTGTTGAGAGCGGCAAGTATGACATCGGCATGAATATCGTTGTCAGTGCTGAGCGCAACGAGACAGGAACGCTTTCCGATGTGTATTACTCCACTCCGATCCGCGTTGTCATACTCGGCGAGGATGATTCTGCGGTGGGCTTCTTCGAGTCGCTCGCGCTGAGCTTCGAGAAGACATTCATGAGGGAAGGCAGATGGAAGCTCTTCGTCCAGGGCGCAGGAGTGACTGTGCTCATCACGCTTTCTTCCATCATCGCCGGCACTGTATTGGGCTTTCTTGTCTATATGCTCTGCAGGAAAGGTAGCCGTGTTGCCAATGGAGCGACGAATTTCTTCCTGTGGCTGATCCATGGTATGCCGACGGTCCTGCTGCTGATGATCCTCTATTACATCGTGTTCGGATCGTCATCGCTGAGCGGCACATGGGTTTCCGTCGTCGGGTTCTCGCTGATGTTCGCCTGTTCGATGATCGATATGCTCCGTGTCGGGTGCAATGCGATCGGTAGGGGGCAGAGGGAGGCTTCAAGGGCCCTTGGTTACTCCGACGGGCAGAGTTTCTTCCGCATCATACTTCCCCAGGCGGCGCAGCACTTCCTTCCGATCTACCGCAATGAGGTGGTGACGCTGATCAAGGAGACATCGGTTGTCGGCTATATCGCCGTTCTTGATCTGACGAAGATAAGTGACCTTGTCAGGTCCAGGACATACGAGGCATTCTTCCCACTCATCGTGACTGCTATCATGTACTTCGTGATCTCAGCTCTGCTGACGAAGATCGTCACGATGGTTGAGCATGCGATCGATCCGCATCGCAGGAAGAAGGAGAAGATCCTCCGGGGGATCAAGGAGATCGAGTGATGGAGAGGAGGGCTTCACCCTCCTTTCTTCTATCATTCGTCAAAGAGCCCTGCAGATAGATATCTATCCCCGCCATCGGGGAAGATCACGACGATGAGCTTTCCGCTGTTCTCCGGCCTTCCTGCCGCCTTGATCGCGGCGTAGGCAGCCGCTCCCGAAGAGATGCCGACGAGGATGCCTTCCTTCCTGCCGATCATCTGGGCCGTCGTGACTGCATCCTGATCAGTGACTGCGATTATCTCATCGTAAACTGATGTGTTGAGGATGGATGGGATGAAGCCTGCCCCGATTCCCTGTATCCCATGCTTTCCTGCACGTCCCTCTGAAAGGACGGGGGAAGCAGCTGGCTCGACAGCGATGATCCGCACTTCCGGCTTCATCTTCCTCAGGTATTCTCCAGTTCCCGTGATCGTTCCTCCCGTTCCGACACCTGCGACGAGGATATCAATGGAGCCATCTGTATCTGCGAGTATCTCCGGCCCTGTTCCTCTCCGGTGCGCAAGCGGGTTGGCAGGGTTTCCGAACTGGTCAGGTATGAAGCTGCCTGGTATGGATGCAGCAAGCTCCTTTGCTTTATCGATTGCTCCTTTCATGCCCTTCGAACCATCTGTAAGCACGAGTTCGGCTCCATATGCCTTCATCAGCTTCCGTCTTTCCTCTGACATCGTGTCCGGCATGACGATGATCGTACGGTAGCCGCGTGCGGCTGCGACGGCAGCAAGTCCGATTCCTGTGTTGCCGGAAGTCGGCTCTATGATGACGGAGCCTTCCTTGAGCTTCCCCTGCCTTTCTGCCTCTTCGATCATCGATAGCGCAACGCGGTCCTTGATCGATCCTGATGGATTGAGATATTCCAGTTTGGCCGCTATCGTGGCTTTGAGTCCCAGTGCTTTTTCTATGCGCTCCAGGCGTACAAGCGGGGTGTTCCCGATAAGCGAAGCAGCTGATGGGTGGATCATTCCTTCCTCCTTGGGCGTACCCTGATCTCCGGCATCGCGGTCTTGACGATTGAGTCAGGGGGTATTGATTCCCTGATCCATGCGTTGGATGCGATGACGCTGTTGCGTCCTATCGTGATGTCTCCGAGTATCGTTGCATTGGCATAGATCGTGACATTGTCCTCGATCGTCGGATGCCGCTTCGCCCCTTCGAGTATCTGTCCGCATCCTTTCTTCGGGATCGAGAGCGCGCCAAGGGTAACTCCCTGGTATAGCTTCACGGAGTTGCCGATGATGGTTGTTTCCCCGATGACGACGCCGGTGCCATGATCGATGAAGAACCTTTCGCCGATGGTAGCGCCGGGATGGATGTCTATGCCGGTCGAGGAATGCATGACCTCATTCATCATGCGTGGAATCAGCGGGATACCGTGCATGTAGAGCAGATGGGCAGTGCGATGCATCGTCAGCGTGCGGATTATGGGATAGCAGAGGATAACCTCTCCGATACTCCTTGCCGCGGGGTCGCCTTCGAAGCCGGCTTCCGCATCCCTGAGAAGGCTCCTCTGCAGCTCCGGTACAGCTTCTTCCAGTGCTTTTGCCGTCCTTTCAGCCTTGCTGCTGCAGTCCGGGAAGCCATAGGCCCTCAACGCCGTCTCAGAGGCGCTCTGAAGAAAGGAAAGCGCCTTTTCCATGCTTTCCTTCCTCTCCCTGAAGAAGCCATCCATCAGCAGCTCCTCAAGCCTTGCGATCTCCTCCATCCGAGGGAGGTCAGCCACATATCCATCCATGCCGAGATTATGCGCCCGATAGCAGCGGCGTTGCAACAGAGGCAGGGCTTCCCGCTGAGGAGAAAAAATGCTTTCCTTCCCGGCAATCTGTGCCGATACTATTATCATGAAAAGATATATTCCTATGATCATTTCCGCGTTGCTTCTGATATCCCTCGGACTCTATATCCTCCTGAGCCCTCCTGAGAGCATCGTCTCCGTCGTCGTCGCGGCCTTTGGCCTATACCTTGCATTCGATGGATTCAGAACACTGCTGATGAGGCATCGGATAGGAGAAGGCATCGGATCCTCGCTTTCCGGCATGCTTCTTGGGAAGGGACTTGCTGATGCGGTTGTGGGGCTTGTTATCCTGCTTGTTGCCCTTGCTTTCCCGGGAGCCATACTCAGGTTCCTTGTATACATCGCGGCGGCAGCATTCCTCCTTACGGGAATCGTTGACCTTGTCGATCTTATCTGGCTTTCCCGTCTCGACATCCCTTCCGGCTCCGTCGGACTTGAGACTGTCCTCTCCTTTGTCTTTGCGCTCATACTCTTCATCTTCCCGAATATCCTGCCGACAGTGCTTCTGACGATCGTTGCGGCTGTCCTCTTCGCTTCGGGTGTTGTCATGATCTATGGCGCGATCAGTTCCTCGTGCTATGCAAGAAGGCTGAGAAAAGAGCTGGAGAAGCGTCTTGAGAGTTGACTATACCGTTTCCTTCCTGTACCGTTTCGATATGGAAAGGAAGATCGTGCATATCCATCATGCAGTGCTTGTATCATGACGGCGCCATGATGGGTTCATTATGATAATGGCCTCCCAGTGGCGGGAGGCTTTTCTTTTTCCTGAAGGAGGCAGTATGGATGATGTTCTCAGTATCGCTGTGCAGAAGAGCGGAAGGCTTTCGGAGAAGAGCCTTGATATCATCAGGTCGTGCGGAATCGATGTGAACGCGGATAGCCGTGTGCTGAAGGCCATGGCATCGGGCTTCCCTCTGGAGTTCCTCTTCGTCCGCGATGATGACATTCCCGGCTACGTCGCTGATGGGGTTGCGGATATCGGGATTGTCGGACGCAATGAGTACGATGAGAGCGGTGTGCCCCTTTCAGTCGTGCGCGATCTTGGCTTCGCGTCCTGCCGCCTTTCGATAGCAGTGCCGCATGGCTTCGCCTACACAGGGCTCGAGTCGCTTGAAGGGAAGAGGATCGCGACATCCTATCCGAGGATTGTCGGTGGCCTCCTGAAGGAAAAGGGTATCAGCGCGGAGCTTGTCGTCGTTTCCGGTTCTGTGGAGGTGACAGTGGACATCGGGGTTGCTGATGCGATCGCAGATCTGGTCTCGACGGGGACGACACTGAAGATGAATGGCCTTGATGAGGTTGAGTGCATCTACCGCTCCTCTGCCGTGATGATCGCGAGGGACGATATGGATGAAGGTAAGAAGGAGCTTCTCCGCCGTCTGCTGGAGCGCATTGATGCTGTGATGATGGCACGCCATAAGAAGTACATTCTCTTCAATCTCCCCGAGGAGAAGCTGCCGGAGGCGGCGAGGGTGATCGGCGGCATGAAGAGCCCTACTGTGACACCGCTGATGGATAAAGGCTGGGTCTCAGTGCAGTCCGCAGTCGATGAAGGCCGCTTCTGGGCGGTATTCGAGGAGCTGAGGCGCCTTGGCGCGGAAGGCATCCTTGTGATGAATATCGAGAAGATGACGGAGTGATTGGTATGTATCTGCGGTTTTCTGAGTATGATGATTCTCTTCTGAAACGTCCTGCGGAAGGACGGGATGATATAACTGAGGCTGTCCGCTCTATTGTCAGCGATGTCCGCAAGAGGGGCGATGAGGCACTTCGTGATTACGCCCTGCGCTTCGATGGATCATCACTGGATTCCCTCTTTGTCTCCGAGCGTGAATTCGAGGAGGCTGAGGCGGCCGTCCCTGAGGATCTTAAGGAGGCGATCAGGCATGCGGGGGCGAATATAAGGTGTTTCCATGAGGCGGAGAGGCCCCAGGAAGAGTGCGTTGAGACGGAGGAAGGCGTTGTATGCTCCCGCCGTGTCGTACCGATAAGGCATGTCGGGCTCTATGTGCCAGGTGGAACAGCGCCGCTTTTCTCCACTGTCCTCATGCTCGCCATACCAGCTGTCGTGGCGGGATGCCAGGATATCATTCTAGCAACGCCAGCGAAGAACGGCGTTGTCAGCCCCGCGATACTCTACGCCGCCTCATCTGCCGGTGTGGGGAAAGTCCTGAAGGTCGGTGGTGCGCAGGCGATCGCGGCTTTCGCCTATGGCACTGAGAGCGTGCCGCGGCGTGATAAGATATTCGGTCCGGGGAACAGCTACGTCACGGAAGCGAAGCGCCAGGTCTCCTCCGATACAGCCATCGATATGCTTGCAGGGCCTTCAGAGGTGATGGTTGTCATTGATCGCTCTTCAGATCCCTCCTACGCGGCTGCTGATCTCCTTTCACAGGCGGAGCATGGCCCTGACAGCCAGGCAATGCTCCTGATCAGATCTGATAGCCTCGCAGAGGCGGCATCCATCCACAGCGCGGTCGAGAAGGCCATCGGGGAGGAGCTTGCACTCATCGGAAGGCATGAGTACATGCTTCCATCGCTTTCCCATTCCTTTGCATTTCCATTCCACTCCGACGATGCCTTGATCGATGCCGTCAACGCATATGCCCCGGAGCATCTCATCCTTTCCACAGCGAATGCCGATGAGCTTGCAGAAAGGGTGGAGAATGCGGGCTCGGTTTTCGTTGGCCCATATACCCCGGAGTCTGCCGGTGACTATGCGTCAGGCACGAACCACACCCTGCCGACATCCGGCTGGGCGCGCTCCTCGTCGGGAGTCTCACTGGACTCGTTCCTGAAGAAGATCACATTCCAGAGGATAACAGGACATGGTCTTGCCAATCTCGGAAGGACCATCATGACAATGGCTGAAGCTGAAGGGCTTGCGGCCCATAGCTATGCTGTGAAAGTGAGGGTTGGTGATGGTATCTGAGCTTCTCAATCCCTGGATCAGGGATCTTGTACCTTATAGCAGTGCGCGAAGCGAGTTCTCGGGGAGTGCTGGTGTGTTCCTCGATGCCAATGAAAGCTGGACAGGCAGATCCTGCCGCTATCCCGATCCGCTTTGCCGCGAGCTGCGGCTGAGGATCGAAAGCGTCATGGGACTTCCTTTCGATTCAACGGCGATCGGCAATGGCTCCGATGAGATCATCGACATGCTCATCAGGATGTTCTGTTCTCCCGGACATGACAGGATCATGATTGAACGGCCAACCTATGGCACATACTCGGTCTTTGCCTCTGTCTCAGGAGTATCCGTCATTGATGTGCCTCTCACGCCATCGCTTGATCTGGATACCCAATCAATGCTCAGCGCCATCGAGAAGGAGAAGCCGAAGATCGTGTTCATATGCTCCCCTAACAATCCTACGGGACGCATCTATCCGCTTTCTGTGATCAGGAAGATAGCTGAGGTGAATAAGGGAATGACAGTGGTGGATGAGGCATACGCAGATTTCTCCGAGGGTTTTGCTTCCGCAGTTTCCCTTATCGCGGAAAATGAGCGTGTCGCAGTGCTTCGCACTCTCTCCAAGGCCTATGCTGCTGCCGGGGCGAGAATCGGGATACTTGTCTCCAGCCGTGCCGTTCAGGAGGCATTCATGAGGGCAAAGCCGCCATACAATGTCTCCGGACCCGATCAGGAAGCTGCGATGGAGGCGCTTTCTGACATTGAGGGTGTCAGGAGCCGGATAGCTGAAACGATAGCCCGTAGGAAGGAATTCTCTGCATATCTATCAGGGTTACCGTTTGTCAGGGAAGTTCTTCCATCGGAGGCGAATTTCATTCTGATGCGTGTCACTGACGCACGTTCCCTCTATGATTACCTGGTTGGAAAGGGTATTATCGTCCGTTTGCGCTCGTCCGAGCCTCTGCTGGAGAATACGATCCGGATCACGATCGGATCAGAGAGTGAGATGACTGCCCTGAAGGAGGCGTTGGATGTCTTGGAAGGATAGGAAGAAGGTTCTTTTCATCGATCGCGATGGCGTGATCGTACGTGAGCAGCAGGTCGACTCATATGATCGTATAGAGTACATCCCATATGTGTTCCGTGCCCTTGGAGAGATAGTCAGCAGGACTGATTATCTTCTTGTCATGGTCTCGAACCAGGATGGCGTCGGGACGCGGGCATTCACCTATGATGGATTTGCCGGGCCTGCGGAGAGGATATTCAGCACCCTCAGCGGTGAGGGCATCGTCTTTGACGAGATCCTGATCGACCTCTCGATGCCGGAGGATGGGCTTTCGACGCGCAAACCCGGGACTGCCATGATCGACCGGTATCGGAGTGATGATTACGATATGGAGCATTCGTTCATGATCGGTGACAGGCTGACTGATATGATGCTTGCAAGGAGCATGGGATGCCGGGGCTTCCTTCTCAGCGATGACAAAATGGATATCCCCGACGATCTTGCCTCCGTCATTGCGATGAAGTGCTCAAGCTGGCTTGATATCGCATCATATCTTGTCGATGACGGCTCGCTGCTTCACCGCTCAGCCGATGTTGGTAGAAGGACGAAGGAGACTGATATCTCGCTCTCTGTAGACCTTGATGGAACGGGGGAAGGCAGGATTGTGACAGGGATAGGATTCCTGGATCATATGCTGGACCAGGTGGTAAGGCATTCCCGTATCGATGCACATGGGGAAGTGCATGGCGATACATTCGTTGATTTCCATCACACCACGGAGGATACAGCGCTTGCTCTGGGTGAGGCGGTAAGGAAGGCTCTCGGGGATAAGAGGGGAATCGAACGCTATGGCTTTGAGATGGTTACGATGGATGATACGGTGGCTTCTGCCGCCATCGATTTCTCCGGGCGTCCTGAGCTGATGTGGGATGCCTCATTCACGATGGACCGGATCGGGGATTTCCCGACCGAGCTTGTTCGGCACTTCTTCCGTTCATTCACAGCTGCAGCAGGCTGCAACCTCTATCTATCCGCGCTGCCTGATGGGGACAGCCACCACACTGCTGAGGCGCTGTTCAAGGCGTTTGCCAGGGCGATGAGAAAAGCTGTCAGGAGAATTCCCGGAGACGCGCGAGTGGCGAGCACGAAGGGGGTTCTATGATTGCTGTGATCAGATACGGCGCTGGGAATGTGCTTTCCGTGATGAACGCGCTTTCCCGCCTTGGATGCAAAGCGGTGCTGACTGATGATCCTGAGGCGATACGCAGTGCCGACAAGGTGATCTTCCCCGGTGTCGGAGAAGCATCCAGCGCGATGGCGTACCTCGATTCGCATGGACTCTCGGATGTGATAAGGAGCCTGAAGCAGCCATTTCTCGGCATCTGCCTTGGAATGCAGCTCATGTGCTCATCCTCGGAGGAAGGCAACACGGAGTGCCTTGGCATCTTCCCCGAGCGTGTCACTCTCTTCCCGAAAGGCAGGGGATACAAGATCCCCCATGTCGGCTGGAATACGATCACCGATCTTTCAGGGCCGCTTTTCCGGGATACAGGGGAAGGTGAGTATGTGTATTTCGTCCATTCCTACTATGTTCCGCTGACGCCTTTCACGTCCGCTGTTGCGGAGTATGATGGGATAGCATTCTCAGCGGCTCTTGAAAAGGACAACTTCCTCGGTGTGCAGTTCCATCCGGAGAAGAGCGCTGACGCGGGGGAGCGTATCCTCCGTGCATTCCTGGAGGGACGGCAATGAGGGTTGTTCCTGCGATCGATATCATCAAAGGGAAGCTCGTGAGGCTCAGCGAAGGGGATTACGGCAGTGTCTCATCCTATGGCCTCTCTCCGCTTGATGCGGCGAAGATGTTCGAGGATGGAGGGCTTACGTCACTTCACCTGGTGGATCTTGACGGGGCTGCAGGACGGGGCAGCAATCTGGATGTTCTGGAACGTATCGCCTCTGAAACGCGCCTTGAGGTGGATTTCGGCGGCGGTATAAGGACGGAGGAGGACTGCAGGCGCGCGTTCGATGCTGGAGCCAGTGCTGTGAATGTCGGTTCTATAGCTGTCAAGAATCCAGAATCAGTCCTTATTTGGAATGAAAAATTCAATAATAGGATAATTCTTTCTGCGGATGCCCGTGATGGCCGCATCGCGGTCTCTGGCTGGATGGAGGATACGGACATAAGTGTCATCCCTTTCATACAGCGTTTCCTTGAGAATGGCATCAGAAGGGCGGCTGTCACTGACATCGCTCGTGACGGGATGCTTTCCGGCCCTTCGCTTGGGCTGTACAAGACGATTCTCGATGCATTGCCTGATCTCTGTCTCATCGCTTCCGGGGGGATATCCTCACTGTCCGATCTTGTGTCCCTTTCACGTATCGGTGTAAAGGCGGCGATTGTCGGGAAGGCTTTCTACGAGGGACGTATGACGATTGCGGAAATGAAGGAGGCTGAATGCTTGCAAGACGCATAATCCCATGCCTTGATGTAAAGGATGGACGCACGGTAAAAGGTGTCAATTTCGTTTCGCTCCGCGATGCAGGGTCCGCGATTGATCTGGCGAGATACTACTCCTCAAATGGCGCCGATGAGCTTGTATTCCTGGATATCACAGCAACTGTTGAGGCAAGGGGTACGATGATATCCCTGGTGCGTGATGCCGCCTCGTGCATCTCGATACCGTTCACAGTCGGTGGGGGTATCCGCACGGTCGGGGATGTGGAGAACATCCTCTCTGCAGGCGCTGACAAGATCTCCATCAACTCCGCGGCATTCCGCAGCCCTGGTCTTATTGATGAGGCAGCAGGTCGTTTCGGAAGCCAGTGCGTTGTGCTTGCGCTGGATGCCCGGACAAACGCGTCGCTTCCGTCAGGCTATGAGGTCATGGTCGATGGCGGACGTACCCCCACAGGGCGCGATGCGCTCTCGTGGGCAAGGGAAGCTGAATCAAGAGGCGCCGGGGAAATTCTTTTGACATCTATGGATAAGGATGGAACGAAGGATGGCTTTGCTGTTGACTTAACCCGGATAATCAGCACTAATATTGATATTCCCGTAATAGCCTCTGGCGGGGCGGGAAAGATGGAGGATTTCCGGACGGTATTCATGGAAGGGCGCGCTGACGCAGCGCTGGCCGCTTCGGTTTTCCATTTCCGGGAGATCGGTATCCCGGAGCTTAAAGCGTATCTCAGGACATCTGGGATACCTGTAAGGCAGTAGAGAGGGGAAGATGACAATAGATTTCGCTAAAGGCGGCGGGCTCGTGCCTGCTATCGTCCAGGATGCGGTGACCAGGAAGGTCCTGATGCTCGGCTACATGAATGAGGAGGCGTACAAGCTGACGCTCGACAGAGGGCTTGTGACATTCTTCTCTCGATCGAGAGGCCGTATCTGGACAAAAGGGGAGACGAGCGGCAATTTCCTGCAGGTGAGGGAGATACTTGCCGACTGCGATGGGGATACGCTGCTTGTGAAGGCTATCCCGTCCGGGCCGGTCTGCCACACAGGTGCCGATACCTGCTTTGGTGAGGACAACCAGCCTACCGAGGTCTCTTCCCCTGAATTCCTCTTCTACCTTGAGTCGGTCATCAATGACAGGCGCGACAACCCAGTCGAGGGGTCATATACAAACCATCTCTTCTCACGTGGTCTGAATAGGATCGCGCAGAAGGTCGGGGAGGAGGCTGTTGAGCTCATCATCGAGTCCAAGGATGATGACAAGGATCTCTTTCTCGGAGAAGGGGCGGATCTCATCTATCATTTCCTGGTGCTCCTTGCCGAGAAGAACTGCTCCCTTGCCGAAGTCATTGATGTGCTGAAGGCGCGCCATTCACGCTGATGACGCTCTCGGAAGCACTGGAAGCCGATCTCGATCCTGACGGGATAGAGGACAGTGGCTCAATTTACGCCGGACACGATCTTTCCGGTCTTGTGGTGAGGCATGCTGTATTCCGTTCTGTGTCCTTCTCCGGTGCTGTCCTTGCAGACACTGCGTTCTCTGATACAGTCTTTGATTCCTGTGATTTCTCCAACGTGGATCTCTCATCATGCCATCTGACGGATGTGGTTTTCAGCCATTCGAGGCTGACAGGGACCTTGTTCCGCTCTTCCCGGCTGAAGAAGGTCAGCATGAAGGACTGCACTGCGCTCTATTCCTCCTTTGATTCCTCCTCATTCCGCTCTTTCTCCGCTGTCTCCTGCGATTTCTCAGGTTCCTCATTCTCGTCTGTCCAGCACAGGGATAGCAGCCTTGTCTCCTCCGCTCTCTGCCGCGTATCGTTCAGGGGGACACCGCTTGCAGGGCTTTCGCTTCTGCAGTCACAGCTGGATGGCATCATCCTTTCCGAGGATCTTAGGGAACTCAGGGGTGCTTCGGTTGATCCTGCACAGGCTATGGATATCATGAGGGCACTGGGGGCCGTTATCATCGGATGACTCTGATTGACACGGCGTCAGAATAGCTGTAGCCTTTATATTGACACAAAGTCAGAATAACAGTGGAGGAAGGATGAAGGTTTCCAAAGAAGTCGTGGAAGGCCGTCCTGATGAGATAATCGATGCGGCTGTCCGCCTCTATAGGGAAAAGACGCTTAAGGAGATCACGCTCAGGGAGATCAGTGAGCTGACGAGCATATCGCGGCCATCGATCTACAACTATTTCCAGACAAAGGAGGAGATATTCCTCGCGATGCTGGACAGGGAGTACAGGGCGTGGAATGAGTCTCTTGCATCGATATACGAAGGAGGGATGCTCACGCTGAGAGGATTCGCAGAGGCTATTGCCTCATCCCTCGAGAAGCGGGAGCTGCTGCTGAAGCTCCTTTGCATGAACCTCTATGAGATCGAGGAGCATAGCAGGGTAGAGTGCATCGTTGCTTTCAAGCGTACTTACCAGCGTTCCATCGATCTTGTATCAGGATGTCTGGGGCGTTTCTTTCCTTCCATCGCGGAGGAGAGGCGGGAGAGGTTCATCTATGAGCTTTATCCGTTCATGTATGGACTCTATCCCTATGTCCATCCGACGGAAAAGCAGCGTGAGGCGATGGAAGAGGCGGGAATCATCCCTCCATCCCTCACTGTGCGCACGGCATCTGAGATGTTCATCATCGATATTCTTTCAGGAGGTACGGAATGAAAGCAGCAGTTGTCTATTTCTCTGCCAGCGGAAAGACCAGGCATGTTGCGGCAGAGCTTGCATCGCATCTTGAAGCGGACCTGTTTGAGATAGTGCCGGAAGAAGCCTACACGGATGCGGATCTCGATTGGCGGAACAAGAAGAGCCGGAGTTCGCTGGAGATGACGGATGCATCGTCACGCCCCGCGATCACTGGGCCTCGTGCCGATTTCTCCGGGTACGACACGGTCTGCATCGGATTCCCCATATGGTGGGGTGTTGCACCACGTCCTGTTGATACGTTCCTCGACTCGGTTGATCTGGCGGGCAAGGATGTGTTCGTTTTCGCAACTTCAGGCGGAAGCGGCATTTCGTATGCATCAGAGGATATAAGGAAACGCTACCCATTTCTCCGCCTCAAAGGAGCCGAGCTGCTTTCCGCTGGAAACTGTGGGCATTTTGCAAAAGAGATAATGGGATAACAGGAGGGAATATGGGATCAGAAGTATTCTTCACGCGTTCTCTGGCACCTGAGAAGGTGGTCGAGGCGTATCAGAAGCTCGGAATCGAGCTTTCTGGAAAGGTTGCGGTGAAGATCCATTCAGGGGAGAAGGGCAATCAGAATTACCTGACGCCGGAATTCTGGAAGCCGATGGTGGACTTCATCCATGGCACCATCGTCGAGTGCAATACAGCGTATGGGGATGCTTCTGGTGGTGTCCGCGACAACACTGAATCACATCTGAAGCTCCTTGAGGAGCATGGATGGACGCGGTATTTCGATGTTGATCTGATGGATGCGGAAGGGCCGGATGCCGTCTGGCCAATTCCAAATGGCAAGGTTCTTAAGGAGAATCATGTCGGGAAGAACATCCTCAACTACGATTCACTTCTTGTTCTTGCTCATTTCAAGGGGCATCCGATGGGCGGCTATGGCGGTGCGCTCAAGCAGCTGTCCATTGGCTGTGCAAGCCGTGCCGGAAAGGCTCTGATCCACTCTGCGGGTAAAACCGATGATCGGTATAAGACATGGGAGATGCATGCATCCAGCGTTGCATTTCCAGAGGCGATGGCGGATGCCGCTGGGAGCGTGGTGGAACATTTCAGGAACCGCCTCGCTTTCATCAATGTGATGAAGAATCTCTCTGTTGACTGCGATTGCTGCACTGTGGCCGAGGATCCGTGCATGAAGGATATCGGGATTCTTGCATCCCTTGATCCAGTCGCGATTGATCAGGCCTGCATCGATCTGGTGATGCGCTCGGACGATCCGGGGAAGGAGCATTTCATGGAACGCGTGAACAGCCGCAACGGCATCCACACGATTGAAGCTGCCGCCGAGCTCGGGATCGGGACAAGGGAGTATGAGCTTATTGAGTTCTGAGATGACAATGGCCGCCTTCGCCGGGCGGCCATTGCTGTCCATCAGCTGTGTTACTTGCTGATCTTCACCTCGATGCTCCTCGGTTTCTCCTCCGGGGTCTTTGGCATAGTGACTGTCAGGATTCCGTTCCTGAACTCTGCTGAGATCGCGCTCTCATCGATTCCATCAGGAAGGCTGAATGACCTTTCAAATGATTCATGCCTGCGTTCCCTGATCAGGAACTTCCTTCCGTCCTTCTCCTTCTCGTTCTCGTTGATCTCGCCGGAGATATGGAGCACATGCTTGTCGATGGAGATCTTCACGTCATCCTCGCTGAATCCTGGAAGCTCTGCCTTCACCAGATAGTTCTCAGGTGTCTCCTCCACATCGACTGCTGGAACCTTTGCTGAGTAGCTTCCCCATGCGCCGAGCATCGAATCGAAGAAATCATCGAAAAGCGAGAGATCCCTTCTTCCATTCCTGTCATTGTATCTAGTTACATCGTTTGCCATAGTGTGGCCTCCTTATATGCTGTTTTCTGTTCCCTGCGGAACACAAAGTATTCTGCATACGGCGTGCCAATCTATATAATTATTTATAATACAATAAATTATATAATAATACGCAATGTGTGGCTATTATGAAGAAAGCCGTTTTGGGACAGGATAAGGACTTCGATGAGCCAAATCGGGTCATTATGGACCAGAGCTCTTGCAGTGAAGTGTCAGATGGCCTCGAAGATCCCTTTCTCCCTGTTCTTCCTCACACCATCTGCTGCATATACACGGCCGCCCATCGTTATGTAGACACCGGGGGAGAGCAGCTGTACGGCAGTCATCGCGCAGCCTAGGTTGAACACGGCATCGCTTTCCTCCAGCGCGTATGGGATCATCGCTCCGGTGAATACGAACACATGCCTGTCACTTTCTGGTATCGATGCTTCAAGCAGCTTCGCTGTCTGCACCATCGTATCGGTTCCATGGATGATGACAACAAGATCCTCCACCGAAGCTATCGCATTCTCTGCGATCCTCTGCCTCTGTTCCTCCGTCATGACGAGGCTGTCAACGGCAAATAGCGCGTCAAGATGTATCGGGAGCGTGACCCTTGACTGGTTGAGTATCCTTGGCAGATGGCTTTCCCTGAATGTCAACTCTCCCTTTACGGCATCGTAATGCTTATCAAAAGTACCGCCTGTGGTGATGATCCTGATCGCTCTTTCTTCCATGCCATGATGATAGCACAATCATCGGGCAAGGGGTTCTTTGCCTTGCGCATCGCGCTTCTATTCTGGATAATGGGCGCTGTAAGGGCAAAATCTTCTTTTGGGAGGATCATCTGAAATGGGAAAACGGATTCTAACCCTTCTTGTGGCTTTTCTTGCTGCTTTCTCGCTGGCGGCTTCTGATTGGACATTCTCTGGGACTATTGATCAGCATCCAGAGATACTCATCGGCTTCATACCGACATATGGCGAGGTCTCAGTCGGATACACGGGCCTTTCGATACTGCCGGAGGATACGACGGAGATAGAGCTTTCCGTTGGCGGCGGCTACGTTGAGAGGCGCTTCTGGGTCGATCCGGAAGATGGCGTCGAAAAACGTGATATGACACCTCTGACATTCGATGCCGTGCAGGTCACATGGGCGCTGCGGTTCAACCAGGGCTTCCTCGATTCCCCCGCAGGTGACAAGGATCTCATCACCCTCACCCTTGGCTATGAGGGACGCTATGAGGATGCAATGGATTCGATGGTTCTGGGAAAGAAGCAGAAGCAGGCGTGGGGAGAGATGAGGGATGTCCCGACAATCTCAGAGTTCCTCTCTTCCCGTCAACCCGGTTCCCGCCTCTATCCCGATCTCAGGGGAAACAATATGTACCTTGGGTCGAACCTCACGTTCCGCTTCACCCTTGATGCGATGGAGGATACCCTTTCAACCAATGATGGCTTCCTTCTCACATTCGATGCGGACTGGTCTCCCTATGCTCTCAACGCGGCGCTTGATGGAAAGGCTGATTTCTACCAGTTCACGCTGCAGGGAGTCGCTGCAAAGACGCTCTACCAGTACAGGACTGAAAAGATGAGCTGGTTCTCAATCGTCATCATCGATCGTGTCAGGATGAACTGGCTCTCTGGGGAGCTGGTTCCGACATATGTGCAGAAGCTGGGATCCCTTGGACGCCAGGTCAGGGGTTATAGCAACTATACGTATGGAACTGAGTTCTACGCTGTGAACAATCTGGATATCCGCTTCACAGGCCCGGATATGGGAGTCGATGGGCTTTCTCCGCGTATCAATGTGTTCTTCGACATGGGCTATGGATGTGGCGATTACTTCAATACAACCAGGAAGGGAAGCAATTTCCTTGCGTCAGCCGGTGCCCAGTTCACTGTCTCCATCTTCGATATCATCGATCTCGGGTATCAGACGGCGTTCCTGATTGGCGATGGGCGCAATTTCGCCAAGGGTGACACGCGCTTCTCAGGATCGTTCACCTTCTTCCTGGATTTCTGATCCATCCTCGTCCAGCCAGAACTCGACTATGCCGCTCCTGCCATCTTTGCGGGGGCGGTTCAGTATCCTTTCAAAGCGTGGCCTGTTGTAGCGCTGTATCATGATGCATGGCAGATTAAGCAATGCAAGATACAAGAGTATCCTCCTGTCAGTTGCTCCTTCCGCTGCAAGGCAGAGCAGGAGGCCGAAGATGATGGAGAGATCATGGCAAAGCTCCGCTCTGATGCTTTCCAGCACGTAGCGCGAGAGGTATTCAGCGGAAAGATTGCCATCAAGGGTTTTCTTGTTGAAATGGCTGATCGATGGAACATAGTCCTTCCATCCCCTTATGTGGAAAAGATCCTCGTAGATCCTTCCTTCGCGTTCCCAGCGCCATGGCTGGAAAAGACGGTGGAGATTGTGGAGATGCTGGTATGAATGCGCATTGACGATATAGGATGCGAGGAACTGTGAGAGGATCACAGCTGCCCCCGCTTTCCATCCCTCCAGCGGCAGCATGCTCCTGATGAAATCCATATCCATCTCCTAAAGGTAGGGATTGGGCTCCGACACAGCTTCGGGGGCAACGATCCCTGAGAGTGTGATGCGATCTACCGCATCGTCTATCTGGTACGCCTGGACATGGCGGACAGCAAGGTGCACGCCATCATCTGCGATGGAGATGTACGGCCTGAGGCCGTTGGCTCTCAGCCTTCCGTACTTGAGCATCAGATCATCCATATCGGTATATGTTCCAAGCTGGAAGGAATACCATCCTGTATCATTGTCATTCTGACGGGTTATCGTGCCTTCCCTGATCACTGATACCTTGATGTCCCCAAGCCCCGTGTCAAGCATCCTCAGCTCCTCGGCTGTAGCTTCCGTAAGGGCGATCGTCCTTCCTGCAGGGAGTTCGGGGAGGGTGTCTATCACAGTCGTCACCACGCTTGTTCCGGTAACTGGATTGGAGAGCTCAACGACAGTCCCCATCGGAAGCGTGGCGCTTGCGGCACCTCGCTGCCTATCATCGAAGAGCGTACCGCTTTCCGTGAAATATGAGGGCTCCATGGCTGTGTACCATGATGCCATTTCCGCGGCAAGAGGAGAGAGAAGGAGAATGAAAGAAGCGATTAGGGCTGATGCTTTCCTCATATTCCAGATTATATGCTTCCATGGAAGGAAAATCCACAGGATGGCGGCGGGAAGCCTTTCCTTCCCACATCCTTGCAAAGACCTCTTCCTTCTGTGCATAATCAACAATTATGAACGAGATACAGAATCAGAGCACCCATTGGGCTGATATCATGGCGGATAAGATCATCCGCGAGAAGGGCGACAAGGAACTCTACACATGCGCTTCAGGAATCACTCCTTCCGGTACGGTCCACATCGGTAATTTCCGTGAGATCATAACCGTTGAGCTCGTTGTCAGAGCACTTAGGGAGAAGGGAAGGAATGTCAGGTTCATCTACAGCTGGGATGACTATGATGTATTCAGGAAGGTTCCAAGGAACATGCCCCAGCCGGAATTGCTTGAGAAGTATCTCAGGTTCCCCATCACCCTCGTCCCTGATACAACAGGAAGGGCTGAGAACTATGCCAGAGGCAATGAGAAGGCGGTGGAGGACATCCTTCCCGCAGTCGGCGTCCACCCTGAGTATCTCTATCAGGCGGAGCGCTATAGGGCAGGATACTATGCAGAGGACATCAGGCATGCGCTTGAGCACCGGGATGAGATCAGGGCGATCCTCAATGAGTACAGGACCGAGCCTCTTCCTGAGTCATGGTGGCCTGTTGCCGTGTTCTCCTCATTCACCAACAAGGATACGACGACTGTTCTCGGCTGGGATGGGGAGTATGGCCTGACATACCGTGATGATGAGCTTGGCAGGACGGAGACAATCGATATACGCAATACCCCGAATACGAAGCTGCCATGGCGTATCGACTGGCCTATGAGATGGGTCAGGGAGGGCGTTGATTTCGAGCCGGGTGGAAAGGATCATCTGACGGAAGGCGGGTCATATGACACGTCCAGGAATGTCGTCCGTGTGTTCGGTGGGGAGGCTCCTGTCACCATGCGCTATGATTTCGTGCAGATCAAGGGGCATGGCGGGAAGATATCCTCATCAAGCGGCGATGTCGTCGATCTGTATGATGTCCTTGAGGTCTATCCGCCGGAGATCGTGCGCTATCTTTTTGTCAGCACAAGGCCATCGGCTGAATTCGCCATCTCCTTTGATCTCGATGTGCTGAAAATCTATGAGGATTACGACAATACGGAGCGTATCTACTTCGGGCTGATCAAAACCAATGAGAAGAAGGCGGAGAAGGAGAGGCGCATCTACGAGCTCTCGCAGGTCGATGATACAGCAATCCCCACGGAGCCCGGATACCAGATCCCATTCCGCCATCTGTGCAACTACCTCCAGATCTACTCCGGTGATGCCGAGAAGGTGCTTGAGAGGCTCTCTGATGCGACGGAGAGCCAGAAGGAGAGGCTCAGGGTGAGGATGAAGTGCGCGTGGGCATGGCTGAAGAAGTATGCTCCTGAGGAATTCTGCTTCTCCCTCCGCTCTCCCGATGATCCATATGATGCCACCGATAACGAGCGCGCCGCGATAAGGGAGCTTGCAGGTTTCGCTTCCGAGTACCTCGATTCGCTTTCAGAGAAGGAGTTCTCTGAGTACATCTACAGGACCGCGGCGGATAATGGAATGGAGAACGCGGACTTCTTCCGCCTTATCTACCAGGCGCTGATCGGAAAGGACAAGGGGCCGAAGCTCGCTTCCTTCCTCAAGGCGTGCGGCAGCGCGAAGGTCACTGAGATACTGGGGAGGTATTGAAATGCGCGTGATACTCGTCAATGGCTCTCCTCGCAGGGAGATGTGCACATACACTGCTTTGTCGGAAGTTGCGGCCTCCTTGGAGAAGGAGGGCATCGTGACTGAGATCATCCAGGCCAGCCTGGATGGCGATGCGATAGAGGATGCTGCCAGGAAGATCGTCGAAGCCGATGGTCTTGTTGTGGGTTCGCCGGTTTACTATGCAACCCCGTCAGGCCTTGTCATGGGTTTCCTTGATGGCATATTCAACAGGATATCCGGAAAGGTGAGGATGAAGGCTGCGGCAGCTGTTGTCTCATGCAGGAGGGGCGGAGCATCTTCGACGTTTGATGCCATCAACAAGTATTTCATGTACTCCCAGATGCTCGTTGTCTCCTCGAATTACTGGAACATGGTCCATGGCAACACTCCCGCAGAAGTCAGGGAGGATAAGGAGGGCATGCAGACGATGCGCCTTCTCGGAACCAACATGGCCTATGTCATCAAGGCGCTCAATGCGGCCGCGCTTCCTCTCCCGGAGATGGAGACTCCGGTGAAGACGAACTTCATCCGCTGACAGCCTTGCGTTTCCGTTCCTTCATGAAAGGGCATCGCGTTGAAGCGGTGCTTGCGCCTCTTTTCAAGCTGCTGGAGGCAGTATTCGAGCTGTGCGTTCCTCTCGCGGTCGCATCCCTCATCGATGATGGAATCGCGAAGGGGGATATGCATCACGTGCTGATGATGGCTCTTCTGATGGTCGTGCTTGGCGTGATAGGGCTTCTGTCGTCAGTCACTGCACAGTATTTCGCGGCACGCACGGCAACCGGATTCGCTGTGCAGATGAAGAGCGCCCTCTATCGTCATATAACGGAGCTTTCTGAAAGCGATAGGGACAGGATCGGGGCACCAACGCTCATCACGCGCCTCACCAGTGATTCCAATCTCGTACAGAACGGGATCAACATGTTCCTCCGCCTTTTCATGCGCTCCCCGTTTGTCGTTTTCGGGGCGGCCATCATGGCTTTCACTGTCGACAGCAGCCTTGCTCTCGCCTTTGCCGTTGTTATCCCCCTCTTGGGGCTTGCCGTCTATCTCATCATGCGAAGGACGGTGCCGATGTACCGCTCAGTGCAGGGTGCGCTGGACAGGATACTCTCGCGGGTGAGTGAGAATCTTTCCGGCGCCAGGGTGCTGAGGGCGTTCGGGAAGGAAAGGGATGAGGAAGGGGAGTTCTCTTCCGATCTCTCGTCACTTCTTTCGATCCAGCTCCGTTCCGGACGCATCTCCGCGCTTCTCAACCCACTGACATACGCCATCATAAACCTGGCGATCGCCGTCCTGATAAGCGCTGGCAGGCATCGCTATGATCTCGGCCTTATCGAAGTCGGTGCGATTGTTGCCCTTGTGAACTACATGAGCCAGATCCTGACGGAGCTGATCAAGCTGGCGAATCTCATCATCACGATATCCAGGGCAATCGCGTCGTGGAGGCGCATTGACAGCGTGTTCTCGATTGAGCCTTCGATGGTAGTCAATCCAGATGGATTCGATAGTGCATCGGAGGGAAGGGAAGCTGTCGCATTCTCCTCTGTATCGCTTGTCTACAGGGAAGGCGGAGAGCCATCCCTTTCAGATGCCACATTCTCCGTCGTAAGAGGGGAGCGCATAGGCATCATAGGCGGAACTGGGTCTGGAAAGACAACGCTTGTCTCGATGATACCCCGCATGTACGATGCCACATCCGGCACTGTCTCGGTCCTTGGGCATGAAGTTACCGCCTGGAACCGCTCCGCGCTCCGCCAGTGCATCGGCTATGTCCAGCAGAAGGCCGTGCTCTTCAAGGGGACTATCCGGGAGAATATCTCGTGGGGAAAGCCCGATGCGACGGATGATGAGGTCGTGGAAGCGCTGAAGGCCGCGGAGGCCTATGATTTCGTCATGGAAAGGAAGGACGGCCTCGATTCGGCCGTTGAGGAAGGCGGAAAGAACCTTTCAGGCGGACAGAGACAGCGTCTGTCGATCGCCCGTGCCCTTGTGCGCAAGCCATCCATACTCATCCTTGATGACTCCTCCTCCGCCCTCGATTATGCAACCGAGGCCAGGCTGAGGCATAACCTCTCACTGCTTGAGGGGATGACGGTCATAACAGTGTCCCAGCGGACAGGGTCGCTCATGACCATGGACCGCATCCTTGTGATGGACCGTGGCCGCATCGTCGGGATCGGCACTCATGAGGAGCTTCTCAGGAGCTGTCCTGTGTACAGGGAAATCCATGAATCACAGTTCGGAGGCAGCGATGAAAAGGGGAAATAAGGATGTCTTAAAGCGCCTGATGCTCTACATCAGGCCGTATCGTGTGTCGCTTGTCATTTCCATCATCACGGCATTCCTCTCCGTCGCGGCGACTATTGCCTTCCCGCTTCTCACAGGACGGGCAATCGATGCCATTGCCGATGGAGAAGGCAGGCTGTTTGCCTCCATGGTTCTCGCGATGGCCCTTTCATCTCTTGCGGCAGCTGTGGCTCAGTATGTGATGAACAGGGTGAACAACAGGATGGCATACGGCATTTCCCGCCGTATCCGCAGCGATGCGTTCAGCCATCTGCAGCGGCTTCCCCTTTCGTATATCGACAGCCATCCCCATGGGGACATCGTTTCGAGGATCGTCAGCGACGCCGACCAGGTCTCCGATGGCCTTCTGATGGGTTTCACCCAGCTCTTCACAGGTGTCATCACGATTATTGGAACGCTCATCTCGATGTTCCTTGTCAACTGGATTGTTGCATTGGTAGTCCTCTTCGTCACTCCGCTCTCGCTCTTCACCGCTTCATTCATTGCGAGGAAGACATTCACGCTCTTCTATCGCCAGAGCGAGGAGAGGGGACGGCAGACGGCATTCATCAGCGAGATGATCGCTGGTGCGTCCACTGCCGCGGCGTATGGCAGGGAGGAAGCGAACCGCATCCGCTTCGATGAGATCAACGAAAGCTGGGCGAGGTATTCCCTGCTCGCGACGTTCTACTCATCGCTTACAAATCCTGTGACCCGGTTCGTCAACAGCCTTGTCTATATGGGAGTTGCTTTATCCGGGGGAATCTCTGCACTGATGGGCATGATGAGCATCGGCGGACTTACATCGATACTCAGCTATGCTTCCCAGTACACCAAGCCATTCAATGAGATATCAGGGGTGGTGACAGAGCTGCAGAATGCGCTTGCTTCTGGCGCGAGGATCTTCGCCTTCCTTGATGAGAGGGAGCAGAGCGATGACAGCGCGCTTCCAGATCTTCAGGCCGGGGAAGGGCAGGTCACTGCAGAGCATGTGCGTTTCTCCTATACGCCGGAAAAGGAGCTCATCCGCGATTTCAGCCTGACGGTGAAGCCTGGTATGAGGGTTGCGATCGTAGGGCCGACCGGTTCTGGAAAGACCACGATCATCAATCTCCTCATGAGGTTCTACGATCCTCAGGAGGGAAGGATAATGATCGATGGGCAGGATATTTCCTCCGTTTCCCGCACTTCGCTGAGGAAGAGCTTCGGGATGGTGCTTCAGGATACCTGGCTGAAGAACGGTACGATCAGGGAGAACATCACGATGGGAAAGAGCGATGCCACGGAAGAGGAGATACGCCGCGCCGCGAAGCTGTCGCATATCGACTCATTCATCGCATCGCTTCCTGCGGGGTATGATGAGGTCGTCACCGATGATGGCGATGGGATCTCCGCGGGGCAGAAGCAGCTGCTCTCGATATCCCGCATCATGCTCTCTGAGCCCCGTATGCTCATACTCGATGAGGCCACATCGTCCATCGATACCCGTACGGAGATGATGATCCAGGAGGCCTTCATGCGCCTGATGGAGGGAAGGACATCGTTCATAGTCGCCCATAGGCTTTCGACGATACAGAGCGCTGATCTGATCCTCGTGGTGAAGGATGGCGATGTCATAGAATCAGGAACGCACCGTTCGCTTATGGAGAAGGGCGGCTTCTATGCTTCGATGTATATGAGCCAGTTCAGTTCCTGAAAATCCTGTCAAGTGTCCTCTTGCTCTTCCTCCAGCCTGGCACTGACTTCACCCTGAGGTCGAGTGTCAGGGAGGAGCCGGGGAATATCCTCCTGATTTCCTTGAATGACTCCTTCCTGATGCGCTTGATGTTCTCTCCGCCCCGGCCTACGACGATTCCCTTCTGGCCTTCGCGTTCCGTGTTTATGGCGGCGCGGATCCAGACATGCTTCTCCTTCTCGTCATATTCCAGATCCTCGATCTCCACGAATATGACATGGGGCATCTCTTCAGAGAGCCCTTCCATCGTTTTCTCCCTGATGATCTCGGAGATGCGGAAGGAGAGATCCTGATCAGTATATGCATCCTCGTCGTACATCATCTCCCCCTCGGGTGCGAGGCGGAAGAGCTCGATCAGTATCTCATCAACACCCTCATCTGCCTTTGCCGAAGCCGCGAGCACAGGGGAGGATGGGAATGCGGCCCTGAGATATGCCATTCCTTCTTCCTTCTCTTTCCCTGAGAGTATGTCGGCTTTGTTCAGCACTGCAACGACAGGGACTCCGGATTCCCTTGCCAGCGAGGCTATCGTCTCTTCCTCCTTGCCAGGGCTTCTTTTCCCATCGAGCAGGTAGAGCAGCATGTCGCTGTCCTTCAGGGACGAGATCGTCATCTCCTGCATGCGGCGATTGATCTCCTTCTCGGAGATGTGGAAGCCAGGAGTATCGGTAAAGACAAGCTGTCCTCGGCTGTCGGTGTATATTCCGCGGATCTTGTTGCGCGTTGTCTGCGGGACAGGCGATGTGATCGATACCTTCATTCCTGTGATTGTGTTGACCAGTGTGGACTTGCCTGCCGAAGGGCGTCCGATGACAGAAACTGTTGCTGCTTTCATAGAGCCAGTGTGACAGCATCGCGCGGACAAGTCCATAAGCCTCTCTGTTGAATGCACGGCCTTTTGAAGCTATTATCTTAGGCATGGAAAACGAGAAGAATGAATACAAGCCGGATCCTAGTCTCAATGACAGGCTGCTCAAGACCCGTACCGTTATGATCTCCGGAGAGATAAACAGGGAGAGGGCGGATGAGTTCGCGCGTCAGATGCTGGTGCTGGACAGCGAGTCATCGGATCCGATATACGTCTACATCAACAGCCCGGGAGGGGATGTCGATTCAGGATTTGCGATCTATGACATGATACGTTTCGTCTCATCTCCAGTGACTGTGATCGGGATGGGGCTTGTAGCATCCGCTGCAGCGCTTATCTTCCTTGCGGTTCCTCTGGAGCGGAGGCTTGGCTTCCCTGATTCAACATATCTCATCCATCAGCCGCTTTCCCAGCTCAAGGGCGTCGCTGTCGATGTCGCGATATACGCAGACAAGATCGAGGCGCTCAGGCATAAGCTGGACATGATCATTGCCGATGCGACGGGAAGGAGCGTGGAGAAGGTTGCAGCAGATACCGAGCGTGACTGCTGGCTGACGGCGGAAGAGGCCCTTTCATATGGGCTTATGTCGAGGATAATCCGATCGAAGGCTGAGATCTGAGGCAGCCTTGACCATAACGGGGGCACGGTGCGCATATGATGCATGAAGCATCTCGCCGTGTCCTTTTTCATTCTCCCGTTCCTCGTTTCCTGTGCGCTGCCTACTTCAGGGGACTCATTCATATTTACCACCTATAATGCCTATGCATTCTTCGATGGAATCGATGACGGAACGGAATATGATGGCTTCAGGCGGCATGACGGCTATGATGGCGAGGCGTATTCTGCCCGTATCAGGGATATGGCGATCCTTCTTGGCCGCGTAGCATCCTCTTCTGATGTGATCATGCTGCAGGAGATCGAGAGCATAGAGGTGCTTGCTGATCTGCTCGAAGCGGGGCTTCTTTCCAAGGGCTTCCGCTACTACTGCCTCGCGCCTTCCGAGGAAGGTCTCTCTGTTGGTTTTGTCTCCCGCATCGAACCATTTGCTGTTGCTGTCCATTCATGTGGGGAAGGACGTCCCATCCTGGAGGCGGCTTTCATGAAATGTGGAAGGCAGGTTCGGCTGTTCGGTGTCCATTTCCGCAGCAGGGTCGATGGTGGGGAGGAGGAAAGGGCGGAGCAGGCGAGGCATCTGAGGACGCTGATGGATGAGCGCGGAGGAATCGTTTCGATCGCGTTGGGTGATTTCAATACCGATCCGCGCTATCCAGAGGAGAGCATGGCAATATATCCCGATGATCATAGTCCGGAGAATGCGCTGCATGTCGTCCCTGATCCTTCCCTCGCAAGAAGCGGTGTCTACTATTCGCCGGTCATCGATGAGGATGTCATGCTTGGTGAGAAGGGAACATACTGGCACCAGGGAACCTGGTATTTCTATGACAATATCCTGATGAATGAGGAAGCCTGGGATGGGCAGGGCTGGGAATTCGAGGATGCCTGGATCCCTTCCTCCCTGGAGATGAAGGACAGGCTAGGACGGCCTCTTGCATATGATCCATCCCTTGGATACGGGTATTCAGATCATTTTCCCCTGACAGCTGAGCTTCGCCTGATATGATGGCAATAAAAACATATATGATTCCCCGGCCTCACCACAGTGAATGAGACTCCGTTCTGAGTTTTCATGCTTTATAATTTAGATGCGGCACAAGGTCGTGCGTTTTTTGGAACGGTTCAGAGTCCGCAATAAAAACTGACATCGGCCTTCCTTCCGGACCACGCATTGTCACAATCCTTCGGGAATGAGGACGTATAAAGAATTGAGCAAGCAAAGGGAGGTCTGCCGCAATCCAACAAAGGAGGCCTGTATG
>CALXYL010000016.1 GCA_944392985.1 uncultured Spirochaetaceae bacterium | reverse complement strand
ACAGGCAGACCGGAAACGGAGCCTGTGGGCAAAACGCTCACGTCCAAGCCTTCAGGCTTGTCCTGAAGGTCGTTGACATTATAGTCAGGTCGGACACCAAGCCGAACAGGGGCGAGTCCCCGCCATAAGCCGGAGGAAGCCTTCGGCATTTTTTGGTGTGACTGGCATGATTTATTGCTAGAGGGTGAAAGACCCTTGAGAGAGTTGCAGTGCTTATCTCTAGCTGAACAGCAAGGGTGTCCATCGCGAGGTGGAATCTGAAGGAAGCTGTAGGCAAAGCCACGGGCTTATGCCGAGTGAGGCGTACATGGATGGATGAGCCTGCCAAACAGGGCGAAAGCCAACACTGCACGGAATCCATGAACGTAGATGGCATAGGCTATATGGGGCGAAAGCAATGGATCTTACCCAGTGAGGTCTCGCCAGCGCCGAGGCTGCAACATCGCTTATGACAGCGTAGTAACAACGAATGGCGAGAAGTCAGCAGAGGTCATAGTACCGCCGAAGATGGATGGAGAAGGAACCGGAGGGAAAGTCCAGCGATGAAAGAGCCATCAGGAACGGAGACATTGCCCTCAGGAACGAGACGATGTCGTTCATCGTCTCCTATAAGACGATGGAAGATGCCTTCCGGAAGGTAGCGTCCAACAAAGGCTCAGCCGGAGTGGATGGAATGACGTGTGATGAACTCATGCCATATTTCCATAAGCACTGGCAGGAGATAAGGGAAGCGCTGTTAGGAAGGACATACAGACCTACACCTGTCAAAAGGGTGGAAATACCGAAGGATAACGGGAAGACAAGAAGCCTTGGGATACCCACTGTCATAGACAGAGGAGTACAGCAGGCTGTAGCAACGGTACTGTCATGGATATATGAACCGATGTTCAGCGACAGCAGTTTCGGATTCAGACCGGGACGGAGTGCCCATGATGCCCTCAGAAGATGCATCCAGTATGCGAATGATGGGTATGAATGGGTAGTCGACATGGACCTTGAGAAATATTTTGATACAGTACCGCAGAGCAAATTACTGGAGATGGTAAGCCAGACGGTGAAAGACGGAAGGGTCATCTCCCTTCTCTATAAGTTCATGAAGGCAGGAGTCGTGATGCCAGATGGAGTAGTGATAGGCAGTGAACAGGGAATACCGCAAGGAGGCCCCCTCTCGCCGATACTCGCGAACATCATGCTCGACCGATGCGACAAGGAACTGGAGAAGAGAGGGTTGAGATTCGTCCGGTATGCAGATGACATGATGATATTCGCTAAGAGCAAACGCTCTGCGGAGAGGATCATGGAGAGCACCACGAGATTCATCGAGAACAAGCTGAAGCTGAGAGTGAACAGGGAGAAGACTGTGGTCAGGAAGATAACTGACAACGTCAAATTCCTTGGACACTCATTCTGGCGGAACAATGAAGGTAAGATAGCTCTGAGTATCCATGAGAAGAGTATGGTGAAGATGAAGAACGCCCTGAAAGAGATTACTGCGAGAAAGAGCAATCTCAGCTGGGAACAGTTGAAGGTGAAACTCTCGCAGAAGATAACCGGATGGGTGAGCTACTTCAGATATGCCAACGCAAAGAAGAAATTGCAAGCGCTTGATGAATGGCTGAGGCGTCGCATCAGATGCCTGATATTCAAAAGGTACTGGAGGCCACGCTCAAGATATGCATTCTTCACCAAGAACTGCAAAGCTCCGTATGAAGATGCCCTCAAGGTTGCCAACGCAAGACAGGGATTCTGGGCATTTTCCGGGTTCCACCAGGTAAGCAAATGGGTTAACAACAACCTGCTCCGAAGAGCAGGCTATACGTTCCTGTATGACGTGTACCAGAGGGTACATGCCGAGATTTAGGAACCGCCGTATACCGACCGGTATGTACGATGGTGTGAGAGGACGGGATTCTGAGAGGTTTATCTTCTCAGATACCTCCTACTCGATTTAAAGGGGCTTTGGTTTGTCTGTACTGTCTATCCACATAGATGAGAGTTGTAACCTGAATCCTGCCAACAGATAGAATCCTGGATATTCTTTACTATATAGACTGCCTGCCTGTTTCCCTTGGTTGTTTCTGCTATCATAAGGTCTGATGAAAACGATAGGTACAATCAGATACGGCAATTCTGTTCAGGGGAAGGTGTTCATGGCTGCATTCTTCGCCCTTTCCGCACTTGCAGGCAGCACGATCATCATCTCCAAGGATCTTTCCGATACCAACACAGTGGGGGCCGTATGGGTTGTTGTCTCATGTGTCATCTATATGATCCTTCATGAAGGACTGCATCTGCTTTTCATGAGGATGTTCTCTGCTGTGAAGCCCAGGATTTCATTTGTCTTTCCCGCGGTCTCCGTGTCATGCGACGGGCTTTTCACCAGAAGGAAGTTCATTGCAATTGCCGCTGCACCTGTCCTGATTCTTGGTATTGTCCTTTTCCTGCTGCTTCTTCTCCTGCCGGGAGGATATGCATTTCCCATCAGCATCCTCCTTACGCTCAACGCAGCAGCTTCTGGTGGCGATTTCCTGCAGATATTCCATGCGCTGAAATACCCAAAGGGTGCGCTTTTCCAGGATAGGGGTGATGAGACCGCAGTCTACTCTGCAGAGGCTCATTCCTTGTCGTGAACAGAGAGTTCCAGCTGATAGCCCTTTTCCTGTTCATCTCCCGACGGAGTGTTTCTCCCGCTTCGATCCCCATGAACTGAGCAAACTGCAAGGATCCTTTGATGAGGAACTGCAGAGTGGATTCGTTTGGGAATCTGCGGTATATTACCAGCAGCTGGTTCCTGTTTATGGATCAGCTTTGATAATCCATCTTTTGCCGTTTCTATATCAAACGTCATCTATCGGAAGGAGGCCTTATGGGAAGAAGGTTCTATACAGAAGTGGCATATGCTGTTGGATTGGCAGCGCTTGCGCTTGGAACAGCGTTGATGGAGAAAGCAGACTTCGGCATGTCGATGGTTGTTGCTCCGGCATACCTTGTATTTCTGAAGGTGTCGGAGAATCTGGACTGGTTCACTTTCGGTATGGCGGAATACTGCCTGCAGGCTTTCCTTATCATCGTGCTTGCAATAGTCCTTCGGAGATTCCGGCTCAGATATCTCATTTCATTCATAACCGCATTCATCTACGGGAATATGCTTGACGCGATGATGAAGGTCGTTGGGCTTCTTCCTGATGAGGTGGTTTTGAGAGTGGCATGCTATGCTTCCGGCCTCGTGGTATGTGCAGTCGGTGTTTCTCTTCTATTCAATACCTACATCCCGCCGGAAGCGTATGAGCTCTTCGTTAAGGAGCTGTCAGCGGAATATGGATGGGATATCAGCAGGACAAAGACCGCCTATGATTGCAGCAGCTGTCTCATCGCGATAGCCTTATCATTCCTTTTCTTCGGTTTCGGCCATTTTGAAGGGGTCAAGCTGGGCACTGTCCTCTGTGCATTGGTGAATGGCTGGATGATAGGGCAGTGCAGCAAGCTGTTAGGGAAGCACTTCGAGTTCACAGATGCCTTCGGATTCCGAAAGAGCCTCGGCTGATTGGGGCCTCCGCCTGATGCTGGAAAGCGCCTGTCTCAGTAGCCCAGGTTCTCATGGACAAGGATAACTGAAATGTCTGCTCCCATCGGGCAGGCCCAGAGCACAGCAAGCTCCCTGCAGATCCTGTCAGGGCTCTTGCAGTCATAGCATCTGTCAGCCTTGACAGCACATGGCGTCTTTTTCCCGAGCCTCCTGGCATTCATGGGCCCCGCGATATTCCTCGCCCTCCAAAGGGCCTTGCTGTAATCAGGGGCTATCTTGTTCTCCCCGATGACGAGGAATACCTTCCTAGGTCCATAGAATACCGATGAAACCCTGTTCCCGCAGCCATCTATGTTGATAATCTCTCCATCCTCGGAAAGCCCATTCACTGAGGATAGGTAGATATCTGCTCTGCATGCTGCTCTCCTGAGCTCGTCTGCTGTCATCCCGTCCTTGATGACATGGTGGGAATATACTGTGTTATGGGTGGAAAGCATTCCGTAGAGGCCCATCTCATGAAGTGTCTCGGAGCCGCCAAGCCCTACTGTGCAGCCATCGATTTCCGTATCAAGCCACCTTGCGGCCTCCTCGGCGGTTCCGAATTCCCTTACCTTGTATCCCAGAGCAGTGAGATTGCCTGTGACTTTGCTGAAATCCATATGCATTCCTCCCTCTAGATGCAGAGTATAATCGATGGAAGTCGATGTATGCCACCGTCCTTCCTCATCTGATCATAATGCGGTGCCCTTCCTAGGGATATGGAGCCGTGATATATCTACGCCCTCAAGTTCCAGCAACCTGATCTTCCTATGGATCCCTCCTCCATAGCCAGTGAGGTTTCCATCCGCTCCGATCACGCGATGGCATGGAATGATTATCGATATCCTATTATGGCCCACAGCCCCTCCAACAGCCCTTGCGGACATGCGTCCAGAGCCTCGTCTGGTGGCAATGGTCTCTGCAATCTCCCTGTAAGACACCGTCATTCCATAGGGAATCGAGCGCATGACAGCGCAGACTTCCTTCTGGAATGGTGATCCTGCAATATGCAATGGAGGATTGAAATCAGGCTCTCTGCCGGAAAAGTAGATATCGAGCCATCTTGCTGCATCAGAGATGATCTCCGTTTCCTTCTCCTCGTATGTGTCATAAGGATCGAGGATGGAATAGCGCTGTCCTTCAAACGCCAGCCCCGTCAGTCCGATGGCGTCAGCAGTGAGGAGGATGTTGCCTAAAGGTGATCTGTATTGTGCTTTGTACTGCAGCATGCCCCATTGTATATCGGATGGGAGGACGTGTGCATCATGCTTTTCCTCTAAGTTTCCATTCCTTCCTCCGTGGATATAATCATGGCTATACTCATCTGAAGGAGATTGCGATGCTGCTTCCAGTCCTGCATCTGTTCAATGATGGCTATCTTGCGGCAATGCCGCTCATACTGCCATTTGCGGCAGATGATATCGGGATATCCCTTGGAATGGTGGGACTGCTTGGATCGATCCTTGGCTTTTCCGGAATCGTTCTGGCGCTTCCTGTTGGCGTTGCTGCTTCCCGGTTCGGGACGGCAAGGCTTCTGAGTGCAGCTGTTCTCTGCTACGGCATCGGTTTCATCACCCTGGGCTTCTCACGCGGCACTGTCTCTGTGTTCCTTTCATTCGTGCTTTCCAGCATCGCGTTCGGTGTATTCCATCCAGTCGCTTTCTCCGCAGTGGCAAGAGCCGCAGGCGGAAAGTCCCTGGGAAAGGACATGGGGTTTTCGCAGCAACCGGGGATATCGGGAGGATCGTCCTGGCATCTGCTGCAGCATCAGTGATCACCTGGACTTCCTGGCGTATTGCGTCCGGCGTCTTCGGGATTCTTGCTGTCCTTCTCTTCCTTGTCTGCTTCCTCATTTCCTTTCGGCAGAAAGGGCAAGCTGAGGAATGCGATGGAAGTGGAGGGAGGCGGGCGCTTGATCACCTCATCCTGTGGAAACGGCGGTTCATGCTGGCGAATGCGGCAAGCGTCATTGATGCCTTCGCCAATTCATCGCTGTTCATATTCATCCCATTCCTTCTGGCATTCCGTGGCATAGAGGCATCATTCATCGGGTTCTTCACTGCAGTATTCTTCGTGGGCAATCTTCTTGGGAAGATAGTGCTCGGAAGGCTTTCGGATCGCATGGGAAAGGAGTGGCTCTTCATCTGCTGTGAAGTGGGCATATTCATTTCCCTCGTGCTTCTCGCGTTCATTCAGGGGAGACTGGCAATCGCCGTGCTTGCGCTGTTTCTTGGTTTCCTCACGAAGGGAACGGTGCCTATCACAAGCACAATGATTGCAGAATCAGTCGGAAGGGAGGAATTCGATGCCGCATATAGCATCAGCTCCCTCTCAACGAACATCGCGAATACCGCTGCTCCTCTTTTCTTCGGCATGCTGGCTGATGTCCTTGGTATCCAGTCCATCTTCATCGCATGCGGTCTCTCAGCGCTCTGCTCCGTCCTGCCGGCTTCTGCGATCATTCGTCATGGAAGGATCTGATGTGCTCCTTCTTCGCTGATTTCCTTACTTCCTCATGGAAGAAGTAGTTCACGACAACAGGAGGCGCCTCGAATGGCCTTCTCATCGTGTCGTCATTCCTCAGGTATGGAAGCCCTTCCTTCTCTGTGAAGTCCTGCATCCTCATGTCGAGCTCATACCAGTAGCGGCGATCCCCATGGGCATAGATATCCTCATAAAGAGGTACAAGATCCGGATGTTTTGAGGATATGTAGTCAAGTATCGTCTTTCTGTATCCTCCGCGGAGGTTCAGGTTCTCAAGCCATATGAGATTGCAGCAGTCCTTTGACTCCAGGATTATTGCCTCTGCGTCCGTGATCCCCGGGAAGATGGGGGAGATGAAGCATGTTGTCCTTATGCCTTCGCTATGGAGTATCCTCATCGCCTCAAGTCTCCTTTTGATTGAGACCGCATCATCCATCTCCTTCCGGAAGGATTCACTGAGAGTGTTGATCGAGAAGGAGACGCGCGCTCCTGGAAATGTCCTTAGAAGATCGAGATCACGCAGCACGAGATCGGATTTTGTTGCGATGCTGATCCTGCATCCACTTCCTTGCATCTCTTCCAGCAGTGCCCTTGTCCTCCTGTACATCTCCTCGCAAGGCTGGTACGGATCGGTAACCGAGCCGATGAAGAGCTCCTTGTCCCTGTACCTCTCTGGATGCCTTATCGCTGGCCAGTGCTTGACGTCAACAAAGGATCCCCAGGGCTCAGGATGATTCGTGAACCTCTTCATGAAGGAGGCATAGCAGTATCTGCAGCCATGCGCGCATCCGACGTATGGATTGACTGAGTAATCAGCGACTGGAAGATTGGACTTGGTCAGCACGCTCCTTGTCTCAATGTCATGGATTGATATCTGCTCTGGCAACGCATGCTCCTTCATATTCCTTATTTGTGTGATGCTACCATCATTTTCCCTTCTTATGAATAGCTCAGTATGAAAAATATATACATCTTATTTCGGAATAGAATTCATATATTCAAAAATGATATTACGTATCTTCTGGAAAATGACTGATGGAGAGGTTCCGCTATGTGAGGATCCTCATGACCTGATCAGCCTCACTATAGCCATAGTTATCTCTGCTGCTCGTCTGGAAGCTGCTGCAACATTCATCTCGAAGCTGCCAAGGCCATCGAGGCTGCCTGTATCGGTGATTGTGCGTATGCAGATGAATGGCAGGCTGTTGGCGTAGCATGCATGTGCGATAGCCGTGCTTTCCATATCTACTGAAAGGGGATTGAAGCGCGTTCTTATCTCCTCCCTCATCTAGAAGAGGCTTTCAGAAATGACTGTGTCAAGCACGTTCAGCGATGGATCCACGCCGCCAGCAGTACCTGCATTGACAATCGCATCGACGTTGTACGCTTCGATCATTGCTTCCGCTGCGATCGAGGCATTCACCTTTCCAGCATCGCTATAAGCGAGGATGAGATCCTTTCCTGAAGCGGAGCCTCGATGGAACAGAAGGCGGGCCTTCTCTCCTCATTCTACTGTATCGATCGTCTCCAGGAAGGGCTCAAGTTCATCATCGCTCGCTGTCAGTATCCCTATTCGCTGCATGCCATGATTGTACATGAGTGTGAGGGAATAGATAAGGGATGGAATCTCCCTGAACATGGAGGATTGTGTGCTCTTTTCCGTAATTTTCCGCTTTGTACAATGCAAAATCAGACATGGATTCTTGCCGTTATCCGCGGCAATCCGTGGTCATCTTTCTTTGGGACAATGAGATATAGCGGTATTCAGCTGTTGCATTCTGTTGCACTGATTTTGTTGACACCTCATTTTGATAAGGTAGAATCGTAATTGAGAAGGAGTGCTTATGTCAGACAGGATGAGACCAGTGCCGTTTTCGGGACTTCTTGAGAGGATTGCAGGCGAGCTAAGGAACCATGGGTCGATCTTCGGCATCGATTCCTCCCTCTTCTTTGAGGACAGGGGAAGGAAGAAGGCAAAGGTGTTCTTACAGGAGTGCAGCGTTCCTGTCGGGCCGGCAGCCGGACCGCATACGCAGCTTGCCCAGAACATCATCGCGGCATATCTTTCAGGTGCGCGTTTCATTGAGCTCAAGACTGTTCAGATCATGGATAGGCTAGAGATCGAGAAACCATGCATCGATGCCCGTGATGAGGGGTACAACGTCGAGTGGTCGACGGAGTTCACGCTTGAGAAGGCGGCTGACGAGTACATCAAGGCATGGATCATCCTCCATATCCTTGAAGGCGCGATGAAAGGAAGGATCCAGGAGAAGCCCTCATTCATATTCAATGCTTCCGTCGGCTACAATCTGGAAGGCATCAAGCAGGAGAGGATGCAGACATTCATCAATACCATCTCCGATGCATCCGGCGATCTCTTTGATGATTACATTGCAGAGGCGGAATCACTTCTTGAGGACAATATCTTCGAGGGGACGGTCTTTGAGGAGAGTGCTTTGCGTATCCGTTCTGAACTGAAGAGGATATCCCCTCGTATCTCCCCATCAGTGACGATATCCACAATGCATGGGTGTCCACCTGACGAGATCGAGGCAATCTGCACATACATGCTGAAGGAGAAGCATTTCGATACCTTCGTGAAGCTGAATCCCACGCTCCTTGGATATGATAAGGTACGCAGTGTCCTTGACAGCCATGGATTCGGATACATCGTCCTTAACCGCGTCAGCTTTGAACATGATCTCAAGCTGGAGGCGGCTCTGCCGATGCTTCATCGCCTTAAGGCCCTCGCTGCAGCGGAGGGAAGGGGATTCGGAGTCAAGCTGACGAATACACTTGGGACTGCAAATGATGGGACAGTGCTTCCAGGCAGCGAGAAGTATATGTCAGGCCGCGCGCTCTTTCCGCTTTCAATACGCCTGGCGCTGCTGCTCTCAGAGGAATTCGATGGCAATCTTCCGATCTCCTATTCAGGCGGAGCGAGCGCGTTGAATGCCGGTGATATCTTCGATGCCGGAATAAGGCCGATCACGATAGCGACTGATATGCTCCATCCCGGTGGGTACACCCGCATGAAGCAGATCGCGGATATCCTCAGGGAAAGAAGTGGCTGGGATATGGGAAAGGTGGATACATCCCTGCTCAGAGCGCTGGTGGAACGTGCAGACAGCGATCCGGCATTCCAGAAGGAAAGCCCCGAGCCATACAGGGCGAAGCTCTCTTCTGCACTGCCTTTGACAGACTGCTTTGTCGCGCCTTGTGTCGAGTCATGCCCGATACATCAGGATATCCCTGATTACATCGCGCTGGCAGGTGAAGGACGCTGGGCGGAGGCGATAGGCCTTATCTATCTGAAGAATGCATTGCCTAATATAACCGGATGGATCTGTGATCATCAGTGCCAGAACCACTGCACACGCCTTGATTACGAAGGCCCGGTGCAGATCAGGAGCATCAAGAGGCTTGCGGCGGAGAAGGGAATGGATGAGTTCCTCCGTGATATATGGGACAAGGGAGACGGGAGCGCGGATATCAAAGCCGCTGTGATAGGAGCGGGACCTGCGGGCCTTTCCGCTGCGCTCTTCCTTGCACGCGCAGGATTCGATACTTCCGTATTCGAGCGTTCGGGAAGCGCGGGAGGAGTCGTGCGCAGCACCATTCCTGAATTCCGCATCCCATCATCAGTCATAGACAAGGATGTATCCTTCATCGAGAAGTCAGGAGTCCATTTCCACTTCAATACGGAAAAGACCGTGAAGGAGCTGAAGGAAGATGGCTATGGCTATATCTTCATCTCAGTCGGCGCAGAGAAGTCGAACGATCCTGGCATTTCCGGCAATGGCCCAGTGGAGAGCGCTGTCTCATTCCTCCTCAAGGCCAAGCGCGGCGATGATATCCAGCTTGGCAGGCATGTTGCAGTGATCGGCGGCGGGAATACTGCAATGGATGCGGCGAGGATGGCCAAGAGGATGGCCGGAGTCGAAAGCGTGACCGTTGTCTACCGCCGTACTGAAAGTGAGATGCCAGCCGATAGGGAGGAATACCTGGAAGCGAAGGCTGAAGGAATCAGCTTCATGTTCCTTTCCTCTCCTGATGACTTCACTGACGGCATCCTCCGCGTGAAGGAGATGGAGCTAGGAGAGGCGGATGCCTCAGGCCGCAGGCGCCCTGTGGACACTGGACGCACTGCCACCATCAAGGTGGATTCCGTCATCGCCGCTATCGGGGAGAAAGCTGATGCTGCTGTGCTTGGAGCTCTTTCCTGCGGAAAAGGTGAGGATGATGGCGTATTCATCATCGGAGATGCGGCAACAGGGCCTTCAACCGTTGTCCGCGCCATGGCCTCAGCCCGCGATGCCGTGGATAAGGCCATCGACATGGTCTATGAATCCTATGTGGAGGAAGATGAGGACGAGGAGGAGTGCTGCTGCGGTCATCACCATGAAGAAGGCGAGGAGTGCGAGTGCGGCCATCATCACCACCATGATGAAGAGGACGATGAGGAAGAGGATGCGGAAAGCGATGAGGAGCTAAGGGAGGCTGAGGATTGCTTCTTCGAGGACATTGCAGGGAAGAAGAGCCGCATCACACCTTCTTTGGACGTGAACGATGAGGCATTTGCCGCCACGGAAGCCAGCAGATGCATGGAGTGCTCCTATCTCTGCCTGAAGTGCGTGGATGTCTGTCCGAACAGGGCGAATGTAGCAATCGACCTGAGGGAAACAGGGCTGTTCGAGGATCCCTATCAGGTACTCCATGTCGATGCATACTGCAATGAATGCGGCAACTGCGCCTCCTTCTGCCCCCATTCCGGACGCCCGTATAAGGATAAGTTCACGCTCTTCTCGCTCCGTGAGGATTTCGACGGCAGCAGCAACAGCGGCTTCATCGCTGAGAATGATGAGGTGACGATCAGGCTTGATGGCAGGATCATCGAAGGAAGGATAGGCAAGGACGGCACGCTTGAAGCTGACGTTCCGGATGAGATCAGGGCGATTATAGAGGAGGTGTTCCTCTCATATCCGTACCTGCTTGGCACTGTGGAGGAGTGATATGGCAGATATCCTCATAAAGAACATCACGATCATGGAGACGATGCCTCCATTCTCCGTGACAGAGAATGCAGATGTCGTCATTACCGGAAGCGTGATCGAGAAGGCCGGCAAAGGGGCCGGGGAAGGGATAACGGCGGCAAAAACGATCGATGGCACTGGAAGGATTCTCATTCCCGGCAATGTCTGTGCCCATCATCATTACTATTCAGGGCTGTCCCGTGGAATGTTGATCTCCGCAGGTCCCCAGACTGATTTCATCCAGGTCCTCAAGGAGTGGTGGTGGAGACTGGACAGGGCCCTCGATGAGGAGGCGATCTACTACTCGTCGCTTATCTGCTCCATGGAGGCAATCAGGCAGGGGACAACGGGTGTCGTTGATCACCATGCTTCCCCGTCGTTCATAAAAGGCTCTCTCTCCGCGATTGCCAGAGGCATGGAGGAGGTAGGCCTTCATGGTGTCACATGCTATGAGGTGACTGACCGCAATGGTGGCATGAAGGAAGCAGAGGAAGGCGTTGAGGAGAACATCCGCTTCGCTGAGGAAGTCGATGCCAAGGCATCTGGCGGCAATGATATCCTTGTTGAGGCGATGATCGGAGGCCATGCTCCTTTCACCCTCCCGGATGAGGCGCTTGCCCTGATGTCGGAGGCTATCCACAGGACCGGAAGAGGAATGCACCTCCATGTAGCTGAGGACAAGTATGACAGCGTCTGGTCCCATCATGCCCATGGTGATGACATAATGACGCGGCTCGACAGGTTCTCTCTTCTTGGTGAGAACACGCTCCTTGTCCATGGTGTCGCTCTTTCCGGGAAGGAGGTGGATCTTCTGAATGAGAGGGGATGCTTCCTAGCCCATAATGGACGCTCCAACATGAACAACCACGTCGGGTACTTCCCGTATCTGGATAGGGTGAAGAAGCTCGTCATCGGAACGGATGGCTGCGGCGGCAATATGTTCGAGGAGCTGAAGATCGCGTTCTTCAAGCATAAGGATGCTGGTGGGCCTTGGTGGCCGCAGGATTTCCTGGAGGCGCTCTCAAGAGGGAACAGCCTGCTTGAGTCGGCATTCCGGGGCCGTTACCGCTTTGGGCGGGTAGAGAAGGGATACAAGGCGGATCTCGCAATACTCGATTACAAAGCGCCGACACCGCTGAAGATGGAGAATGCAGCCGGGCATTTTGTCTGGGGCATGTGCTCGGGCTCTGTTGAGTCGACCATCGTGAATGGGCGCCTTGTATATGAGAACAGGCATTTCACGGAACTTGATGAGGAACGGATCTTCCAGGAGGCCCGCCGGGTGGCTGGTGAGGTCTGGGAAAGAGCGGACAGGATCAAAGCATAAGGAGATGATTATGATAAGAGACAGGATTGCCGAACTCGGCGAGAAGTACAGGGACTACACCGCAGAGAATCTTTCGAAGCTGGTGAAGACCAAGAGCTACAGCTCCAAGGAGGAGGATGTATGCCGCCTCATCGTGAAGCTCTGCGAGGAAGCAGGATTCGATGAGGTCCGCATCGAGGGACTTGGCTCCGTCGTCGGCAGGGTCGGCAATGGCCCGAAGAAGCTGGCATTCGACGCACATATCGATACTGTCGAGGTCGGAAACCTCAAGAACTGGGATTTCGATCCGTTCTCAGGCGCCATTGAGGATGGGCTTGTGAAGGGAAGGGGCAGTTCTGACCAGAAGGGCGGTGCAGCTTCGATGATCACAGCAGGCCGCATCCTCAAGGAGCTCGGGTATGGCGGAGAATACAGCATCTACTTCACATTCACCGTAATGGAAGAGGACTGCGACGGCATGTGCTGGAAATACATGATCGAGGAAGAGGGGATCAAGCCTGACATGATCGTCTCCACAGAGCCGACCAGCTGCCGTCTCTATCGCGGTCACAGGGGAAGGATGGAGATCAGGGTCATACTCAGGGGTATCTCCTGCCATGGATCCGCTCCGGAGCGCGGTGTCAGCGCGGCATACAAGGCGGCTCGCGCAGCGCTTGCGATCGAGCAGCTTAACAAGGATCTCCAGCCAGATGATGACAACTTCCTCGGAAAGGGAACGATCACCGTTTCCCAGATCGACGTCAAGGGGCCATCGCAGTGCGCCGTCCCTGATTACGCGATGCTCTACTGTGATCGCCGCCTGACATGGGGCGAGGATGCCGAGCTTGCCATCAATCAGGTGAAGGAGTATGTCTCTAAGGCAACTGGAGACAGTGTGGATGATATAATCGTCGAGATGCCGGATTATGATAAGATCGCATGGACCGGCACGAAGTATTCCCAGGAGCTGTATTTCCCGACATGGAAGCTCGATGAGTCACATCCTCTCGTGCAGGCGGGCATCAAGGACTATGAGGATCTCTTCGGAAGGAAGCCTGTTGTGGACAAGTGGACGTTCTCCACTAACCTTGTTGCGACGACAGGGCGGCATGGGATCCCCGCAATAGGATTCGGCCCTGGCGATGAGGCACAGGCACATGCTCCGAATGAGATCAACAGGGTTGAGGATCTTGTGATCTGCTCGAAGTTCTATGCTCTTCTGCCGTATGTGCTTGAAGGGAAGGAATGAGCGAGGATATCCACAGCATAATGGACAGCGGGGTCATATACGATCCCGCTGATCCATCTTTACTGGAAGTGCAGAGGGAGCGTATCGCCCTTGTCCATGAGTACAACAGGATCGACAGGAGAAACGAGAACGAACGGGATTCCCTGCTTCGGCGGATGCTTGCATCCTGCGGTGAGAGTGTCTGCATTGAATCCCCGTTCTACGCGAACTGGGGAGGGATGAAGGTTTCAGTCGGCAGCTTCGTCTATGCCAATTTCGGTCTGACGCTTGTCGATGATGCCCCGATAGTGATCGAGGATCATGTCATGATAGGGCCGAATGTGACGATTGCGACCGCATCCCATCCGTTGTCTCCAGAGCTCAGGATGAAGGGGCTGCAGTACAATCTTCCAGTGAGGATAGGTGAGAATGCCTGGATCGGGGCTGGTGCCATCATCAATCCCGGTGTGACGATCGGGCGCAACGCTGTCATCGGGGCAGGAAGCGTCGTTACCCATGATATACCTGACAGCACAATTGCCTATGGTGTGCCTGCCAGGGCAGTAAGGACTATTTCCTGAGGAATGCCCTGAGATCGTCTGCCATCTTCCGCAGGGAAGGGATGTAATCCTCTGTACCTATTGAGGCGACAGATGCTTCGATATCCTCATCAAAGCCTTCCGGCAGTGACTGGCACAGGAGATGTGCATAGCGCTGCAGCTTCTTCTCCCCGGGATGGAGGACGCTGTTCCATGCGAACACTGCATCGAAGTATGAGGCGATGATTGCAGATAGCCTATGGTTCTGGCTGACGAGATCATCCCTTTCATATGCAAGCTCTGCCTGTCTGAGGAAAGTGGATTCCCCATTTCCATCTATGATGCCGAGATTCCTCTCCGCGATATTCTCCCTGAGCTTCTCGGGGTATGGGGAATGGAGCTCATCCTTGAGGGATTCCAGCCAGCCGTCTCTGTCAGACAGGATCTCTGAGGTGGATATGTTGTAGAGGAAGCATGTCGTATAACCGATGCGGGCATTATGCTTTCTCCATACATCATCGATCTGCCATTCCGTCCAATCTGTTGACCTGTACATGAGATCGTAGGCCATTCCGTCACTGCCAATCGCTTCATCTCCTTCCTCAAATGGAGAGCAGTCCACACGGACGGATGGGAAGAGATCCCTGAGTATTGTCCCTCTTTCCTCTGGTGGAACGCGTTTGTCTGAGTAGATGTATATGTCCCAGTCTGAGCTGCTGTCATTGATGGCGCTTGTCCTCGACCCTGATAACGCCACAGCCTGTACCATCCCAAGCGATGAAAACCTTTCTGCCAGTTCTTCGATCATGGGCCGATTATATCCTCCTTCCTTCTTTTCCGTTTGCGGTTTCCCGCCATGATGTTTGCAGGAATGGACTGCACAGGTGTTGCAAATTGTCTCACCATACTCCACGTTTTCGGTTATACTGAGCAAAGGAAATGCAGATCTTGGGATAACTATCCATTGTGCAAGGAAAAGCATAATGGAGATGGAGGGAAGATGCCTCAGACAGCTATAGATGACAGGATCGTCAGGGTAGATGCAAAGGCCAAGGCGAGAGGGGAGGCGATGTATGTCTCCGACTATGCCTTTCCGGGGATGCTCTACGCGTATATGATCCGTTCCTCGATTCCCCGTGGAACGATTGATGACATCAGGGTTCCGGATCTTCCGGAGGGCTATTGGTTCATCACCTACAAGGATATTCCAGAGGAGGGACGCAACGAGCTCTGGATGATCCAGAAGGACTGGAGATGCTTTGCCGAACATGATGTGAAGTATGTCGGCGAGACCATCGGGCTTCTCGTAGGACCTGACAGGAACATGCTGAAATACCTCGCGGACAGGATAGAGATAGACTATACCGAAGCGGAGGCTGCGATAACCATCGATGATGCGCTTGCACTCAAGGGCGGCCCGATCATCGGTGAGGATAATGTGCTCTGTCAGCTCTATGTGGAGAAGGGCAGGCCGGTGGAGGAAGTGTTCCGCGAGGCTGATTCGGTTTTCGAGGAGACTATCGAGACAGGCTTCCAGGAACATGTCCATCTGGAGACGAATGGGGCGATTGTCACGATAGAGGATGGGAAGTACACCTTCTACGCCTCAGCACAGTGCCCGTTCTATATCCGCAAGGCTGTAGCCGGTCTCCTGGGCCTTGAGAGCGAGGATATCGTCGTGAAGCAGACGACAACGGGAGGCGCATTCGGTGGCAAGGAGCATTTCCCCGATGTGCTTTGCGGCCCGCTTCTTGTTGCGGAACATAGGATAAGGAAGCCGATAAAGCTCATCTTCGACAGAGAGGAGGATATGCTTTACTCTGTGAAGCGCCATCCGTCGAAGATCACCTATCGTACGGCGCTTGATAAGGACGGCAATATACTTGGGATCGATGGGCTTGTCATATACAACTGCGGCCCTTATCTTTCAGGATCCTTCGTCGTCCTTCAGCGTGGAGTGTTCCATGCCAATGGTGTCTATGATATCCCCAATACCTATGTGAAGGGCATAGGGATCGCGACGAACACGTTCCCCTCCGATGCTTTCCGCGGTTTCGGAGCTCCTCAGACACTGTATGCGATCGAGACGCACATGGAGCATATCGCAAAACGGTTCGGAATCGATCCGGCGGAGTACAAGTCCCGTTACTTCATCAAGCAGGGAGGGGAGACGATCACGAATGGGCATGTCGTAGAGCGTGTCGTTCTTCCTGAGATGCTTGAGCAGGTGCTTGAGAAGTCGGATTACAGGCGCAAGGCCGCAACGTACGCACCGGGGTCTGGCCGCGGCATCGGCATTTCGTTCTACAATCATGGAGGAGCTTTCACTGGCAATGGAGAGCAGTCGATCATCAAGGCACATGCGAGGCTGGTGAAAACCGGGAATCGGGTGAGAATCGAGGTCGGATCCACTGAGATGGGGCAGGGCTTCCAGACCACGCTCCGCAAGATCGCTGCCTCCACCCTCGGCATCTCGATCGATGATGTTGATTATGACAACCCCGATACATCAAAGGTACCGGACTCCGGCCCGACCGCGGCTTCTCGTTCGACGATGATTGTCGGTAGGCTTATCGAACGCTGCGCTGAGGAGATGAAGGAAAGGTGGGGCGAGGGGGATTTCTCCGTCGAGAAGGAGTACGAGCACCCCGATGGACATCCATGGGATCAGAGCACGTTCCGTGGTGATGCATACCTTGGCTATGGCTGGGGCTGCTGCGCTGTCGAGGTTGAGATCGACAGCCTGACGCATGAGGTGAATACAGTCGGGATCTGGTCAAGCCATGATATCGGAAAGGCGATTGATGAGCTGGTCGTACATGGCCAGGTGAATGGCGGTATCATCCAGTCCCTTGGCTACGCCTCAATGGAGAAGATGGAGAATCGCAATGGCCATTTCAGGCAGAGCTCGATGTCTGATTATGTGATTCCCACCAGTATGGATTTCCCGAAGCAGGAGTGGGGCCTTGTCGATAACCCGTACCAGTGGGGGCCAAAGGGCGCTAAAGGCATGGGAGAGCTTGTATTCAATGGCGCTGATGCCGCATATATCGATGCCGTTGAGAGGGCATTGGGCATAGAGATCCATAAGATCCCGATGCCGCCAGAGGATATTGAGGAGGCACTAAGAGATGCTCAGTGAGATTGTTTTCTACGTCAATGACAGTAAGGTCTCGTTCATCGGCGATCCGTTGACGAGGCTGATCGATGTTCTTCGCGAGGATCTCCATCTGACAGGTGTCAAGGAGGGCTGTGGCGAAGGGGAGTGCGGTGCATGCTCTGTCCTCAAGGATGGGAAACTCGTTACAAGCTGCATAATCCCTGTCGGTGCGGTAAGCGGCTCCAGGATCTATACGATCGAGGGGATACGCGACACGGAAAAGGGGCGCTGCATCATCGATGCCTTCGCTGAGGGAGGCGCTGTACAGTGTGGTTTCTGCATTCCTGGCATGGTGATGGCCGCATATGCGCTGCTGTCCTCCAATCCCCATCCGACGGAGACGGAGATCAGGAAGGGTATCAGTGGGAATATATGCCGCTGTACAGGATATGACCTGATAGTCGAGAGCATCAGGCTCGCCTCGGAGAAAGGAGGGGATCTATGGGCATGACATATGTACCGACGACGCTCTCTGAAGCGTTGCATCTGAGAGCAGAGAAGGGAGCAAGGCCGCTCGCTGGCGGAAGCGACATGATGGTGCAGTCCAAGCGCGGTATTGCGCTTGCTCCGGAATTCCCTTATCCGGTGATGATCATCACTTCCATCGATGAGCTCCGCGGTATAAGGGTGCTCGATGATGGGTCTGTTGAGATCGGAGCGCTGACGACCGCTGCAGAGATCGCTGCATCTGAGGATGTTCCATGGCATGTGAGGATGGCTGCCTCCGGCATGGGAGCGATAGCGCTCAGGAACAGCGCCACGATAGGAGGGAACATCGGGAATGCATCTCCCAAGGGAGACCTTCCACAGCCTCTTATCATGCTGGATGCCTCCGTTGTGCTTTCCTCGATCCATGGGGAGAGGCGGATGCTTCTCGATGATTTCATCCTAGGTTCAAAGAGGACGGCGCTTTCCGATGATGAGATCATCCGCTCTGTCATCATTCCTCCACATGATTTCACATACAGCTTCTACAGGAAGATCGGCATGAGGAAGGCAAATGCGATCTCCAAGCTCTCCTTATCTGCTGCTGCTCTGGTCAAGGATGGTGAGATCCTGGATTTCCGCGCTTCATCAGGCGCGGCAGGCCCCAAGGTGATCCGTTCACAGGATGCAGAGAAGATGCTGGAAGGCCATATGGTTTCGGAGATACCTGAACTTCTCCCGGCTTTCCTTGAGGCGTGGAACAATGCGATCTCGCCGCATGCGATGCCGCTTTACAGAAGGAATACCACGAAGAGGATGCTCTCTTTCTTCCTCTCTGAGATCAGCTCAGGCGCAGAGGAAGGTATCATTGGAGGAGGTGAGGAGTGAGAATCTACCATCCATCGGATGCGGCAGAGGCTGTCAGGCTTCGCCATGAGCTCGAAGGCTCCCATTATCTTGCAGGAGGAACAGAGGTGATGCGCCTCGGATCCTCAATCGCAGCTGACGCTCCCCTGATCGATATAACGGGGCTTCCGCTCTCCGGCATCAGGCAAGAGGATGGAAAAGTGATCATCGGGGCCCTGACAACGCTGGAGGAGATAAGGAATTCCGCTCTTGTTCCTGCCTTCATCAGGGATGCAGCGGCCTTTGATGCCTCGCTGCAGCTCAGGAACAGCGCCACGATAGGCGGAAATTTCGCGCTCAGGCGCTTTGATAGCTACATGATTCCTGCGCTTCTTGCCTCAGAGGCGGATGTCTCTCTGATGTGCACAAAGGGGGAGAAGCATAAAAGCGCGGCAGAGTATTTCAGCAGGAAGGAATGCAGGGCTCTGCTTCTCTCGTTCTCCGTGAGTGCAGGAAGGGAGGGCGAATCGGTTCGTATAGCGCGTTCGTCCCATGCGCATGCCGCAGTTACCGGTGCACGCTCTGAAGGGGTCTATGCCTATGCCGTCTCTTCTTCCGGTATCGCCTATGGCGGCCCGGATGCATGGAAGGAGATCAGCTTCACTGATGATCTCACCGGTTCCGCTGACTACAAGAGGTATCTTGCCTCGGTGCTTTTCAAGGGGTGAATATGGAAGTCAAAGCTAGGATCAACGGCGTTGAGGCCATCCTCCATGGAAAGGAGGATGAGAGACTCCGGGATGTGCTTTACAGGGAAGGCTATTCATCTGTAAGGGATTCCGATGACGCGGAAGGCTTCGCGGGTTCCGATACGATAGTCTTTGATGGAGCGCTTAGATACTCCAATCTCATAATGCTGTATCAGGCGGAGGGAAAGGAGATCCGTACTCCAGAATCCCTCCTGTCCGGCCGTGCGATCAATGATGTGCAGGAGGCGATGGTAAAGGCGGGTGTGGTGCAGAGCGCTTACAATGCGCCTGAGGCAGCCCTTGCGCTTACTCTCCTGCTTGAGAGGAATCCTGATCCCTCCAAGGAGGAGATAAAGGATGCCCTTTCCGGTATATTCATCCGCGATGCAGGCTACGAGCATTATTACCGTGCGGTGGAGATGGTCCGTGAGAAAAGGGCAAAGGGATCGATAGAATCCGAAGCTGCCCCATCATTCAGGGAAGGGATGAGGTACGTCGGAAGGCCGACAGGGAAGATCGATGGAGAGGCGCTTGTCTCGGGAGACAGGCTCTTCGTCGAGGATAAGGTACCGCCCCACACATATGCGATGCACATCCTCCGCTCCCCGTTTGCCCATGCCTTCGTCACATCGGTGGATACATCGGAGGCGGAGAAGGTCGAGGGCGTCATTGATATCCTCACAGCCTTCAATACCCCTGATATCCCATATATGCAGGCGGGGCAGGGATATCCTGAGCCATCACCTTATGACAGGGTACTGATCTGCCGCAAGGTACGCCATGTGGGAGACCGTGTCGCTGCAGTCATAGCTGTCGATATGGAGATCGCAATCCGTGCTTCTGAGCTGATAAAGGTCGTATATGATCCGATCAAGCCGGTATTCACCGTTGAGGAAGCGATGGCGGATGGCGCACCGCTTGTGCATAATGGGCGCGTTGTATATGAGTCGGGGGCTCCTGATGACCTTGATGAGTACAATGCGGATGCAGATGACAGGGAGGAGAAGGTCGTCTATCAGTTCCCACTGCATGGGGATATAAGGAAGAACATAGCGGCTTCCGCCCATGGCGGCATAGGGGACATGGAGAAAGGCTTTGCAGAAGCCGATGCCATAGTTGATGAGACGTATCAGACAAGCCAGGTGCAGTGCACACCGCTTGAGCCCCATGTCTGCTATGGCCACATCGAGGGAGGACGCCTTGTGCTCAGCTGCTCGACACAGGTTCCCTACCATGTACGCCGTATCGTGGCGAAGGTCTGCTCCATTCCTGAGAACAAGGTCCATGTGATCAAGGAGCGCGTCGGTGGAGGCTATGGCTCCAAGCAGGATGTGCTTGTGGAGGATCTTGTGGGATATGCTGTCTGGAGGACGGGCAAGCCGGTTTACTACCGGAACACCCGTGCCGAGGAGTTCTATGCGAACTCCACACGCCATCCGATGAGGGTGCGCGTGAAGATGGGCGGTAAGAAGGATGGAACCATCACCGCTATCTACATGGACGTGCGCGCCAATACAGGGCCATATGGCAACCACTGCCTCACAGTGCCGATGAACGCCTCATCCAAGACGCTCCCGCTCTTCCGCGTGGACAACATGTATTATGATCTCATCACATACTACACGAATGTCCCACCGACAGGAGCGTATCAAGGCTATGGTGCTCCTAAGGGATACTTTGCCATCATCTCAGCAATGGGTGAGCTGGCGATGAAGCTCGGTGTCGATCCTCTGGAAATGGCCAGGAAGAACGCAGTCGAGGAAGGCTATATGCTGGAGATCCTCCGCGGTCTTGGGGAGGGCAGGGAAGGTACTGTCGTTCCTGTTGGATCATGTGGGCTCAAGCAGGCGCTCTCACGCGGTGCTGAACTCATAGAATGGGGAAAGAAGGCTGTATCCGATGATCCTGAATGGAAGATCGGAAAGGGCTTTGCCCCGATACAGCAGGGATCCGGGCTCCCTGGCCTCGATCACTCGAACGCACAGGTCAAGCTGCTGACGGATGGTACCATCATCGTCCTCTCCGGCGGTGCCGATCTCGGGACTGGGCTCGATACGCTCTCCGCCAAGGTCGCCGCTGAGGTGCTCAAGGTTCCTCTTGAAATAGTCTCCGTTGTTTCTGGGGACACCGATTCCTGCCTCTTCGATACAGGCGCATACGCTTCTTCCGGGACGTATTTCTCTGGCAACGCATCGCTCAATGCGGCGAAGGATCTTGCTGCGAAGATCATCAGGGAAGCTGCGCTTCAGATGGGGGAGAAGGAAGAGGATCTTTCGATTGAGTATCCTGGTGAGGTGGTTTCCAGAAGCGGCAAGCGCCTTTCCTACTGGAAGATATCCCACGACGCGACTGCAGGTGATGGTCGAGGGCAGCTGATCGGAACGGGCTCCTTCACGACACCGAATTTTGCGGTGCCTTATGGTGCTCATTTTGCCGAGGTTGCAGTGAACGTACGCACCGGAGAGATAAAGGTGCTGAAGTTCTATGCTATCCAGGATGCAGGAACACCGATCAATCCGGAGCTTGCACTGTGCCAGATGTACGGCGCGGCGATGAAGAGCATCGGACACACCCTCTATGAGGATATGGTTCTCGATCGCGATGGACGCTGCCTTACAACCACATTCACTGACTATGGCGTGCCGATGATTGAGGAAGCGCCAGAGGATTTCCGTGCGGAGCTCGTCGATGTGAATGACCAGTATGGGCCATTCGGTGCGAAATCAATCTCTGAGATTGCCTGCAATGGAGCCGCTCCGGCAATCGCGATGGCTATCGCGGATGCCACTGGTGTATGGGTGCGTTCATGGCCGATTACCGGAGAGAAGATTCTCAAGGCAATGGGGAAATTCTGATGGAGAAAGATGGAATGGATAGCTGGGAACGGCCGATCTCTGCGAATGAAGGCGCAAGGAGCGCCTTCATCCTCGGCATCCTCTCGATTGTATTCTCAGTGATATGCCAGGTTGTTGGACTGATCCTCGGTATCATAGGGCTATCGAAGGCGAAGCGCTCTGACAGGACCGATAAGGAAGGTGAAGCAGCGTGGGTGCTCAGTGTGATAGGGATTGTCCTGAATGCTGTCATCCTCGCGCTGGTTTTCGCCTTCATTGTCGGAATCCTCATCTTCATGGGGGCTGTCGGCGCCTGGATGTACTGGTGATCCTGGACGGAATGCACCTGATCAGATCGCTCTGAACAGAAGGGTCTCGTTCCCTCCGCACACCATGCCGATGTCACCATCGGGAGAGAGATCATGATGGCAGAGCAGATAGCGTCTGCCATCTTTGAGCATCCTCCTTGCCTCTTTGATTGCCTCAAGCTCAATCGCACCGCCTCCGATGGTTCCTGCTGTACACTCCTCAGTGACGAGCATTTCCGTTCCAATGGCGCGTGGCGCGGATCCTTCCTTCCTGACGATCCTGACTGAGATCCCGCCTTTTTCCGCCTCAAGGCGGAGAAGGTCGATGTCCGCGATCACGGCATTCACCTCCTTACGGAATACCGAGATGATCTCAGCCATTATCGATATGGCTATCTCCTCTGGGGTCTCGGCTCCTATGCTGAGCCCGATAGGCGTATGTACTGCTTTTATCCTTTCCTCCTCGAATCCTTCCGCCCTCATCATTTCAAGTGCCCTCTGGCTCTTGGCCTTCGATCCGATCATCCCGATGTATGGGGAAGGATGGCGAAGCGCGTAGCGGAGGCATTCATTGTCAGCGGCATGTCCGTGCGTGAAGATGATGAAGTAAGGGGAGATGATTCCGTATTCCCTTGAAAGGAGTTCTTCAAATGGCGCATATATCCGCTCAGCCTTCGGGAACCTTTCCGCAGTGAGAAGCTCATTCCTGTCATCAAGCACAGTTACCGCCATGTCCTGCAGCGCGGCGAGGTCATAAAGCGCCTTGCCGATATGTCCTGCCCCGAAAAGCACAAGATGGGGCGGTGCCTTCACCATCTCATGCAGATCCGCCTTCGAATAATCAAGGCCGCTGTCCGTGGCGTAGATCATCCTTCCGCCTTGGAAGAGTGCCTCGTCTCCGGTTCCAAGGAATGTGAACCGTTCAACGTTTCCATGCCTGAGTGCCTCAAGAAGAGCTCCTGCCATTCACTATCTCCTTCATAGTAGCTATTGCCGTATCGATATCGTCCTCAGTCGTGAAAGGGCCGGGGGAGAAGCGCAGCGTTCCTGTCGGGAATGTGCCAAGGCTCCTATGTGCCGACGGGGCGCAGTGCAGTCCAACCCGTGTCTCTATGTTGCTTCTTTCAAGCAGCTGTGCCGCTATTTCCGCTATATCCATCGTATCACACGTGATGGAAATGATCGGAACGCGAGGTTTGTCGATGGGAGCTCCTGCAATGCTTATTCCCCTGATTGTCGAAAGCCCTTCATAAAGACGTTCTGTCATGGCCATGGCGTTGGCATTGAGTTCCGCTCTGTGCTCCAGAGTGAAACGCATTGATGCCTCCAGGCCTGTAAGCCCTGTGAGATTCTCTGTTCCCGGGGATAGCCTCTCCGGGAGCGTGTGCGGCAGATCCTCGCTGTCGCTCTCGCTTCCTGTTCCCCCCGTGATCAGCGGAGAGATCATCTGTGCAAGATCCCTACGCAGGATCATGCCTCCAGTGCCTTCCGGGCCAAGGAAGCCTTTGTGACCAGTGAAGCCAAGAGCTGCGATTCCCAGATCCTCCATATCGATGCTGATATAAGGGGATGACTGCGCAGTGTCCACGATCAGCGGTATCCGATACCGTCTTGCTGTCTCGGCTGCCTTTCCCAGATCCTGTACCGCTCCGGAGACATTCCCTGCGGCATTTACGATGAGTCCCTTCACACCAGGCGGTAAGATGCTGTCCGCCGCTTCCCAGAGCGTATAGCCTTCCCTGTCAGAAGGGATACGGAATACTTCCACCCCGACCTGGCGCAATGGCCTCATCACAGCGTTGTGTTCATTCGCCGTTACGGCAACTCTGTCCCCGGATGAGAAGAGTCCCTTGATGATCCAGTTCATCGATTCAGTGATGCTTCTTGTGAATGCGATGCATTCCATATGGTTGTATCCATAAAGCGAAGAGAGCATCGAACGCAGTGACATAAGCACATCGAAGCCGCTTTCGGAAAGCCTGCTTTCAGTCCTGTACAGGTTGATGCAGCCGCTTGTGATGTATCCTGATATTGCCTCGGCTGTTCCCGGGGCCTTCGGAAAGGCTGTTGATGCGTTGTCGAGATAGATGCGATTCATGGTAAAAGCATATCATGATTCCATTGTATTCCGCATCAGACAATGGTAACATGGTGGCATGAGATCAACAGAGAAGCCAAAGCTCATCATCACAGGTATCATCATCGGCTTAGCAGCTGTCGTGCTTACGCTGCTTGGCAATCCCGGGAACATGGGATTCTGCATCGCCTGCTTCCTTCGGGACACGGCAGGTGCAATGCACTTCCATACTGCCGCGATCGTTGAATACGTCCGGCCGGAGATTATTGGGATAATCATCGGTGCTTTTTCAATCAGCATCATACGCGGTGATTTCCGTCCCAGAGGAGGATCATCTCCTGTTCTCCGCTTCATCATCGCAGCCATCGTAATGATGGGTGCCCTCGTGTTCCTCGGATGTCCGCTGAGAATGGTGCTGCGCCTTGGGGGAGGCGATCTCAATGCCCTTGTCGGACTTCTTGGGTTTGCTGCAGGCATCGGCGTGGGATGCGTATTCATAAACAATGGATTCACACTTGGAAAGGCTGAGAGGCAGAGCGCTATTGAAGGGGTCGCGCTGCCATCGGCGACGGTGCTGCTCTTTGTCCTGTTCCTCGCAGTCCCATCGCTATTCCTCTTCTCGGAAACGGGGCCGGGGTCGATGGATGCACCTGTTGCGGCCGCGCTTCTTGCGGGACTTGTCGTCGGCATAGCCGCTGAGCGTACAAGGCTCTGCATGGCAGGGGGTATCAGGGATATGATCCTCATCAGGGATTTCACGCTTATATCAGGTTTCGCGGCAATCTTCCTTGCTTCCCTTGTGGGGAATATTGTGGCAGGGAGCTTCCATCTTGGATTCCTGGACCAGCCTGTGTCGCACCCGATGCATCTGTGGAACTTCCTCGGCATGTTCGCGGTCGGGCTTGGGTCTGTGATGCTTGGAGGCTGTCCGCTTCGCCAGCTTATCCTTGCCGCTGAAGGATCCTCTGACAGCGCTTCTGCCGTACTGGGGATGATTGCTGGAGCGGCAATTTCCCATAATTTCTCATTGGCATCCTCTGCAAACGTCGGTCCGGGGCTGAATGGCAAGGTGGCGCTTGTGGGGGGCATCATCATCCTGCTTGCGATTGCAGTTGCAGCGACACTGAAGGGGAGGAAGGAATGAAGGAGCTTGATACATCGGGATACAGCTGCCCTGAACCAGTCATAATGACGAAGAAAGCACTGAAGGACAGTCCGGAAGGACTGGATGTCACTGTGGATAACAGGGCCTCTAAGGAGAATGTCACACGCTATACAACCGCGCTTGGCTACTCTGTCAGGACAGAAGAGGGAAAGGGCTGTTGGATTCTCCACATAGCAAGGTAGCGACATTCCATAGCCACTATGGGGCCATCATGTTCAGGAAGCGGATCGGCGGGGATGCCATGCTGCGTCCTGTTCCGCGTTCTCTCTCGTCGTCATGCGGTACGGCGGTATTCTTCTCCTCGCCGTTCAGTCCTTCCGATGCTGATGAGAATACGGAAGCTGTCTATGAGATGGATGGGGAGGAATGGAGGGTTGTATGGAAGAAGTGAGGCTGACATCACTGGTACGCAGCTCAGGCTGCAACGCAAAGCTGCCGCCAGGGGAACTGCATAAGGCACTTGATGATCTGGAGCAGCGTGCACCATCACAGCTGCTTGAGGGATTTGAAAGCTCGGATGATGCGCTTGTCTACGATCTTGGCGATGGGCGCGTACTGATAGAGACAGTCGATTTCTTCCCTCCCATGGTCGATGATCCGGAGATATTCGGAGAGATAGCTGCCGCGAATGCGATTTCGGATATCTACGCGATGGGAGGGGAACCACGGATTGCCATGAGCCTGATGTGCTTCCCGTCCTGTCTGGATATCTCGGTGATGCGCCGTATCATGGAAGGCGCCATAAGAAAGACTGGGGAAGCGGGCGCTGTCATCGCGGGTGGCCATACGCTATCAGATAGGGAGCCGAAGTTCGGGCTTGCTGTGACAGGCTTTGCCAGAAAGGACAGGATCTGGTCAAACAGCGGAGCACGGGAAGGTGATGCCGTGATCCTCACGAAGAAGCTCGGGGTAGGGCTTCTGATGACAGCCCATAAGGCGGGGGAGACAGATGCCGCTGAGGCGATAACCCAGATGAGGCTTCTCAATAAAGGAGCGAAAGAGGCAGCTGATGGGCTTTGTGTCCATGCCGCTACCGATGTGACGGGATTCTCGCTTATGGGACATTCATATGAGGCTGCTTCGGCTTCTGGCGTGACTGTACGCATTGACAGCAGTGCACTGGAATTCCTTGGAGGCGCAGAGGATGCGGCGCGGTATGGATTCGTTCCTGAGGGACGCTACACCAATGAGGATTATCTTGCTGATAAAGTCCTCATTCCAAGCACTGCTTCCATTGTCTTCCGTGACATGCTCTTCTCTCCTGAGACCTCTGGTGGCCTTCTGCTGTTCATGCCTCCTGAGGATGCCGATCAGTATCTGAGGCGGTATGGAGAGGCGTTCTGCATAGGGCGCGTCATAGCCAGGCAGGACAGGGCTGTTGCTGTGGTATAATCCCCATATGGAGGGGAGCATGGCAGATAACCTCATGGATGCTTTCCTGCTCTATCTTGATGAGGATGATGAGGCCCGCAAGGAGCTGGATGCAAGGATAATGGATTACCCCGGCAGTGCATCTGACATCACAAGGGAGGTCCTCATCCCCTTTGCCAGGGAGCTTGGGTATGATATGACGGAAGCCGATGTCGAATACTATAATGGGCACGAGAGCGATGGCAGCGAAGTGCCGGAACACCTGCTCCAGAAGGGGTAATCGCAACAGGATGCAACGTCTGATTGCGTTCCCATCGATGCTGTGATAGAGTTTTGATGCAATCCAAGGAGGACCATGATGGCCAGAGATAAGGGTGAGATCCGCAGGATGATAGCTGAGCTTGAAAAGCTCAACACATCGAACATGTACCTTAATGATTTCTTCCATACCTGGAAGGAGAGCGACGATGAGATTGCCGCTGTGTTCAAGGTGGCTGAGATTCTGAGGGGGATGAGGGAGAACAATATCTCATCCAAGGTCTTTGATTCCGGCCTTGGCATCTCGATCTTCCGCGATAATTCCACCCGCACGAGATTCTCTTTTGCTTCCGCATGCAATCTCCTTGGACTTGAGGTCCAGGACCTTGATGAGAAGGTGTCCCAGATCGCGCATGGCGAGACTGTGAGGGAGACTGCGAACATGATCTCTTTTATGGCTGATGTCATCGGTATCCGCGATGATATGTACATCGGCAAGGGCTACACCTATATGAAGAGCGTTTCCGAGGCGGTGCAGGAAGGCTATAGGGATGGCGTTCTTGAGCAGAGGCCGACACTCGTCAACCTGCAGTGTGATATCGATCACCCGACGCAGTGCATGGCCGATATCCTCCATGTCATCAACCACTTCGGAGGTGTCGAGAACCTCAAGGGCAAGAAGGTTGCCATGACCTGGGCATATTCGCCGTCATATGGCAAGCCGCTTTCTGTTCCCCAGGGTGTTATCGGGCTTTTCACGCGCTTTGGTATGGATGTCGTTCTTGCTCACCCGGAGGGCTATGATGTGATGAGCGATGTGGAGGAGATCGCGGCGAAGAACGCAGCGGCTTCAGGTGGATCATACAAAAAGGTCAATACGATGGCTGAGGCATTCAAGGATGCTGATATCGTCTATCCGAAGTCATGGGCACCGTTTGCTGTTATGGAGGAGAGGACGAAGCTCGTCGGTGAAGGCCGCTTCGATGAGCTGAAGGATCTGGAGAAGCGCTGCCTTGAGAACAACGCGAAGTTCAAGGACTGGACATGCACAGAAGAGCTGATGAAGACCACGAAGGATGGCAAGGCTCTCTATATGCATTGTCTCCCTGCTGATATCACAGGCGTGTCCTGCAAGGAAGGTGAGGTAGAGGCTTCCGTATTCGACCGCTATCTTGTCCCTCTCTACAAGGAGGCTTCCTACAAGCCATACATCATCGCGGCTATGATCTTCCTTTCGAAGTTCAAGCACCCCGGTGCGAAGCTGTCAGAGCTGATGGACAAGGAAACACCAAGGATCAGATAAGGATCCTCAAAGAAGGCAAGGCGGGGTACACCCGCCTTGTTTCATAACAGGTCAAGATGGAGGATCTGCGCAGCTTCCTCGTCAGAGAGAGGATGGCTGTAGTACAGTGAATAGAACTCCTTTGTCTTTTCCACGATATCCACAGGATAGAGATCAGGGTAGAGCAGGTTGCCAAGCCAGTAGATTCCTATGATCCTGTTTGTTGCAGGAGGGCTGTCAAGGAAGGGATACGGCTCTGATGGTATAAGGTAGACATTGCCTTCCTCCTCTGCCCTCAGGTTCCTCCATACGCCCTTGCCGGAAACGGCGTCCTCGTACGCCTCCTCCTCTGATAGCAGTATGACATCGGGGTCCCAGATGTAGAGCTGTTCCATCGAAACCTTGTTCGATGATGAGCCGAAAGAAGCGGGCACGATGTTCTTTCCTCCGATCTTCTCAATCACCTCACCATGGAAATTGCCTTCAGCTATTGCCTCAAGCCCATCCTCTGAGGAGGAATAGTAGACCGTCACAGGCTCTTTGATAGCTTCCCTTGCTTCGGCTGCCATCGAGATGGCCTCCTCTGCGTACAGGGCAAGCGCCTCTCCTTTCTCTTCCTTGCCGAGAAGGGTTCCCAGTGTGCGATAGACTTCGGGGGTATTGTCTAGATATGCCTCGATGAAGATCACTGGTATCATGATGCTGTTCTGCAGATCATCGAGTTCTGCGGCCATCTCCTCCCTTGTTCCCTTTATCTCTCCCATGTCAATGACGACATCTGGATCTGCTGACATCAGCGCTTCCTTGTTGAGATTCGCCTTCCTTCCATAGAATGTGCCGAATACCGGCAGGTTGACGACATCCTGCACAAAGTATTCCACCGCGCTTCCTGAGAGCCTTGATGACCAGCCGACGATCCTCTCCGGTGCGATTGAATAGAGAACAAGCTGTGCCAGGTTTCCAGATGGCACGATCCGTTCCAGTGTCTCCGGAAGCTCCACGGTCCGTCCCAGCGAGTCGGTGAATGATACGGCTGGAAGCGGAATGAGCATCGCTGCCGCAAGAAGCAGAATGATGATTCTCCTCATATTGCTGTTCCTCCTTTATGTTCGATGATGAATATTGATGCGTGCTTCCTGTTCGGGAGCACATATCCTTCGTTATCTTTCCTGAGATACCGCATGTATGCAGATGCTCTCTCTTCCCCGTACATGCGCGAAATGAATCTTCCAGCTTCCTCCTTGGATGCAAGGGGCTGGTCGAAATCAGCAGTGAATGGGTATCTGGTGTATTTCAGGCGGGGCTCCGAATCGAGTGAGAGCATCGTCCTGGAGGGGTCACCTTCGGTTTTCCGCAGCATGCTACTCTGGCCCCGGTGCTCTGATATGACATAGATGATCCTTCCCGTATGCTCAAGATAGCGCATAGCATCCTTTTTCTCGGCGAGCCTGCCGAAGAAGAGCATGATGATCGCATCGCTATCCGGGAGAGGAGCCTCTGCATCAAGGGTTGAGTAGATATCAAGTCCTGTGCGTTTCCGTGCGTTCCTGATCGCGTTTCCGTCTATATCGGTGGCTGTTATCATATGGCCTCTTCTGCTGAGTATCTCTGCGACATATCCCAGACCGCAGCCGAGCTCAAGTATCCTCCCTGCCTTAGGCAGAAAGGGTTCTATTGCATCCGCAAGGGCCATATGGAAGCCTGTTTCCTCTGCCGCCCTCCGGTACCATCCGATCCTTTCCTCGTCCCACCACATGTTTACCTCGGAATGCAGATGATCCTTTCATTCTCACCTGTGTTGACGCGCTTTATGCAGAGACCTCTTCCATACAGCTTTTCCAGCTTCTCCCCATCAAGAAGCCCTTCCGGCTTGCCCAGGAAGGAAAGTCGATGGTGCTGCAGGATGAGGACATCTGTCGCATTCATCAGGGCCTGTTCAGGGTTATGCGTTGAGAACAGGATTGAGTATCCTCTATCCCTGAGCTTTTCCAGCGTTTCCATAACCAGAAGCTGGTTGGAGTAATCGAGGGATGAAGTCGGTTCATCAAGAAGCAGGATACGTGCGTTCTGGGTGAGGGCGCGTGCGATGAGGGCAAGCTGCCTTTCTCCCCCTGATATTGCATTGACAGAACGCCTGCCGAGATCCTGGATGCCAAGGGTCTCAAGCGCCTCTTCTGCTTTCTCCCTATCTGCTTTCCCCGGTTTCTGGAAGATGGAGAGGGCAGGGGCGCATCCCATCATGACCATTTCCAGGACGGAGTAGGCATAGACGGATGAGGAGGACTGTGGAATGTATGCGATGCATCTGGCTCTTTCCCTTCCTGTCATCTCCTCTGCATTCCTTCCATCGATAAGCACTTCACCTTCATCGGGTTTCAGGAAGCCAAGAAGAAGCCGCAGCAGCGTTGTCTTTCCCGATCCGTTCCGTCCGAGGAGCGCGAGTGATCTGCCGTCCTCGATTGTGAATGAGATATCGCTGAGCACATCCCGCCTGCTGTAGCTGAATGAAAGTCCATTGGCTTCAAGCCTCATTGCGTCTGCCCTCCTTCACGATCAGATAAAGGAAGAACGGAGCACCGATGAATGAGGTGAGTATGCCGATCGGTATCTCTGAGTAGGTGACCGAGCGTGAGAGTGTATCCACTGCGGTAAGGAACGCTGCTCCAAGGAGAAGCGATGCGGGAATGGTTCTCCTCGCGTCGGATCCGACAGCCATGCGCGTGATATGCGGAATGACGAGGCCGACCCATCCGATCACACCGGCAACCGCTACGGATGAAGCAGTAAGCAGCGTTGCGGAGGCGATCGCGATGCCTCTGATCAGCTTCGTGCTTACGCCAAGCGAGAGCGCTTCCTCCTCTGGAAGCGATAGCAGGTTCATTCTCCATGACAGAAGAATCATCGGGATAATGGCAATGATCGATGGAGGCAGGAGTATCTTCACTTCATCCATTCCCGCGCCTGATAGCGACCCCATGAGGAAGTATGTGATGGCCGGAAGCTCATCTTCAGGATCTGCCACCAGCTTGATGAAGCTCGTTCCTGACTGGAAGAGGGAGCTGATCATGATGCCACCGAGGATGAGACCAAGCACCTGGTTGGATGGCACTCTTGATGCGATGAGCCAGACGAGGAGAACCGCCGCGATACCCATGATGAACGCCGCCGTAGGCATCGTGTATGAAGGCAGTGCCCATAGCAGGGCAAGTGCGGCACCGAATCCTGCTCCGGTAGATGTTCCGAGGACATCGGGAGAGACCATTGGATTGCGGAATATGATCTGGAAGATCAGTCCAGAGAGGGAAAGGCCTGCTCCGATCAGCGAGGATGCGATGATGCGCGGCAGCCTGATGCTGAATACAACAGATTCAGCCTGCGGCGTCCAGTCAGGAGTGATCGGAAATACCCTCGAAAGCAGTATCCGTATCAGATCCCATGGTCCTACAGGGTAGCGTCCGATGGAAAAGGAGAGTATTGCTACTGCGGCATAGAGGATTGCAAGGGCTGTGATGATCGTCAGAGGTCTACGCTTCAAGGAACTCTCCTTTGCATCTGGCCAGATGCCCATCCATCTCTGCCTCAAGTCTCCTGTAGGCTTCAAGGAGCTTCTTCCCGTTTTCTGTCAGAGAGGCCCTTCCTCCGCCTTTTCCACCCTGTGTGCGCATCACTGCTTCCTTTCCGACAGCCTTCTCCGCTCCTCGGATCATCTTCCATGCCTTTGAATATGAAAGTCCCATCCGCTCAGATGCATGCCTGACTGATCCTGTTTCCTCTATCAGGTCAAACAGCTCAGCAACACCCGGTCCGAAGAAGGGCAATCCATCATCATCTGTCAGTTTCAGAAGCAGCTTTGCGTCCATCGAATTGTTTCTTGAAATAACTCGGTTTCCATTATATTATCAAATGTACGATGGTGCAATAGTCTTGTTTTGGAGTTGGTGGCTGCAGGAGGAGATCTGACGGCAGATAGCTCAGTTCTCTACGCGTAATCTGGGTCGATGTTGAACTGGAAGCGGTATGTCGGGAATGCCTCTGTCAGTGCCTCTGTTGCCTTCTTCCTGAATGCGGCGTAATCGGTGAGGGAGAAATCCACGACGACATCGAAATGGACCCTCGAATCCTCCATGTGCACATGGAAGGCATGGATGGAGATCACGGAGGAGGAGACTGTACGCAGCACTTTCAGCACCTCCTGCTTCATCAGGATGACGACAGGATTGTCTGAATTGACAGCATACATCCCGAATGTGAAGTAGATGCCCATCCTGTCCATGATCTCGACCTGTGCATCAGTCATGGCATCGAATATCTCCTCACCCCTGGCATCGTATGGAACCTCGACATTGCATGTCCCGATCATCCTTGATGGGCCATAGGTATGTATCTGGATATCATAGCCGCCGGAAAGAGGTGGATGGCACGCGATGATCGAGCGGATCTCCTTGACGGTTTCCTTTGAAGGGCGCTCCCCGACGATTGCGGAGACTGTGCCGACTACGCTCCTCACGCCTGCAAACATGATGAATATCGATATGGCGATGCCGGCCCAGCCGTCAACGGGGAATGGCGTCAGGAGCGATATGGCTGCGGCCACGATGGTAACGGATGTCGCCAATGCATCGGAAAGAGCGTCCGTGCCGGATGCAGAGAGCGCCTCGCTGTCGATTTTCCTGCCATTGCCAAGATTGATGCGCCATAGCCCCAGCTTGACTGCGATCGTGATGATGAGAACCAGAAGCATCGGGAGGGATACTGTGACAGGGCTCGGATCCTGTATCCTTTCTATGGATGTCCTGAAGAATGCACCACCTGTGAAGAGCACGATGAATGCAACGAAAAGGGCTGAGATGTATTCCATCCTTCCAAATCCAAGGGGGTGGGTGTGCGTCGGCTTGCGCTTTGCCAGGCTGAAGCCCATGATCGTTACGATGGAGGAGAGCATGTCAGAAGCGTTGTTGGCGGCATCTGACATGATCGCGACAGATCCAGACAAAAATCCAATAAGGACCTTCACGGCAGCGATTGCCGCGTTCGAGATGATCCCGAGCGTGGCTGTCCTTTTCAGTATCCTATCCCTTGTTGCTTCATCAACCATTTCGATGCAGTCTAGCGTGACGAGCGAAGGTAATCAAGGATATAATCTGTTCTATGCAGCTTGCGGACACGCTTATCAGGCAGCTTCTGCCGGATGGAAGGGGATTCATATCGATAACAGGCGGAGGTGGAAAGACGACGCTGCTTTCGCTTCTTGGCAGGAGTGCTGCCTCAATGGGGCTTTCCGTGCTTATGACCACAACAACAAAGGTTGCATCCCCCCGGCTTCATGATTATGGAGCTGATGCTGTGTTCGGTGATGAGAGCGTGCTTTCATTCTCTCCATGCAAGGGCAGCCTCGTATTCTACGCTGAGCACCACACGATGGATATGAAGAAATGGATTGCACCACGGGAGGAGGTGCTCACCGCTCTTGCAGGACGATATGATGTGGTGTTATCCGAAGCCGATGGCTCACGTGGCTTGCCTCTGAAGATCCATACGGAACGGGATCCTGTGATCCATCCTCTGACAGATGCGACTATCGCAGTGATGGGGTTATGGGGAATCGGGGAGAAGGTCTGCTATGCGGTATTCGGTGATGATGGCACGGGTATTGTCGACAAGGAGTATATCCAGCATTACATCAACGATCCTGAAGGGCTTATGAAAGGATGTACGGGGAGAAGCGCGATTGTATTCAATGGGGCTGATTCAGCACCGACGGAAAGCATTGCCATGCTGAAGGATATTGATTATCCCGATTCCGTATTCGCGGTTGCCGCATCGGAGAAGGAGGATAGGATCTATGGGATCATTCGAGGCTGCATCTGAGCTTGAGAAGGAGAATCTGCCATTCGCTGTTGTGACGATAACCGGTACAGAAGGGACTGTGCCAAGGACAAGCGGACGCATGGTCGTCTCACTGGAAGGCCGTGTGTCGGGTACGATCGGGGGAGGTGAGATCGAATACCGCGCTTCACAGCTGGCAAAGGAGGCGATTGCTTCTGGACGAGGTGGATCCCATACACTGCAGCATGGAGCAGGTGGCTGGGTGACGATCTTCATTGATGTCCCTGTTGCCAGCCACTCAGCGGTGATTATCGGATCTGGGCACGTGGGAGCTGCGGTTGCTTCTCTTCTGAAGGGAATCGGATGGCGTACTGCAGTGCTGGAGCGCGGTGCCAGCCGTGAGGAGCTTCTCGCTGCTGTAATCGACAGCAGGACGGCTATCATCATCGCGGGAAAGGCGGATGCCTCTCTTGTTCCGGCAGCTCTTTCAACTCCCGCATTCTATGTCGGTCTCCTCGCATCGCGTTCCCTTTCAATCGAAAGCGATCCCCGGCTCTATTTCCCGATAGGACTGGATATAGGGGAGGAGACACCGGAGGAGATCGCTGTTTCCGTAGTTGCTGAGATACTGGGAGTGTTCCACAGCAGGGGATGTGCGCATCACAGGGCATGGAACAGCCGTCTCGTGCTGGTCCGCGGTGCAGGAGATCTGGCTACCGGGACAATCATCCGCCTTCATAATGCTGGATACAGCGTTGTCGCGGCAGAGATCGAGAAACCTACGGTGATACGCCGCACAGTCTCCTTCGCGGAAGCAGTCTATGAAGGTGAGATGACTGTTGAAGGGGTCAAGGCAGTGCATGTATCGGATATGGGCGGTATCCTTCGGGCTATCGACAGAGGGGAGGTCCCCGTCATAAACGATCCTTCGCTTTCGATTCTCGGGAAACTCAGGCCAGCGGTCCTTGTTGATGCGATCATCGCGAAGCGCAATCTTGGTACAAAGCGTGGAATGGCTCCATTCGTGGTTGCCCTTGGCCCTGGATTCAGGGCTGGCGTTGATGTGGATGCGGTAATCGAGACGAAGCGAGGGCATACGCTCGGTTCCATCATATACTCAGGCTCTGCCATAGAGAATACAGGCATTCCAGGTGAGATCGCGGGAGTTGCGGCTGAACGTGTCATGCATTCTCCTTCGTCGGGTGAGTTCCGAACTGTCCGTTCGATCGGTGATATCGTTCAGAAGGGTGATGTGATTGCCTATGTCGGTGAAAGCGAGGTGAAGGCCACGATCGATGGACGCCTCAGGGGACTTCTCCGCACCGGTCTGGAAGTACCGGAAGGCTTCAAAATTGCGGATATCGATCCCCGGGGAGAGAATGCAGACCATACCACGGTCTCTGACAAGGCACGCGCGATAGCCGGCGGGGTGCTTGAGGCTGTGGATCGATTCCTCTCTGCAGGTTGAATCTCTTCTTCTTATGAGGCATCCTGAAGCTATGGCATCGTTAGAGGAAAGAATCAGGAATCTGCGTAAGGGAGCTTTGGTGCTCTCCCTTTCAAGTGATGATACAAGGCGCAATGCGCTCATTGCTGTCGCTGACGCTCTTCTTTCAAGGAAGGATGAGATAAAAGCAGCGAATGCCGCTGATATCGAGAGGGCGAAGGAGAAAGGAGTCCAGCCTGCGCTTCTCCATAGGCTTGCATTCACAGATGACAAGATCGCTTCCGCTGTGAAGGGCCTGAGGGAGCTTTCCTCCCTTCCTGATCCGGTTGGACGCGTGAGGGAGAAGAGGGAGCTCGATCCAGGATTCGTGCTTGAGAAGATGACATTCCCTATCGGTGTCATAGCGATGATCTTTGAAGCACGGCCGGACGCGCTTGTGCAGATTGCGGGCCTTGCGCTCCGTTCTGGCAATGCAGTGGTTCTGAAGGGAGGCAGCGAGGCTGAGGCATCCAACCGCGTGCTGGTGGAAATCATCAGGGAGGCTACAGCACCCTATATCAATGCAGAGTGGATACTTGGTATCGAGAGCCATGCCGATGTGAGCGCGATGCTCAGGCTGGATAAGGACATCGACCTCGTAATACCCCGTGGATCCAACAGCTTCGTGCGCTATGTGATGGATCACACGCATATTCCTGTCATCGGGCATTCAGACGGGATCTGCTCAGTCTATGTGGATGCCTTTGCTGATATCGATATGGCTGTACGGATTGCAGTGGACAGCAAGGTCCAGTACCCTGCGGCATGCAACGCTGTTGAGACGATACTTGTTCATAAGGATGCAGCCCCTGCGTTCCTTCCCCGGTTGGGAGAGGCATTCAAGGCAGAAGGGGTACTGATCCATGGCGACGATGAGACACGGAAGCATATCCCTGGAGCGGTGGCAGCATCCGAAGCTGATTTCCATACGGAGTTTCTCGGCCTTGAGTGCGCTGTGAAGGTCGTCTCTTCAATCGAAGAGGCAATCTGCCATATAGCAGAGCACGGTTCACATCATACTGATGCCATCGTGACTATGTCGGAGGAGTCCAGGAAGCTATTCTTCCGCTCTGTTGACAGCGCGGATGTGTTCTGCAACTGCTCGACACGCTTCGCGGATGGGTTCAGGTTCGGACTTGGGGCGGAGGTCGGGATCTCGACATCGAAGATACATGCCCGCGGTCCTGTGGGACTTGATGGTCTCATGACTACGAAGTGGCTTCTTTCCGGAAATGGGGAGATCGTTTCAGATTATTCCGGGCCGGATGGAAAGCCATTTCATCATAAGGAGCTTCCACATGCGTGATTTCCAGTCTGTCCGCCGCATCGTCATAAAGGCCGGCACTAATCTTCTTTCCTCTGAAAGCGGGATCGATTCCGAGCGTGTGCGGATGATTGTTGATCAGATTGCGATGCTACGTGATATGGGATACCAGGTGATGCTTGTCTCCTCCGGCGCCGTTGGCCTTGGTGCAAAGGCGCTTGGGCATACGAACCCGGTCGTATTCATCACGATGAAGCAGGCATGTGCCGCTATCGGACAGCCTCTGCTGATGAGCGCTTACCGGGAGGAATTCCAGCGCCATGGGATGCTCTGTGCCCAGGTCCTGATCACGCGCTCGATCCTCAACAACAGGAAAAGCTACAACAATCTGCGCTCCTCCGTATCGACTCTCCTTGCGATGGGAGTTGTACCGATCTTCAATGAGAACGATGTCGTTTCAACTGCCGAGCTGAAGGATGTCTTTGGTGATAATGACAGGATGAGCGCTCTTGTTGCTTCAAAGATCGATGCTGACCTTCTTGTGCTCCTCACTGACATCGATGGGCTTTATACCGGCAATCCGAAGAAGGACAGCGGCGCGGTGCTTCTTCATGACATACCGGAGATTACTCCGGAGATCATGTCATACGCAAAAGGAGCGGGGTCCGCATTCGCCACAGGCGGCATGAGGACAAAGCTCCTTGCTGCCCTGATCGCGCAGAAAGGTGGCTGTGGCACCGTGATTGCTTCCGGCTATGAGAAGGATGTGCTTATCCGCATTGTGCGCGGGGAGGAAGTCGGCTCATACATCCATCCTGAAGCCAGGCTTTCGCAGCGTGAGCGCTGGATACTCAACACCACTCCGCGTGGGGCAATCATAGTCGATGAGGGGGCGAAGAAGGCATTATTTGCCCATAAGAGCCTCCTTCCTTCCGGTGTGAGAGGAATTGATGGCATCTTCGGAAAAGGAGAGGTCGCATCGATAATGGATGAGGCTGGATGCATCTTCGCAAAGGCCGTGCCATACTTCGATAGTACGGAGATCGAGAAGCTCCAGGGCCATAAGAGCAGCGATATCGAAGCTGTACTGGGGAAAGGGAGGAAGGACGTTATCTTCAGGCCAGAGGATCTCGTCTTCACGGAAAGTGTCTGATTACAGGGTAATGCATCAGAGGCAGGATGTCGGGATCGTGATCTCCTCGCTTTACAGGCAGCAGCAGCTTGCTATAGGGATCCTTGATCTGTCGACAAAGGAGGATCTCATATCCTCACTGAAGTGGTACACGGAGAACATGAGCACGCCGCTTTATGTGATAACCCTTCAGTCACGTATGGAGGAGGCAGACTGGGCCTCTGATTTCCCCGATGTCAATTTCATCATCTTCAAGCTGCAGGCGACAACCGGCGAGTACATCAACGCGTTCGCCGATGAGTGCTACGCGACATACTTCCTTGTCGTCAGGACTGACTCATCGCTCATCGCCTTCGATGGAGAGCATCTGATGGCGGCGATGGGTGAGAAGAACCATCCTGCAATCATCACTCCGGTGATGCTCTCATCCTCATGCGAGGTGCTTCCCACGCTCCGCGCGCCTTATATCAATGGAAGGCAGGTGGATCCTATGTCATTTTCCCCTTCTGTGGATACAGATGAGGAGGAACCGAATCTCTATCCTGTGATGGAGCTCGGACTTTATGACAGGGCCTTGTTCCAGCGTCTCCGCTCCTATGATACGCAGATTGCCGGCGAGTTCTATCAGGCGATGGATTTCGGAGTGCGATGCTACCTCCTTGGCTACAGGATCTTCACTACAAGGGCCCTTGCCCTGCAGTTCCCGTCACGGCTCTCGATCATCGAGGACAGGTCACTCTGCGATGGTTCTGACAGATTCTATACAAAGGCCATGTCCGTCAGGCGCATAGCGGGCAAGAATGTTGTCGAGAAGTGGAAGCCATATGTCGACAAGGAAGTGCTCAACGAGGAAGTGAAGAAGAAGCAGCTTCTGCTGCAGAAAACGGATTTCTTCACGCTGATGAAGAACTGGAAGGTCAAGGACGCGGCTGCAGAGGAATAGGACTTCTTTTCCCATATTGGGCTGTCCTCTCCATGTCCTGATGTGGACTATCCTGAGGAGAGAGGATATCCTTAGCGCCGATGTCTGACAAGGAATATCTCATACACCAGGCCCCGATGAGGGCACTGCTTTCATTCTCGTTCCCGATGATGCTCGGCAATCTCTTCCAGCAGCTCTACACGATGACTGATTCTGTTATCGTCGGTCGGTTCGTAGGAGAGGATGCACTGGCTGCAGTCGGCGCATCCTATGCACTTACCAGTGTATTCATCGCAGTTGCAATTGGAGGCGGAGTGGGAAGCAGCGTGCTTGTCAGCCGCGCATTCGGTTCGCGGAGGTACAGCGAGATGAAGGACGCGGTGTCTACATCACTGATCGCGTTCCTTGTTGTGTCCGCACTTCTCGCAGCCTTCGGATATATCCTTGCTGATGGGATCATGAGGGCTCTGAATACGCCTCAGGATATCCATTCAGATTCCGTGCTGTATCTTAGGATCTACTTCCTTGGATTGCCGTTCCTCTTCATGTACAATGTGCTTTCCTCGGTGTTCAATGCACTTGGCAGATCGAGGATACCGCTGTACTTCCTTATTTTCTCATCCCTTCTCAATGTTGCTCTGGATCTGCTGATGGTCGCTGTCTTTGATATGGGCATCGGGGGAGCTGCGTGGGCGACACTCATCGCACAGGGTGTGTCCGCATGCCTGTCATTTGCGGTGCTCATCAGGCTCCTTTCATCCTATGATGAGCGTCAGTCCAGTCTTTTCAGCTTCACGATGCTGCATAGGGTGATCGTGCTTGCGATTCCATCGATCCTGCAGCAGTCCACTGTGTCGATCGGCATGATGCTTGTGCAGAGCGTCGTCAACAGCTTCGGGAGCCAGGTCCTGGCGGGATACTCAGCGGGAATGAGGATCGAGAACATCGCTACTGTTCCGATGGTATCGATCGGCAATGCAATGAGTTCCTATACTGCGCAGAACCTTGGCGCGAGACGCGAGGATAGGGTGAAGCAGGGCTATCTTGCATCCTATCTGATGGTTGCTTTCTTCTCACTTGTGATCATTGCTGTTCTCGAGATATTCCCACTGCATCTTGTCAACATGTTCATCGGTTCGGATGGTACTGCGCTGGCAAGGAATACGGGAGTTGCGTATCTGCGCTTCATGGGTTGGTTCTTTGCGCTCATTGGTTTCAAGATGGCTACGGATGGGGTTCTCAGGGGTAGCGGTGATGTGAAGGTGTTCACGGCCGCGAATCTGGTGAATCTCACAACGCGTGTGCTTTTCTCATTCCTTCTGGCCCCCGTGATAGGGGTTGCAGCTGTATGGTACATCGTTCCGGTAGGCTGGCTTCTCAACTGGATGATTTCATTCATCGGATACCGCAAGGGCATCTGGAGACGATGATTGCTTCCAGGCCCATGCCGGGAGCTTTCCATGCGGAATGTTAATCAATAGAATGTCAGGGTAAGGAGCTGATATGGATTTCAAAGGTAATGTCCGCCCTGCGGAAATGGAGAGGATAACGACACCGGCTGCTGCCGCATCGTTTATCGAGGAGGCTGTTGCTGCCGTAAAGAGCCAGGTAGGGGATGGAAAGGTCCTTCTTGCGCTTTCAGGTGGAGTTGATTCCTCAGTCGTCGCTGCATTGCTGATAAAGGCAATCGGCAAGAACCTGGTCTGTGTCCATGTGAATCATGGTCTCCTGAGGAAGGGAGAGCCGGAGCAGGTCGTGCAGGTATTCAGGCATGAGATGGATGCCAACCTGATCTATGTTGATGCTGTTGACCGCTTCCTGGATAAGCTGGCAGGTGTTTCAGAGCCAGAGGAGAAGAGGAAGGTCATCGGCGCTGAGTTCATCCGTGTATTCGAGGAGGAGGCGAGGAAGCTCGATGGCATATCCTTCCTGGCGCAGGGGACTATCTACCCTGATATCATCGAGAGTGATGGAGTCAAGGCGCATCATAATGTCGGGGGACTGCCGGAGGATCTGAAGTTTGAGCTTGTTGAGCCTTTGAAGTTCCTTTTCAAGGATGAGGTAAGGGTAGTAGGGAAGGAGCTTGGCCTGCCTGACAATATGGTTTACCGTCAGCCATTCCCCGGACCGGGCCTTGGGGTCAGATGCCTTGGGGCAATCACCCGCGACAGGCTTGAGTGCGTAAGGGAGTCCGACGCGATCCTCCGCGAGGAATTTGCGAAGAACGGCCTTGAGGGAAAGGTATGGCAGTATTTCACAGTTGTCCCGGATTTCCGCTCCACAGGCATAAGGGACGGGAAGAGGACATTTGAGTATCCTGTGATTGTCAGGGCTGTGAATACAACCGATGCGATGTCTGCGACGGTCGAGGATATCCCATTCACCCTTCTGAGCCATATCACGGACAGGATCCTGAAGGAAGTGAAGGGAGTCAACCGTGTCTGCTATGATATGACGCCGAAGCCTGTCGGAACGATAGAGTGGGAATGATGATGGACGATAATTACAACGAGGTCAGCACGATAACTCCCAGCCATATCGTTATGAGGGATGGGTTCAAGGTCCTTATCAAGAGAGGGGATTACCGCCGTATCCGCGATATCTACTTTGCATGGACTTTCTCCCCATTCCATGAGTGATCGATGGAATCATCTGCAGGGAAGATGATGCATTCCCATCGGGGCATATTGCAGGACGATATACAGACATCTGATTGCAATCAAAGCACATATGGTGTTCTTCTGCTGTTTTCATGATAGAATCATTCCTGCAGAAGGAGATCTGACGATGCATTTCATCCCTGAGAATCCCGATTACACGGTAAGCCCCTATACTGGTCTGACAAGAAAGCACTGGATTTCTGCCTGCAAGTATATACTTGAAGGAGTATTCCGCCATGTAAAGACAATGGACTCCCCGGTCCTTGTGCCTCGTTACGAGACTGAGATCACTTATCCGAACAGAAACACCCCGGCATGGAAGGTACAGGCCGAGTATTATGAGGGACTTGCCCGCAGCTTCTTCCTGGCAGCTCCGCTGATTGCCATAGAGCATGATCCCAAGGTTGCTGGGATAGCTCTGAAGGATTACTACAGGGATCATATCCTCCGCTCGTGCACTCCCGGAGATGAACAGTATGTGCTCAGCTACAGCGATATGGATAAGGATGCAGAGCCATCATTCGGGCTTCATACCTATCAACAGACTGTCGAGACCTGTGCAGTTGTGATCGGTCTTGTCACAACAAGGAAGGAAATCTGGGATACATACAGCCAGGAGGAGAAGGACAGGATCGCGGCATTCATCCGCGATTACGCAGAAGGCACGACAGCCACCCAGAACTGGCGACTTTTCAATATGCTCGACCTCGCATTCCTTTCAATGATGGGATATGAAATCGACAGATCGATAATGAGGGAGCATGCCCAGGCTATATTAGCATATTATGCGGGCAATGGCTGGTATAGGGATGGGCATACCTTTGACTATTACTCCGCATGGGCCTTCCAGGTCTATGCCCCGATCTGGTGCAGATGGTACGGGTATGAGAACGAAGAGTATCTTGCCGCCCAGTTCGAGAAGAACTCCAATGAGCTTATGAAGACCTATGACAGGCTCTTCGACGAGAATGGGCACGTCACGATGTGGGGCAGGAGCAGTATATACCGCAATGCCGCCACGGCTCCTTTCGCTTCAAATTTCAATCTCAGGAACCCTTCCTGCAATCCGGGGCTTGCGAGGAGGATCGCATCTGGTGCGCTGCTGCAGTTCTTCGGGCGCGATGACATTCTCTATGAAGGCGCCCCTGTGCTTGGTTTCTATGGTCCTTTCACTCCTATGGTACAGGGCTATAGCTGCGCAGAGAGCCCTCTCTGGCTGGGAAAGGCATTCCTTTGCCTTGAGCTTCCCGAGGATCATCCGTTCTGGACAGCGAAGGAGGAGAATGGCGTCTGGGAGACGATGGGAGAAGGAGAGACGCTGGAGACAGTGCTCGATGGTCCAGGGCTTGCGATTGCAGACCATCATGACAACGGCACGATGGAGCTGAGGACAGGAAAGGTCACCAAGCGCATCGGCGACAGCAATGGAAGATGGTGCTATGCCAAGCTCTCATACAGCAGTGCCTACCCATGGGAGAGTGATCTTCCATCCGGCTTGAGTGCAGCATCCTATGTCCTTAAGGAACCTGATATAGATAAGACTGAGCAGATCAACAGCATTCTGTGGAGCGGAATGAGGAATGATGTTCTCTATCGGCGAGCTCTTTTCGGTTATGACACCAGCGGGGACCTGCACTGGACAAGCGTGATTGACCTCGCCGATTTCCCTGTTGCGAATGGTCTTGTCCGGGCTGATAAGATCCGGCTTTTCCATAAACCTGTGGATATCTACCTTGGATCCTATGGCTTCCCCTGCCCCGATGCCGCATACACTATCCGCCGCTCCGGGGATGCCCAGGCTGTCATCATGACGGGGCATGGAAGCGACGGAAGGCTTCGTCATATGGCAATGACTGTATTCTCGGGGTGGAATGATATCTCAGTGGAGAAGAGCACTGGCACGAACGCGGATACATCGGAGAGCTTCATCATCTTCGCGCATGCATCAAGAAAGAAGGTGTTCGCCTATGAGCCGTACATCCTCATAAGCCAGATACTTACAAAGGAAGGGGAGGATGGGTTCTCTGATGATGAGATCTTCAGCATTTCCTCGATTGATTACAGTGATAAGGAGAGGTGCGGAGGCTATGGAGACATCACTCTCAATATGAGGACAGGAAGGAGCTATACAGTTGATTTCAGCGGCATCGAGGGTTGCCTTATGATGTGAGGAAAGGTGAAAGCAGATGATTTCCAGATCCATGCTTTGCTTGAGGGGAGTTCTCCCCGTGTCTGGCGTCGTTTCCTGATGGAAGGGTATCATCTCCATCATCTTGAGATGTATGTCCCGGGAAGACCTCCCATGGTTCGCAGAGGATCGAGACGAAAGCGCAGATAGAGGCTTCTGATGATTTCTCCTTATGGGGATCTGAATCGATTCCAGCAGAAAGCTGCCGTGTGAAGGATCTTGTCAGCATGGTGGGTGATCAGCTGCGCTTCATCTATGACTATGGCGATGATTGGATGGTAAGGCTCAAGGTGGAGGCAATCCTCAATGACGATGAGCATGCTGGACAGCTTCCTTATGCGGTCAAGGGGAAGGGAGCTGGTATCATCGAGGATTGCGGTGGCGTGTGGGCTCTCAATGAGATGATGCAGGAAGAGAAGGCCTATGGTGATCCTGATGATGAGGATAGCCTGCTTGTTTTCGACAAGGAGGCGATCAACATCGCTCTGTCATGAGTGAGCGGATAGTCCAGGAAACAGCTATCTGATCCGCAAGGCTATTCCCTGCTTTCCTCAAGATAGAGATACTCATGGCTTCTGACTGAAAAGCCCCTTCCTGGTTCCACTGTCCGGCCTGTGAATACATCCCTGTAGTATCCAGTGAAGTAATCGAAGCGACAGTATTCCTCCTTGTCTGAGAAGCTGAACACGCAGAGGAGGGTCCTGCCGCCGCTCTGCCTCCGCAGGGCAAATACACTGCTGTTTCCTGTGTGCCATGTTGAGACTTCCGCATCATCATCGAATTCCGGCATCGTTTCCCTTGCCCTATGCAGTGCTTCGATCGCTGATGATATCCTTCCCTGTATTGTCTCCGGATCATCCGCGAGCTCTGCTAGATCCCATCTGAACGGAGAGCGATGGAGGTATCTTGAGTCATCCTTCTTTCCTGGTGAGAAGATATACTCATAGTCATTCAGCTGTCCTATCTCATCTCCGCTGTTTATGAGGGGTATTCCCGGAAGGGCGAATACCACGGCATGTATCAGGGCAATCCTTCCAATGGCTCTTTCCACCAACGCTGTATCATTTCTCTGGATGGCCTCTTCAAGGCCGGAAAGGCTTGCTGCCGTACCGCAGCTCCTGGCATCGAGTGTTGAGGGATCATAGTTGTAGAGCTGTCCCCGCGCATAGGATCCGGGGAATGTCCCTTCGTAGAAGCTGTACTGGAATATCTTGTGCCTGAGCGGATCAATGCCGAGCTCTTTCTCTCTGTCCTCGTCGAATCCCCATCCTATGTCATCATGGCAGCGGACGTAGTTCACGAACCTGCAGGTGCGCGGGAGCATGAGTATCCTCTCCACCCATGATTCAAGAAGCCTCGCCTCCTGGCTTGATAGAGCTCCCCAGATGTTAACCATCGTCGACACGCCATAAAGCAGATGGCATTCAGGCGCATCGCTGCTGCCGAAATATGCAGCAAGCTCCTTGGGAGCCATGACAACCTCTCCCTTCAGGATCACGGAAGGAGCGGCTATCTCGAATGCGAGGCGGAGCATCCTCACGATCACATGGACCTCCGGGAGATTCCTGCAGGTCGTTCCCAGCTTTTTCCAGATATATGGAACTGCGTCGAGACGGAATATGCTAACACCGCGGTTTGCCCAGTCCAGCATGTATGAAAGCACTGCAAGGAACACATCAGGATTGCTGTAGTCGAGATCCCACTGCTTGGGGTAGAAGGATGTGAATACCCATTTGCCCATCTCAGGACACCATGTGAAATTCCCTGGAGCAGTGGATGGAAACACCTCCGGAACGGTCTTTTCATATTCATCCGGTATTGTCCTGTCGGGGTAGCACATGTACATCCTCTGGAATTTAACGTCTCCTTCCTTCGCCCTCACAGCCCATTCATGCTCATCGGATGTGTGGTTCATCACGAAGTCCATGCAGAGACTTATGCCTTCATCCCTGAGCCTGTCTGCGAGCTCCTCCAGATCATCATTGGTACCGAATGCGGGATTCACCGCAGAATAGTCGCTCACAGCGAATCCGCCATCATTGTCATTGTCTGGTGTTGCAAGGAATGGCATCAGATGCAGATATGTTACTCCTCTCTTCTTCAGGTAGCCAATCCTGTCTATGATGCCTTTGAAGCTGCCTGCGAAAAGATCTGTGTACATCGTCATTGCAAGCATCCCGGGTTTGAGATACCAGCTGGGGTCAGCCTCCCTCCTGCGGTCAAGCTCCAGAAGCTCTGCCTTCCTCTCTCCATGCTTCCTTTCCAGAAGCTCAATCAGTCCAGATCCATCAATGCCGTATAGGCTGCGGTAAAGTTCCTGCAGTTCCCTGCCTTTCGCCGCAAGCCGTTCCTGAAAGGTGCTCATAACAGCTGCAGTATAAGGGATGCCGGCTTATGTTTCATCTGTTCTTCTTGCTTTCGCTTTTACCATGATCCATACTTCTGGCAGGAGGGATCCATGAGAAGATCTGCACTTTTGGCTATGCTCATGATTGTTGTTGCTTCTGCGACAATCGCAGCCGCAACTGTTCCAGAATGGGCGGGGAAGGCATATATCGAGGATGGTTATCGCTATCAGTCTGGATTCGGGCATCAGTCGAGCCCTGAAATGAGCCTGAATAGGGCGGAAAGCGAGGCAAGAAACGGTCTTGCATTCTGGATGCAGAGCGAAATAGCTGAGGATGTGATCGAATATGGTCCTGAAATGACTGAGGGCGAGAAAGAGGCCATAATGGCAGCTCTCACAAGTGGCTATACAGTCATCTCGGGAAGCGAGACCGTGGATGCTGTGGAAATGGAGGATGGCGGGGTATGGGCCCTTGTCTCCATGCCTGTCGCTGCTGCATATGGATGGGCATATGATGTGCTCTACACCGAGCTTTCCGAGCTGAGGGACAATGCAGAGCCTGCACCACCGTCTCTTCCCGCTCCAGCTGGCCCAAGGCCGCATCACCATCGGTGATTCCTTCTTGTCAGCCAGTATGGTGCTTCGGAGGTGCGGCCCATCTGTACTAGGATCTATGCTCCCTGTATGCAGCTGCCATCATAGAGGAATCTCTTGATTTTCAGAGTAGGTGTACGCTCGAATGGCGATTCCTGCAGCCTGATGCCTGTCAGCCTTGCGAATGATGAGACTCTTGCATTGACTTCCTTCCTCAGCTGGGCAAGGTAATCCATGGCTATATCCTTCACTTCGCAGAATGGTAGCTGAAGCACTTTCTGCATCTGTTCAAGATTCAGCCTGACGAGTGCGGTGAGGCCACCATTCTCAGGTATGACAAGGGATTCATCAACATATTCCTGGTTGTTGATGATGGATTCGATAGCCTCTGGGAAGATATTCTCCCCACCTGGACCGAGTATCATCGTCTTGACTCTTCCTCTGATGGACAGGCGTCCTTCCGTATCAAGATAACCTAGGTCCCCTGTACGGAAATAACCATCGTTTGTGAACACTTCCGCATCCATATCCGGCCTCAGATAATATCCTTTCATGACATTGGGGCCTTTCACAGCTATCTCACCAATCCCATTCGCATCAGTATTGATGAGCTTCACATCATCATCAAGCACGATGCTTCCGATGAATCCGGGCTTCTGGCTCCTATGCGACGGTCTGCAGCCTGCAATAAGAGGACTGGTCTCCGTAAGCCCATAACCGATAGCGTATGGGAAGCGGATACTATGGAGGAATTCCTCTGTTTCCCTGTCAAGCGCAGCTCCTCCGATTCCAAAGAAGATGATCCGTCCTCCGAATTTCCTTTTCACTTCATGGCCTATTGCCATGCAGGCGAAGGGCTTTGTCACAGGATTGCCCAAGAGCAGGGAAAGAATCCTTCTTCTGCTGATCAGAGGCCGTATCGCTGATCGATAGACCTTTTCAATAAGAAGCGGCACTGAAAACATGACATGAGGACGTATTCCCATCAATGCCGCCATAACGATGGATGGAGCGGGCTGTCTGCCAAGGAATGTTATCTCCAGTCCCATCATCAGTGGGATAATCTGGCCGAGGGTGAATTCGTAGACATGCGCCAGAGGAAGGATCGACAGTGCTTTCATGCCAGGTTTGAGACGAACATACTGATCTGTCGCGAGATCGACGCATCGGATGATGTTCATATGTGTCAGCATCACGCCCTTTGATGCCCCTGTTGTGCCAGAAGTGAATATGATTGAGGCTATATCCTGTTCTCCCGGCTTCCTTTCCATGATGCCTTCTCTGTCAATCGGACAATCAAGCAGCTTCTGGCATGGCAGGTTCCGGCCAAGCAGAACAAGGTCATCAAGCCTGATGACCGGGATATCATCAAGGCCTTCTGTTTTCTGCATCAGCTTCCTGCTGACAGCAATAGCCTTCACGCTGCAATAAGAGAGTATTGCCTGTATATCACATTCAGGGAAATCGGGGAGGATCGGGACGGCTACAGCTCCGATGCTGACGATTCCGAAATACATAAGCATCCACATCGGAGAGCTTTCTCCGATGATAGCCACCTTGTCGCCTTTCCCGATACCGAGTCTGATCAAACTGGATGATACAGCTTCTGAATACTCCTTCATCTGTTTATAAAAGTTGCCGCAAGAAAACCTGACAGGCTAGTCCTGCAGGATGAATGCGGCAGCAATCATTTCACTTTGTAGGTTGCAAATACCTGGCCACAATCTATACAGATATAAGCGTCCGCTTCCTTTTCCAGAATAGTATTGGGGCACACATCATTCCTCTCAGACTTGAATATGACATTCGTGCTGAATGGCATGCTCCCTGACGATATGACTGTTCCCCTGAGCATTTCCTTGCCGCATATTGGACATTTCATTATTCGGTACCTCCGATGTTGGATTTCTGGTTTTCAATATACTTCTTCACACTCTCTTCAGTAACGGCACCAACGCTTCCATAGTAGCAGCCGCGTGACCAGAGTCCCGATCCCCAGAACTTTCTCTCTTTGAGACGGGGAAAAGCTGTGAAGATGTGGACAGCGGAAATCGACTTCAGCGTTCTTGCAATTGTCGATGGTGCTTCATCGGGAGATGCCTCCAGAAAAAGATGGACATGCTCAGGCATCACCTCTATGGCCTTGAGACTCCAGCCGTACTCTGTGCAGGTCTGTGCCAGTATTGTCTTTGTCTCCACCTCGACCGCTCCAGTGAGTATGGGGTGCCTGTACTTGGTGCACCAGACGATGTGGTACTGCAGTGAGGAAACCGAATTGTTGTTGCTTTTCATGTTGCCTCCTATTATAAAATAGGATATGATTGATGTATGAGAAGGTCAATCACTGTTTTCCCAAAGCTCACTGACAAGGAGGTCTCCGCAATAGTGGAGACGAGGAAGCAGTATGCGAAGGCCTTCAACATGTCTGTGGACTGTCTTGTCACCAACAACAGCACGTCCAAGAGGTTCCTCCACAAGGTCCAGTATGAGAGGATCAAGGAGGAGTGTCCGACTCTTCCCACAGGACTCATACAGTGTGCCCGTGATGTCGCAGTGGAAGCGGTGAAGGCCTGGAATGTGAAGAGGACGAAGCTGAAGCGGAAGCATCCGAAGAAGGCCGAGAGGATGAGAAGGCCCTCGATGAAGGAGAAGTGCACGATGCGCTATGATGTGCGCACAGTTACGCTGCGCGGCTCTCAGCTCACATTCAGCACCTGCGGCAGGAGGGTGAAGGCAATCATATCGATTCCTGGGTTCTTCACTGAGCGCTATCCTGATTCGGAAGGCTGGAAGCTTAAGGGAGCGGACATAGGAATCGACAGGAAAGGAAGGGTTTTCGTCAATCTCATCTACGAGTGCCCTGATTACGATACAGTCGAGAAC
>CALXYL010000015.1 GCA_944392985.1 uncultured Spirochaetaceae bacterium | reverse complement strand
AGGGTGGAAGAAGGGGATCGAACCCTCGACAAGCAGATCCACAATCTGCCGCTCTACCGCTGAACTACTTCCACCATTAATGGAAAGCAAGGCGTTCACCTAGCAATTTCAACGACGACAAATATCTCAGAAACAGCCCAAATTGTCAACACCTTTGGCCAATTTCACAAAACATTTTTATATATCACTGCTCAGTAAGGAATTATTCATCGCCATACTTCTCAATGACATCACCCCTGCGTACCTTCTTCGTTCCAGTCATCGGCAATGCCTCATAGACGACATCAACCCTCGTGATGCGCTTATGGGAAGCTGCATTACGGTTGACCGCAGTAACGATATCATTCATATGCTTCTCAATGGCAGTCCTGTCACCGCCCATGCTCGATATGAATTCAGAAGATGGCACGATCAGGATCCTGATCGCCTCACGCTTCATCTCCTTGTCGGCGAGGTAGCCGAATACACAGACCTGCGCGATCTCCCCATAGAGCTGGAATGGATCCTCAACCTCCTCGGGGAATACATTCTTGCCTCCCTCGGTGACAATGACATTCTTCTTCCTTCCCGTCAGATAGAGATAGCCATCCTTGTCCTGATGCCCTACATCCCCAGTATTGAGCCATCCGTCCGAAAGGACCTCCGCAGTTGCCTCAGGATTCCTGTAATACCCCTTCATGACCATCGGCCCCTTGATATGTATCAGGCCGTTGCCGTCACTATCAGGATCGACGATTCTCACCTCTTCCTCCGGGAACTTCCTTCCAACTGATTCAACACGGAAGGCGGAGATGGGATTGAGATGCGTAACAGGGGAGGCTTCCGTCAATCCATAGCCCTGAACGAAGTCGATGCCAAGCTCATTGAACATGCGGAATGTTGATGCCGGCAGAGGCCCGCCGCCGGAGATACATACCCTGATGTTCTCAAAAGCCAGCTTCTCGAGAAGGAAGCCGAAGATACGCTTCCCCACATTCCTGCCGGTCAGGCGCTTTATTGCCCCGGACAGCCTCATCACCGTCCGGACGATGCAGTACAGCCCTTTCCCCTTCTTCTTAACTCCATCCATCAGCCCGGCTATCATCTTGTTATAGAGCATCGGGACTGCCATAAAGATGGTGACATGTCCTTCCTTCAGCTCCCTGAAGATGTGGCTCATTGCGAGCTTCCTGCCGAATACAACAGCGCATCCATTGCTCACCGCCATATAGACAACTGCCATCATCGTATAGGCATGATGCAGAGGAAGGATCGCATAGAATACATCGGATGGGAAGAATTCGATCGTTGACTGTGTCAGGAGGCAGTCGGAAACAAGATTGTCATGGGAAAGCACTACGCCCTTGGGCACTCCTGTCGTTCCTGATGTGAAGAGGATCGCAGCGGTCTCCTCTCCGTGACCGGAGTGGAATTCCGCCATGGGCCCATCCATTTCCATTACATCATCCAGGCTGTACTTATGTCTGAGCAGCAGCCCCTGGCTGTCAATTCCCGCAAGCCTTTCAGAGTTCACGAAGAGACCGGTAACACCGCCGAATGAGATGAATGATTCCATCTCCCTGTCCTTGAGCGTCGGATCAAGCGGCACGATGATGCCACCCATGCGGATAACAGCGAAATACACGATCACCCATTCCGCGGAGTTGTGACCGGTGACGGCAATCCTGTCGCCCTTTGCAAAGCCATCCGCGCAAAGCGCCCTGGCTACCCTCTCTATGGCTGCATCTGCCTCACGGTATGTGAGTTTCACATCAGGATCGAATGCCTGGAAGCAAGGATTGTCAGGATAGCGTATGACTGAAATGCGGAACAGATCGCTGACAGATGGCCACCGTCCCTCGAATACCTTTCCCCTATATTCATCAAGATACCTGCAGGCATCCCTGTATGGCGATGTCTTCATTCCCTTCCCTCCTGTCTGACCTATGTACTTTACCATGCATGAGGAATCAGAAAAAGATACAGAATGCAGATATTCTGGAACATAAGGCATGATTTCACCACCAGTTGTTGAAACATCCGCCATTCGTCATAATCACTATTGATATGGGACTTGAAGGATTCAGAGAACTCGGACTCGGAGATGAGTCCATTGAAGCATTGAGGGAAAAGGGCTTTGAGGAGCCTACAGAGATACAGAGAAGGGCGATTCCCCTGCTCCTGCAGCCTGGTACGGAGATCGTAGGACAGGCGCAGACCGGGACGGGCAAGACCGCCGCATTCGCGCTCCCGATCCTGGAGACAGTCAGCAGTGACCAGAGCACGGTACAGGCGCTTATCCTCGTACCGACAAGGGAGCTGGCAAGCCAGGTCAGCGAGGAGATCGGCTCACTGAGGGGCAAGCGCCGCCTTGATATAGCGGCAATATACGGCGGAGCAAGCATGACGCAGCAGCTCAAGAGGCTTAAAAGGGGTGTCCAGATCATAGTCGGCACTCCGGGACGCATCCTTGACCACATCCGCAGAGGATCCTTGGATCTGAAGGCGCTTGAATTCCTCGTGCTTGACGAGGCTGACGAGATGCTCGACATGGGCTTCATCGATGATATAGAGGCAGTTCTCAGGGCTGTTCCCGAAACCAGGCGGATGCTTCTCTTCTCTGCCACGATGCCACCTGAGATCATGCGTCTGGCAGAAGGATTCATGAAGGATCCCCAGATCATCCGCACGCAGAAGCAGGACTCTGCAGCGCTATCGACCGATCAGATCTACTATGAGGTCAGGGAAGCTGACAAGCTGGAAGCCCTGACGCGCATCATCGACAGGGAGACAGATTTCTACGGTGTCGTTTTCTGCCGCACGAAGCTCCAGTGCGATGAGATCGGGCAGAAACTCCATGACAGGGGATATGATGCCGCGGCTTTGCATGGTGACCTTTCCCAGCGTGAAAGGGAGCAGATACTCAAGAGGATGAAGGATCATCAGCTCTCGATCCTCGTTGCCACTGATGTTGCTGCAAGGGGACTCGACATACAGGATCTGACCCACGTCATCAACTACTCCATACCGCAGGATCCGGAAATCTACATCCACAGGGTCGGAAGGACAGGGCGCGCAGGCAAGAACGGCACAGCCATCACGTTCATCACCCCTTCGGAATCAAGGAAGTTCTCCTACATCCGAAAGGCCTCCCGCTCAGAGATCAGGAAGGAGGAGATCCCTGGAGCCGAGGAGGTTATCGAGCGGAAGAAGGAAAGGATCAAGGACTCCATACTTGAAGCGATCTCCTCAGAACCGAGGGAAGTCTATATGGAGCTTGCAACGAGCGTCCTTGCCGGACGTGATGCCACAGAGGCATTCGCAGCCCTGCTCTCCTCGATCTACAAGGACGAGCTTGATGCGGGACGCTATCATGCGATTACCGCTCCAAGGAGCAAGTCAAAGTGGGAGAAACGCGAGGAATCAAGGAACAGGGAACGCTTCGATAAAGTCAGGACACCATCCCTCGACGAAGGAGGGACGACGAGGCTCTTCATCGCCAGAGGGCGCCGTGACGGGCTCAACAAGGCGATGCTCATAAACATACTCATCGATCAGTCGGGAGTGAGGGACGAGGACATAAGGGATGTCGAGGTCAATGAATCCTCTTCATTCATATCAGCGCCGTTCTCCGTCGCCGAGACGATCCTCAAGGCCTACTCCGACAGGACGATGAAAGGCAAGCCAGTAGTCATGAGGGCACGGCCGGAAGGGGGCCCAAGGGATTCCAGGAAGAAGAGCTCCGACCGCAAGAAGGAAGCATTCCGCAGCAAAGGCAAGAGAAGAAGGAAATGGGAGGATGATTTCCAGCCTTACGGACGCGATACACGCGACGGTGAAGATGGCAGATACTCCTTCCCTGACAGGAAGAAGGATCGCCGGAAGAAGAGGAAATAATCAGATATGGATATGATCGTCAAAGCGATCAGAGAGGAGGCGGTGCATGAAGCCGCCTTCTTTCTTCAGCATCCTGGAACCGCGTGTGATCTTGCATAGGGAGAGCTTCCGCCTCTCCGCGATCTCCCGCTGAGGAACGCCTTTGTAGAGATCAGTCATCAGGAGCCATCTCGTGATAAGATCCTTCACCTCCGACTCGGTGAAGAGATCATCAAACAGAGCCTTCATCTCCTCTGCATCCGATGTGGAGCAGAACACCCCGATGATATCATCAAAGGCCGATGCCGCCTCTGCCTTCTCCTCTTCTGTCATGACTGCTGTCCTTGCTGCGCTCATATATAGAAGGGTATCTTCTGCTTCATATGCAGTCAAGAGAAAGCCTCGATCAGCTAGAAAGCCGGAGAGAACAGGCGGAGGAAGTAACGCACTGCCCTGTGTATCGGCCCCCTGGCCTCTGCCTTCTTGGCAGTGACAGCCTCGCAGAGCTCGAATGTACAGAGGAAATCATCCTTGACTGCTTTGACTATCGACGAATTGATGAAGAGCACGGAAAGCTCGAAATGAAGATAGAAGGAGCGGTAATCGATGTTCGATGTTCCGACTACTGCGATCTCATCATCAGCGATGAATGTCTTTGAGTGCATGAAACCCGGTACATACTCATAGATACGCACACCGGCATTGATCAGAGGGAGGCAGTTCGAGAGGGAGACCTCGAATACAGTGCGCTTGTCCGGGCACCGCGGCATGATGATGCGGACATCCACCCCTGAAGCGGCCGCAGTGCATAGCGCTGACATCATCTGGTCATCCGGCACAAGATACGGCGTCGTGATCCACACATAACGCTTCGCGTTCGTGATCATCTGTATGTACACGGATTCTGCAGTGTTCGCTTCCTTGAGGGGATTATCCCCGAAGGGCTGCACAAAGCCGTCTGAAGGAGCGCTCACCGTAGGAAGGAACAGGGACAGATCATCGTCAGATCCCCATACCCCCATCCACATCTCAAGGAAGAGATAGGTGAAATTCCACACAGCCGCGCCACGGAACTTCACAGCATTGTCCTTCCAGTATCCGAACCTGATCTCATCATTCGCATACTCGTCAGCGAGATTGAGGCCACCTGTATAGCAGACATTGCCATCGATATCGAATATCTTGCGGTGATCGCGGAAATTGAGGCGCGGGTTTATATGCAGCTTCACGCGATTGAATGCCACTGCCTTGATTCCCATCTCCCTCAGCTTGCGGTCATAGCGCGCGGGGATCACGTTTATCGAACCCATATCATCATAGATCAGACGGACGTCAACGCCCTGTTTCACCTTCTCATGAAGCTCGTTGAGGATCCTTGACCACCATTTCCCCTCGCCTATGATGAAATACTCGATGAATATGAAGCGCTTGGCACGGCGTATCTCAGAAAGGAGATCATGGAAGAACTCCTCGCTGTAATAGAAATAGGAGCACTCCGTATTTCCCCATGCCGGAAGCCCGGTTGTATTCCGTATGAATGCTGATATCCTCCTGTACTCCGGCGTGCTTCTGTATAGATCATCATCAGCTGTCTCCTGGAAATCCGACTTATCCGGCAGGGCCTGCTGGAAGCGGCGGACCTTCTTTCGTGAGAAATATCCGAGCTTCTTGTTTCCCATAAGGAGATAAAGCACACCTCCGAATACCGGCAGAAGGCCGATGAGGAACATCCATACCATCTTGTAGGCAGGTTTCTCAGAACGGGTGAATACAGCAAAGAGAGAGAAAAGCGAAAGAACAAGGAATGCAAGGTACAGCCCCTTGGCATAGCTTGCCCAAAGCACGAGATAGAGCAGCAGCAGGAACTGAGCCACGATGGAGATCGCGAACCAGAACAGGCGCTGCGTAAATGGCTTGAGCAGCTTACGAAGCACCGCTATCCCTCCTGGAGAACTCGCAGCCGCACCATGACTGCCTGTAAAGCCCAAGCTCCTTGGAAAGCGCTATCGAGCGGCCGAATCCATCCTTCTTCTTGAAATCGATCTCCTGGAAGCCTGGAAAGCGCCTGCCCTCCGAGAAGATGGTCTCGCTCCTCTTGAAGCGGGAAACGGTAAGCGTCGTCGCGAACTCGTCTATTCCCAGCTTCTCCGCCTCAGCGGCTGCACGCGATAGATTGAAGCGGAAGCAGAGCGAGCATCGCTCCCCGTGCTCCCTGTCCCCTTCATGGCCTTTCACTGCCTCAAGCCACTCCTGATGATCCCAGCTGTCAAGGATGACGGGAAGGCCATAGCGCTCAGCGACGATGAGAAGGTTATCGTAGCGCTTCATGAATTCCTCTCGGGGAAAGATGTTGCTGTCGGAGAAGAACAGAACCGGCTCATATCCTTCAGCAATGAGCCTTTCCACAGAGCTTGTGGAACATGGTCCGCAGCAGACATGAAGCAATATCCTCTTTCCCATAAGCAAACGGGATGCTAGCATAAACACAATGCTCAGGCAACAACAGGGGAAAGAACATGCTTAAAGGAAAATACAGACTGGTCCCAGGAGCGGTGCTCATCGCTGCCGCACTCATCTCCATGTCAATCGAAGGAACTCCCGGATGGGTCGGACTGGCATTTGTCGTGCTTGCCGTGATCGCTCTCGCGCTCGCGAACAGGGGTGTCTATATCTATACGAAGGCAATCCGGATGATAAACTCAGGCCACAGCGATAAGCAGCAGACGACGGCGATGATGAAGAAGGCCCTGTCCATAGGACTGCCGCAGAACTATGCGATGGTCGCGGCGACGCTGATGCTGCAGGATGATGATCCGGAAGCGGCAAGGAAGGTTCTTGAACCGCTTGCGAAGGCATCAGACGGGAAGATAGCGGGAGGCGCTATGACATCGCTCTCGATGTACTGGTGGATGAAGAAGGATTACCAGAAGGCCATCGACCTCTGCCTGGAAGCGAAGAAGAAGGGCTATGTTTCGAAGAATATCTATATCAACCTGCTGACATACTACCTTGCGGCAGGAAAGACAAAGGATTTCAGTGAGACGCTGAAGGAAATGGGTACAAGCGGCGCCTCTTCCCCCGCAATCGTCGATTTCATCGCAGTGAACGAGATGCTCCATGGCAACTGGAAGCAGGCGGGGGCTTACCTTGAGGCGCTCTGCAACGAAGCATCGCCGGCGTTCCCTGATCCATACATCCATTTCGCGCAGGTCCATCTGCATTATGGCAATCTCCGCGATGCAAGGGCGATGATGGAAAAAGCCGTGGCTGCGGAATATGCCCGCTACTCCGTGTATACACGTGACACTGCAAAGGCAATGCTCAAGGCCATATCATCAGAGAGGGACATCCTGCCCTTTGCCGAAGCTGCGGAGAGGAACGTGCTCCTGATCGTCAATGGACAGCTGCCTGAATGGAAGCCGTCCGATGAAGGGTTTGAAGGGGACACGATACCGGGATGCCCTGAAGAGCCTCTTTTCCGCGAGATGCTGAAGGAAGAGGAGCTTGATGACAGGGAAGCGAATACCGAGCTGACGGAGAAGGATGAAGAGTGGCTCCGCCGCCATCAGGGCTAATAGCGGAGCGAAAGAAGGAATGAGGCGACAAAGCCATCGGAAAGCGAGTCGTAGCCCAGACGCAGGCTGAGAGGGATCTCAAGCAGCCCGATGATCGAGAAGGCTGACTGGAAGCCGACTCCCGCGGAGAAATCGAAGGCCGCATCATGGATGAGCATATCGCAGTATGCCGCGATCCCAAGGTTCTCCAGGATCAGGAACTCAGCGAATGTCGGAGTGACCCGGAAGTCATAGCCGGTGCTCACGCTGAGCATCGTGTTATGATAGCGTGATGAGCGCCAGTATCCGCTGCCGCTTCTGAGCACAGTACTCAGATACCCATCCGAAAGGAAGAGCGGAACGCTTCCCCTTCCATCAACGGCAACACGTGAGAATACACCGCCATCGATGAACCAGCCCCTCTCACCCTGTGGGCTGAACCGCGTGGAGAAAGAGGCTTCGATGAAGCTGTGGATATTGCCGAAGCGGATATCATCAGCTGTCATCAGATAGCCAAGAGCACCATAGAGATGGAACATTCCAAGCGCGATATCACCATCGACTCCGGAAGAAAGCGCAAGGGCATTCCTTCCTACGAATCCTGTCGTATGCTCAAGAGCCTCCCTGAATGAGAGCATGTACTCGCCTTTTCTGTGGAGTATGATCCAGTCCAGTCCCTGCCTTACGTAGAGATGGGGAATATACCAGTCGGGATCGTGTCCGAATGTGAAAGCCGCTTCAAGCGAGAAGCGGAGGCTGTCTGCAGGGTAGTAGCTCATGAACCCCTCGGCCAGGAGGGATGCTGAGGCGACTGTCTGCGTCATCAGGTTGAACGCGCCTCCGAATATACCGCCAGCCTCAAACGGACCATTGCGATAGCCGTAGACCAGCGCGAGGTTCGATGTATCCGAGAGATACCGCCGCTCATTCCCCTCCTGATTCGATGTGAAATCGAAGGAGAGGCTTGCAGAAGGAGATGAGGTGTCGACGCGGCCAAAGAACATCTGGCTCCGCTCCGCCTCCTCCATGCGCCGCGAAAGCTCTGCCCTGTCATCCAGAAGAGCCTGCGAAACGCCGCTGCGATGTATCCCTTCCAACGCCTCCGAAGCGGATGCCGCGCTTTCATACCCGATTTCCGCCATCAGGGCAGCCTTGTCGAAATCCATGAAGGAAAAGCTCTCCACATCACAGCGTATCCATATGAAATCCCCATGGCTGCGTATCGCCTCCGCAGCCTTCTGGTTCTTCCCTATGTCAAAGGAAGCATTCAGGACGGTAATGGGATTGCGGAGATTCAGGTCCGGCATATTGTAGAACGCAGTGGAGACAATCACCGTATCGGTATACTCAAAGGCGGTCTCAAGAGGAAGGAGCGTAACGATACCGCCATCGATCAGAAGATGCCCCTCATACTCAACAGGAGGGAAATAGAACGGCAGCGCGAATGAGGCGATCAGGATGTCTGTGAAATCGCCTTCGGTTATCCTGATCTCCCTCTTCGTTACGAGATCATCGCATATGACCATGACAGGGATATCAAGATCCTCAAGGCGGGTATCCGGGCCGACGATCATCTCAGCAAGCGCCTCCAGTCCTGAAGGGAGCATCACTCCCCCTTCCAGAGGAAGAGTGAAGCTGAACATCGCAGAGATATCGGTGGATGTGATGAAATCGATGATATTATCAGGCGAAAGCCCTGCGGCATAGAGAAGCCCTATGATCGATCCCATGGAATTGGAGATTATGAAATCAGGGACGATCCCCTGCTCCTCCAGGTATTTGAGCACTCCGATATGCGCAAAGGCCCGCGCCGATCCGCCAGAGAGGACAAGGCCCACAGGATCGCGCTCCCCCTTCGTCCTCTCGATTATCCTTTCCCTGAACCCCTCATCACCATATGTGATCGGGATATCAGCAATCAGAAGCGCGTCCCCTATCAGATCACTGGACGCCGCAATGGATGATAAAAGGAGAAGAACGGCCAGGAAAGCCGCGGCAATACGCTTGAGCATGGGTATACAATACCGCTGAATCGATGAAAGACTCAATATCAGCTTTCCAGCGATGTGCAAATCTGCTATCATCTGGCAAAAGCCGGTATGGTGGAATTGGTAGACACAGCAGACTCAAAATCTGCCGGGTTCGCCCTTGCCAGTTCGAGTCTGGCTACCGGCATGATGAGAAACTGGCGGCCTTTTCCAAGGCCATAGTCCATATTGGCCATCCGTGTTTTCCGGGTAGTAGCCTTTTCCTATATCTGCATTTTAGTCATAATTCGCTTTTTACAGACGTCCGGTATGGCAATAGACTCAGGCCATGGGTACATGGATCGCACAGAACATAACACTTCCAAAGCACGTGACAATGACTGAGGAGAAGGAGAATGCGCTCTCCCACTTCCTGGGTCTTTTCCTTGCAGTCATCGGTTTTCTGTATGTAGTCTCCGCTTCTGCACCTTCCGGGCATCCGATGGCAAGGACGGGCATGATCATATTCGCGCTGTCGAATATCGTGCTATATGCCTCCTCTGCCTTCTATCATGCGCTCAAGCCAGGACTGGCGAAGAAAGCGATGAGGGTGCTTGACCACTCAAGCATTTATTTACTGATCGCAGGATCATACACCCCGATACTCCTCTATATCGGTTCCACTGTCACAGTAGCATACACTGTGGGGATCTGGTGCGCAGCAGCGATCGGAATCGTGCTGACCGTGCGCTTCTGGGGGCGATTCTACCCAGTGCATATCGCTCTCTACGTCGTGATGGGATGGTCCGTGCTGACAATCTATGACAGCGTATTCCCATTCATACCGTCGCAGATCCTTGCGTATGCCCTGGCGGGAGGGATCATCTACACGCTTGGGGTTCTCTTCTACTCTGTAAGGAGGATTCCGCACCACCATCTGATCTGGCATATCTTCGTCCTCGTCGCGAGCATCGCATTCTTCATCGGATACAGCCTTTACCTGCTTGCATGAAAGCGCCGCAGCGTGGAGACTGGAAGCGTGAAAACGAATGCGATGAGAATACTCGAAAGCCTCTCCATCCCATATACCGTCCACACATACGAGTGGGATGAGGAGCATCTTGATGCCATACATGCGGCCAATAGCGCCGGACTTGAGCTTGAGCGCGTCTACAAGACAATCGTGATGAGGAACTCGGAGAGAAATCTCTTCGTGTTCTGCCTGCCAGCTGAGTTCGGGATATCACTGAAGAAGGCAAGGGCCGTTACAGGAAGCAGGGAAATAGACCTGATCAGGCCATCTGAGCTTCTTGGCCTGACCGGCTATATACGGGGAGGCTGCTCCCCTCTTGGAATGAAGAAGCATTACGCGACATTCATCTCGGATCTCGCGGAACTAGAGGAAACAATCTACGTCAGCGGCGGGCAGAGGGGCGTGCAGATCGAGATCCGTCCTGACGACCTCATCAGGGCATCTGATGCAGAATACGCGGATTTCATCCAGTAATACGGATGACCCTTCCTGGCTTCCTGGGCTGAGGAGGGGCAGCATCTTCCGCGCTATAGCCGAGGATGCAGTTGCCGACACCTATCCAGCTCTCATCAAGCCCCCATTCCTTCAGCTTTGACCTTCCCTCATCAGTCAGGAACATCTCGTATGCGCGGTTGATCCAGCAAGAGCCAACGCCAAGGGCATGGGCTGCGTTCATCAGGTTCCCCATCACAAGACTTCCATCCTGGAATGCATTGCTGCCCTTCTTAGCGAATACGATGATGACAACAGGCGCCCCGTAGAACGGATCGGTATCAGAACCCATTACAGCTGCGTTCATCCTCGAGAGATCCCTGATCTCCTCCTCCTTCTCAACGACAACAAGCACAGTATCCTGCCTTCCCATTGCCGATGGGGCATAGAGACCTGCCTCAATGATGGCATCAAGGACAGCAGGCTCCACACGCTTCCCGCTGTAGCTGCGGCAGCTGCGCCTTCCAAGCAGATCCTTTACAGTTGATTCCATATCATCCTCCGCCCTGATGATACCACAGAGACAGGCAAAGGGAGAAAAAGAAAAGCACCCATCGCTGAGTGCTTCTATCGGGCAGAGAGGATTTGAACCTCCGACCCCTTGGTCCCGAACCAAGTGCGCTAGCCCCTGCGCTACTACCCGTCAAACACCGTGATTATAATCAGCTCAGGCATCCTTGTCCACCGTTAGGAAAAACTTTATAAAAATACCATGATCGCATTCCTCGAAACGGAAGAAGCCAGGATTGAAGCTGAGAAGATGGCAGAGGCAATCGCAGCAAGCGGCTCTGCCTCCTTCCCTCCCTCAGATGAGTATCCTTCCTCGATCCTGCAGGACGGCACGATGCTCGCCGTCCTCATAGCCAGGCCCCGCTCCTCGAATGACCTGAAGGTGCTCAGGGGATTCTCCGGATTTCCCGCAGGCCATCCCGCGATTCCCGGATACGTCAATCCATGCTTCTCCGTAAACGCATGGAAAGCCACAGCGGGTGAAAATGATGCGGAGATCCACAGGCTGACAAAGCTGATCGAAAGCGGCAGGGAAGATGAGAGGGAAAGGAGGAAGGCCCTTACGGAAGAAAGCCTCTCACGCATCAGGAAGCTCTATTCCTTCCGCACCTGGGATGGCAGGGATGTCCCCCTTCCAGAGAAAGCTCCATGGGGTACGGGCGACTGCGCGGGACTGCGCTGTATCTCCACAGCGCTTCGCAAAGGATGGGAGATCATGGGGCTGGCGGAGTTCAGGATGGAAGGAAGAAGCCTTTCGTTCCATCCGCCTTGCACCGCAAGATGCGGTCTGCTCCTACCCCAGATGCTCGGTCTTGACTACATCTATGCCGATGAGGACATAGCGGTGATCAACAAGGAGGCTGGCATGCTCTCCGTTCCCGGGAGAGGAGAGGATAAGAAGGACAGCGCTTCGTACCGTTTCCACTCTCTTTTCCCCCGCAGTCCAGTGGAATGCAATGGGCACCGCCTCGATATGGACACATCAGGACTTCTGGCTCTCGCATTCAGCAGGGAATCGAAGAGGTCGCTTTCCATGGCATTCGAGAACCATATGGTCCGAAAGGAGTACGAAGCACTCCTCACCGGCGTATTGAAAGAAGAGGAAGGCATAATCGACATCCCCATCCGCCTCGATGTGGAGAACAGGCCGTATCAGATTGCCGATCCAGAGCAAGGGAAGAAAGCAATTACGCGATGGAAACGCCTCTCGGTGGAAGTGATGGACGGAGAGAAATACACGAGGGTGAGGTTCTTCCCGGAAACGGGGCGTACCCATCAGCTTCGGGTACACTCCGCGCTCATCGGCCACCCCATCAAAGGTGACAGGCTCTATGGCACGAGGCGGGAAGGAGAGCGCCTTGCCCTCCATGCCGCATCCCTGGAGCTTCCGCACCCGCGGACAGGGAAGATGATGGTATTCACTTCCCCTGCTCCTTTCTGAAAGATAGCGGATGGAGAGATGACGGGCATAGGATGCTGATCCCCAGATCCGCGGCGAACTCCCTGAGACCGGAAAAAGGAGCAGCCAGATCCTGAGTCCGGTGGGCATCGGAGGAGAGGATCGCTGGAACGTCCCTCTCCGCGGCAAGCTCCCAGAACTCCCTTGAAGGATACCCACGCTTCCTGAGATAGCCGTTTCCATTGATCTCCAGAGGTATCGAAAGGCCAATGGAGGCCTCAATGATGGCAATGGACACAGCGCGTGCCTCGCTGTTGAACTGATATGACGACAGGAATGCATCCGGATGCGCATAGAACGAGAAGAACCCCGACTCCATCGCCTTTATCGTCGTGTCAGCATAGATCGAAAGATCTGAGGCGGAAAGATTGCCATCAAATACACTGGACATCGTCCCGTCAGGACGGAATATGAAATGGGTACCCCCGATGAGGTAATCCACACGGTTCCTCAGCGATTCATAATAGCCATCAAAACGCCTGAAGTAATCAACCTCATAGCCAAGGAGGATATCAAATGGGCGGCGTTCATTCCTGACATCCGCCTCATACTGCGCCATCGAGGAATACGGCATCCTCGAGCGGGAAAGCAATCCATCCGGAAATGGGCAGTGCTCGGAGAAGCCAAGGACCTCGAAGCCATTGCGCTGGGCTTCCTCCGCGTATTCATCGATGCGTCCGCTGCCATGTCCGCAGTAGAATGAATGGGTGTGGAGATTGTACCTCATCCCTGAAGCCCCCTGATCCTTGCCTGGATCTCCTCTATCCCCTGCCTGATCTCTGCGATCTCCCTGTCAATCCTAGCCTTCTCCATCTCAAGTTCCTCTATCTTCCCCTTCTCTATTTCCATCATAGCCATATAATCCTCAGCCGCCGCATTCCGTTCGGCCATCTCCCTTTCCTTGACTGCCCTGTCAAGCTCCTCATGGATACCCAGTGTCTCCTCAATGGCATCGAGAAGCATGGATGGAGTCGTGCTGCCGACCCATGCATAGCCCCTTTCATAGAGGAAACGCCCATAGGAAAGTTCCGCACCCTGGATTCCCTCCTCCGCTCTTTTCACATCTTCCCTAAGCGAGGAAAGGCTCCTTTCCGCAGATCGCACACGATCCCTGCTGTCCGCGATACGCGCTCTCAGCTCCGCTGCAGCGGCTGCGGCATCCTTCTCTTCACCATCAAGCCTCGATGCATCAGCAAGCAGAGCGGAAGCATTGTCCCCATGGAGGACAGCGCCCGATGACAATGCGATATGAGCATATGAGATGAAGCGGCCCTCCTCTCCCATCTTCCTCATCCTGGCCTTTCCGCTTCCGATCAAGCGGGAGAGCATCGGGGCACTGGAAAGGTCCGTGAGCTTCCTGTCCATCTCGATATCCTGATAAACAGGAGCGAACACATCCCTGTCAAGGAGGGAGAATGAGCACTGCTCATAGATCATCGCCCCAAGCCTGACCGATAGCTTCCTCAGCTCCTCTTCTGCGTTCCTCCGCCTCATGATGATCCCATCAAGCTGGGCAGAAAGGCTGCTGAAAGCCTGGATCACCTTCTCAGCCTCGGAGAGCTTCCTCTCTGCCTCCTCCCTGCACTCATAAGCTGCAAGCACATCATCAAGGCGCTTTCCTCCTACAGCATCCCCAAGCGTGTCCCTTTCCCTCGCCGCTATGCCGCCGATACTGGACAGCGCCTTATCAAGACGCAGCCTGAGGTCATTCTCCTTCCTGTGCAGATCTTCTAGAAGCTCATCCCGCTCACTCATGGCAAACAGTCTAACCACTTCTTCATTGGTTGACAAAGGGATGGAGCTGAATCTATCCTTTCAGTACCTGTGCCTGTCCGCTTGGTTTTCATCGGAAACAGTACAGATGTGCCCTTACGGGCATATTTTCACGCCTTGGATAAGGCAAATCGGAGCAGATAATGGAAGAAAAGAGCGATGTCCAGCTTTCAGAGGACGCGATCCAGAACAGGATTGCTGACCTTGCAAAGGAAATGAAGGGCGCTGACCCCGCTGAGCTGGAGAACATCAAGAGCATCATCAGGAAAAATGTCAGATTCTTCGATAGGATGACCCTCGCGGCGTACCTTCTCAAGCAGTCAATGCATACCAGGCCGAGAAGCGAGAGACCGGAAAGAAGGCCGAGAAGCGAAAGGCCTCAGTTCTCCGCTTCAGACAATGCACAGAAGCCGCAGGAAGCAAAGGAAAGGCCGGAAAGAGTGATTCCCGAGGGTGCAAAGACCCTCTACATCAATATCGGCAAGATGAAGCGCCTCTATGCAAAGGATCTCTCGAAGCTCCTTCAGACAGAGCTTGGAATCACCCGCGACGACATCTACCAGATCCGCGTGCATGACAAATACTCATTCGTCACGATGAGCGAGGAGAACTGCCAGAAGGCAATCGAGAAGCTCAACAGCCAGTCCATCAATGGAAGGACTGCAAAGGTCACATACTCAGAAAAATGAGGATACAGCCGTTCATAGTCGGCCCCTATGGCACATGCTGCTATGCTGTCTATGGTATCGATGGGAATGGATGCATCCTCATCGATGCCCCATATCCTCTGGACAAGCCCCTTTCATTCATAAAAGAGAACGGGCTGGTTCTCTCCATGGTATTGCTGACACACGGGCACTTCGACCACATGCTTGGCCTGGCTGCGGCGCGGGAAGCATATCCCGAAGTCCCATTCTACCTTCATGAGAATGACTGGAAATACATCAAGGATGGATACAAGGAGACTGTGAGCCTCCTTTCATCATTCGATCCGTTCTTTCTTTCACGCTATGGAAGCGCGATCACCGGGATGCCGGAGGATGCATTGCCATACGGCACGGAAGCGGGACCTTTCAGGATCATTGAGACACCGGGGCACACTGCCGGTTCAGTCTGCCTTGTCTCGGATGAGGAGAAGGCCGCATTCACTGGTGACACCCTTTTCAAGGGCAGCGTGGGGCGAACAGACATAGGAGGGGATACAGCTGCCCTTGCTTCATCCATTTCCCTCCTCAGGGCCCTTCCGGACGACATGCTGGTGCTTCCGGGACATGGTCCTATGAGCAATATAGGGACTGAAAAGCTCTCCAATCCCTATATGCGATGATCACATCCTTTCGTTTGCAGCCTTGCAGTCAACGCAGAGCACAGCTTCTGGAATCGCGCGGAGACGGCCTTCCGGTATCCGCTTGCCGCACTGGAGGCAGTAGCCGTACTTGCCTTCGCTGATGCGCTTGAGCGCATTCTCTATTGCCTTGAGCTTCTTGGCATCCATCGCGTTCAGCGCTTCCATCTTGCGGTAAGCTCCCTCATCGGAAGCAAGGTCGCTTGAATCGCCCCTGCCAGATGAAGCCTGAGCCTCGCTGCGGAAATCGTCGCCTTCGGAATTGAGCTTCTTCAGCAGCTCATCGCGCTCCGCAAGCAGAACAGATTCCATTTCCTTGGTGAATTCATCCATAACACCATCCCTCTTTTTAGTGAATCGCCCTTAATCTGCACAATGCAGAGGCAGAAGTCAAGAGCAGAAAAGCAACTTAGTGTCGGGAATCTTCCTTCATTGCCTTCACAAAACGCGCTGAGAAACGGATTGTCATGGTCGCAACGAAGAGATAGAGGATGAATACAAGGAGCTTTACCCAGACTGGCCCGGTATAGACAAGCGAAAGGAGGATGAAGCCAATCGTCATGCCGGTTATCAGCATCACGATCGAGATGATGAATCCTGCCCTTCCCTTACCTGCCATCGCTAATGAACGCCCTGATAGCCTCAAGAAGCTCGGAATACTCGGTAACGAGATGCAGATCCTTCTCCTCCTGGAGTATCCTCTCAGGGGCGCGGAAAAGGCAGCCGCCATCCGCTGCATGGATCATCGAAAGATCATTGTAGCTGTCACCGGAAGCAAAGACGCGGAAGCCGATGGACTGAAGCGCCTCAACGCTCTTCTTCTTGCCATTCTCCGTCCTCATGCGTATCCCTTCGATCATCCCGTCACTGCCGACAGTGAGGCTGTTGCAGAAAATCGTCGGATAACCAAGCTGCCGCATCAGGGGAAGGGCGAACTCAGAGAACGTATCGGAGAGGATCACGACCTGTGTCAGCTCCCTCAGCTCATCGAGGAAAGCCTTTGCGCCATCAAGCGGGCGTATGCCGGCAATGACACGCTGGATATCGGAAAGCGTCAATCCATTCCTGCGGAGGATGTCCATCCGGTATTCCATCAGCCTGTGGTAATCAGGTTCATCGCGCGTCGTGCGCTTGAGGGCCTCTATGCCGGTATTCTCCGCGAATGCGATCCAGATCTCAGGAACAAGGACACCTTCCAGATCAAGGGTGACTATCTCCATCTCCGCCTCCTCCGCTGATTATCCCCGGAGCATGCGCGATGGTCAATCACTCCATGCCATCGGGAAACTCTGTATCATCGATTTCCTCTGGCCCCTTGCGGCGATGGCGCCTCTTCATGCGCTCGAAGCGCCTGCGGTAGTCGCGGCCTTCGGAAAGCATGATCGCAACTGGCTTGAGAGTCGGGATATTGGCGCAGATGATCTGTATGATAGACGTCAGCGGAACAGCAAGGAACATTCCCGCGATACCCCAGATGTACCCCCATACAGCAAGCGAGACGAGGATCACAAGCGGTGAGATATTCAGCTGCACTCCCTGGAGACGTGGGTCGATGATGTTTCCAAGCACCATCTCTATCGAGATCATCAGCAGCGCGATATAAATCACATAGCCCCAGTCAGGAGCATACTGGATTATCGCCATGATGATGGTTCCTGCAGTGCCGACTATCGAACCGATTGTCGGAATGAAGTTGAGGATGACTGCAAGGACACCCCACACGAGGGCGAAATCCAGTCCAGATATCAAGGAAGCAAAATAGAAGAGGATACCGGTTGCGACACTGATGACGACCTTGAGGATCAGGTATTTTGACATCTGCCGGTTCATCCTCGACACCATCTGCCCTGCTCTCTGTGCCTTGCCCCTTGGGAAAGCCTCTAGGAGCTTCGGGAAAATCGTCTGCCGCTCCATGATGATGAAAAGCAGGTACACATAGACAAGGAGAGCATCGGAAAGGATGCTTATGAACTTACCGGAAATAGATGTCAGCGATGCCATCAGGAGCCCATACCAGTCAATGTTGAGCAGCATCAGGATGGAGAATGTAGCTGGATCCTCATCCATATATGGTGCGATCAGCGCAGAGAGATACCTGTCGAACGACTGCACCCTTGCAGCATAGGCAGGGATTCCGTCAGGCTGGATCAGCATATTGACCATCATGAAGAATACGTAGACGAAGAGCACGAATACCACGAGGACGAGGAGCATCACCAGTATCATGGAGATGAAGCGCGGAATACGGAGCTTATCCAGCCGGGAGAGTATCGGGCTCACCAGAACGAAGATGAAGAACGCGATGACAATCGGAAGGATGAATTCCGAGCAGGCTTTCAGTATGAAAAGGAAAAGCACTGCTGCAATGAAGGCAAGGATATTCCTCACCTGTCTCTTCATACTGTCCTGTGGTCCTGGATTCATAGCAGGATTGTACCCTACTATGGCAAAAACTTACAAGATGCTGTACTCTCCCCGTTATGGAAGCAGAGGGTTATCTTGAGCGTGTAAGGATAGTCCTCGTCGATACGCAGGATGGGGCTAATATCGGTTCTGTCTGCCGTGCGATGAAGACAATGGGCATCACCGATCTCGCGATCGTCAGTGATAGGGAATACGACGAGGACAGGGTAAGGACGCTTGCTCTCCATGCAAGCGATGTCTGGGAGAACGCAGCACGGTTCCACACACTCGGGGAAGCCCTTGCGGACAGCATCTTCACAGTAGGCGCGACAAGAAGGCGCGGCAAGTTCCGAAAGCTCAGCGCCTATTCTCCTGAGCAGCTTTCAGAGAAGGTATCAACGCTCCCGGAAGGCAGGATATCGATCGTGTTCGGCAGGGAATCAGATGGCCTGAGGGATGATGAAGTGGCACAATGCTCCTCAATCGTCACGATCCCGACATCCGACAGCTTCCCTTCCCTCAACCTCTCACAGGCTGTGCAGATCATCTGCTACACGCTTTTCCGCGGTGCTCTTATCTATACCCCCGGCATGATGGCTGTCAGCCATGAAAGGGCAAGGGAAGCCGCAGCGGAAGCGACTGGACACCTTGCTGCGATGGGCTACTTCAAGATGGCGGATGAGGAGAAATGGACGAACCAGCTGCTATGCGACATCATCGAGCGGGCAGCTCTTTCTGGAGAGGAGCTCAGGCGCTTCTCCAAGATATTCAGCAAGGCAGAGCTTATCGCAATGCACAAGAGGGAGGGCATATGACGCATCCCTTCCTTTCCCCGCTGCCGCGTGTCGTGGCACATCGTGGAGACTCAAAGAACTATCCAGAGAACACGCTGCCTGCATTCATGTCAGCAGCCGCACTCGGCGTTGATGTCATCGAAACCGATGTTCACCTGACGAAGGATGGGCATATCGTCATATGGCATGACCCGACGCTGGAGAGGAACACCGATGGAAAGGGAACGATCGAAAGCCATACTCTTGCGGAGCTGAAGGCATTCGACGCCGGATACACATTCACCCAGGATGGCGGCAGGAGCTATCCGTTCAGAGGGAAGGGTGTGCAGCTGGCAACGCTGGATGAGGCGCTCAAGGCACTGCCGGGAATGCGGTTCAACATCGATCTGAAAAGCCAGGAAGAGGAAATCGTACCGACATACATCAAAGTCATCAGGGAAAACGGTGCTGAAAACCGTGTCTGCACAGCATCATTCCATCTGGGGAATCTCAGGAAGCTGCGGTCATCGGCTCCTGATCTCCTTACATCCGTGTCCACGCTGGAAGTCATTCCGCTGCTGTTCAGGGAGAAGCTGCGTATCCTCCCGCGTGCGTTCGGAAGGAAGATAATCTTCCAGGTGCCAGTGAAGCAGTACGGCATTTCCGTAATCACCCCTCATTTTGTCTCTGAAATGCACAAGAGGGAGGCAACTGTGATGGTATGGACAATCAATGAGCGAAAGGATATGGAATATCTCTACTCCATCGGAGTGGATACGATCATGACCGATGACCCAAGGCTGCTGATAGCGACTGCAGAGGACATGGGAATAAGGGAGAAGGCATAATGGCAAGTGACGTCTATTACTCGGATCTGAGGACAGGATTCAACAACTCGCTGCTGGACAAGCTGTCGAGGCTCATCAGGAAGGCTGGTATCGATACGATCGACTTCCAGGATCACTATGCGGCGATCAAAATGCATTTCGGAGAGCCAGGCAACCTTGCATTCCTCCGTCCAAACTGGGCGAAGGTCATTGCGGATGAGGTGAAGGCCAGAGGGGGAAAGCCCTTCCTCACAGACTGCAACACGCTCTATGTCGGCGGCCGCAAGAATGCGCTTGACCATCTTGATACAGCGATGGCCAATGGCTTCTCCCCGCTGTCCACAGGCTGCCAGATCATCATCGGAGATGGTCTGAGAGGCCTTGATGACGTGGAAGTGCCAGTTGATGGAAAGTATGTCAAGGAAGCGAAGATCGGCCGTGCGGTCATGGATGCCGATATCTTCATCTCACTCTCCCATTTCAAAGGCCATGAGGCAACCGGATTCGGCGGAGCGCTGAAGAACATCGGCATGGGCTGCGGTTCCAGGAGGGGGAAGATGGAGATGCACGCCGCTGGAAAGCCGAATGTCATTGCCGACAAATGCATCTCATGCCATCGCTGTGCCCAGATATGCGCCCATGGCGGTCCGACCTTCGATACAGGGAAATGCGTGATTGACCATGACAGATGCGTCGGCTGCGGCCGCTGCATCGGCATATGCCCGAAGGATGCAATCGTCGAGGGAACAAGCAATTCCAATGAGATACTCAACTGCAGAATGATGGAATACGCGAAGGCGGTGCTCAGCGGCAGGCCGTCGTTCCATGTCTCTATTGCCATTGATATCTCACCGAACTGTGACTGCCATGGCGAGAATGATGCGCCGATTGTCCCTAATATCGGGATGTTCGCTTCATTCGATCCTGTGGCGCTTGACCAGGCCTGTGCCGATGCGGTGAACAGGATGCCGGAGAACCCGCATACGTTGCTCTCTGAATCCGAGCATACGCATCATGACCATTTTGATGATATCCACCCGGATACAAGCTGGAAGCAGGGACTGGAGTACGCTCAGTCCATCGGCCTTGGAACAAGGGAATACAACCTGATCACAGTGAAGTGATCGATTGGAAAGTCAAGGAAAAAGCTCCTGCGCCTTCAAGGCATAGGAGCTTTTCCTTTGAAGGATGTTTATCAGATACTCCTCAATGCACCCTGAAGCGTATTGGGATCGAGATTCGCCTGCTCGATGTCCTTGAAGTACCTGTATGTGGATACCTTCAGCTCATCACATGCCGGTTCATCGCAGACGATGATAGCCCTTCTGTGCATCTGGAGCGCAGAGCATGTCCAAGCCTGCGAGACACCGCCCTCAACTGTGTGCTGCAGCGCAGTAGCCTTGTTATGGCCATTGACGAGGATCATGACCTCTTTTGCATCCATGACAGTCTGGACACCGACTGTAAGCGCCGTCGATGGTACATTCGATATATTGCCGCCGAAGAAGCGGGAATTCATCACTTTCGTATCATATGTCAGCGTCTTGACCCTTGTGCGGGAAGAGAGGGAGCTGAATGGCTCATTGAATGCGATGTGGCCATCCGCACCGATTCCTCCAAGGAAGAGATCAATGCCGCCATATGACGCGATCTTCTCCTCATAGCGCCTGCATTCAGCTTCGCTGTCCTCGGCATTTCCGTTGAGGATATTCGTATTCTCAGGATCGATATCGATATGATCGAAGAAATTGGTATGCATGAATGTGTAGTAGCTCTGCTCATGGTCACGTGGCAGACCGACATACTCATCCATGTTGAACGTAACGACATTCCTGAATGAAATGTAGCCGGATCTGTTGAGCCTGATCAGCTCCTTATATGTTCCCAGCGGCGATGATCCTGTAGGAAGTCCGAGCACGAATGGCCTCTTCTCCCCCTTCCTCTCATGCTCCTTGATCCTCTCTGCAATATACCTTGCCGCCCACTGCGACAGCTTCTCATAATCTGGCTCTATGATGACTCTCATACTTCCTCCTCTGGAAAGGATACCATTCCTCCGGTCCGTACGCAATGTTTCTCACGCATCTCGGCAAGCTCCCCAGATTCCTTCCCTGACACATGCTCAATGTCCATGACAAGCACCGCAAGATGATCCCACGAGGCTCTGATATACTCCTCGCGATGCTTTTCTGTATCATCAGGAGCATAGCGTCTGGCAAGCACGCGGATCGCGCTGAGCTTCTCATTATCACCCGCGATGCGGACACGGCCGAACACGATCACGCTGCGATAATGCGTCGTGTAGCGCTCCGGAACGACATCATCGCATTCCACGACTGCAAATGATGCCTTGTCAGAACGATGTATGGAATCGATCTTGTGGCCGGAGACAGCTGAATGGAAGATCAGGCAGTTTCCGGAGAGTGCATAGCTGATCGGAACAGCATATGGGTATCCATCATCACCGGAAAGGGCAAGCACGCCGTGTGTCCCTTCCTCCAGTATCCTCCTGCATTCCTCCTCTCCGAGGCTCTGGCCCCTGCGTCTCATTTCCCTGAACATTCCGTCTCCTTTATTATCCCCGATGCCACAACAGCCTCACAGTCATACACGACAGCGCTCTGCCCAGGGGCTACGCCCTTGACAGCCTCTGCGAAATCCAGCCTGAAACCATCGCCGATACGTTCTGCATAAGCCTTTACAGGACGTGACATGCTCCTTATCTTCACATCATAGAGCCTGCCGGGAATGAAATCATCCGAAGCGCCGAATACCGCCTCGCTGGCAATCATCGAATTGCTGAAAGTCGATTCCTCCGTCCCGACGATGACGCGGTTGCACACTGCATCGATGGCGATGACATAGAGAGGCTCCTTATAGGCAATGCCCAGTCCCCGCCTCTGTCCGATCGTGTAATGCCAGTATCCCTGATGATGGCCGATCACGCTGCCATCAGGGAAAACGATCTCCCCTTCCCTATCGGTGGCCCCTAGGAGATCAGAGTAGTCACCGCCGTAGAAATCCTGGCTTTCAGGCTCACCTTTCGGATGGAAGCCAAGTTCCTCATCGATTGCCCTCACCTCGCTCTTGAGCATATCGCCAAGGGGGAAAAGCACCTCTGAAAGCTGGGTCTGGGAAAGCCTTGAGAGGAAATAGCTCTGATCCTTTGCCCTGTCCCTTGCCATCATCACGGCATAGCGTCCACCCGCCATGCGCCCGATGCGGGCATAATGCCCTGTCGCGAAGAAATCAAACGGAATCTTCGATCTGGCGTAGTCCAGCATCGCTCCGAACTTCACCTTCTGGTTGCACCAGATACATGGATTAGGGGTGCGTCCGCTCATATATTCCGACCTGAAATCCGCAAGTACCGCACTCTCAAAGAGATCGGAGCAGTCAACAGTATGGTGGCGTATCCCAAGCCTCTCCGAAATCTCCCTGATACGCTCCAGATCCCTCGTCTTATCAGGGCTGTAGCAGCTGTTTGCAGACATGGGCTGTGGATATGGCGAATCCTTCTTCCATATGAGCATCGTGATGCCCTCGACATCATAGCCCATCCCCTTCAGAAGATATGCAGCAACGGAGGAATCAATACCTCCTGACATCCCAACAAGAACCTTCACACCCGGATGGTGACACAACCATCTATGCAAGTCCAGAGGACGACCTCTGAAAAAGATTCAGAGGAAAGCAGGGAAAAGTAGTTAGCAAAGGCTAACCAATGTGCTATACTCCTTCTAGGAACGCCCGGAACCAGCTACTGGTCCTTCTCTCTGGTTCCGGGAATGTTCATCATTGAATTGGTTAGCGTTTGCTAACTAAAGGATGGGAAAATGAGTCTCGAAGAGCTTCTGATCACACATGCATCCCCCACTCTGGGCGGCGTAAAGCCCGCATCGCTTATCTCGCTCTGCCATCTTGAGGGGGATGATGAGCTGCCCATGTCCATCAGGATGAAGGGAGTATCATCACTGCTTCTGCAAAGAGGCCGCTGCCGCCTCCTTCTTGTCTATCGGGAAAGGATGCTCAACGAGGTTCTTGGGAATGAGAGGAATGCAACCTTCCTATCCGCGCGGGGATACAGACAGGGAGATACGGCTTCGATGCTCAGCCAGCTTGCAATGCGGTTCTCAGAGGAAGGGTTTCCCCATGAGATCGGGGTGTTCCTTGGCTATCCGCTGGATGACGTCGCCGCATTCATTGAGAACGGAGGAAGGAACGCCATCGCCACAGGCATGTGGAAGGTCTATGGAAACAAGCAGGAAGCTGAGGAACTCCAAGCCGGATGGATGGAATGCAGCAGAGTTTATATAGGCTGCTTCAGGAAAGGAATCAGCATAGAAAGGCTGTGCGTTACAGCCTGAGGAGGATATATGAAGAAGATCGCACTCGTCTACTATTCATCGACAGGCAACACCGAGAGAATGGCAGAGGCCGTACAGGAAGCGCTGAGCGGAAAAGCGGAGACCACGGTGATTGATCCCGCAGTTTTCTCACCAGCTGACATGGATGCCTTTGATGCCTTCGCTTTCGGCTGCCCTGCGATGGGGGCAGAGGTGCTGGAGGAGGACATCTATGAACCGATGTTCGCATCAATCGAAAGCAGGCTCTCAGGCAGGAGAATCATGCTCTTCGGCTCCTACGGATGGGGTGATGGGGAGTGGATGCGCACTTGGGAGGACCGATGCAAGGCTGCCGGCGCAGTCCTTGCCGCAGAACCGGTCATCGCAAACGAAGCGCCGGATGAAGCAGCGCTGGAGGCGCTGAAGGAGGCGGCAGAAGCATTGATATAGCAGAGAGGAAACGCTCCTGACCGGGCCGGGATCACCCCGGCCTTTCTGCTGGGAATCGGAATGTGAAGGTGCTTCCCTGCCCTTCCTCGCTTTCTGCAGAGACACTGCCACCATGTGCTTTCGCAATCCCTTCGACGATGGATAGCCCAAGCCCCGCCCCTGATCGACCAGAGCTTCTGGAAGGATCCACCTGGTAGAACCTATCCCAGATGCGCCCAAGATGCTCACGGCCTATCCCGATGCCATTATCCTCGACAGAGATGACTGCATCTCCTTCAGAAAGGGAAAGACGGACAATCACCCAGCCGCCGCTGCGGCCATATGCAATGGCATTCGAGACGAAATTGATCATGACCCTGGTGATCATATCCTGGTCAGCCTCCACCCACATATGCTCAGGCCCTTTCACAGATAGCGCGATGCCGCGCTCCCCTGCTTCCTCCTCGAGCGTCGAGAGCACGACTGAGACAAGCTCACAAAGATCAAAGCGCTCAGGGACCATCTTCAGCGTGCCCTTATCGGAACGTGCAATCATCAGAAGCTCTGCAACAAGGCGGGACATCTTCCCTGCCTGCCGGGCAATGACACCAAGGGACTCCCGTATCTTCTCATCCTCACCCACATGACGCTCAGCATACTCAGCTTCAGCAAGAATCACGGAGATAGGCGTCCTCAGTTCATGGGATGCGTCAGATGTGAACTGCCGTTCCTTCTCGAATGCCTCCTCAATCCTGTCAAGGACCAGGTCAAAGGAAGCTGCCATGCGATGGATCTCATCATCTCCCCCGCTGAGCGCGATCCGCTTTGACATATCATCGCTTACGGCGATCTCTCCGGCAGATTCAATCACACGGTCTGCGCTCTGGAATGCCTTCCTGACGATGAAATAGCCTCCAAATGCGGCAAGCACGACAAGAAGAGGAAGAAGGAGAAGGACGAGAAGCTGGAGCGATGAGGCAACCGCACCCATATCATATGCTCGTACTGCCCCACGGAGCGCATACCCCTCCCCCAGAAGCAGATCAAAGCAGTACCAGAGACCTTCCTCCCCATCAACGCTGCTCACCCCGCCAGATGATGGAGGGAATGTGCCAATCGTGTCAGGCACACGACCGTCGATAACTGTCCCATCCTGCCAGATGGAGAAATAAACGCCATCATCGAAGAAATCGATATCATCATCGAAAACAAGGTGACCGGCGCGGATACGTATATCCTCAGCGGCATCATGCACCGTCTCCTCCATCTCCGCGATCGCCTCACGGCGTATCAGCGCCCCGCTTCCTGAAAGGAGCACTGCGGAGGCAATGACAACGAGGAGTGCCATCCATATCGTGTACCAGATGACTATGCGCTTCTTGATTGTCACTCATCACTCCTTGATCATGTATCCTGAGCCGCGGACTGTCTGTATCAGCTTCACGCTGGAATCATCATCGATCTTCCTTCTAAGATACCGGATATACACATCGACGACATTCGATTCCCCATCATAGTCCCATGACCAGATGTGCTCCCTTATGCTCTCCCTGCTGAGCACCATCCCCTTGTTTCTCATCAGGCATTCAAGTATCGCGTACTCCTTTGCGCTGAGATCGATGCTGCGACCGGCGCGGGAAACGCTGTGGGATGCCGGATCCAGGACAAGATCCTGTACCCTGAGCACTGCGGAAGCACCGTTCCCGCCTCCTCTGCGGAGCAGCACGCGGATCCTGGCGAGCAGTTCCTGGAAGGAAAAAGGCTTTACAAGGTAGTCATCGGCACCGGAATCAAGGCCACGGACACGATCGGAGACCGCATCGCGCGCGGTAAGGAAGAGCACGGGCGCCTTCCCTCCTTCCGCCCGGTATCTGGAGAGGACCTCGAATCCATCAAGACCTGGCATCATGACATCAAGTATCACGATATCATAGGAACCGGAGAGAAGGTATTCGAGCGCGCTTCTGCCGTCATTGACGGCATCGACAGCGTATGATTCATCCTCCAGGCGCTTCTCGATAACCCGGCACAGCTCCTTCTCATCCTCCGCGATTAGCACACGCATCCCTGTTCCTCCTAGAGCAATGATACTACCCGAACATTAAAGGCTGATGAGAGAGATCAGCTCCGATGCCTGTCGAGTGCATGAAGCCAATCAGCCTTCATCAGGTAGATGATGAATATGACTGCGGAAATCGTCCATGTGATCGGATACGCCGAATAGACGACTTCGATCCTGTGGACGAAGAGCAGCACGATCGATATGTATGAGACGCGGAATATGCACCATACACCGAGCATGATGAACATCGGCACCGTCGCCTTTCCAGTTCCACGGAGCACACCGGCAATGCAATGCGAGAGCGCCAGGCAGCAGTAGAAAAGCGCTTCGATACGCGCCTGCCTGACACCGAACGCGACAACCTCCGGAGTGGCATTGAAAAGCGACACGAGGACCGGGGACAGAAGGAAGATAAGAAGCCCGATGCACTCTGCGAGGATGACTGAGCATATGATGCCGAACCGGGCGCCTTCCCTGACCCTGTCATACTCCCTGGCACCGAGGTTCTGCCCGACAAACGTCGTCAGGCTCAGGGAGAAGCTGGTGATCGGGAGGAATGCAAAGCCTTCTATCTTGGAATACGAGCCACTGCCGGCGACAGCAGCTGAGGCGAATGTGTTGATATTTGTCTGCACGATGATGTTCGCGAAGTTTATGACAGAGCTCTGGACCCCGGATGGAAGCCCGAAGGCGATGATATGGCGGAGCATGATCGGATTGATTCTGATCTCCCGCAGCCTCACCCTGTATGGAGCGTTGCTCTTCATAAGGCGCCTCAGGCACAGCAGTGAGCTGACAGCCTGCGACATGATCGTTGCAAATGCCGCAGCTCCGACCCCAAGGCCGATAACGCCAACGAGGAAGAGGTCAAGGAAGATGTTCACGATGGATGAGATAATGAGGTAATAGAGCGGATGCCGACTGTCGCCGATGGCATTCATGATGCCCATCATGATGTTGTACAGGACAGAGAAGAGGATACCGAGCGAATAGATACGGAAATACTCAACGCTCTCCGGCATGATGTCCTCTGGTGTCTGCATCCACTCAAGTATGATCGGAGTGAATACAGTTCCGACCACTATCAGTACGATGCCGCAGATGATTCCGAACGCGATATCTGTATGGATCGCCGTTCTGAGGTTCTTCATGTCACCGGCACCGAAATAGCGGGCGATGACAACACCGGCACCGATTGCCATGCCATTGAAGAACCCGACCATCATGTTTATCAAAGGGGTAGATGATGAAACTGCTGCAAGGGCTGCCGCTCCGACGAAATTGCCGACGATGACTGAATCTGCGGCATTGTAGAGCTGCTGGAAGAGATTCGAGAGCATAAGGGGGATTGCGAAAAGGATCAGGTTCTTCCTGATCGGCCCTTTCGTGAGATCCATTGCGCCTGCCGTACCATTCATCGATCCTGGATCCTCCTCATATACTCAGATGGCGTCATACCCTCCACTTTGCGGAACACCTTGGAGAAGTAATAGATATTGCTGAATCCAAGCGCCAGAGCGATATCCGCAATACGCTCAGAGCGGGACTCCTCCATCATCTCCTTCGCCCTCGCGATCTTCATCGTGCTGATGTAGTCAACAAGGCTGACACCCATGATACGCTTGAAGCTCTTCGACATATAGCCAGGGGAGACGCATGCGTAATCAGCGACATCCCCCAATGAAATCCTCTCATTGATGTGGGCAAGGACATATTCGCGGGCCTTATCGGCGACGTTGCCACCCGGGCCCCCTCGGAGCCCAAGAAGCGACAGGAGGCTGTTCTGGACATCATCAAGGAAGGAAAGAGCCTCGCTTCGCTTCATTATGTAATCCACAGCGCTGAAAGCCTCGATCACCGATCCATCATTCTGGAGACCAATGGATGAGAGCCCGCTGGAAATCGCTGAACGCAGTGCGGCAACAAGGAATGAGAACTGCCCGAGGCTATGATCCGTATCCTCAACAGCCCGCCTCAGCAGCGAAAAGCATGCACGGCATCCGACGCTCTCCTTCTCGGAGATCGCGCTCTCAAGGCGCGGGAATACGGTATCGACATCAAGAGGAGATGGGGAAAGGCTTCCTTCCTTATCAAGATAGAATCCCATAAGGCTCTGCTCTATCCCAGCCCTCACTGTCCTCAGATCATCGCGTTCCCGTATGACATCGCTTGCCATGAGCCGCGGCTCGAGACCTGTCACCATCGATGATGCGGAAGCGATGCGGCTTTCAAGCCGGGAGACGACTGACCGCCATGTCTCATCCGCAATCCCCTTGACGAAGTAGATCAGCGTTCCGGCCTTCCCCGCAACAGGAACAACAGGCCAGAATGAGGCGAACGAAGAGGAGAGTATCTTCTCCACGATGTCCTTCTCCCAGTCATGCAGCTTCGCGTAATCCTCGGCAGACCATTGCTTCTCCAGGCTGGGAGACGGGAATGCGAATGCCGCTGCGATTATAGCTGAATCACCCAGCAGCCCATGCTCTGAGAGGTAGGAGCGCGTCTCAGGCGTCACATCCCTCATGATCATAAGGCTTGACAGGATAGCCGCCGTCCGGTTCTCAGGATCCGGGGAGGATCTCATCATGCCCTCTCTCCGCCTCCTGCATTCCTCCTCTGCCTTCAGCAGTGCGTCCATCAGCTTTCCGCTGTCGAGCTCGGTTTTCAGGAGGTAATCAGAGATGCCGTAGCCGATTGCCTCCTTCGCAAGGGAGAACTCCGCAAGGCTTGTAAGTATGATGAAAACGATATCAGGGTGCTCCTCGCTGCATCTTCCTGCAAGTGCCAGCCCATCGATGACCGGCATGCGGATATCGGTGATCACTATATCCGGATGCTCTGACTCGATCAGGCTGTATGCCTCCTGGCCGTTTGCGGCCGCAGCGACAATCTGGGCATCCGCTTCCTCCCATTGGATCAGATGCCGTATTCCGGAGAGGATTATCGGCTCATCATCAGCAATAAGGACCCTATACGCCACCCTTCACCGCCTTTATCCTGACAGTCACCTTCATGTACCTGCCTTTCTCAGATTCAAATGACAGGCCATATTCCCTGCCATAGACCAGCTTGATGCGCTCGTTGATGTTCCTCAGGCCGACGCCGGTCATATCGGTTTTCGAGTGCTCCCTCACATCGAGTATGTGCACAAGACCATCTGCATCCATGCCAACGCCATCATCGCAGACTGAAATGCAGAGGACATCCCCCTCCTTGACCGCGCTGATCCTTATCGTGCCGCAGCGGCCTGATGGCTCTATGCCATGGAAGATCGCATTCTCCACCAGCGGCTGCAGCGTGAACTTCTGGATGAGGAATCCCATCAGGTCGTCAGGCACATCGTATTCAATCTCATACATGCCCATGTACCTCACCTGCTGTATGCTGTCATAGTCCCCGAGAAGCGATAGCTCCTCTGCAAGCGTGATCTGATCGCTGCTTCCCTTTGCCATGTTCCTGAGAAGCGTTGAAAGGCCACGGCTCATGCGGGCGATCCCCTCATTACGCTGCACCTCCGCAAGATAATGCATCGATTCAAGCGTGTTATAGAGGAAATGCGGATTGACCTGCATCTGAAGCATATCGATCTCCATTCGCTTCTTATCCTCGAAAAGAGCCTCATTGCGCTTCAATAGCTCCGATATCGAGATGCTCATCGCATTGACGGCATGCGCGATGGAGGCAATCTCCTCGTCCCCCTTCTCCATCGTCTTGTCGACATAGCCGAAGTCCTTCGTGTCCATGAGATATTCAATATGCCTGACAAGACGCGACGACACCCGTGTGAGATAGCGTGACAGCAGGAAGGACAGAAGTATGAAGAGAAGAATCGAGGCAGCAGAGACAACAAGGAGCACCGCAAGACCGGAAGAGGACATCAGGCTCAGCGGCATGCGTTCCTGGAAGTGAAGGACCTCAGCGCCCGGCATAGCAAGACCGTAGGAGGAGACTGCATACGAAGAGCTGTTCAGGAAGGAGGAAGGAACCTCCTCTGGATAGGACCCGCTCTCCGACACAGCATATGCATATCCTGGATACGCCTCGATGATAGGGCTCAGGATATCCGCAGAGATCTCTGCATATATATAGGCTTCGGTATTCCTGACACGGCCATAGGCGATGATCGCCATCTCAGATGGATCATTGATCGTCCTGCCGAACATCATCGATACAACCACACCTTCGGGGAATGACAGGTTCCGGAATGATTCGGAGGCAATGATCGCATCCGCATCATAGAGGGTGCCGCTCCTCCACCTGACGAATTCAAATGAGATATCCTTCCCCGGACTGAACAGTACGATCTTGTTCAGATGCTCACTAGCGGGAGAGGCGGCCATATATGCGGCAATACGCTGCTGCGCCTCAAAGACCGCTACCGCTGCACCTCTGTCATCAAGGCTGCTGAACGCGAAGGCATCCGACACGCTCTTCTCATCGCTTATCCATGCCACGGCATCTATGATGGCGAAAAGCTCATCGTTGACGCTTGATACAGCGCTCTCCATCTGACTGCTCACCGCATCGCGGGAAAGCCTGTAGACCTCTTTATTCATGTATGAGAACAGTATGATCACAGAAGGAAGCCAGACTGCGATGAAGCAGATCAGGACAGATATGATTATCCTTGTTCTGAGCCTCATCCGCATCTCCCACCTCATTTAGCAGAATCTTAACCTGATTCATGCCAAAAAGGTAAAAATATTGCAAATCATCAGACCTAATTGATGAAAAAATTGCAACAACACGTCATTTTTCCGCATTCCAATCAGCCGAAACCGATGTTCTAATCCTTATGTAACCAGAAATCATGGTAAAAAAGGAGAATGAAGATGAGAAAAGCTATTGCTATCCTTCTTATTGCGCTCACAGCCATCACTGGTGCATTCGCTGGCGGAAGCCAGGAAAGCACTTCTTCTGATGGAACGACCACACTGACTTTCGCAGTATGGGATTATGCCCAGAACGTATATCTCTCGAAGGCTATCGAGGAGTTCCAGGCAGCCAATCCTGACATAAAGATCGAAGTCCAGGATACGCCGGCAGCTGACTATGTCACAAAGCTCAACACACAGCTCAATGGCGGTTCAGATGTCGATCTCTTCCTCGTGAAGGAAGCTGACAAGACAAAGACATTCTTTGACAGGGGACAGCTTGCCAACCTCACTCCGTACATCGAGGCATCCGGCACCGACATGGCAGCATACAACGGAACTGATGCCAACTTCATCTTCGACGGCAACACATATGGAATGCCTGTCAGGACTGACCAGTATGTCCTCTTCTACAACAAGGACATCTTCGATGCGGCAGGAGTCGCATACCCAAGCAATGACATGACATGGGCAGAGTTCGAGGATCTCGCAGCCCAGGTCACGATGGGCGAAGGCGCAACGAAGAAGTATGGCGCTTACTTCCACAGCTGGAACGCATGTGTCCAGAACTGGGGTGTCCAGGATGGAAAGCATACCATCATGGATGGCGAGTATTCCTTCTTCAAGCCATACTACGAGATGGTCCTGAGGATGCAGGAAGCCGGCACAGCGATGTCATTTGCACAGATCCAGGCATCCGGCCTCTCCTACACCGATATCTTCGCACAGGGACAGGTTGCTATGCTTCCTATGGGCAGCTGGCTGATCAACACGATGATTTCCCGCAACCTCTCCGGCGAGAGCGATGTCAACTGGGGCGTTGCAGTCGTTCCTCATGCTGAGGATGTTCCTGCAGGATACACAGTCGGAGCAACGACACCGATCTGCATCAACAATGCATCGAAGAACAAGGATGCCGCATGGAAGTTCGTTGAGTTCCTCAGCGGTCCGGAAGGCGCTCAGATCATGGCTGAGAACGGTCAGGTCCCTGCACTCTCAGGAGAGGGCTACCTTGAGACATTCGCAGCTGTCGAGGGCATGCCGGAAGGCGTCATGGAAGGTCTCTATGCCGCACACATCTCGCCTGACCGCCCTGCTATGGACCATGTCACCGAGATCGACCAGATGCTGCTTGCTGAGCATCAGCTGATCCTCCTTGGAGAGCAGACTGTTGACGAAGGCATCGCCAACATGAACGCGAACTACGCAAGGATCATGGGCAACTGAGCCTGTAAAACATCAGGAAGGGCTGCTTAGTGCAGCCCTTTTTTCCCTTAAAGACAGAAAAAAAGGAGAAAGGACATGACAAAAAGGATGCCCCTCGCAGAGAGAATGAAGAAACCAGGGAACAAGACTCTCTCCGAGCGGAAGGCTTCATCACTGAAGCGAAAGAATGCCCTCATCGGCTACACCTTCATCCTGCCGAACTTCCTGGGATTCGCCATCTTCATCCTCATTCCAGTCGTATTCACGCTCGTGCTTTCCGTGATGAAGTGGGATGGGTTCACAGCGATGGAATTCGTCGGGCTGAGGAACTTTGAAACGATATTCACCGACTACAGATTCTCTTCCGCATTCTGGAAGACCCTGCTGTACGTCGTATTCTCCGTTGTCCTGACCCTGCTCGCCTCCCTTGGGCTTGCATGCGCGCTCAACAAGAAGATCGCTGGCCGCGATGCATTCAGGGCCGCTATCTTCTTCCCATATGTAGCCTCCATGATTGCCATCGGAGCAGTATGGAAACAGCTTTTCGAGCAGAGCTACGGACCAATCAACAGCTTCCTCCGCGGCATCGGCATCAGCAATCCGCCGGGATGGTTCGCTTCAACTGACTGGGCGATCTGGGGCGTCATCATCGTCTCGATATGGAAATTCATGGGATACTACATGCTCATCTATCTCGCAGGACTGCAGGATATACCGGTGCAGCTTTATGAAGCGGCAACCCTTGATGGAGCAACAGGCCCTCAGCGCTTCTTCCGCATTACACTGCCGATGCTCACCCCAAGCACGTTCTTCGTATTCATCATGCTTACGATCAACAGCTTCAAGAGCTTTGACCTGATCTTCGCGCTGACAGAAGGCGGGCCTGGCATCAGCACAACGCTCCTCGCTAACTACATCTATGACCAGACATTCAAATACTGGAACTACGGCAGTTCCGCAGCGGCTTCCGTCGTGCTCTTCGTCATCGTCCTCGCCGTCACTGTCATCCAGTTCCGCGGTGAGAAGAAGTTCACCGATTATCTTTGATGGAGGGATAGCAGTATGATGATTGAAAAAAGATCCCCAGTAAAGACGGCGCTTATCTATATCATGCTCGCCGCCCTGACGATAATAACCCTTCTGCCGCTTGTCTGGATGCTCTCCGCATCATTCAAGCTCTCGACAGAAGTATTCACCTTCCCTATCAGATGGATCCCCGAGACCTTCCACTGGGAGAACTACGTGACGATCTGGCAGAAGATACCTCTAGCACTCTTCACCTTCAACTCGTTCAAGCTCTCCGTGATCATCACGATAATCCAGCTGCTGACATCATCGTTCGCAGCATATGGCTTCTCGAAGTGCCGCTTCCCCGGACGCAACGGGCTCTTCCTGGCTTATATCGCGACGATTGCGATTCCATGGCAGGTCTACATGCTCCCGCAGTACATCATGATGCAGAAGATGCACCTGATAGACACCCACCTCGCGATCATACTCCTGCAGAGCTTCACAGCTTTCGGCGTATTCCTCCTGAGGCAGTTCTACATCTCGATTCCAAACGAGCTTCTTGAGGCAGCAAGGATCGATGGCCTCTCGGAATACAGCACATTCGCACGCATCGTGCTTCCGCTGACAAAGCCTGCCATGGCGACACTCACCATCATGAGCTTCGTCACCGTATGGAACGACTACATGGGACCGATGATCTACTTCAACAGCGAGAGGACAAAGACGATACAGCTTGGAATAAGGATGTTCATAGGGCAATACTCCGCAGAGTATGGACTGATCATGGCGACCAGCGTCATGGCGATCCTGCCTGTTCTCGTCGTATTCCTCGCATTCCAGCGCTTCTTCGTCGAAGGCATCGCATCAAGCGGCCTGAAGGGGTGATATGCATTTCTATCTCAGACACCCGCTTGAGAGCATCAGGCGCTGCCAGGAGGATCCCTCCTGGTGCGCCCATGTGATCGAGATTGCTGATCTCAGCAGATCAAACACATTCATCTTCAAGGAAAAATATGAGATGGAACGCTGCACGGTCCCCGTTGTGTTTGAAAGCATCGATTGGGACCATGTACCCTTCGGGGATCCTGAATGGTGCTTCGCCTTCAACAGGCACACGTTCCTCCTCAACAACGCCCTTGCCGCAGCTATCACAGGGGATGCAGCATACAGGGACAACTGGATCCGCCTCTTCGAGGACTTCTACACGCGCTCAAAACTCTCGGGAAAGACAGAGAAGCTCTCCTGGCGCTCGCTTGAGTGCGGGATCAGGATAGAGAACTATATACGCAGTCTTGAGATACTGGAAGCAGCGGGAATGGAGCCTGACCAGGCGATCCTCGATGATTTCTCCTCCTTCCTGAAAGAGCACGTCTCATACCTTCTGAGATCTCATAACGACTTCCACCGCATCTCGAACTGGGGCGTGCTCCAGGATCATGGACTCTTCCTCGCCTCCCTCTTCACCGGGGACACAGAATCGATGGAAACCGCCATTGAGCGGCTTGACGAGGAAATGCGCTTCCAGACGCTTCCTGATGGAATGCACTGGGAGCAGAGCAGCATGTATCAGGCGGAAGTCCTCCATGCAGCGATGGACACAGTCCTCGTGGCTGGGAACAACGGCATAAAGCTGCCGGAGGACCTGATCAGGAACACCCATCTTCTCGCCCTTGGTCTTGCGCACTCGCTCAGGCCGGATGGGAAATGCTATCTCTTCGGCGACAGCGATGAGATAGACATGCGGGATATGATTGCCTCCGCCGCTGTCGTGTTCAGCGATCCGGAGCTCTCATACTATGCACAGGGTGGCATCGACGCATCCTTCTGGCTATCCCACGATGTGGACACAGTGCTTCCGGAACCGAAGGAGCCGAAGCAGCGTTCCTTCTACATGAAGGACAGTGGAAACGCATTCCTATCTCTTTCCGATGACACCTCACTGCGCTTCCACGCGGGGCTCATCGGCAGTGGACACGGGCACTTCGACCAGCTCCACTTCGATCTGTACCACCGCGGTGTGGCAATCCTGACAGACACTGGCAGGTACACATATGTCGATACACCTGAGAGGAGAGCGCTGAAAGGCGCTTACGGCCACAACACCATCATCCTTGGAGGAAAGGAGCCATCGGTGATGGAGGACAGCTGGGGTGTCTCTGACTTTGCAGAGCCGCTTTTCAGCGATGCCGTGATCGATGGCGATTACCGCTATCTCAGGGCCTCGCATTTCGGCTATGCAGAGGATGGGGCGTTCATCACACGCTCGATACTGACGATCAGGGATCGCTTCATCATCATCGCCGATGATATAAGGGCAGCAGAGCCCACCGATGCAGAACTTCTCTTCCATTTCGATGAAGGAACTTCTATCAGGAAAGATGGAAGCCTTGTCAGGGCGGAGAAAGACGGAAGCACCATCTGGATGCAGCTGTCGGAAGGCATGACGACCGGGATTGAAGGATCAGGGATGTCAAAACGATACAACGAGATGCTCAGCGCTCCCCTTCTGACGGCAAAGGCCAGGATCACACGCCGCAGCTGCCTTGTTACGCTCATCGCCATCGGCGATGCTCCGTTCTCCTGTTCACACTGCGGTGTCAGGAAGGTGCAGAGCGGTCTGGATGTGCCATCGTCCATCTCAGAAGGAATCATCATAGATGATGGTCCTGACAGATATTCCATCGGCATAGTGACGAATGAGTATCCAGCTGGAGGCTTCCTGCTCGGCGCGGGAAATGCAGAGGCTTATGGAAGGGTGTTCATACGGAAGAATGACGAAAATACAAAGGTCATAAGATACTGAAGGAGGATTCGATGATAAGGGAAATCAGTGAGAAGGAACGGCTTGATGCCATAGACAACGCGCTCTGCATCATCAGGCGCAATCTACCCGAATACACATACAGCTGCCAGGATACAAGCACCACGGATGGTATCTACAAAGCCATAGGGAATACCGAATGGACAACTGGCTTCTGGACGGGAGAGCTCTGGCTCGGCTATCTCTGCAGCGGGGATGAGACGCTTGCCCATGCCTCATTGATCGCAGTGGAGAGCTTCCGTGAACGTATCAGGAAGCATATCGCTGTGGATCATCACGATATGGGATTCCTCTATACGCCATCATGCGTTGCCGCATGGCAGATCAAAGGGGATGCACATGCACGTGAAGCCGCTCTCCTTGCTGCTGACAACCTTGTCTCCCGCTTCCAGGAGAAAGGGAGCTTCATCCAGGCTTGGGGAGAGATGGGCGCTGAGGACAACTACAGGTACATCATCGACTGTCTGCTGAATCTTCCCCTGCTCTACTGGGCAGAGAAGGAGACAGGGAAGCAGATCTACCGGGATATCGCAATAAGGCATACGGAGACCTGCGTGGCGAACTCCTTCCGCAGTGACTACTCCAGCTACCACACATTCTTCATGGATAAGAGAACAGGAGCGCCTCTCAGGGGAGAGACATGCCAGGGGTACCGCGCGGATTCCTCATGGGCACGTGGTCAGGCATGGGGTGTCTACGGTCTTGCCCTTGCCTACAGGCATACAGGGAGAAAGGAATACCTTGATCTCTTTGAGCACGTCTCGGAATACTTCATGTCGCGGCTTCCTGAGGACATGATCCCCTACTGGGATCTGATCTTCACAGAGGGAGATGAACCGAGGGATTCCTCATCTGCCTCAATCGTCGCGTGCGGCTTCCTGGATGCTGCTGATTCCTATGAGAAGATGCAGGAGTACGAGAAGGCAAGGAAATACCGCAGCGATGCGAAGAAGCTGATGAAGGCCGTCTATGACAGCTGCATGACAGGAAAGGATGAAAGCGGCATCAACGGCCTTGTGAAGCATGGAACGTATTCAAAGAAGAGCCCATACAACACATGCACGGAGTATGGTGTCGACGAATGCGTCAGCTGGGGCGATTACTACTGGATGGAAGCCCTTGTACGCCTTGGAGGCTCGTGGAAGAGCTGGTGGTGACGGACAAACAGGGGCAAGGTTCAGAAAGGGCCTTGCCCCTACATTGCCCACTGGAACACAGCGTCAATCATCCCAGGGAAATCCACTGAAAACAGGACGGCCCGTATATTCAGATGCAGTCTCCTCCCCACGCATGACACGCAGGGCACCAAGTGCAAGCGCCTCCTGCTCGACTTCCCCCGGATAGACAGATACAGGAGCGATCCAGCTGCATCTTCTTTCTATTCCCGAAACGATATCCCCAAAGCGGACAAGACCTCCGGTGAGGAGTATTGCATCAACCTCCCCCTCCAGAACCACGGCCATCGCACCGATTGACTTCGCTGTCTGGTAGATCATCGTCCTCCAGACAATGGAGGCATGCTCATCCCCCGCCTCCACCATCCTGTGCACTGCATCTGCATCCGAAGTGCCGAAGTGACTGACGAATCCCCCTGATCGCGAGCACATGGCCTCCAGTTCCGCAGGCTTGTGCTTTTCCAGGAAGCGGGCTGTCTCCATCAGGGGAATGCTTCCAAGGCGCGTTGGAGTAAACGGCCCATCGCCTCCGGCGCCTTCGGTTCCATCGATCATCCGGCCATCACGATGCGCCGCGACTGTGATTCCACCATCGATATGGCAGACAATGAAGCGGCAGTCCTCATAACGCCGCCCAAGGCTCTCCGCGTGCTTCCTGGCAATGCCTTTCTGATTGAGAACATGGGATTGGGCACGCCTGTAGACACCCTTGAGGCCTGTAATTCGCGCTTCGTCCTCGAATTCATCGACATTGGTCGGATCAAGGGTGAACATCGGCTTTCCGTATTCCGTTCCGAAGCAATAGGCCATCATGACGCCGAGCTTCGCGGGGTGATCGCTTCCGCCTTTATCAAGGCGGGTATCCTCATAGAGATGCTCATCGATAACCATGACACCGGATGGCTGTGAATAGGCGCATCCCCCTCTTCCGACGAATACATCGATGCTGCGGATATCCACACCATGCTTTCCAAGAAGGCCCAGTACCACATCAGTGCGGAACAGCAGCTGATCATCCGTCGTCTGATACTGCAGAAGTACAGGGGCATCATGGAATACGCTCTCCGTGAATACCTCCTGCTCATCATCAAAGACACTGACCTTCGTCGATGTCGAACCAGGGTTGATAACCAGAATCCTCATGGCTGTATTGTACACCGATGCTACGTGGTCAATAAGCAGGAAAAGACCTCACGCGGGGAATGCGAGAAGCATCCCCGCTGTTGAAAGGAGTGCCAGGATGATGGAGAGGATCATCGGCCCTCTGAAAAGAGATACTGCGAAAGCCACGGCCACTCCTGCCAGTCCTGCGTACCACATCGAGCCGAAGTCAGTCAGAGCGAGAGGGAAAATGAGAGCCCCGAGTGCCGCAACGGGAAGAAGCACCATGCATTTCCTAAGGAAGCGTGGCAGTCTGGACAATGCAGATGACGCGAAATATGGCACGATGCGAGGAAGCAGCGTCACAAAAGCACATGAAACGATCAGGATTATCTTATTCAAGTCCGGCCTCCTCATCTGTATAAAGCAATGCGCCGAATACTGTAGCGATTATCATCGAGATAAGGAACGAAAGACCTGTAGAAAGGCCCAGGACAAGGATCAGCAGGGAATTCAGAAGCGCGGAAACAGATGCGACGAGGAATGCCTTGATTCCACGGCGTGTTTCAGAGCCAAGGAGCGATGCGAACATCGCATATACTGTGATGACAGCGGCCTTCTGCACTACAGCGGGAAGGAATGTGCCTCCCAGATACCCTATCGCTGTTCCGCTGACCCAGCCTACGTATGAAGTGAAGATCAGACCTGCCATATAGCTGTATGAGAGCTTACGGCCCTTGAATGATGCGACTGTGAACACCTCATCAACAGTGCCGAAGCCACACATCAATCGTCCTGCGATCGAGGAGGGATCCGCAAGGCGCTGTGACAGGGACGATGCCATGAAGATATAACGGCTGTTTATGAAGAACACAGAGACGATGATACTGGCAAGGAATGAGCCGGCATTGTAGAGATTCATCATCAGGAACTGTCCTGATCCTGCGAATGTGATCATGCTTGTAAGCACTCCTTCCACAAAGAGGAATCCGCTTGTACGTGTCAGGAGTCCGAAAGCCAGCGCAGTCGTGAAGTATCCCAGGAATATCGGGAAGCCATCATGGATTCCCTCCCTGATCTCCTTTCCATTAACCACAGTAATCCCCTCCAAGACGCAGTGCCGCCTCGCTTCCATCAACTGCCGCGGAAACAATGCCGCCAGCGTAGCCCGCGCCTTCTCCTGCAGGGTAGAGCCCCCTGCCCTGCTTCATCGTGCTGTCCCGCGGGATCCGCACCGGTGATGAGGTCCTTGTCTCTGGTGCGATAAGGAGTGCCTCATCGGTTATGAAACGTCCGCCAGCCATCCTATCGAAGGCCATGAAGCCCTCACGCAGAGATGATGCGACAAGAGGAGGAAGCACTTCATCCATATGGACAGGAACAAGCGGCCGAGGATAACTGGAACGCAGGAGGGAGCCCGATGAACTGCCTTTCACGAACTCGTCAAGCCGCTCTGCCGGTGCTGCGAACCCCGGATGATAGCACCTCCTCTCAATATCCTCGATAAGCCTGAGCATCGCGAATGGATCATCCGCCTCAAGCTCCTCCTTCCTCAGCTCAACGATGATCCCGCTGTTTGCCCAGCGTGTGCTGCGGCTTGCGGGAGACATGCCGTTGACAGCAAGATATCCTTCTTCGGAAGCGGCAGGAACGATGACCCCACCGGGGCACATGCAGAAGGAATAGACGCCTCTTCCCCCTATCTGAGCTACGAATGAGTATGAAGCAGCTGGTAGATATGGCCCTCTTCCTTCTTTGCTGTGGTACTGCATTGAATCAATCAGATGCTGTGGATGCTCCACGCGGACACCGGCTGCAGTGCTCTTTGCCTCAAGCACATAGCCTGAGTCATTGAGCGAATAGTAGATATCCTTCGCGCTGTGGCCTGTTGCAAGTATCACAGGCCCTGCATACTCGCTTCCATCTGTGCAGACGACGCCGCAGGTTTCATCTCCTTTTTTCTGGAGACGTGATACACGTTTGCAGAAATGCACTTCGCCTCCTGCGGAAATGATGGCGGTGCGGATATTCCCAATGATGTACGGAAGCCTGTCCGACCCGATATGAGGATGTGAATCCGAGAGTATCGAGGGATCGGCTCCGAACTGCACGAGAAGGCGGAGGATCCTGCCAGTATCTCCTCGCTTTGAGGAGCGCGTGTAGAGCTTTCCATCGGAAAATGCCCCAGCTCCCCCTTCTCCGAAGGCATAATTCGATTCTGGATCGAGTCTGCCTTCACGCGAGAGCTTTGCAGTGTCCTTCATACGCTCATGGACGCTTCGGCCTCTTTCGAGGACTATCGGGCGTATGCCGTTCTCGATCAGCGTGAGGGCTGCGAATATACCGGCAGGCCCGAAGCCTACGACAATGGCACTGCGCTTTGCATGGGAGACACCAGGAAGGGAAACAGGGACAAAGAGAGGCCCCGGTTCCTCTCCGATGTACACAGAAAGCGATAGATTGATCCTCACTTCCCTGCGCCTTGCATCGATGCTCCTGCGCCTGATCCTGACAGATGTGATGCTGGAAGCTGGCACACGCAGTTTCCTAGCGGCAGCTGTGGCAATCAAAGCATCAACACTGGCTTCCTTCGGAGTGACGGAGATGGATAGTTCCCGGATCATGGCATGGATTCTAGCAGTAATCATCCCTTTGTAAAATCGCTGGATTGTCTGTACAATCGCAACGTGGTCGTATTATCAGCAGAGAATCTATCCAAGACACTCAGGGATGCCCCGCTTTTCGAAAATACAACCCTCGCGCTGGAGGAAGGAGAGAAAGCAGGCATCGTAGGAAGGAATGGAGCGGGGAAATCAACATTCCTGCGCTGCCTTGCAGGACACCTTGCAGCAGACGAGGGTACTGTCTCACTCAAGAAGGATGCGGACATCGTGCTTCTGGAGCAGACAGTCACGTATCCAGAAGGCACGACTCTAGGGGATTATCTTTATCAGCAGGAATCAAGGAAGCTCGGAATACTCAGCAGCTACAGAGCCGCGCTTGAGGCGGGGAACGAGAAGGAATACACCCATCTATTCTCCATCATAGAGAAGGAGGATCTCTGGGATATCGAACGACGCTATGAAGCTATACTGACGGAGCTTGGGGAGACATTCAGCCTCAATGAGGAGATGTCCGCCCTTTCAGGTGGACAGCAGAAGAAGGCCGCGATTGCACGCGCGATCGCGCTTGAGCCTGATATCCTCCTGCTTGATGAGCCCACGAACCATCTGGATATAAAAACGATTGAATACCTGGAAGCCTGGATAAAAGCATCGTCCTCGGCCATCATCATAGTCACCCACGACAGGCATATCCTCAACGAATGCTGCACAACGATATGGGAGCTCGATGGCAGCCGCTTCTACCGCCATCCCGGATCCTTCTCCGCATACCTTGAAAGGAAGGCAGAAAGGCTGAGGATGGATGAGGTTCACGAGGCCAGAAGGGAAACAATACTTCGACGCGAGCTAGAATGGCTCAAGCGTGGGCCAAAGGCAAGGACCGGCAAGGACAAGGGACGCAAGGACCGCATCAATGCCATGCTCTCAGAGCGGGTCGGGAAGGGAGATGAAGCACCTCGTGATTTCCAGAGCGCGGAGAGACGGCTCGGGAAGAAGATACTGGAAATCGAGGGAATCTCGAAAAGCTATGATGGACACATACTCTTCTCGGATTTCTCGTTCTCATTCGTGAAGGGACAGAAGATTGCACTGATCGGAGACAATGGCACAGGCAAATCCACCCTCCTTGATATCCTCTCTGGACACATTGATCCTGACAGCGGAGCGATTGACAGAGGGCAGAATACCGTGTTCGGCTACTATGACCAGCTTGGGCGTGATCTCAAGGACAGCAGGACGGTGATCGAATACGCGGAGGATATAGGAGAGCGCGTCATAATGGGCAGTGGAGAGGAGGTTTCAGCATCCCGTTTTCTGGAACTCTTCGGCTTCCCTGTCAGGATGCAGCGCACTCCGATAGCACTGCTTTCAGGAGGAGAAAGACGCAGGCTCTACCTCATAACAAGGCTCCTTTCCAACCCGAACTTCCTTCTATTCGATGAGCCTACGAATGATCTGGATATAGAGACAATGGAGAAGCTGGAGGAATACATCGTGTCCTTCCCCGGCTGTGCAGTGATCTCATCACATGACAGGACATTCCTGGATGTGACTACTGACATGACATTCGTTATTGAGGATCAGCGAATCACCCTATTCCCAGGGAACTACTCCGAATGGAAAGAAGCAAAAGAACACATAGTAGTACAAAAAGAAGATGCTCCGAAAAAGGAACAGAAAAGACCACAAAGAGAATACAAGGGACTGACATTCAAGGAAGAAAGGGAGAAAGACGCACTTGAAGAAGAGATCAGCAAACTGGAAAACCTTATAGGAGAACTTGAAGCATCATTCTCAACCGCCGAGACAACAGAGCTTGGCACCCTCGCAGAGCGCACAAGAAGATACGAAGAGACAAAGCGGCTCCTTGATGAAAAAACAGAGAGATGGATCGAGCTGGAGGAGAAGGCGGGAGAATGAAAGCCACGCAAGTTAAGCCCCTAGCATATGATGCTGCAGCTGCAATCCACCAGGCCAAGAAAGCTGTGCGGCACCAAGTGGCTCCTAACCTCGCTGATGCTGTAACATCTGCAATGCAATCCATCAACTGAGGATTAAAGCACAGAGACTCTTGACTTCAGATATAATATATCCTCCCAAACAACGGGCAATATTGATATCAAGTCAATGCAGTTTGAGATACTTCAGATGTAACATATCTCCCAAACTGGTGTCGAAGGTGGTTAAAACCTACAGACGTTTGAGATACCTCAGATGTAACATATCTCCCAAACGCAATGATCTCGCTGTGTTCTGTGTCGGCCGTTTGAGATACCTCAGATGTAACATATCTCCCAAACAATGCTCAGATTCTCAAGTTTGGTGCCGAAGTTTGAGATACCTCAGATGTAACATATCTCCCAAACATGTTCGCCCATCTATGAAGGCTGTGGCACGTTTGAGATACCTCAGATGTAACATATCTCCCAAACAACGTAATCACCGAAGTTAGCAAGGAAGGCGTTTGAGATACCTCAGATGTAACATATCTCCCAAACCGATGGCCCCCGCTCACTGGGCCTGAGCCGTGTTTGAGATACCTCAGATGTAACATATCTCCCAAACCTTTCGCAAGACTTTAATGAAAAATCGTTAGTTTGAGATACCTCAGATGTAACATATCTCCCAAACAAGAAATTTTTGATAATTTATGATATTTTTGTTTGAGATACCTCAGATGTAACATATCTCCCAAACATCAAGTCAGTGCAATATGGCCCGAAAAAAGTTTGAGATACCTCAGATGTAACATATCTCCCAAACCAGGACACCTTCACGAGCTACATAGTCAAAGTTTGAGATACCTCAGATGTAACATATCTCCCAAACCCGGTGATGGTGTTTTATATGGTTCTTTCGGTTTGAGATACCTCAGATGTAACATATCTCCCAAACAGAATTGACAACATGACAATGAAGGACAGAGTTTGAGATACCTCAGATGTAACATATCTCCCAAACAGCAAGCATTACCTGACCAAATTTATTCTTGTTTGAGATACCTCAGATGTAACATATCTCCCAAACAGCGGTCAAACCATTACGCATCATTGATACGTTTGAGATACCTCAGATGTAACATATCTCCCAAACACGCCTGTGGTGAGTATGGTGATACCTTGGGTTTGAGATACCTCAGATGTAACATATCTCCCAAACATCATCGAGAGACTGCTCGCGGGAGAGCTTGTTTGAGATACCTCAGATGTAACATATCTCCCAAACCGACGGTCCCCGCTAACTGGACCTGAGCCGGTTTGAGATACCTCAGATGTAACATATCTCCCAAACCGTAGCATCAACACCAGAAACAAACAGCTGGTTTGAGATACCTCAGATGTAACATATCTCTCAAACCTCATATCGTTGAGGTTCCCTGTCGTGACTGTTTGAGAAACCTCAGATGTAACATATCTCCCAAACGATAAAAGCACTTTTCGCCCTGATTCTGAAGTTTGAGATACCTCAGATGTAACATATCTCCCAAACACGACCGATGTCAAAATCAGAAGAAGAAACGTTTGAGATACCTCAGATGTAACATATCTCCCAAACGCTCCAGCAGAACAGGCCGCAGTAGCCGCCGTTTGAGATACCTCAGATGTAACATATCTCCCAAACACAACGGAGCTAATGCAGGAAGCAGAGTCGGTTTGAGATACCTCAGATGTAACATATCTCCCAAACCTCTGCAATTACTTAAAATGCATGTTTTCAACAATTTGATCCAAGAATGTATGGCAACTAGAATATCTCAAATCCATCTTCATCGATGATTGCTTTGCCGAATGGCCCTGTTGGTTCAGATTTAATAAAATTTCCAGTTTCCAGAAGAATCATTGAGTATCCAGCAATATGGCAATCTTGTAGGAATGCATTGATTTCCGCTTCGGAAAAATATGAATGCATATTCAACAATATGAAGATATTAATCCCACAGACTTCATTCAAAACCTTTATGAATTCAATCAATCTTTCCATTTCTGTCTGATAGTCATAAACAAGGTGGAAAGAAAGCAGCTTCACCAAGGAATTTGCATCTGGTTCCTGATAGCAAATCGGGAACTGAAAGCCATCGACTACCTTCTCTGCGTATCCGGATAGATTTGAAATGATTCCTCGGGTTTCTTCAAACATATCTTCTGATATAACAAATGATTTCAACATCGTTTGGATCTTGTTCGCAACTCTCTTGTCATCAATATCAAAAGCAAGAATATCCGTAATGACTATCAGATGATTCTCCAAAGGTATTTCCTTCCCTTTTTCAGAAAGAACAAATGCTCCATCTTCTCCTTTGCTTTGTGCGAGTAATTCCATTGCGAATCTGCGGAAAAGGCGCGGATCATCAAATTCGATCGTAACACTCGCTCCTTCATCAAGATTAATTTGATATTCGTAATCAGGGTGAACCAGCTTCATATGATAATCATTCTCTCCGAACTGGTAATATACTCGGAAGAAAACTCTCCTGCGATGAACTTCATTGCGGCATACTGCTTTTCTGTTACCGTAAGCAGCTGGATGAGCCCCTTTTCCGGCGCATTGCTTCTAACCAGATCCTCAACTGTTTCTGCAGCAGTTGCATTAAGCGAAAGTTTTGAATAAACGGATTCCTGAAGCATTATGAAACCTGACTTAATAAGAAAAGTCCGGAATTTTCTATATGCTCTTCGATCAGAAGAAGTCAGAACAGGTAGATCAAAGAATACGAATGTCCTCATGAATCTATGCCTCATATGCTGCTATCATTGCTGGATTGCAATTCTCTACCGCTTCAAGCACACTCCTGACGAATATGCCAATACCATTCAGCAACGTTGTTCTCATTCCTTTGATTGCAATCTCTTTATTCAAGAGGCTTACTATCTGCATCTTCGCATCATGTGTAAGCTCCTCTTCCAAAGGAAGAGACAACACATGTTCATCGACAACAGGTCGGAAGGGTTCCATTATGTCTGACCCCAAATTAAAATGGTTATAGACATTATGATGAAAGATGCCGAGCTGAGTAAGATATCCACTTGCTACAATAGCCCTATTCACAACCGAAAGAATAATTGAATAACCATAGTTCAGAGCTTCATTGATAAAAGAATCAATATTTCTGGAGAACCTATGCCCCAGTAAAGCATTGAAATAAACCTTAGCGGCATGAGCTTCCCGATTCGTTGAATCCCCAGGAAGAACCTCTTCTGCATATGCAAGAACCCTTTGCCAATCATCTCCACAATGATGTCTTTTGAGAACTATTGCCTGATTCCGGATTTTCCCCCGCACCAGTTCTGCCCATACAAGATCCTTTGCTTCTTTCTTCCATGCAATCTGCATATGCAGACGGTCACTTGAGTCATGACTGCCATAAAATGGAAGAACCTGCGATCCCGGATTGTGGAAAGAATCACAGAATATTACAGCAATCTTCCTTTCTCTCATGGCATCAAGCAAGGCAAGAGACAATACACAGCCAGTATTCTCGATCAGAAGAACCGAAATCTCATCAAGAAGCACACGTTTAGTCTCTGTTCCTCTAATGACAAGATATCCTAGCTTAACCTCAAGCCTTGCCCGCGAACTGATAACGACAACACGCCAGCTCATACCATGATTTCCTGCTCCTTTACATAAAGGCCGGTTACACTGCAGTCATAGATGCAAAGAGGCTTGTTTCCTTTGAACACTGCACTACAGACTAAAACACCGGCATTTTTTGATCCTCCGATCAGACTTAAATCCGCCTTACCGCCACCCATCCCAAAATAGAGAAGCAAGTTTGAAATAAGCAGGCACTGATTTTCCAATGATAACATCTGGAAACCCTCCCTTCCAGAAATAATCAACGCACTCTGACAACTAGGCCGTTTCTGGAAAATCGGCAGCTGTGCCTTTTCAGTGAAAGCATCATAAATGAGCAGATTCCCCTCCAGGGAAATACCATCATGCTTCTCATCCACCCGCAGATCACGATCCTGCTTACGCCTTTCAAGGAATTTACACACCTTCTTCAGCTTCTCAGTGATCTCGTCATTGAACAGCAGGGGAATACACGACTCCAGTGTAAAGCGAGAACCTCCAGAATCTTTACCTGTAATGAAGAACTTATACCCATCTATGGATATCATCGTGTTCATCAGAACCTTCTCGCGGATGATCTCTGGATCAACCTTCTTCAGTTTATTGCGGCAATAGGACAGGAGGTCTGCCTTATCCTTGATTTCAGCAGCTGCAATCATGCTTATCGGGATGAATGAAACCACTTTGTTCTTCTTCTCCCTATGCCGGATCAAAGCAAAATACGCAGTTGACAGGTTATTGTATCCACCATACTTTCCTGTCCACTCAGCAATTACAGCTTCCTTGTCATCAGAGGTTTCCAGCTTCTTAAGCAATACAGGATCTGCTCCTTTTCGAGGAAGAGCCCCGTTCTTGCGTCCCGCAGCTACTGGCATTTGATCAAATAGCGCTCCATGTCTCTCGAGTGACTGCTTTGTATACTGGATATCATTCTTTGCCATCTGCTTTCTTACCGTAGCAATCGTTCCATAATCTCCAGCAATCCAAGCAGATCCAACATCAGCCGCGAATGGTTTAGTAAGGTTGTATTTCAAACCTGCCCTATCGCTTTTCTCTAGATATCCCCGCCTATATTTGGTGTCATAGACATTGCCTACAACTATATTCAGGTAAGCATCTTTTGCATGATGAAGATTATTAAGTGGCCTCAACTTGATAAAACCAAACTCATCACGGAAATCAGAAACAGGCCGTGCTTTGGAATAGATAATCTGGGTATCCCCTCCAAAATAGCGCTTTAGAACATCGGCAGTAGCCTTTGCTGACTGGCTTGTCTCGACAAGCTGTCTAGCAATGAATCCTTTTTCATCTTCCTCAGACAGCGGTGCACATCGCTCAAGCCTCTTCAGCTTCTCAGGAGGAATAAGCTCCATGCGACATAGCTTCTCCCAGAAAGGTTTCATATTGTGACGTATTGAATCCTCAATGGGGTACGTGTCAGACTTCCTCCCATTGATTTCCTTCAGTACCAGAACACGATTTGTCAACGAATCGTCCCCGCTTTTTGAGAAGGGATATATATGATCAATATCATAGATATCCGTATTCCCCAGTTCACTGATATTAATCGGCTTTCCAGAGTACATGCATTTCCCAAGCTGCGTAAAATAAAGATACAGTTTATCGCGACGGCTTATATCAGTCTCTGATTCAGATTCCAACGCTTCCAGTATACTCTTCTCATTTTCATCAAGATCCTTGTTATGGTTCTTCAGCTTTGAAAGGAGATCGTTTTTCCTGGATACAGTCCTCCCACCTTTCTTTTCCCTTGTCACTTCAATGAAGATCTTGCACGGTGGTCGCTTCATGATATGAGAAAGCTCATCAACAATCTTCAATGTCTGCCATATCTGACGCTTAACCGACGGCGAAACATAAAGTCCCTCGACTATACTGTAATCAATCCTCTCAATCTTCTCATTATTCTCAAGCTGCTCATGGAAATCATAATCATAGCTAAGAAGCTGCATAAGGTTATTCTGTGTTTCCCAAAGCAAATTGATTATATTCTTCAATTCCCCTGTCGAGGCATCCTGATGATACAAGCCTGTAAGGAACCTCTCCGAGAGTCTACCCCAACCTGAATAATGCAATCTGGAGATCCTTCTTATATCCTCCTTATTGAGAATATTGCCAAAAGAACCCCTGATCTTCCGTTCAGCCATATCCCCGCCATCAGAGAAAACAGTCAGCCACTTGATTATCCGCTCAACATCGGAAATCTTCAGTTGCTTGCTATCAATCCAAGGCTTGAAATCATGATAGGACGACAATGAGGCTTTCAAAGAACCGTCAATACCGGTTATTTCCATTGGATCGCCCTTATGATACCACCCCTCTGTTCTCATAAACTCCCGGAGTTTACTGATAGTAACATTACGCTGATCCATGAAAAGCCCGGAATAAATACGCTGCTTTTGCTCAACTGTCAGAAGATTCCCATTTACGCGCACATTATTCAGTTCATTCAGGACAAGATATCTAGAATAAAGAATGGAATTAAACGGAAGGACATCCTCTCCAGGAAGGTATGTGCATTTATTCGTCATTCGCTTGATGAATTCCTCTGCAGAGGATTCCTCATCAATCATTTCCTTCATATTCCAAGGAAGTATCTTGCCATCCTTCTTCCTGACAGCCCATCCACTCACTGTTTTATCATTCCGGCCTACTGGCCCGATATAATAAGGAATCCTGAATTTGATGATTTCATCGAGCTTCTGAATAACATTCAGTCCCGTTTCATCTACTTCCTTCAGGAATGGGAATGTAGCTGAAGCATTTTCCAGAATCACATCCATCTCAGCCTTGTTCACCTGATATGGAATCACGCTGTTCCGGAAGGAAATCAGAAGGGGAAGGAATGTCCCTTCGCTTATTTTCTCCATTATTGTTTTTGAATCGTCATCCTCTGGAGATTCACCAATCAGCTTCTTAATCTTCTTGTAGAACTCATCGATAGTCGTCCGTTTCCCAACACATTTTGATTTACCATTGTTATGGATGGTGCCAATATATGAAGAGAAATTTCCATCCCCTTCCTTGTGGAAGAAGTTATCATAATCAGCCGATGAATGAAGTTTAACAGCTCGCTTCAACCTAGCAAGGTCCTTCTTATTCTCTTCAAATTGATTGACTTTAGCAGATGAAATATTCTTGAGGCCTGCCATTATTCCAGCAAGGCGACCCCAGTCATATACGCCTTTTGAGAGCACAATCAAACGATATTCATCATCAGAAAGCGTTCCTTCCAGCTCCGGAAGTACTTTTTCCTCAAACGAATTATTTCCGAATTCTACCGGAGAAAGATCAGAATATGATTCATTATCAAAGAGTTTTTCCAGCGAAACCTTGCTTCCACAAAGCAACGAAACCATAGATGACTGTATTTTTGAATCCTCAAACTGAATAAACTGCTTAAGAATATCCTTACGCTTTGATTTCTGCTTTTCTGAAAGCCCATCCATGATTCCATCGCAATCGACAAAAGAGAAAGTCCTACCATCATAAACCGCTTCAGATACATCAGCGATCTCATCCAGCAAGGGCTTGATGTCCATTACAGATTGAAAATCATCGCTGACAGAAAACAGAAAATGTCCTCTATTCTTCACAATATGATGAATAGCCAGATAAAGGAGCCTTGGATCATTAGGAATATCACCCTTGTATAAAGAATCCCTTAAATGGAATATCGTTGGATATTTCCTAAAGAAATCCTTATCCTTGAAGCAAGGATCATTGAAAAGCGAATTATTCTGTTTTTCCCTTTTATCCTCTGCATAATATGCGCTGTCATTGAGTCGCTGGAAGAACAGAGGATCGACTTTGTATATTTCTTCGGCAAAGAGACTCTGAACAAGCCTGATGCGCTCTCTCTTCCTTGCACTTCTACGGCGTGCAGCTCTGAATACACGTCGCTCTGCAGCGGTCTTTGCTTCATCGAACACATGCGATCCCCACATGGACCTTCCACGGAATTTCAGAACATTATATTCCGTATCCGTTACGGCATAACCCACTGATTCTGTTCCGCAATCCAATCCAATATAATAAGGCTTCAGTTTATCCACTTGACGTTTTCCTCCTTCTGCTCCACAATCAAAGCGTAACATATCATGTCCAAACAAAAACATGTTCAAACTGCCCGTTAGGGCTCCCGCTGTTGGGAACAACCACCTTAGGGTGGTTTTATTTTGGGCTTTCTCTCATATTAGTATAAAAAACGGCATTTTCCGAAATTTTTTCGAATCAGTTCAGAAAATTGTGTGATTTCTGAGATCTATATACGAGAAGAGGCTTGCGGCTCTCGAACATGATGCGGA
>CALXYL010000014.1 GCA_944392985.1 uncultured Spirochaetaceae bacterium | reverse complement strand
ACAGGCAGACCGGAAACGGAGCCTGTGGGCAAAACGCTCACGTCCAAGCCTTCAGGCTTGTCCTGAAGGTCGTTGACCAATACTATGGACATAGAGAGCAAATAGGATATGTACAATCCACAGCTATTGAAGGAACGCTTCGGGATACCATATCTGCGCCCGTATCAGGAGCTCATCATCTCGCGAATCATGGAATGCGCAGAGAATGGAAAGAATGCAAGGATACTCGCAGTCATGCCAACAGGAAGCGGAAAGTCACTTTGCTTCATGTACCCGGCAGCGGCACTGGAGAGAAGATGCATCATCATCTATCCGCTGCTTTCCCTGATGAATGACCAGGAGAAGCGGTTCAGGGAAGCCGGGATTCCTGCCGTCATCCTCAGAGGAGGGCTTGGTCAGGAGGAAAGAAGGAGGAGGATCGAGTGCATCAGGCAGAATGAAGCTGCCGCAGTGATAACGAATCCTGAGACACTTCTTTCGCTTATGAAGGGAAATGGGATTGATGTGATCGCGAAGGACACGGAACTCCTTGTCATCGACGAAGCGCATACTGCTGTCACATGGGGCAGCAGCTTCCGTCCGTCCTACCTTGAAATAGGGCGGATCATCAACAGGATAAGGCCGAGATCCATCCTTGCGTTCACAGCAACAATGGACAGTGCAATCGAGGAAGGAATCGAAAAGCACATCTTCTCCGGGATCGCCCCTTACATGGTCCACTGCAGTGCGGACAGGGAGAATATCTTCTACCATGCAGTGAAGAGCCTCTCGAAGATCAGGGACACAGAAGCAATACTATCTAAAGGATGCTCCCGACCCGCAGTCATCTTCTGCAGATCGAGGCTTGAGGCGGAAAGGACTGCAGAAGCCCTCTCCCCTTCCTTCTCCATCAGGAGCTACCACGCGGGGATGGAGAGGGAGAGGAAGGAAGAGGTGGAGAAGTGGTTCCTCCATTCCTCAGACGGCGTGCTTGCATCGACAAAGGCATACGGGCTTGGCGTTGATAAGAAGGACATAAGGACAGTAGTGCATCTCTCAGTCCCTGAAACCGCACCTGATTTCCTGCAGGAAGCGGGGCGCGGAGGAAGGGACGGTAAGAGGATGGATTCATATGTTCTGTACTCAGATAAGGATCTTTCCCCCATCGCCAGGATATTCACAAGCGGGAAATGCATAAGGAGAGCACTGCTCAGGGTGATGGGGGAAAATCCTGAGACAGAGGGATGCCTTGCCTGCTCTGTGTGCATACCCGATCATTACAGGCGCGCGGGAGAGGATGAGATCCTGTCCTGGATACGCTTCCACCCATTCATCAAGGAAGGAAACGCGGCTTTATCCCTTACTGCCAGCCATCCGTTCCTCAGAAGGCATCGGCTTCCACGCTGGAAGGAGGAGGAAGCGCTTGAAGCAATCAGGATCCTTGCAGATGAAGGGAGGATAAGAAGGATAGCTGGGCATCTTGTCCTGCCAATGAGGCCCTGTGGCCGGAAAAACAACCGGTGAGATGGTCACATGAATGCATACAGGCTTCTTCACACGGCATCATGTGTGGTAGAATAATCGAAAAAGGAGTCCCAGATGATAGCTGATCTTCACGGTATCTATCCTGACCTCTATGGCAAGGAATACGATGAGAAGGAGATGGACAGGCGCTTTGAAAGCCTTCTTGCAAAGCATAAGGAGCTGTTCGGAGGTGCGGATGCCGCGGTATTCTCCGCTGCTGGACGCACTGAGATAGGTGGAAACCATACCGACCACAATCTCGGCAAGGTGATCGGAGGATCAGTCAACCTCGATACCATCGGGGCTGTATCAAGAAGGGCGGACAACCGCGTGATCATCGCAAGCGAGGGCTTTCCCGTCGTCGATGTGGACATCAGCGATCTGGAGGTCAAGGCGGATGAGAAGAACGGCACTGACAGCCTTGTCAGGGGAATCGCGAAGGCGTTCCTTGACAGGGGGCTCAGAATCGGAGGATGGGAGGCGAATACGACAACCCGTGTCCTCGGAGGATCTGGACTTTCATCCTCAGCGGCTATTGAGGTGCTGATCGCAGAGATCTTCAACAGCCTCTACAACGATGATGCTCTTCTGCCGATAGAGCTCGCAAAGATCGGGAAATATGCGGAGAACGTCTACTTCGGGAAGCCATCGGGGCTTCTGGATCAGGCATGCTGCGCGAATGGAGGCATCATCGGCATCGATTTCAAGGACAGCGACAATCCTGTCCTGACCCCGATTGATATCTCCTTCGAGGATTATGGCTACACCATGATCATCACTGACACAAGGGGCTCCCATGCGGATCTCACCGATGAGTATGCTGCAGTACCGCCGGAGATGAGGGCAGTAGCCGCTTATTACGGCAAGAAGAACCTGCGCGAGGTTGACTTCAATGATTTCCTCCGTGACATCGGCAGCATACGCAAGGATATCGGGAATGACAGGGCTCTGCTGAGGGCATACCACTTCTTCACGGAGAACAAGCGCGTCGACTTCATGCTGCAGACGCTCCGCGAAGGGGATATCGATGGCTTCCTTGCCTTCGTCGAGGAGTCGGGAAACAGCTCATTCCGCTTCCTGCAGAACGTCTATCCTTCATCATCGCCGAAGGACCAGGGTCTTTCCCTTGCGATCGCTCTTTCAGAGGAGATCCTCCAGGGAGAGGGAGCTGTGAGAGTGCATGGAGGAGGATTCGCGGGCACAGTGCAGGCATATGTGCCGGAACGCCTTGTAAATGACTACATCAGCGGAATGGAAAGGCTTTTCGGAGCTGGCTGCTCGATAAGGATCGCAATCAGGCGCCGTCCGGTCTCGAGGATCCTCTAGCTCTTCTCATAAGGCCATAGTAAAGATATACTCCCCTCTGTGAAAGCGCGTACCATCAACAGCAACGGAATCACAGAGGGCGTGATCTGGAAACAGCTCCTCGCATTCTTCTTCCCCATCCTGCTGGGAACATTCTTCCAGCAGCTGTACAACACCGTCGATGCAATCGTCGTTGGCCAGTTCCTGGGAAAGGAAGCCCTGGCCGCTGTGGGAGGCGGTACGGGAACAGCCATCAACCTCCTGATAGGTTTCTTCACGGGACTCTCCTCCGGTGCCACTGTCGTCATATCGCAGCACTATGGCGCTAAGAACGAGGAAAAGGTCTCGGCAGCCATACATACAGCGATAGCACTTGCCCTTGCGGGCGGCCTTCTGATCTCAGTCATCGGCTATATCTTCACCAGGCCCCTTCTGGAGATGATCGGCACCCCTGATGACATCCTGCCGCTTGCTGTGAGCTACATGCATATCTACTTCCTCGGAGGCATTCCCGTTGTCATGTACAACATGGGAGCCGGGATCTTCCGCGCAATGGGTGACAGCAAGAGCCCATTCTACTTCCTCATCGCCAGCTGTCTGACGAATATCGTCCTGGACATACTCTTCGTCGGTGGATTCGGAATGAACGTCGAGGGGGCAGCAATAGCCACCGTCATCTCGCAGGCGCTCTCGATGGTGCTCATCTTCGTCACGCTGATGAGGCGGCAGGATGCTGCAAGGCTTCAGCTCCGGAGGATACGCTTCGACAGGAAGCTCCTTCTGCATATGCTGATGATCGGGCTTCCCGCCGGCATCCAGTCAATCATGTACACGATCTCCAACCTCATCATCCAGGCTTCGATCAACCAGTTCGGCACCGATACAGCGGCGGCATGGGCCGGATGGTCAAAGCTCGACCAGATCTTCTGGATGTTCATCAACGCATTCGGAATCGCCATCACGACGTTCGTCGGGCAGAACTATGGCGCTGGCAGGATCGACAGGGCAAGGAAGGGCGTCAGGACTGTAATGCTCATGTCCATCGTCTCGACATTCGCCATTGAAGCCGGCTACTTCCTCATAGGGCGCTATGGCCTGATGCTCTTCATCACGGACAGCGCCGTGCTTGATATCGGAGTGGCGATGCTGCGCTATATCGTGCCATGGTACATCACATACATCGCGATAGAACTGCTTTCGGGCGCAATAAGAGGGGCAGGCAAATCACTCATTCCTACGCTGATCTCCGTCGTCGGGATCTGCCTTCTGAGGATTGTCTGGATCATCGCCGTGCCATCCTTCAACCCGACTGTGACAGGAGTCCTCGCATCCTATCCATTCTCATGGGTCGTCACATCCGTCCTCTTCATCCTCTACTACTGGAAGGGACGGATCTACGAACACAAGTGGAAGGTCTCAGAAAAGTAGGTGGTAATCAGCGGCGATGCTCTTTGCCACCGATGGCCTCTGCATTATTCCATAGAGGCTCTCAGGAATCGCTACAGTCCTTCCGATCAGACTTTCAACAGTGTCATTGAACTTTGCAGGATGGGCTGTTGAAACGACTATGGACCAAGGCTCGCTGACAAGGTCCCTCCTCACTCGCTCTCCACATGCGGTGTGAGGGCATATGACATAGCCTGATTCCTCATACACCTCCTTGATCGTCGCCCTGATCACTTCATCTGATACAGAGGCCGCGCTGACAGATGCGCGGAATGATGAGATATCGGGGAAGAGGTGGAAGAGCCTCTCGATATTCGATGGCGCTCCTACATCCATGGCATTGGCAAGCGTCATAACAGATGGACGCGGCTCATACTTCCCTGTCTCAAGGTAATCGGTGATCGGCCTGTTCGCATTTGCCGCGAGGACGATACGGCTTATCGGTGCGCCCATCTCCTTCGCCCAGTAAGCGCCGGTCGCGTTCCCGACATTGCCCGATGGAATGACGATCACAGGATCCTCTCCATAGATCAGGCGGTACATCGAGGAGGCATAGACATAGTACGCCATCTGCGGCAGGAGCCGTCCGAGATTGATCGAATTGGCGCTCGAGAGGCCGGAAAGCTCCGGATCCATGAAGGCTTCCTTCACCATCCTCTGGCAATCATCGAAACTGCCTTCGACCTCATAGCTCGAGACATTTCCATCCCATCCTGTAAGCTGCCTGCGCTGGCGCTCTGCCACACGTCCTTTCGGGAAGAGCACCTTGACGCTGAGATGCGATCTGTTATGGAATGCCGAGGCAACCGCGCCACCGGTATCACCGGATGTCGCCACAAGGATCGTCAGATCCTCATTGCGCTTTGCAAGGAGCCTCTCCATCGAGAATGCAAGGAACCTCGCGCCGAAATCCTTGAAGGCGGCGGTAGGACCGAAATAGAGCTCGAGGGTATCACGTCCGCCATTGCGGTGGAACGGAACTGGGAAATTGAATGCGTTTCTGCATATATCCTCAAGCTCTCCCTCCAGCTCATCGCCCTCAAAATAGGGAAGAAGGGACTGGTACATCGCATACCATGCGCCCTTTGCAAGAGTGAAGCCCTGGGGAATGCGGGGAAAGGATTCCGGCACGAAGAGGCCCCCATCAGGCGCAAGCCCCTTGAGGATGGCATCTGATGCCGAGAATGATGGTGCATTGCTATCCGCACGCGTTGAAATGAATCTCATCGTCTCCTCCTTATACCTTCGATCCAAGATATGCGCTCAGACGCAGGATATCAGCAAAAACCCCTCCCGCCGTGACTTCAGGACCGGCACCAGGCCCCTTGATCACCAAAGGCTGCCTATCATAGCGCGCGGTGCGGAAGGAAATGACATTGTCAGTGCCGCGTGCCTGTGAGAAAGGATGATCCTCAGGATACTCCTTCAGCGAGACGGAGCATGTGCCATCCTCCACCTTGCCCACGTACCTGAGCTTCATACCGCGGGAGGCCGCATCCCTGTAGAGGGAAAGCATATGCTCATCCATCTCCTCAAGGCGCGAAAGGAACTCCTCGCTTGAAAGGCCCCTCATATGCTCCGGCACAAGCGACTGTACATCTATATCATCAGTTTCAGTCGTGTATCCCAGCTCACGGGCAAGGATGACTGTTTTCCTTGCGACATCCATTCCGGAAAGATCATCACGCGGATCAGGCTCGGTGTAGCCAAGGCTCCTTGCCTTCCTGACAAGCTCTGAGAAAGGCACGGTTCCATCATACTCGGAGAAGAGCCAGCAGAGCGTTCCGGAAACCATGCCTTCAACGCTTATGACACGATCCCCTGTCTCACGCAGGTCCTTGAGCGTGCAGATGACAGGAAGTCCCGCGCCGACAGTCGTCTCATAAAGGAACTTGCGTCCTGTGCGCCTCACGCTCTCCATCAGGCTTCTGTAGTAGTCATATGGTCCGGAACCTGCCTTCTTGTTCGGCGTGATGATATGGAAACCGCCCTCGATGAGCTTCTGGTACTGCATTGCCCGAGCCTCCGATGAGGTGCAGTCGATGATGACCTTATGAGGATAATACTGAGCCGCGATATGCGAGAGGAACACGCTTTCATTGTATGCAACCGCCTCATTCCTGAAGCGCTCACGCCATGACTGGAGATCGATTCCCTCCTCAGAAAGCAGCATCTTCTTCGAGGTCGCGATGCCGCGTACCCTTATATCAAGGTCGAAATCCCTGCGGAGCCTGTCGCTCTCGCATGAAAGCTGGTCAAGAAGAGTCCCTCCGATGTTCCCTGGCCCGAAAAGGCCGACGGAAAGCGTCTGCTGGGAAAGGAAGAACACCGAATGGAGCGCTCTGAGGGCCCTTCCGCTCTCATCAGCCCTGATGACGGCGCTGATGTTCCTTTCAGAGGAGCCCTGCGCAATGGCGCGGATGTTGATACCTGCCTTGCCAAGGGAAGAGAGGAACGCACCTGCAGTTCCAAGGTGGCCCGGCATGCCTTCGCCTACTGCGGCGATGATGGCGAGATCGCTTTCGCTGTCGATGGCGGAGATACCCTTCTCCGCGATTTCCCGTGAGAACTCGGCGCGGATCGTGCGGATGGCATCGGATGACTGCCGCTGCGGCACACAGAAGCAGATCGAGTATTCCGAGGAAGCCTGGGAGATGAGTATCACGGAGATACGCTCATTCCTCAGCGCAGTGAAAAGACGTGATGAGAACCCTGGCACACCCGACATCCCAGATCCCTCGACGTTGATCAGGGCAACGTTCCTGACAACGGAGAATGCCTTCACGGAAAGTCCATCATCATCAGCATCCCCTGTGATGAGCGTCGCTTCCCCGTCGCTGTCTCCCCAGCATCTCAAAGTGATAGGGATCCGTGCATCCGATGCGGGCTGGAATGACTGCGGATGGATGATGGGCGCGCCGAAGAATGAAAGCTCTGTCGCCTCATTGTATGTCAGATGCTTTATGACATGGGCGGATGGTACATCCTTGCGCGATGCAGTGCAGAGAGGTGAACGGGAATTCCAGAATGTGACAGGAGATTTATGGGAAGCGGCGATCAGGGAAGCTGTATACTCGCTCTCTCCTTCCTTCCTCTCCTTTCCTGCGGCATCTGTGGAAGCGGGGATCGTATAGAGATCCCCGGCAACGAACACTGCCCCTTCCGGCAGTGACGATGCCTCGATTGCTTCCCGTGGGGACATTTCCGAACATGGGATCCCTTCCTCAGTGAACGCTGCAGAGAGCAGCCGGGAAAGGAAGGAGACTGTAAGTCCGTCTGCGTAGGAAATCGAGGAATGGGGAACTGAGCGCATGATCCATACAGCCCTGAGCACCTCCTCCAGATCGGAGAACGCGGCATTCATCTCCTCCTGGACACCGGAAGGGGACGAAAGGGCTCTCTCCGCAAGCTCGTTCCAGATCCCCTGGCTACGTTCCAGGCGGCTCCAGAGCTTCTCCTCGTTGTCAGCGGCAGCGGTAAGCAGACCGTCAAGACGATAGTCAGATGCGGATACAGGAGAAAGAACGAAGACATCCGTCTCCTCCTCTCCTTTCCTGTAGAGATCGATCATCTTCCTCACTCCCGATGGATGGGAGAGCATCGAGCCTTCTAGGGCATGGATACGGACTTTGCTCATAGGTTTTTCTCCATATTCAGGAAAAGCTCCCTTTCGGGAGCTCCATTCCTTTCGCGATAGTCTCTTATACGACCTTCTCGATCTTTCCGCTCCTGAGGCAGCGTGTGCAGACCTTGATAGTCCTCGGCGTACCGTTGATGAGGGCCTTGACGGAAACGAGATTGGGCTTGAATGTGCGCTTCTTGGTCACGCCGATATGCTGACCGACACCGCCCTTCTTCTTAGCCTGTCCCTTGCGGGGTACGATGCTACCCGAGATAGTTCCCTTGCCGCAGATATCACATCTTCTTGCCATGTTATCTTCCACCTTCTATTATTATCTGAACGAGAGGCTTCCCGTTGGGTTGCCAGTCACAGCTAAGAGACTATACCTCAAGCGGTGATCTTTGTAAATAGCCTTGGAGGATGCAATGCTGACGGTGCTGACACTTGAGGAAGGATCCAGACTCAGCTGGAGAAAGGAGCTGACGCTCTTCTTCCAGGTAACAGGCAACTATGATCCATACTCCATGCCTCCATGCATCATCCTTTCTGAAGGTGATCTGTTCCAGAAGCACATAGACATAGGAAACGGGAAGCTGGTCATCGGGAGCCGCCCTTTATGGAATGGCATTGCATCCATCCTCCCTGTGCTTGATGGCAGACTGCCTGGAACGGTGATAGAACCGGGACTCTTCGTATCATGGAAGAAGGAAGCCCACGATTACGTCTTTCCGCAGATTGCAACCACTATAAAGGGAATTGCCCTCATCGAAACCGACGGATCATCGTTCAGGATCCTACGCTACAGGCCTCTGAAGAGGGACAAAGACCTCTGACGGGGCATTCAGTGCAATGGGGCGATGGCCTGCATACAGTCCTTCCATGGAGATTGAGCACCATCGACATACGGCTCCAGACGGATGACGGAAAGCGTTCCCTGATCTCCTTCGCCGCCTTGTTCCTATCCACCGTGTCGGTAAAGCCAAGGCGTCTTGCAACACGGACGAAATGGGTATCGGCGATGACAGCCGGCAGGCCGAGGACATGATCGAGATAGCACGCAGCTGTTTTCTCCCCGATTCCAGGAAGGGACATCAGCTCCTCCTCGGAGCCAGGCAGACCATGCATAGCGATATATGAGGAAACCGCCTTCAGCCTCGGTGCCTTCGACCGGGACAGCCCCGCGGGCCGAATAAGCTCCTCTATCATGGGGATGGGAGCCGAAGCCACGGAAGGAGGATCAGGATAGAGAGCGAACAGCGAAGCCGCGGCCTTCTCCGCCTGACGGTCGGTCGTGGATGCAGAGAGCATCACGGTAAGAAGGTAGCGCCAGGGATCCTTCTCGCTGAGGAAGGATATCGTTCTGGGCGAAGAGGAATCAAGAGTGCTCCATATCTTGTTGACCGTACATTCCATTTTCCTTATAATCCCCCTCTGTTACGGGATGTCGCCTAGCGGCTATGGCGCCTGCTTTGGGAGCAGGATATCGATGGTTCGAGTCCATTCATCCCGACTGCGAAAACCTCGTTTCCATAATGGGAATGGGGTTTTCTTCATTATTATGCCTTCAGAATGCGCTATTGTCCAATATTGCCCCCCGATGCTGAAGAAGGTTATAATCATTGCGATTAGGATATGAGAAGATTCCTCCAGATTGCCATTCTGCTTTTCCTGCCCTCCCTCCTCTTCGGCGCTCTGTTCCCGGGATACGACTTCACTTTCTCCGAGACTGTCGCTGATTCCCTCATGTCATTCGAGGGGGATGCGATCGGGGTGGACTACACAGGATATGGATACATAGGAGGGGAATCCAGGACGGGCATATACATCAGAGTGGGAATACAGGCCCCCTACTCCAGCCTGCTGTCAATCTTCTCTGATCCATCGGAAAGCCCAGAGGAAGCTGCAGAGAATCTTGAGCGTTCGTTCATCTTCTCCTTCAACCTCGGACCGGCATTCCGCAAGGCCATCGGTGATGAGGCGATCTGGTATATGGGACTGGGGGCCGCATTCACCCTTGATTACCTCACCCGCAGCTCAGGCAATCCTGACATCCAGCACACCCTGATGAACATGGACTTCGGAGCAGATATGGACATGGGCATAAGGATCGATCTAGAAGGCCACACGACGATAAGGATCGGCGTCCATACCGGGTTCACGTTCTTCTCGATAAACACATCGACGACAGCCTACAGGAAGGAAGCTGAAAGCAATACCGTTGCGGAGATGATCCCGAACATATTCCTTCCAAAGGGGCAGAAGAGCCCGATGTCGGCAGAAGGCTACATCAGCCTCGGACACACGTTCCGCCAGCACACAGGCGATATAACATACAGGTACTCGACGCGCTCGCCGGAGCTGTTCCAGGGGCAGACAGAGGCCATCCGTCAGGAAGAGCCGTCATCCTGAGCATCGATGAGGGCTGCGTCGGTTGGGCGTGGGATATGGCGCTTTATGAAAGGCATGAAGCCGGAATAGACCTTCTGGAACTCATCCTCGCTCTCCTTCAGAGCCGCCTGCCATACAGGGCCGAAACCAGGGCTGTTGAGAGTCAGACGATCCGCAGCCTTCTGCATCACCTGGAGGCGCTGGAGCTCCTTGCGCCCCGGCTTGTCGCGCAGGGCCATGAGGGAGACGCGGAGGTTCTCGTTGATCCGCTTCAGCTCCTCATTCTCCTCCTTGACCTTCTTCAGGCCCTCAGCTTCAAGCTCCATGCGATCGGTAAGCATCGTCTTATACTTCTGCACCTCGCTCTCCTTCTCCTTCCTGACCCTGGAAAGGCGGCTGGAGAGGACCGCTGCGATGACTGCCGCGACAGCAAGACCGATAAGGATACCGTAAATGAACATTTCCATATCCAGATGATAGCCGATTCATTCCCTCTCTTCCACCCTTGGGAAAACTATGATAGAATTTCCTCACCTATAGAACGGCTCATCTGAAGCCTCTTGGAGCAAACCATATAATCGGGATCCGGTATAGCCTTAGCGGCATTGCTCCCCATGGGAACAGAAAGCGGGCAACAAAGATCCCCCCTTGAACAATAGTTCAAGAGCAACCAGCAGCCGTATCTATAGGACTTTTCTTTGCTTATCGGGGGTCCAATGAAGAAGGAAGAAAGCCTCAGATCCATCAGATACATCAAGGTCCCGAAGGGAATGCGCGTCGAAAGCGATACGTTCAGGCTCGATCCTGGCATCATGCTGCCTGTCCAGCTCAGGGAGGGCGAGACACGACTCACAGCCGATGGGATATCGCTGGAATCGATCGTCTCCGGGATGCTTACGCTCATCGCATACGACGAGAACCACAAGGATGTCCAGTATTACAAGGATTTCGTCTTTACCATTGATCCGACACTGCCGGAGAAGCTCTGCCAGGCAGCGATCGCGAAGGAGCAGCAGAAGGACTACAGCTTTGCTGAGGAGCTCTTCCTTGCCGTCTACCACCTGCTTCCGCAGTCCGCATCCTGCATCAATCTCGCGACGCTTTATTCGGCGGCTGCCGTCGATGCACGCGACAGGGGCGACGAGGAGATGGAGGATGGATTCCTCCTTCGTGCAAAGCACACGCTCTCCGATGGCCTCAGACGCTTTGGGGAGAACCCTGAAGTGCTGGCGGAGATATCCTCATTCGAGGCCTTCATGGGCAACCTTGAGGAGGCAAGGGAGTACCTTGAACGCTACATGCGCGTCGCCGAGGAGGGGGAGAAGAAGCAGGAGATGAAGAAGCTCATGTCACGGATCGATCTCCAGCTTGCCAACGACGAGGCGATCAAGGAGGCATACGACTTCATAATGCTCGGGGAGAATGACAAGGCAATAGAGGCCGCCTCCTCATTCATCAGCCGCAACAGCGGTGTATGGAACGGCTACTTCCTCCGTGCATGGGCAGAGCGCAAGAACGGCAGATACGAGGATGCCCGCAAGGATCTGATGAAATGCCTTGAGCTTGGTGAACGCTCCGCTGATATCTACAACGAGCTTTCGATCTCTGAGCTTGAGATCGGCGACAGGACGCTTGCCGAGACATATCTTGAGACAGCTGCTGATCTCGACCCCGAGAACCTCACAGTCGCCTCCAACCTCGCCTACCTCTACCTGCAGGATGGACGCTTCGATGAGGCCAGGGAGTACCTTGAGAAGGCCCGTTACCTCTCCGGAGATGACAGCATCGTGAAGAACCTGATCGGGGAGTACGAGAAGAGGACAGGCGATAGGATCGGGGATCTCATACACGAGGAAATCGTCCATGATGACTCGAAGGACAGCAAGGAAGAAGATGATGATGACGATGCCTATGCCGCGGAGATTGCAGAGATCGAGAAGGATGGAATCCCTGAAGAGGATGAGTGCAACTGCGGCCACCATCACCATCATTGAAAGGAGGAATGATGATCTCCCATTCTGAGAAAGAGACAGAGGATATAGGATACAGATTCGGGAAGGAGCTCAGGCGTGGCGATACCGTCTCGCTCATCGGTTCCCTCGGAGCCGGAAAGACAGTGCTCGCGAAAGGCATTGCACGCGCCCTGGGCATCCAGGAGGCGATCGTCTCCCCGACGTTTACCCTTGTACAGGAATATGATGGAACTGAGAAGCTCTACCACCTTGATCTCTACAGGCTCTCAGGAGAGGATGAGTTCGAGTCGATGGGAGGAGAGGAATTCCTCTATCCAGATGGAATCACGCTGATAGAATGGGCAGAGAAGATCGGAACGATGATGCCACGCTCGGCCTTCCGCGTCAGCATCGGCATCCTCAGCGACGGATCAAGGGAGATCACGATAGAAGGAGGAAGCCATGAATGTTCTCTTATCTGATACATCAACGGAGACGCTTTCGATAGCCCTCTCCACCGACACTTCATATGAGGAGCGCCTCGTAAGCGGCGCATTCAGGCATTCAGAGGATCTTCTTCCTGAGATTGAGGCACTGCTCAGCAGGGCCGGGATCACGATGAAGGATCTCGATCTCCTGATCACGGCAAAAGGACCGGGATCATTCACCGGACTGAGGATCGGGATGGCCTCCATGAAAGGCATCTCCTCCGCCCTCTCAATCCCACTTGTCTCCGTTCCGACGCTGGATGCGACAGCAGAGGCTGTCAGTTTCTATCCGGGAGCGGTACTCTCTGTGATCGACGCGAAGAAGCAGAGATACTATCTTTCCATGAAGAAGGGGGGATGCACGATCATCCCTGACACCGATGGAAACACCGGGGATGTCATTGATGCAATCAGGAAGGAGGATATGCCGACGCTCATCACCGGCCCTGATGCGGCAGCATTCGCCCAGAGGCTGCTTGAAGAGGACAGCCGCATAAGGATCCTTGTCGACGGCGAGGCGCCGAGGAATCTCTCGAAGGCATTCCTTGCCCTTGGCAGGAGGAAATTCATGGAAGAAGGCGCTGATGATCCGGGCGAAGGCCCCGTTTACATCAGACGTTCCGATGCAGAGGAAGCGCTGGAGCGCAGGATGAAGGAGAGGAAGGATGGAGTGTGATGTACTTGTCATAGGATGCGGACCGGCGGGACTGGCGGCGGCTGGATACTCTGCCCGTGCTGGCTACAGCGTCATCGCGATCGACTCCCTTGCCCCGGGTGGACAGCTTCTCTACATCCACGAGATCGAGAACTACCCCGGAGCGGGCAGCATGTCTGGATATGCGCTCGCGGAGTCCTTTGAGAAGCAGGCCGCTTCATTCGGGGTGCGCATCGAATTCATGGAAGCGAAGTCGATCACAAAGGAAGGAAGCACATTCATCGTCACCACAGACAGCGATGCAATCAGGGCGAAGGCGGTCATCTTCGCATCCGGCGCACGACACCGCCATCTTGGATGTCCAGGAGAGGAGGAATACCAGGGCAAGGGCGTCAGCTACTGCGCCACATGCGACGGGCCGTTCTTCAAAGGGAAAAGCATCGCAGTCGTAGGCGGAGGGGACACAGCCCTCACCGATGCCCTCTATCTCTCACGCATCGGACGGGAAGTGCATCTCATACACCGGAGGGATGAGTTCAGGGGGCAGAAGGCACTGCAGGACAGGGTCAGGGCCGCTGGCAACATCATCCTCCATATGAACAGGAACGTCCTGAGCATCAACGGCAATGGAAAGACCGTCTCCTCACTCACTCTGACAAGCGGAGAGGAGCTTCCTGCAGATGCGGCTTTCATCTTCGTCGGGATCACGCCGAATTCAGAGCTGCTTGAAGGTTTCGCAGAGCTTTCAGGTGGCTTTGTCGTGACTGACTCCGGCATGAGGACATCAGTCCCAGGCCTTTTTGCGGCAGGGGATGTGAGGGACACGCCATTCAGGCAGGTCGTCACCGCGGCAGGGGACGGAGCCCTCGCAGCCCATAGTGCCGATGAATACATCCAGTCACTGAAGGCATAGGTTCTGCAGCCAGGAAAAACGCCCATTGTACGCGTTAAATGCCATTCTGCGCGTCGTTTTTTCCTTGCCTTTGGCAACAGTGTGAAGGATAATCAGGAATATGAATATCCTGATGGTTTCAAGTGAGGCTGTCCCCTTCTCAAAATCGGGGGGACTGGCTGATGTTTTAGGCGCGCTCTCCCCTGCTCTGGCAAAGAAGGGAGAGAATGTGCGTATATTCATGCCGATGTACTCATTCATAAACCGGAAGGGATTCAGGAAGGACACATCCTACACAGTCCCGATGCTGAGCGGTGAGATTGCCGTCTCAACGCTTTCACGGAAGGTAAGCGGCGTGGAGTACATCGGCCTTGTCCATCCGTATTTCACCGAGAGGAAGGGTATCTACGGCGACACGTCATTCACGCCCTATCCTGACAACGCGGAGCGCTTCATGCTCTTTGCCAAGGCGGCCGCGCTCTACCCGAAGGCTTCCGGCTGGAAGGCTGACATCGTCCATTGCCATGACTGGACTGCGGGATTCGTTCCTTTCTACCTCAAGGAAGCCGGCGAGAAGGCAAAGACGGTATTCACGATCCACAATCTTGCATACCAAGGGGATTTCTCCCGTTTCGATGCCGTTTTCGGCGCAGACCGCCTCCCGCAGGAGATGTTCTCCGGCAATGCCGGCAGCGAACGGCTCAACATGCTCAAAGGCGGGCTTGAGTGCGCTGACAGGATCACGACAGTCTCACCGACATATGCGAGGGAGATACAGACAGAGAAATACGGCTGCGGCCTCGACTGGCTGCTGAGGGAGAGAAGCGGCGATCTTTCAGGAATCCTCAACGGAATGGATACGCATGAATGGAATCCAAAGGCCGACAGCTTCTTCCCCGAGCACTACTCCTCAAGGGATCTCTCAGGCAAGGCCGCGCTCAAGGCAAGGGTCCAGAAGGAAGCGGGGCTTGATGTGGATCCATCGATTCCGCTTTTCTCCATGGTATCGCGCCTTGCAGACCAGAAAGGCTACGCAGAACTCCTTGGCGGCAACCATCCAGTGCTGGAGGAGCTGCTCCTCACTGGCTCGATGCAGATGATCATCATAGGCACAGGCGACAGGCACTACGAGGAAAAGCTGATGGAGATGGCTGGGCGTTATCCCAACCTCAGCGTGAAGATCGCATTCAGCAGCACAACGGCGCATGAGGCTGAAGGTGCCGCGGATTTCTTCCTGATGCCCTCGCGTTACGAACCTTGCGGCCTCAATCAGATGTATTCGCTTCACTACGGCACGCTTCCGGTTGCCCACAGGACGGGAGGGCTCGCTGATACGATCGTCGATCTGACAGAGCATCCCGATACAGGCACGGGATTCCTTATGGAGAACCTCTCTTCGGAATCCATCATCGATGCGGTGAAGAGGGCTGTCGATTTCTACGCCGACAAGGAAGGGATGAGGAAGGCGATCAGGCGTGCCATGACGGAGGATCTGAGCTGGGATAGATCAGCTGAGGAATATATAAGTCTTTATTATTCATTGTCTAATAAAGGAAAATAGAAGAATACACGAGGAGGATTGGAAATGAAGAACAAGAAGAAAGCGATAGCGATTGTCCTTGGCGGCGGACGCGGCACAAGGCTTTATCCGCTCACAATGGACAGGGCGAAGCCGGCTGTCCCGTTTGCAGGCAAGTACAGGCTCGTCGACATCCCTATCTCGAACTGCATCAACAGCGGCATCAGGCAGATCTATGTCCTTACGCAGTTCAACAGTGCATCCCTGCACAACCATATTGCGAACACGTATCAGTTCGATCAGTTCTCTGGCGGATTCGTAGAGATCCTCGCCGCAGAGCAGACCTACGCAAGCGAGAGCTGGTATCAGGGAACGGCTGACGCTGTCAGGAAGAACCTCAAGCACTTCCATGACCAGAACGCCGACTACTACATCATCCTCTCCGGCGATCAGCTCTACAGGATGGACTTCGAGAAGATGCTCGACAGGCATATTAAATCCGGCGCAGAGCTCACGATAGCCGCAAAGCCGATCTCAAGGCAGCAGGCAACAGGTCTTGGAATCATCGGAGCAGATGAGGAGGGAATCATCAGGAAGTTCTACGAGAAGCCTGCTCCTGATATGGATATCTCGGAGTACAAGGTTCCGGCAGAGTGCCTCAAGGACCAGCTTGGCCTCGAGCTTGGCTGTGACAATGAATACCTCGCCTCAATGGGTATCTACATCTTCAACGCCCAGACGATGGAGGAAGCGCTGAACAACGACAAGACCGACTTCGGAAAGGAGATCATCCCCGAGATCATCAAGACACGCCGCGTATCCGCTTACCTCTTCAGCGACTTCTGGGAGGACATCGGAACGATCAAGGCATTCTATGAGACGAACCTCAACCTCGCTTCAGAGAAGCCTGCGTTCAATTTCTACGATGAGGAGATGCCGATCTACACGCACAGAAGGCACCTTCCTGCGACGAAGGCGAACTTCTGCAACATCTCATGCTCGCTCACATCGGAAGGATCGATCATCACGAATGCATACATCGTGAACTCAATCGTTGGTGTACGTACATTCATTGAGGCAGGAGCCTCTCTCGATGGCGTATACTGCATGGGTGCTACCTTCTACGAGACAGAGGAAGAGAAGGCAGAGAATGCAAAGAAGGGCATTCCGAACATCGGTATCGGCAAGGCAACGATCATCAAGAGGGCGATCATCGACCAGAACGCCAGGATCGGTTCCAACTGCCGCATCGGTATCGACAACATCCCGCGCCCAGATGGAGACTTCGAGATGTACTCGGTGCATGATGGGATCATCGTCATCAACAAGAACGCTATCATTCCAGATGGCACTGTGATGTGAAATCCGTATCAAATGGAAAACCCTCCTCGGTTCCGGGGAGGGCTTCTTCTTCACTTTGCCAGGTGATCAGCAGATCTTCCTGATCCATCCTTCCGGCGCCTCGATATCACCATTCTGGATACCTGTCAGCGTCTTTCTCAGCGATCCGAGCACAGGGCCGAAATCCTCCTTGCCGGATGGCACAAGGATCCTCTTCCCGTGATCGTCGATCTCCCCTACCGGCGAGATGACTGCAGCGGTACCGCAGACTCCGATCTCCGCGAATTCGCTCACTTCCTCGAATGGCACCACCCTTTCCTCGACTTCAAGGCCGAGATACTTCTGTGCAACATAGACAAGGGAGCGCCTGGTGATGGATGGAAGTATCGTGGGGGACTTTGGAGTGACGAGCTTGCCGCTCTTTGTGACGAAGAGGAAGTTCGCACCACCGGTCTCCTCGACATTGGTGCGTGTCGCGGCATCAAGATACATGTTCTCCGCATAGCCATTCCTGTGGGCAAGCTCTCCCGGATAGAGGGACATGGCATAGTTCAGTCCCGCCTTGATATCCCCGGTACCATGGGGCGCTGCCCTGTCGTAATCGGAAACACAGATCGTGATCGGCTTCACGCCACCCTTGAAATATGGGCCTACTGGCGTGCAGAAGAGCCTGAACTGGTAATAAGGAGCAGGAGCGACGCCGATGACAGGGCCTGAACCGAAGATGAACGGGCGCACATAGAGCGTTGCGCCTGTGCCATATGGGGGAACCCAGGCGGCATTGGCCTTCACGGTCTCATCAAGGGCACGGAGGAACATCTCCGTCGGTACCTCCGGTATCAGGAGGCGGCGAGCAGAGCTCTGCATGCGCTCAGCATTGAGATCAGGGCGGAATGTCACGATGCTTCCGTCCTTCTGCGTATATGCCTTGAGGCCCTCAAAGCAGGTCTGTGCATACTGCAGGACACCAGCGCACTCCGAGATCGTCACAGTGTTGTCAGCAGTCAGCCTGCCTTCATCCCACTTCCCATCCTTCCATTCAGCGTAGAAGCGATAATCTGTCGGCATGTATCCGAAACCGATTTCACCCCATTTGATATCCTTCTTTTCCATAATCACCTCTCAGGATTTTCTTTGATAGTAGAACTACAGGTTCAGCTGTTCAAGAGAAGAGAGGCCACGGCTTTCCTGATTCTTCCATCCGATGGGGCCATATCCAGCAGAAACAGCTCTTCAAGGCTCACCCACTTTGCTTCAGTATGGACGGAGAGCCTTTTAGGCTCCGTTATGAATGAGATGAGATGCGCCCTCAGATGGTACAGCGTGCCCTTGTTCTCGAAATCGAAGGACACGACCTCCTCCCCGACTTCAACGAGGGCTTCCAGCTCCTCCATGTACTCCCTTCTGAGGGTGTCGGCATCGCTTTCTCCCCAGCGCTGCTTGCCTCCGGGGAACTCCCATCTGCAGGACAGCGGCCCGCCTTTCTCCCTACGGGCGACGAATACGCGGCCATCCTTTATGGCGATGCCTGCCGTTGTGACACGTTCATCCATGGAAGGATTATAGCACGATGATCCATGGGAAGAGGAAATGGATAAGCGCAGCAGAAAGAAGGAAGAATCCTGTATGCCTCAGCCTTGCCTTCCTGAGCGTGAAGTAGGAATTGGAACGCTCCTTGTTCTTCTCACCATACAGGAAACGGAAGAAGAAGGATGTATAGAACATGGCGGCAGAGGGAAGGATGTCCCCGATGATGGCAGGGCCAGGATACATCGGAAAGAAGAGAAGCAGCAGCGCAAGGACAATCCCTGAGATGAAGAATGCTGAGAGGAACCTGCTGCTTTCACGGAGCTTCGACTTCGCCTTCAGCATGAAGGAAAGCGGACGGCGGTATGAATCGACGAGAAGCACGAGGGCTGAGAACACGAGGAACGCGACAGAAAGAAGGTAAAGCTGGATCATCTGCACCTCCCTGTCTCCTCGATCAGCTCCTCCGCGGAGTAGAATCCGTAGCGTTCATGCGCACTTCGTCCCGCGCGCTGATGAAGGATCACGCCATCGATGGCGGCACGGAGCGGATCCTCTCCCTCCGCAAGCAGGGCACCGATGATTCCAGCAAGCACATCCCCTGATCCAGCGACACCAAGGGATGGGTTGCATCCATCATATATGAATATGTCTGAGCCATCGGTAATCCACACAACGGAGCTCTTGAGCACCACGACGCTCTCTGTATCAGTGGCAAGACGGCGAAGCGATGATGCAAGAGAAGCCGCATCCCCCAGGCCATCGGGGATGGAGAGAGATGCCATGAGCCTCCTGTACTCACCGATGTGAGGCGTAAGGACAGCCCTGTTGAAGAACCGCCGGCCTGGAACGAAGCGCAGGGCATCGGCATCGAGCACGGCGGGACGGCCTGTTGCGGTGGCTTTATCAAGATGCTCCTCATCCCCGCTGTCCCATCCCGGCCCGATCACGAATGAGGAGAAGCGGGAGAAATCCCCCGCCCCTTCCTCTATCATCACAGCGGGATTGCAGTCACGGATACGAGCAGAATGCGTCACGATGGTGACAAGGCCCGCACCGGAGAAGAATGCTGCCCGGGCAGAGAGCCTGGGAGCCCCGGTGTACCTGTCTGATCCGCCTATTATCGCGACATGCCCCCTCGTGTTCTTGTAGTCGGTGATGGAAAGCCCGCGGATCGACGAATCGCTGTCAGAAAGGAGATAGAGCCCATCTGGACTCTCCGTGAGCTCGGCTTCTGGGAATCCGGGATTATGCAGCATCACCTTTCCTGCAAGGTTCCTTCCGGCCGGCTCGAACAGCACATCCTTGAGCGACATCAAAGCAACAGTCGCATCAGCGCGGACAAGGCCCGCGGAAGGCACATCTATGGCGATGACAGTGCTCTCCTTGGATATGCTGCTGGCTATAGAGCGCACATTCCCATCCGCCTCGCCATGATAGCCGAATCCGAAGAGGGCGTCATAGATGATATCATAGCCTTCTGCCGAACGCGCGATCCCCACAGAAGCGTGAAGCTCCGAACGACGCCTCATGTTCTCCTTGTTCCCCTTCCCGTAAGGCAGGAGGACATCCACGTCATAGCCGTGACGGGCAAGTATGTTTGCAAGTGCAAGCCCATCGCTTCCGTTGTTGCCGGGGCCGGCTGCTATGAGGATACGGCCGTGGATCATCGGCGCTGTCAGGCGGAATATGCCCTCCGCTGCCCCATCAATCAGCTTGCTCTCCGAAAGGGAGAAGCGGGCAATGAGCTGATGATCAAGTGATTTCGATGATTCCAGAGACAGAACAGGCTGCATGGTGCCATGATACAACCTGAAGGCCATCTTTGTCACTTTCCGCTTGACTTAGGCCCCGTTACGTTCTAGTGTTGCAGCTGTCTAGGGGTGGCGTAAGCCTGAGATCATACCCTCGAACCTGATCTGGGTAATACCAGCGAAGGGAACGGCATATTCCCAATCCCCGGATAATCCACATCAAGGAGCTTCCTATGAAGAAAGCACTCTTTGCCGTATTGATCGTGCTTCTGTCAGCTGCTACGCTTGCTGCTGAAGGAGCAGCTGAGGAGGATGTCCTCACTGTCTATTCCTATGACTCATTCTCCGGCGACTGGGGTCCCGGTGGCACTCTCGTGCCTAAGTTCGAGGAAGAGACGGGCATCCGCGTCAATCTCGTCACCGCAGGCGACGCACTTGAGATGATCTCCCGCGTTGAGCTTGAAGGAGAAGCAACCGATGCAGATGTCATCCTCGGAATCACGGATGATTTCGCTTACAGGGCATATCCATATCTTGAAAGCTATGACTCCCCTTGCCTTGCCGATATCCCGGAGGAGCTGAAGTTCGATCCTGAGAACCGCCTTCTTCCATTCGATTACGGTGCCTTCGCCTTCGTATGGGACTCTGAGTGCGGACTGGACAAGCCGGAGTCGCTCAGCGATCTCACTTCCCCCGAATACAGGGACAAGGTCATCCTCATCGATCCGCGCACTTCCTCTGTCGGACTCGGACTGCTGCTCTGGACATACAACATCCTTGGAGATGGTGCTGAGTTCGAGGCATGGTGGGAAACGATGAAGGAGAATGCGCTGACGATTGCCGATGGATGGTCCTCAGCATATGGGCTTTTCACAGAGGGAGAGGCTCCGATAGTGCTTTCCTATACGACAAGCCCTGTGTATCATGTAATGAATGAGGATACGACGCGCTTCCAGGCGCTTGTATTCCCAGAGGGGCACGAGGCAACGATCGAGGGCATCGGCATCGTCAAGGGCACCGACATGAGGGAGGAAGCGGAGAGATTCGTTGACTTCATCCTCACAGAGGCCCAGCTCGATATCGCGATTGCGAACTCGATGTACCCCGCCAATGGCGCCATCGAGCTTCCGAGCGCATTCGACTATGCGCCGAAGCCGGAGATCCTCTTCAGGAGCGGTGCGACCTCTCCTGAGAAAACGGAGGAGCTTCAGGAAGCCTGGCTTGCCATAATGACTGACTGACAGGAGGAGGAGATGATGAGGAAAGCAGGTTCCGCATACTACAGGCTCAGAGCGCTTCCGGGGCTTCTGCTGCTCCTCATCCTCTTCCTGATACCTCTTCTATTCAATTTCAGCTATGCGCTGAAGGATGGCGGCAAGGCACTGGTGGATGTCGTCAACGACGGCTATACCTATCGGCTGCTTGGTTTCACCATTGAGGAATCCCTCCTCTCCGCGCTGATATCCACGGCGGTGGCACTGCCGCTTTCTGCCTTCTTCTCCCATTACACATTCCCCGGCAGGCGCGCGCTCCTGACACTTTCCGGACTGGCGTTCACCATACCATCCATACTCGTCGTGCTTGGCTTTGTCATATGGTATGGCAACAATGGTTTCCTCAATGGATTCCTGATGCGCCTGACAGGGAGGGATTACACAGTCATATCGATCCTCTACTCGTTCAAGGCGATAATCCTCGCCCATGTGTATCTCAACTTCCCGATCGCATTCCTTCTGATCACGAATGCGTGGACAGAGCTCCCGGATACCCCGGAGAAGGCGGCATACACGCTTGGCGCGGGACGTTTCAGGACATTCCTCACCGTCACGCTTCCACGTCTTTCACCATCGATCATCTCGGCGTTCGTCCTCATCTTCCTCTTCTGCTTCTCTTCCTTCTCCATCATCCTCGTGCTGGGAGGAAGCCCCGCGTACTCAACATTCGAGACGGAGATCTACAGGAGGGTGCATATCAGCGTGGACAGGGAAGGCGCCGCGGCTCTCTCGCTGTTCTCCTTCTTCGTGACAGGACTGCTGCTCATCGCGTCAAGCAGGACAAGGAGGGAAGCGAAAGCCTCAAGAAGGCAGAAGGAGCTTTCAAAGGCGAAAGGGAGGAATGCTGTTGCCGCTCTTCTTCTTTCCATGCTGATCCTCCTCTTCATACTTCCCCCGATGCTCTCCATCGTCTACAGGGCATTCTTCACGAAGGCAGGGGCATTCACTCTCAAGGCATGGGAGGATATCGCGAAGGGTGGCACGGGTATGATGGGGACGGCTATGAACGGCATCATCAACAGCTTCTGCATCGCGCTTGCCACATCGCTGCTGTCCGTTCTCATCGGATCCCGCATCGCGCTCTCCGCAGCAAAGACCGGCTCAAGGATCCTTCCGGTATTCGCGTCACTTCCGATGGCTACGGGCTCGGTGATGCTGGGCCTTGGCTTCTCGCTGCTTGCCGTGTTCCTTGCACATGATTCGATCATCATCTCATATCTAATGGTGACGGCAGCGCATCTCACGATAGTGCTTCCATTTGCAGTGAGGACCATCCTGCCGGGGGCAAGGACGGTACCACCTTCCCTCGCCGCGGCATCCTACACTCTTGGCGTATCCCCATCAAGGACTGCAAGGAGGATCGAGATGCCGATGCTCAGGCCATATATGAGGAAGGCGTTCGCGTTCTCATTCGCCCTGTCCCTTGGGGAGGTGAACTCGACACTGACGCTTTCCGATGGCCATGTGACGACGCTGCCGGTACTGATCTACCGGATGATCAGCTCATATAACTACCAGGGTGCTGCCGCTCTTGGCACGATACTTCTAAGCTGTGCCCTGATCATCTTCTGGATTGGAGAAGGAGGAAGGAAGAATGCCGTTTCTTGAGATCAGGAACCTTGAACGCAGATACAGGAATTTCACGCTATCCGCTTCATTCGGCATCGACGAGGGGGAGTTCCTGTGCGTCATAGGCCCTTCCGGATCGGGCAAATCAACACTGCTGTCGCTCATCGCCGGCCTTGACAAGCCGGATGGAGGAACGATCACGCTCGATGGGAAGGACATCACGAACGAGAGGATACAGGACAGGGGAATCGGGATGGTATTCCAGGATTTCACTCTCTTCACTTCCATGAACACTGAGCGCAACATCCAGTTCGGCATGAAGGAGAAGAAGGCATCGGAGAGGAAGAAGCTGTCGGATGCGCTGCTTTCCCTTGTCGGGCTTGAAGGCTATGGCAAGCGCTCTGTCACATCCCTCTCCGGAGGGGAGGCACAGCGTGTGCAGCTTGCAAGGGCTCTGGCAGCAGAGCCGCGGATACTGCTTCTGGATGAGCCTCTTTCCGCCCTTGATGCGCCCCTCAGGAAGAGCATCAGAAGCTCGATCAGGGCAATCCACGATACACTTGGAACGACGATGATATACGTCACGCACGACAGGGAGGAGGCATTCGCCATCTCGGATTCCATCCTGATAATGCACGATGGAGCGACAGTCGCCATGGGAACGGCTGAGGAGCTGTATCGCCATCCGAAGGATCTGTTCACTGCTTTCTTCACGGGAGAGGGAACTTCACTGCCGGCGCATCTTGTCTATGAGAACATGACAGGATCGATCTTCTTCCGCCCGGAGGATGCCGTGATCTCCGAAGAGCCGATAAACCCTGACATGTACACAATGCATCTGATCCTCAATGATGCGCAGATCATCTCATGCGAATTCACTGGATCAGGGTATCTGCTCGGCCTTGAATACCAAGGGTATCCTCTGCTGTCGATGAGCGCGACAAAGCCGAGACGCAAGACAGTCACCGTGATGATTCTAAGGGAAAGCGTGCTGAACCTTGAATGAATCATTCACCTCATGGAGCAGGAGCGGCGCATATAGAAGTATGAGACGAATACTTCTCTTAATGCTATTGATGCTTCCCACACTGCTTTTCGGGAAGGCTGAATGGAGGCCATCAGCCGCTCTGGGCGCAGGATACATCGGGACAATGTACTCATCCGGCCCCGCGATTCCAGGAACTGTCTGGCACTCGACCTATTTCAGGGCAGAGCTTTCGCTTCCTGCCCTCTCCATCAATGACCGGCATACCCTATCGCTGCCTTTCACGCTGTCCCAGGCATTCACTTCCGCTACCAGCGACAGGATGGCAGTCTCTCCATACTCTGAATGGAAAGCCTCCCTGCGCTATGGGTTCCTCGCCACGGATTGGCTGGAACTCTCCATCTCCTCCGATGCAGCGCTCCTGTGGTATCCGAAGCAGCACGCCTCCGAATGGCGCTTCGGCGGCAGTGCCGCAGCCGCGTTCTATCCCCTGCCCTCTCTCGCCATCGAGCTTCCGATAACCCTCCTGACAGGCAGAGGTGCCCTCTCCATAAGCGCGGGAATCATGATCCGGTTCCTACCAGGAGGATTGTCATGAGGAAGATCGCCATGCTTGTTTCAGCCATAGTCATCCTGCTCATGTCCTGTGAGCTTGAGAAGGAGCAGGGAAAGGTCATATTCATCTCAATGGCGATCGACTACTCGCTCAATCCAGAATACGTCCTTACGACACCACCTTCCGACCAGAAGGCATTGGCGGGACAGATCAGGGCCCTTGCCGAACGCAGCGGAGAGATCTACGAGGAACACCTCTTCTTGGAAGAAGATGGAATGCGGTATATCAATGGTACGGAATACCGATGGAACCATGACGATGTGCTTGATCTCATCAGATCACTGGACACTGTCTCTGGCGACCTGATCATCATCCACTACTCAGGCCATGGCCTTGATGATGGGAGCCTCGTCACCGATATCGACATCTCCTTCAGTCTGACACCGGAAATGCTTCTTGATGCCGCAGCCTCTGCAGATGGGAAGAAATGCCTCTTCCTCGACTCATGCTACTCCGGTTCATTCATCAGGGATTCATACCCTATGGAGAACGGGGAGGAATTCAACGGCAATGGGTACCTGGAAAAGGATGCGCCGGCTGCATCATTCCTGCCATCGCTTGAGCTTGCCTTCTCCCAGAGCGGAATCGGAAACGATAGCATATGGGTGCTTGCCGCCGCGACGGAGAACCAGAAATCATACGACAGATGGAACGGCGGAGAGCCGAATCAGGAAAAGTACGGGGCATTCACCTATTTCCTTCTTTCAGAGCTTGGCTATGACATGGATGCTGATACACCGACGATCCCGACAGGAGGAGGCACAGTCACGTTCTACGGCATTTATGATGGAATAAGGGATGGAATGGACAGCACGCTGAGAATGATCGCGACGCCGCAGGCGACTCTCATCCCGCTCGATCTCATCCTCTTTGGATTCTGATTCAGTCAGAAAGGTCCTTCCTGTCCTTGATACGCTGGATCTCATCCCTGATGAGGGCGGCCTTCTCGAATTCAAGGTTCTTGGCAAGCTCCGTCATCTGCTTCGTCAGGTCGGCGATATAGCGCTTCCTGTCGCGTTCGACGAGGAGGTTGTAGTTCGAGCTGACGATGCGGATCTCCTCCTTGGCGATCGCCTCATCATCCGACTTCTCGCGCTCAAGGATATCCTCGACAGCCTTCTTTATCGTCTTTGGAGTGATGCCATGCGCTTCATTGTAGGCCATCTGGACAGAGCGCCTATGCTCTGTTTCATCGATGGCCTCTGCCATCGCCTCGCTCATCCTGTCAGCATACATGATGACGCGCCCGTCAGCATTCCTTGCGGCGCGTCCAATGGTCTGTATCAGCGATGTGGCAGAGCGCAGGAACCCGATCTTGTCTGCATCGAGTATCGCGACAAGGGAGACTTCCGGCAGGTCAAGGCCCTCCCTGAGGAGGTTGATGCCGACAAGGACATCGAATCTGCCGAGCCTCAGATCCCTGAGTATCTCGACACGCTCGATCGTCTCCACCTCGGAATGCAGATAGCGTACATTCAGCCCAAGGCCCGAAAGGTATTCAGTCAGATCCTCCGCCATGCGCTTTGTCAGCGTGGTGACAAGCACACGCTCATCCTTCTCGATCGTCTTTCTGATTTCCCCATAGAGATCCTCCATCTGCCCTTCCGTTGCCCTCACCTCGATCTTCGGGTCAAGAAGCCCTGTAGGGCGGATCAGCTGCTCAACGATCTGGCTGGATTCCTGCCTCTCGCGATCCCCCGGTGTCGCAGATACATAGATGCGCTGCCCGACCTTGTGATCGAACTCATCATACTTAAGGGGCCTGTTGTCCAGTGCAGAAGGCAGGCGGAAGCCGTAATTGACGAGATTGGTCTTTCGCGACCTGTCACCTTCATACATCGCGCCGATCTGGGGCAGCGTGACATGGGACTCATCGATGAATGTCACGAAATCATCGGGGAAGTAATCGAGGAGGACAGCAGGACGCTCTCCCGGCGCGCGCCCGGAAAGGATCCTTGAGTAGTTCTCGATGCCGGAGCAGTAGCCGACCTCCTCAAGCATCTCAAGGTCATACTCCACACGGCTTTTGATCCTCTCCGCCTCGACAGGTTTGCCATTGGAGAGGAAATACTGGACACGCTCCTCCTTCTCCTGGTTGATCTGATCGATTGCCCTCTTCACCTGATCATGCGGCATCACGAACTGCTTCGCAGGATAGAGCGTCACGACATCCACGCTGGCAATGCGCTCCCCTGTAAGGGGATTGAACCACACGATATCCGAGATCGTATCCCAGTCGAGGTAGATCCTGAAAGCCGTCTCAAGGTACGCGGGATAGATCTCAACCGTCTCTCCACGTGGCCGGAATGTACCCCGCTCAAGGATCATGTCATTCCTGTCATAGAGCATCCTAGTAAGCTGTCCGAACACCTTGTTCTGGTTGAAATCATCGCCCTTGCGGAACGTGAAGAGCATATCACGGAGGGAAACGGGATTGCCAAGTCCATAGATGCAGCTGACGGTAGCGACAACGATCACATCCCGCCTTTCCATCAGGGAAAAGGATGCATTAAGCCTCAGGCGGTCGATCTCGTCGTTGATGTCGACCTCCTTCTCGATATAAAGATCCTTTCCGGGAACGTATGCCTCCGGCTGGTAGTAGTCGTATGTCGAAACGAAATAAGTAACAGCATTCTCAGGGAAGAATGACTTGAATTCCCTGTAAAGCTGTGCGGAAAGCGTCTTGTTGTGGGAGAGCACGAGCGTCGGCTTCTGTATCCGCTCGATCAGCTTCGCCATGGTGAATGTCTTTCCAGATCCGGTGACACCTTTCAGCGTCTGTGCGCGATCCCCCCGGAGATAGCCCTCGTAGAGCTTCTCGACAGCCTCCCCCTGATCACCTGCGAGGTCATAGTCTGCAACGACATGGAATGGCTTGGAGAAGCCCGCCTGGAAGTTTATGAAAGGCTCGCCGGCAATGCTGTAATCCTTGTCTACCTCACCAGCCATCGTGAATTGCCCTCCGTCTGCTGCACAAGAGCGATGTCCTTCAGAACGAGTGTACGGCCATTCCTCATCACGGTGACCGAAACCTTCTCACCTTTCTTTGTATCGAAGAGAGCGGCAAAGTAGTCGCTGTAGCTATTCACAGGGTGGTCGTTTATCGCGGTGATCACATCACCGCCGAGGTATATGACGCTCTGCCCATACTGCACAGCCTCTGAGCCTCCCTTCAGCCCTCCTTTATCGGCCTCGCCTCCGGGAACGACCTGCGAGACAAGGATACCGCTTGAAATCGGAAGCCCGGAATAGCCCGCGATCTGCGGATTGAGCTCAACAGAAAGGATATCGAGCCAGCCGCGCTGCACGCTTCCGTTCTTTATGATCTGCTCAGCAGTATCCATCACGATTTCCGAAGGAAGCGCGAATGAGACCCCTTCAGCACCGCCGGAGCGTGAATGTATCGAGCTAACAAGTCCGACCATCCTGCCTTGGGATGAGATGAGCGGGCCGCCGCTGTTCCCAGGATTTATAAGCGCATCAGACTGGATCATCGATGGGATGATTCCGCCGCTGTCCGTAGTGACCATACGGTCCAGACCTGAGACGATACCCTGTGTCATTGACCACGCATAGCCGTACGGATGGCCTATCGCATAGACAGAGCTCCCTACCGTGAGTTCTGACGAGGAGCCGATTGCAGCGGCTTCAAGCGCCTCTGCTTCAGCCTTGATCACCGCGATATCAGAGAGGGGATCGGTACCTATGGCTGTGGCATCAAGGACGGTGCCATCATGGAGCCTTACGATGAAATCGGTGCCATTGCCGACAACATGGCGGTTCGTGACGATGTAGCCATCGGGAGATATCACGACACCAGCGCCCTGACCTGTATCGGAAAGCTCTGACGCGGATACGATCTGGACAACATAGCCTTTGGCTCCCTCGTATATCGCGGCAGCCCTCCGTTCCTCATCTGTAAGCTGCCAGACAGGGATATCCCCTGAAAAAAGAGGAAGATCCTCGTACCCGTAATGGATGTCGTCGATGGGAACTCCCGCCAGTTCAAGCAGCCCTTTCTCGCCATCCTTCTCCACGATTTCAGCGATGGCTTCCTTGAGCATTGAGGTACGGCGCTGATCACTGAGCGCAGCCGTCCAGGCAAAGAGGAGGATGAACACGGCAATACCTGCTGCCACAGAGGCAGAGATCAATGCTATCTCCTTGCCAGAACGCGCTCTCTTCTTCATATCAAAGGAAACATACAGCCAAGAGGGTGCGGCGTCAACAGCAGGATGCGATAATACCTGCTGCTTCCTCGCGGCTTATCATATGATCCTCCCCTATGCGGCATTCCCCATCGAATGAACAGCCGGAGACGATGAACGTGCACTCGCCAGCCTCATCCTCCCGTCCCGGCCAGGGGGTAAGCCCCTCCGCCGCGATATGGTCCCCGATACTGCATCCGATGAATGCAGCCTTCCCCTCCTTGCGCCATGGTCTCATCAGGAATACAGAGCCTTCCTCCACTCCCCTGGAAGTGAAGCGGCAGCCGCTGAATACGAATCCCGTCCACTCCTTCCTTCCTGACGGTGCGGTTACATAGCCTTCGCCGACGCTCCTTATCTCGCAATCCTCGAAGAACGCGTCCCCTCCGCCGAAGATGAAATCCACCGTTCCTTCGATGAGGCACGAACGGAAATGGGAGCGGCACCTTCTCCTTGGGATGAGGTGTCTCGGGCCATAGAAGCCATGCTTCTCCCTCTCCTCGTCAGGAAGAGGTGCGAGAAAGAGCGTATCCTGATGTCCGAGGAGGCGGACAGAGGAAAGCTCCGCCTCTGCCGCATCGAGATAGAGGGCGATAGCCTGCCCGGCATCCCGCCCATCCCCCGCACCGTTCATGATCGTGAGATTCTCAAGATGAATCCGCTCACCGCCGAAGAAGGCTGTATAGGAACGGAACGTCCCGCGCTTCCTGCCCCTGTCCAGTATCTCGTATCCGCACTCAGAACAGGCGATCACGACATTGCCCAGCCCGCGGATCGTCAGATCAGCCTTCTCGGAAAAGAGCTTCCCGCTGTAGAATCCCTCGCTGATGAGTATCTCCGCTTTCATACCATACGGGACGGCGTTTATTGCCTCCTGTATCGATGTATAATCCTCATCCTTCCTGCCTACAGTGATTACAAGCATAGCATCTCCTTTCCATCGAAGAACCTCACGGATGGGAAATCAGAAGGGAAGAAGCGGAGGAACACAGTGCTTGCAGCCTCGATGCAGACACGCTCACACTCGACCCTGTTCGACTGGGAGATGAATGTACCGGAAAGAAGCACATTCGCCATATCCCACTTCAGCCCATCGGTGGTGACGGCAGCTTCATCAAGGGGGATGATCGATACATCAGTTCCACGAGGTGCAGTGAATGAAATGCATCCGGAAACAGAAACGAGTGTATCGGAGAGCATGTACCATATCGATGGCGGTGCGATGGTGCGGAATGCGGCAAGGAGCGAGAGCGTGTGGTCTATCCTGCCCTCTCCCCCGCCGATGAGATCGTAGATCCCGGAGGAACGCCTTATGGCGATAGCGGCATCCGTATCGTCCTTATCACGCGGACAGGGCTTATAGCCCATCGCAATCAGCTCATCGGCACGGTCCGTGGAATCGAAATCACCGACGACCTCATCGGGTGTGATGGAGAGGCGGCACGCTGTGTCATAGCCGGAATCAGCCGCGATGATGCGGCGGTAGCGATCCCTCCTTACCTGAAGATGCCCAGGTGCCTTGCCTCCGATGATGACCAGATCCTTCATAGTGATGCTATAATATATCCCGGAGGACATAGATGAAAGACGTAGGATTCTCTCCTGCCGATATACTCCTGCCGAAGGAGGGTATCGATATGGAGCGCTGGGCAGTCGTTGCATGCGATCAGTTCACATCCCAGAAGGAATACTGGGAGGAGGCGGACAGGATAGCCGGCGATTCACCATCCACGCTCCGCATGATCCTTCCCGAATGCTATCTGGAGGAAAGCGGGAAGGAAGAGCGTATCCAGGCTGTTGACAGGACAATGGAAGAGTATCTCAGAAATGGGATCTTCCGGGAGATGAAGGACTGCTTCATACTTGTGAAGCGCGACACTGGATCAGGGACACGCTATGGCCTTGTAGGCAAGCTGGATCTGGAGAAGTATGACTACTCCCCTTCCTCCGTCTCCCCGATAAGGGCAACGGAAGGAACGATCCTTTCACGCATCCCGCCTCGCAAGGAGATCAGGAAGAACGCGATGCTGGAACTGCCGCACATCATGGTGCTGATCTCCGACAGCAGGAGGAGCGTCATCGAACCTATCGCGGCAAAGCGCGAGGCACTTGAGAAGGTCTATGACTCGCCCCTGATGCTTGGAGGCGGGCATGTTGAGGGCTATCTCGTGTCCAGCGAGGAGGACAAGGCCGCCATAAACAGCGCGCTTGCAGCAATAAGCGATTCGCTGGACCCACTCAATCCGCTCCTCTTTGCCATGGGGGATGGGAACCACAGCCTCGCTGCGGCGAAAAGCGCGTGGGAGGACATAAAGAGGAAGATCGGCAAGGACAGGGAGCACCCCGCGCGCTATGCCCTTGTTGAGATCGAGAACATCTTCGATCCGGGGCTCCTCTTTGAACCGATACACCGCGCATTCTTCTCAATAGACCAAGGCAGTTTTGATGACATCCTCTCCCACCACGCGATGCACATCGAGAAGGAGAAGGCCGCTTCCCTGGAGAATGCAATAAAGGACATCAACAGGAAGAAGCAGAGCTTCGTGCTGCTTTCAGCAGGCGATATCTGGACCTACACGCTGGATGGCACTAAACGGGAGATGCCGGCATGGACGATACAGAGCGTGATCGATGAGATGCTCAGCACCGACCGCGGAAGCGTGGATTACATCCATGGCGTGGATGCAGTCGCGTCCCTTGCCGTAAAGGGAGCCCTGGGGATCATCCTCCCGGATATCTCAAAGGAGACCTTCTTCCGCTCGATACTCAGCGACAAGGCATTCCCGCGCAAGACATTCTCAATCGGGCACGCGGAGGAGAAGCGCTATTACATCGAGGCGCGCCGCATCAGATGATGCACGCTCCCTGCCTGATCACCTTATAGGGCTTCACGGTGGCATCGATCAGCGTTGATGCCACCGAGCCTCCTGCCTCGATGTCACGGACGATGAAATCGACGCTTTCCCCGAACACCGGAATGATCTCATCATATGTCAGCAGGCTGCTCTCGCCCGAGAGATTCACTGATGTGGAGAAGATCGGGCCGGATACAGGTAGAAGGGAGAGAAGATAGCCATCGTCAGGGACGCGCACCGCGATCGTGCCGCCTTCCCCATCGGGAAGCACGGCAGTAAGAGGCGCCGGCCATATGGACAGTATGTCCTCAGGCACATCCAGGCCGCGCTCAGAGATCTGCTCCTTTGTCATAAGCGTTATGAATGACTTCGAGGCTGGTCTTTTCTTGATCTCATACAGCCGCTCGGCATTCCTGCTGTCAGCATGCGCGCACAGTCCGTAGATCGTATCGCACGGGATGATCCCGACTTCGCCCCTTCTGAGGCGCCTGCCAACCTCCATGGCGGAGGAAGGAGTGTATTCAATAATGTCTGCCATGGCTCTGGAATACATTGCAGGACGCCTGGAAATCAAGTCCTGCACGGAAAAACCTCCGTTCCAGGCGATGAAATCAGGTGAAAAACATTAATTCCTTGCTTAACATCATATAGCACTGATATAATACATCCAAGCGTGATGAACGCCTTGGGAGGTATTATGGCTCGACCCTCAAAAACAGCTAAGCTCGTCGTTACCAGCATAGTGATCACACTCATCGTGCTGGCGGCATTCACATTGATCTTCATAAACTTCATCGTACCTGCCTATCAGATCACTGAGGAGCAGATCTACACTGTGCTTATCAGGCTATTCCCGGTCCTGATCGGACTTGTGCTCATACAGATCGGTATAATGGCCGCCAAGAAGGGAGAACCAGAATACAAGGATACGATCGACAAGCTCTCACCCAACGCTTATGACAGCGCGCTCTACACAGCACCGAAGGATGATCCGATGCGCCGTGCCTCCCCGCAGGCTGATGTATTCGGCAAGGGCGCAGCATCCTCAGCATCAAGTGGTGCGGAAACGGTCAGGGAAACGATAAAGGAAGTCCCTGTCGAGGTTGTGAAGGAAGTTCCCGTTGAGGTCGTGAGGGAAGTCGAGGTTCCGATCGAACGCATCAGGGAGATACAGGTTCCTGTCGAAGTCGTGAAGGAAGTCCCCGTTGAAGTGATAAAGGAAGTGCCTGTTGAGGTCATAAAGGAGATTCCGGTCGAGCGCATCGTTGAGAAGGAAGTCATCAGGGAGGTTCCGATCGAGGTCGTGAAGGAAGTCCCTGTGGAGAGGATCGTCGAGAAGGAAGTCCCTGTTGAGATCGTAAGGACTGTCGAGACCGAGAAGCCTGTACCGATGGAGGAGGCTCCGGTGATGCTCTCGTTCCACGATGTCCTTAAGGAGGAGACACGCTCTGCCTGCGAGATGGACTATGATCTCTCGCTTGTCGCGATAAAGGAACGCGAAGGATTGACGGAGGAGACGATCGAAGCCGCGTTTGAAGAGGATACGCTCGTGTTCAGCGAGGATGGATGCTTCTACGCGATCCTTCCTCTCTTCTCGAAGGAAGAGGCAGAAAAGGCGACAGCGTCATTGGAGCCAAGGAACGTCGCCACCATCTCCGGAAGGGAAATCGAGCCAGAGGAGTTCATCAGGGAGGCTTCACGCTTCTGATGGAAGAGACAAAAAGGACAAGGCCGGTACAGAGTGCCGGCTTTCCTTTTCAGAGGATAATCGTCACAGGTGCCGCGGGTTTCATCGGAGCGAACTTCACATCCCTGATGCTTTCTTGGCATCCTGATCTCCATATCGCAGGATTCGATTCCCTGACATACGCAGGAAGCCTGGAGAATCTCGATGGCTGCCTCAAAAACAGCCGCTTCACATTCATCAAGGGGGATATCAGGGAGAAGGAGGCGGTGGAAGAAACGTTCTGCCGCGAGAAGCCGGATGCTGTCGTGAACTTCGCAGCCGAAAGCCATGTCGACAATTCGATCAGCAATCCATCCCTCTTCCTTGAGACGAATGTCCTCGGCACCGGTGTCCTTCTGGATGCTGCCGTACGCCATGGGGTGCGTTTCCATCAGGTTTCCACAGATGAGGTCTATGGAGACCTCCTTCTGGAGTGCAGTGAGCGCTTCACTGAAAACTCCCCTCTCCGCCCAAGCTCCCCATACAGCGCGTCAAAAGCCGCCGCCGATCTCCTTGTCCTGTCCTACTGCCGCACCTATGGCATCAAGGCTACGATCACGAGGTGCACAAACAACTTCGGAGCGTATCAGCACAGGGAGAAGCTCATTCCAAAGGTCATATGGAATGCACTGCACGGCCTCCCGATCCCTGTCTACGGAAACGGACTGAATGTGAGGGAATGGATATCTGCAGAGGATCATTGCAGGGCGGTGGAGAGCGTTCTCGCGCACGGGGAGAGCGGAAGGATCTACAACGTCGGCAGCGGCGTGGAGATCAGCAACATCAGCCTTATAAAGCAGCTGCTGTCCATCCTCGGCAAGGATGAAAGCCTCATTGAGTATGTACCTGACAGGCCCGGCCATGACCTACGATACGCGCTCGACTCCTCCAGGATCAGGGAAGAGCTCGGGTTCTCGGTGCCGGAGGATTCATTCCATCGCCGACTGGAGGAGGCTGCCGCGTTCTACCGCAGAGCCTTCAGCCATCCTTCCTGAAAAGGAACATGCCTATCAGCGCGGTAAGCGGAGTGACGAGTACGATGCCTATGGAACCAGAAAGCGTCTGCATGATCTCCGCCGCGATTGATTTGGATGTGAGGATATTGGGAATCGGGGTTGCCTGTGCCATATAGACCATCATAAGCGTCAGATAGCTTCCCACATAGGCAAGAAGCAGCGTCGTGATCTGAGTGCCGACCCCTGCCCTCCCCACTTCCATCGCTGATGCAAAGAGCGCCTTACGCGACATATCCGGCGCATGCTCCCTGACTTCCCACATCGCCGCAGACACATCGATCGAGAGATCCATGATCGCACCGCCCGCGGAGAGGCATACGACGCCTGAGAAGAGAGACGTGAGATCAAGATCCATGAAGCCGCTGTAGAGAAGCGACTCACTCATCTCCATCACAGAGCCATGGATGCCGAGATACCAGGTCATGAAAAGCGACACGAGCATCGTCAGCAGCATCGCACTTACCGATCCGAAGATTGCGGCGAGGCTTCGCCGGTTGATGCCGGAAACCATCGGAAGCGTCACGAGCGTCAGGAGCACCATCACGGAGATGCACATCAGGAGCGGATTGGCACCGCGGAGGATCGTAGGGATCAGGAGCTTCCATATAGCGAGGAAGGCAAAGACGAATGAGAGGATCATGCGTATGCCTCTCAATCCGCTGAACGCGATGAGGACTGCCGCGAAAAGGATGGCAAGGAATGCCTCCTTCCCCAGACGGCATATATCGATCATGTTGATGAAGATCGGATTGCCCTCACTGTCACGCTCGACGAGGACCCATGCTGTATCCCCTGGAACGAATACCTTGTCATCTCGGAGGCTGCCTGAAAGCAGGTTGATGCCTTCCATCTCCAGCCCCTTATGCTCCCCGGAGAGGATGCGTACCATGCAGCGCTGATCGCCTGTCCTGAAAAGCCCAGTCTGTATTATGGTGCTGTCGTCGGTAGACAGCACAAGTGCCCTTGCCCCTTCCGCATTGACGTAGATGCTACGCTCAAAACCTGTAGGGATGAGGAGAAGCACAGCAGAAGCGATGATGAATGCCGCGATGAACGCGATGCTTTTTCTATCCTTGAAAACCATGTTCATCAAAAAGCGGGGAGGCGCGAACCTCCCCTTTCCAATCAGTCCCATCTTACCTTGCGTCAGTAAGATCCATGAGCTTATGTGCGACTTCGGTGTTGTCGTAGGCACCGATGAAGAGCTCTGCGCCCTCTCCGTATGCGTATACAGGAACCGGAAGGCCAGTATGGGCATAGCTTGTCCAGCCGATACCGGCCTTGTTGTTGATGATGTGCGTCAGCGTGACGCTGATCGGACTGTAGCCGCCGTAGAGGAGTGACTCCTCATAGCCATCGACATTGCCGCTCTGGTCATCAGCGTATGCCTTCTGGAGCTTAGCGTACTCATAGTCATTCATCACAAGAGCCTCAACCTCAGCTTCCTCTCCCGGCGCGACAAGGCCGAAATACTCCTCGACCATCGCCATCATGTCATCGAAGGTGAAGGATCCATCTGCCTTCGCCTCCTCCACATAGGAGTCGAACTGGACATAGGAGCACTTCTGGGCGCGAAGGATATCGAATGCGGTGTTGTAGCCAGTTGCAGCATAGCCAATCGTCATACCGCCAGTCTCATGGTCACCAGTGACGATGATGAGTGTCTCATCTGGGTGATCCTTAGCGAAATCAAGGGCAACCTCGACAGCCTCGTCAAGGGCAAGCGTGTCGCTCATGTTCGCAACAGCATCATTTGCGTGTCCTGCCCAGTCGATCTTGCCGCCTTCCACCATCATGAAGAAGCCTGTCTCATTGTCCAGGACATCGATTCCCTTCTTCACGAAGTCCTTGAGCCTGAGGGAGTCGGCAGGTGCATCGATGTCATACGGCATCGCTCCATCATCCTGAAGTACCGGGCTGTAGGCGTAGACCTTGCCGCTGTCGCTGTTGAGGCTGAGGATCGTGTCCCTGTCATTCGTCACGAGGTACCCATTATCCTCAAGAACCTCATAGATCGACTTGTCGCCATCATCGGCCTTGTTCACGGATCCACCAGCGAAATACTCGAATCCTGATTCCGCCATCTGGATGCCGATGTCATAGTAATCATTCCTGGAAGCGATGTGGGCATAGAACGCAGCCGGGGTCGCGTGGTTGATCGTCACAGTGGAGACGATACCGATCTTCCAGCCCTTGTCGTGAAGCATCTCCGCGATCGTTGTGCCGGGAGTGACCCTGTCAACACCCATTCCGATGACTCCGCTGTGTGTCTTGAAGCCGGAAGAGAGGGATGTCGCCGTCGAAGCTGAATCCGGGCAGAATGATGTGGAGTCCTGCGTGTACTGGAGGCCCACGACCGGGAACTGTGTGAATGTCAGCTCCTCAAGCTCCACAAGACCGGACTCATTCCGTCCATTGTATACCTGTGCTGAATTCGTCTGCGGAGAGCTCATTCCATCTCCGATGAACATGAACACATACTTCGGCGATGCCTCCTCCGCCGCGGCCCTTATAGCCTTCTCCGTCTCCGCATCCCCTGCTGCGCTCACCACAGAGAGAATGAGGAGCATAGTCATGAGAACTGCTGAAAATCTTCTCATCTTGATCCTCCGTATTGGGATTTACAGCCTGAAGGCTACCAGAACCGGAAGCTCTCTTCCCTCCTGCTGTGGTTACACCTCCGTTAAATCGACGGTAAGCAACAGCCCCAACTGTTAAGGCAGAGGGAAGAATCACGATTGCCGCAATATGGTGAAACCAATAAGGATAGGGGTATCATCTCTTTTTCTTTTAAGTTATTATTGATAGGAAAAATCCGGAAAATGGAGGGAACTATGGAATCCAGCCAGATACAGACACTGATCACTATGATCCTCTATATCGGGGTTGTCATAGGCATCGGTGTATATTTCGCCAAGCGCGCAAATGAGAACTCTGAGAACTACTATCTTGGCGGCAGGTCGCTCGGACCGTGGGTGGCAGCATTCAGCGCAGAAGCCTCTGATATGAGCGGATGGCTGCTCATGGGCTTGCCCGGACTTGCATACTGGACAGGGCTTGCAGATGCCTTCTGGACTGCAGCTGGCCTTGCAATAGGAACGTACATCAACTGGCTCATCGTCGCGAAGCGCCTCCGGCATTACTCGGAGATCGCAGGCAACGCCATCACGCTGCCTGATTTCTTCAGCAACCGCTTCCACGAGAGGAAAAAGGTGCTGATGACGATCTCGTCCCTTTTCATCCTCATCTTCTTCTGTGTCTATGCATCCAGCTGCTTTGTCACATGCGGAAAGCTCTTCTCGTCGCTTTTCGGCGTGGATTACCACATCATGATGATCGTCGGAGCGGTATTCGTCGTTGTGTACACCTTCCTTGGAGGCTTCCTGGCAGAGAGCGCGAGCGACTTCATGCAGGCCGTGATCATGGTACTTGCCCTTGTCATCATACTGACACTTGGAACTGTTGCCGCGGGCGGTCCCGGGGAGGTGTTCAGCAATCTCAAGGCAATCCCTGGATACCTTGGCCTCTTCAGCCAGGCCACACCTGTGCTGAGCGAGACAGGAGAGCAGATCATGCAGAATGGAGCTCCTCTTTTCGGGGACGCCTCGCCATACAGCTTCATCAGCGCGCTTTCCATGCTTGCCTGGGGCCTTGGGTACTTCGGAATGCCGCAGGTGCTTCTCAGGTTCATGGCGATCAGGAGGAAGGAGGAGCTGACGAAGAGCCGCCGTATCGCGACTGTATGGGTCATCATCTCGCTGTTCGCCGCCATCATGATCGGCCTTATTGGAAGGGCATACGCCCCCACCGCATTCGCGACAAACTCCGATGCGGAGAACATCTTCTCGTTCCTTGCATCGATTCTTCTGCACCCGCTTTTCGCTGGTCTTGTAAGCGCAGGAATCCTCGCGGCGACGATCTCAAGCTCTGATTCATACCTTCTCATCGCAGCCTCGGCCTTCTCGAAGAACCTCTGGCAGAGACTCTTCAGGAAGGAGGCTTCCGACAAGGAGATCATGCATGTCGGACGCGCGGCGCTGCTTATCATCGCATTCCTCGGCGCTATCATCGCGATGGATGAGAACAGCGTGATATTCACAATCGTCAGCTTCGCCTGGGCTGGCTTCGGAGCGACATTCGGCCCTCTGATGCTCTTCTCCCTCTTCTGGAAGAGGACGACAAGAAGCGGAGCTATCGCCGGCATGATCTCAGGCGGCGCGATGGTATTCATCTGGAACTTCCTCATAAAGCCGATGGGCGGGATCTGGGGCATCTATGAGCTGCTTCCAGCGTTCATCGTCTCGTCCGCGTTCATCGTCATTGTCTCCCTGCTTTCAAAGGCACCTGACAAGACGATACAGGATGAATTCGAGGCCGCTAAGGGCTGAGAGCGAGGCTGGGGAGCACTGCTTTCCAGCCTTTCCTTTTCCGAGAGTCCCGGGGTACAATCATGATATGGACAGGAAGGAACTGAGGAAGGAGATGATCTCCCGGGTGAAGGCTTTCCAAGGGAAGGCGGAGGAATCATCGGAAATCGTGGAGATGATACGCTCGTCCAGACAATGGCAGGAAGCAGAGACGATCCTCGCCTTCCATCCCCTTCCCTCCGAACCGGATATATCCCCCCTCCTTGAGGATGAGAGGATCCTCCTTCCATACATCGAGGATGGGGTGATGCGCTTCTCCTCCTCCAGGAAGCTATCATTATCAGCATTCGGCTTCATGGAGCCTGAGCATGTGGAAGAGGGATTCAGCAGCGCTCTGATGCTTGTTCCCCTGCTGGCATACAATGGTCATTACAGGCTTGGCCGCGGCGGTGGCTTCTATGACAGGTATATTGCAGAGAACAGGGAGAGGCTTCTCACTGCGGGTGTCGCCTTCTCTGTGTCATATGAACCGCGCTACATACCTGCAGCACACGATGAGCGGCTTGATATGATCTTCAGTCCCTTGGATGGAAATCCTGCTTCTCAAGCATGGAGAGGAAAGTGATGACGCTTTCATCCTCCCACGACTTCCCGACAAGCAGGTGGCGGAAACCCGGATCATGGACCCATGTGAGGATCGAGGAGACAGCCCGGAGGTAATCTGAATCCCTGTTCTGCGAAGATGCTATGACGAACACGAGCCTGACGGGCTCGGGATAGGCATCGTCGAAGGGGATACCATTCTCTGAGAATCCCAGCGCGATCAGGGGCTTCTCCAGATGCGGCAGGCGGCCATGCGCGATGGCAACCCCATGCCCTATTCCAGTTGACTGCTCCCTCTCGCGCCTATGGACAGCACGCGCAAAGCGATCCCTGTCAGGAAGGGAGGAGAATATTGAGCACGAGGCAATGATCTCATCGATTGCCTCATGCTTCTCCACCGCCTCCAGTATGCGGAATACCCTCTCCAGCGAATCCGTCACTTTCCTGCCTTGAGATACTCATTGATGGCAGCGGCAGCCTTCCTGCCCTGTCCCATCGCAAGGATTACAGTCGCCGCACCAAGAACGATATCACCACCGGCATAGACTCCCTTGAGGGATGTCTCGCAGGTCTCTTCGTTGACGATGAAATTGCCTCTCCTGTTCGTCTCGATCTCCGGTGTGGTTTTCTTTATAAGCGGATTCGATGCATTGCCGATCGAGACGATCACAGTGTCGTAATCGACTGTGTAGTCAGAGCCAGGGATCTCCACAGGGGAACGGCGTCCAGAGGCATCCGGCTCACCAAGCTCACAGCGGCGGATCACGACGCCCTTGACGATTCCATTCTCATCGCCGAGGATCTCGACAGGCTGCGAGAGGAGGCGCAGGTTGCACCCCTCCTCCACTGCGTGCTCGATCTCCTCCTTCCTGGCGGGCATCTCCTCCCTGGATCTTCTGTAGATTATATCGACAGTCTCCGCCCCGAGACGCAGCGCGGTGCGCGCCGCATCCATCGCGACATTCCCGCCGCCGAATACAGCGACGCGATGCGAATGGAAATACGGGGTGAGCGAATGCTCTGTGTCATATGCCTTCATCAGGTTGGAGCGTGTGAGGTATTCATTCGCGGAGAACACCGAGACAAGATCCTCTCCCGGGATTCCCATGAACTTCGGAAGCCCTGCGCCTGTGCCGACGAATACGGCATCATAGCCATCCTCCTCCATCAGCTCCCTGATCGTCCTGGTGCGGCCTACAAGCACATTGCGCTCGAACCTGATGCCCATCGCCTCCAGCTTGGAAAGCTCCTTCTCGACAAGGCGCTTCGGAAGGCGGAACTCCGGGATGCCATAGCTGAGGACCCCTCCCATCTTGTGAAGTGCCTCGAATACTGTCACGCTATGACCAGCTCTCCTGACATCAGCCGCGCATGCAATCGATGCAGGCCCTGATCCAACGATCGCGACGCGCTTCCCAGTCTCAGGAGCGACCTCAGGCACCGATGCACTCTCGGCCTCATGATCCGCGACAAAGCGCTCAAGACGTCCGATCCCTACGGCCTGATCGACATCCTTCTTCATCTTCCCCACTGTGCAGAACTTCTGGCACTGGTTCTCCTGGGGGCATACACGGCCGCAGATGGACGGAAGCAGGCTTGAGCACTGTATGACTGAAAGCGCTCCGCTGTAGTCCTTCTCCGCGATCCTGCTGATGAAGCCGGGGATATCAATACCGACAGGGCATCCCGCGACACACGGCTTGTTTTTGCATTGCAGACAGCGCGATGCCTCGACAAGGGCCTCTTCCTCAGTGTATCCCAGAGCGACTTCCGACATATTGCGGATCCTCTCCTTCGGATCCTGCGTCGGCATGTCCATATGTGGAATGGCGGCCCTGTCCTTCGGGGAAAGCGTCTCCGGCATTGAAGCGAGGACTTCCCTCGCCTCCTTCTCGATCATATCAGGTGTTTTCATCTCAGCCCCAGCTTTCCGCAGATACCACCGCGGCATTTGTCATAATCTTCCTTCTCCTGCGCCTTGTATGTCCTCTGCCTCATCATCAGGTTATCCCAATTGACGAGGTGCCCATCGAATTCCGGGCCATCGACGCAGACGAACTTCATCTCTCCCCCGATATCCACACGGCAGCCACCGCACATGCCGGTGCCATCGATCATGATCGAATTGAGGGACACCGTGATCGGCACATCATATTTCTCCGCAGTCTTTGTGCAGAACTTCATCATTATGGCAGGACCGATGGACACAACATGATCCACCCCGCCCTCGCTGAGCATGCGCTCAAGGGGAACGGTGACAACACCTTTCTCACCATAGGATCCATCATCTGTGACTATCGTCAGATCGGGATCTATAGTGCGCATGCGATCCTCTTCGATGATGAGTTCCCTGTTCCTTGCGCCTATTATGATGCGGACATCATTGCCAGCTGCCTTCATCGCCTGTGCGATAGGGAAAAGCGGGGCAACCCCGATCCCGCCGCCAACGCAGACAACGCGGCCATAGTTCTCTATATGGGTAGGAGTGCCAAGCGGGCCGAGGACATTCTCGAAAGCATCCCCTTCTCCCAGCTCAGCCAGGAGGTAAGTGGATGCGCCGACACGCTGGAACACGATGGTGATGGTTCCGCGCTCCGGATCCGCATCAGCAATCGTGAGCGGGATGCGCTCGTTATAGTCACCACCCTTCTGTATGATGACGAACTGTCCCGCCTTGCGCTCGCGGGCTATCATGGGAGCCTCGATCTCCATCAGGAATACTTCTTCGGAGAGCTGCTCCTTTCTGACGATCCTGTACATATCAACCTCTTTCTGGAAGTATAGCGAAAAGCAGGCTGATGATGAAAGGGCATGCCCATGTATGTAGAAAACGCTGCCGGCAATACTGCTGGCAGCGCTTCACTCTCTATCGGCTTATTTGCCGATCTTCACCTCGATCCTCGAAGGCACGGCGGGCTTGAGGCGCGGTATCGTCACGGCAAGGACTCCATTCCTGCACTCTGCTGCGATGTTCTCAGCATCGGCATCCTCGGGAAGCCTGAACGAGCGGGAGAACTCAGGCAGGCGGATCTCAGAGACGATCATGCTCTTCCTTTCCTTCTCCCTCTCACGCCTCTCCTTCCAGCTTTCCTCCGTGGAGATCGTGAGGACATTGTCCTTGAGCACCACCTTGATGTCCTTCTCGCTGTATCCGGCAGTCTCCGCCTCGATCACATAGGCTGACGCAGTCGAGTAGATATCCACAGGCGGGATCTTCTTCGACGACGGCCCGACGAAGAAATCATTGAAGAACGCATCTGTGTCCGAAAGGTGCGGCATTGAAGCCCTTGTTATAACGTATCTCATCCTAATCCCTCCAATATGCGGCTTATCTGCCGATCTTCACCTCAATCCTCTTCGGCTGCTCTTCCGGCTTCTTCGGAAGCGTGACAGTGAGGATGCCATTCTCGAACGATGCGCTTATCGCGCTCTCATCAAGTCCATCAGGAAGGCTGAATGACCTATCAAACGCCTCATGCCTGCGCTCCTTGACAAGGTACTTCCTGCCATCCGCCGACTCCTCATCAACAGAACCGGAGATGCGGAGGACATGTTTGTCAACGGTGATGCTCACATTCTTCTCATCGAAGCCCGGCATCTCTGCCTTTATGATGAACGCCTCACCCGTCTCCTCGATATCAACAGCGGGAACGCGTGAAGAGTAGTTGTCCCATGCTCCAAGCATCGTGTCAAAGAAATCATCGAAGAAGGAAAGATCCCTTCTCTTGTCATTGTATCTGGTTACATCGTGTGCCATATCAAGGCCTCCTTGTATATCCATATTCATTGTCCTATCGGGACACAAACATACATGCACAATCCGTGCCAAATACAGCAATTGATTACAATACAGATAATTACAAAAGGGCAAACCTCTTACAGCCACTCATTCCACGGATCATTCCGGCACATCATCACATTCTGCCAACGAATCCGGGTCAAAATGACCCACCGACTTGCCATTGACATGCATTCCGGGACAAAAAGGAAAGCCCTTAGAGGATCTTCCCGTCCCAGAGCCATGAAAGGAAAAGATTCCATGGAAGAAGTGTTATCCCATCATCTGTCGTCCTTGCGATGCTGTCCCTGGAGACTACGATGTACTTCTTGAATATACCTTCTTCCTTCAACGCTCTAAGACCCCTGAGATCCTTCTTCTCATTCACGAGCTTCGTTGTCTTTGTCTCAATGGCAACTTCATCACCGATCACGAAGTCCACTTCAAATGAAGACTGACGAGTACGCCAGTATGAGAGTTTCTCCTTCCGCTTGTTATAGTCGAGGTATGCTGATAACTCTTCAGCGATGTAGGTCTCAAACAGCTTGCCGTATTCAGTCTGAGTATCAACAAGATCACCAAGCCCGAGGAGGAAACGGACAAGCCCGACATCAAAGTAGTAGAAACGCTCAGTCTCAACAGCCTTTCTTTTCTTCGTTTTCGTATACGGAGGGACAGAGAAGCCTATTATCGTGTCATAGAGGATGCCGTACCATTCAGCTATGGAGACTCTGCTCATCATCACATCACTTGCGATATTGGAGTAATTTATCTCTTCCGCATTGGTAAGGGCTGCAACCTCTAAAAAGCGTTCAAACTTCGGAAGCTGTCTTACAAGCCCTTCTCCGGCAATTTCTTCCTGAAGGTAGACATTGATGTAATCATCAAGAACATCATCAGGGGTATCGGAAAGGAACACGGAGGGAAGCATCCCATATTGCAGAATCCTGTCCAGCGTTGGATTGAACTCTCTGATCTCCGGCCAGACAAATGGATGGAGATTCATCTTTCCAGCCCTTCCTCCAAGGAGATTCACGCCTTGTTCCTTGAGCCGCCTTGCGCTTGAGCCCGTCAGAAGGAATCTTATGCCAGTTTCCTCAATCAGAAGATGAACTTCATCCAAGAGCTCAGGAACTTTCTGTATCTCATCGATGATTACAAGACCATCGCGGATTCCTCTCGTCTCAAGCTCATCACGAAGAACCCCAGGATCGGATTGGCACCTCCGTCTTATCCTTGCATTAAGAAGCGACCATGACAGCTTCACATCATCCTGGATCTGATTGCTGATCAGAGAGCTTTTTCCCGTCTGCCTCGGACCGAAAAGGAACATGGACCTATTCCTCAATCTGTTCTGAATGTCTATGATGCGCTGTACATAATTCTCCATATGAAACCTCTACTGACATTATATTACAAAATTCGTAACTACTACTATCGATTTTTATAATCAATTTCATCCAGATATCAAAAACCTCACAACAGGCAGATGAAACAAGGAAGCAGAAAGGAGTAGAATCAAGGCATGTCATTGGAGAACGCAAGGAATCATCTAAAAAAATACGGCAAGGATGGAGACATCATCCTGTTTGACGAATCAAGCGCTACTGTGAAGGAAGCAGCCGCGGATCTGCACACTGAGGAAGGAAGGATCGCAAAAAGCATGTCATTCCTCCTTTCCACAGGCCCCGTGATAATTGTCGCGGCAGGAGATGCCAGAATCGACAACAGGAAGTTCAAGGACACCTTCCATGAGAAAGCGAAGATGATAGGAGCGGAGGATGTAGAACCTCTTACAGGACATCCAGTGGGAGGTGTATGCCCATTCGGCACAAAGGAAGGAGTGAAGGTCTATCTTGACGAATCCCTTAAAAGATACGACTTCGTCTACCCCGCCGCAGGTACTCGAAACAGTGCTATCAAGCTGACAATCCCAGAGCTCGAGGAAACCTCTGAATGCACTGGCTGGATAGATGTCACGAAACTGCCAGAGGCGTAAGGGAAGATCATTATCCAACACAAGAGGATTCTTTCTGGATCCTCTTCTTTCTTGATTCATACTTTGTTGAATCAAAAGCGGAAAACAGAGGAGGGTAAAGACAAAGAAATGACCGCAGTTTCCTGCGGCCATTTTTGTTACAAAGCTGTAGCTTCTTATTAGAAGGAAACTCCAACTGTCGGTACGATAACAAGACCAGTGTTATCATACTTAAGAGACTTTGCACCAGCGCTGTACTCTACGCCAAGAGCAAATGTAACATTGTTGACTGTGTAGCCAATGTCACCACCAACGAAGAGGTTGTCAGCAAAGGTTGACAGCTTGTTGGAACCGAAGTAGACATCAAGGAGCATGTTCTCAACAAGGTTGAAGTTTGCACCGACTGCGAGGAAGTTCTGGCGATCAGCATCTTCAACTGTGTTGTAAGAATACTCAACATATGCGTCTACCATATCGACACCACCATAGACGGCAGCGGATACAACATGGTTCTTAGGATCAATACCATAGATATAAGAAGCAGAAACACCAAGATCAAATCCGAGCTCAGCCATTGCACCGACATTAGCATCGACAGCAGCTGTGAACGCTCCCTTGTTTCCGGATTTGTTCTGGCCATCTCCCTTGAGAACCCAGCCAGCAGAAATCTCAAGACCATCCATTGGCTTTCCAAGAGCAGAAATAGCAAGATCGCCTACGCAAGCACCAAAGCCAGTATACTTACCATTAGTTGTTCCGCCGGGATTCATATCGCCGCCATCCGCAACCGCAAGAGTCTTCGGAGAACCAGCAACCTGAACAGTTACATAGTCTCCATAGCCAACAGCAACGTTTGCCCATACGCCAGGTGCAGATGTCCTGATCCTATCAAGGTTCTTTCCTGTCGGGTTTGCATATGCCCTGAGAACAGTCTGCTCGTCGTTAGCAGCAAGACCGAACTTCACAGAAAGGTCGGAATCAATACCGAAGAGCTTAATCATATCGATGGAGATATCACCAGTTACACGGCCATCAGCAACAAGAGCACCCTCGATTCCAACGGACCATACGCCATTGTCATCAGCGATGCCAAGGTTGAGCTTTGTTGTGTTGGTGTCATCACCATCCTGACCCTGAACATGTCCTGTCCAAGCATCATTCTTGTACTGGAACTGGTAACCACCCTTGAACTCGCCAGAGAAATTCACTGCAGCGAATACGCTGGACATTGCCAGAGCGAGAACGAGCAGAGATACAAGTACTTTTTTCATTACTTCCTCCAAAATTTGGGGCGAACTTCAAAATGAAGCCCGAAAATCCCCTTTTCCGTTATTCTTGCAAAGATTGTAGCAACCGCTTCATTCAGTTGTCAAGTTAAATTCATATTCGCTACATGTGCTCTACATCGATTTTTCAGGGTTTTTTTCTTAAGTTATCAATACAGTTTCGTATACAACTGTTCGTTTTCGTCATTCTCTCGGCAGTCTGACAGCCAATCTAGCCAGATTGCCGGAGATGTGAGGGTAAGAAAGCGCATGCCTCGGTGGCTGATATTGAACAAACCAGTCCTGTGTGCTCTAATTCTAGCGAAACAAACCGCACTTTTCTGGGGAGCCGGGAGAACCTGGCTGAGATATCGGATGATACTGCCGATGACCCTCTGAACCTGTTGGGTAATGCCATCGTAGGGAAGATTCCGTGCACATCTGCACGCAAAGTCGCTCAGCGAAGGCTGTGCGGCTTTTTTCAATCATCCTGCCAGGAGGTTTTAAGGAAATGGCAAAGGAAAGGAAAGCGTGGGAGCTCAAGGATGTCATAATGATGGCGATCCTTGGCGTAGTGTTCGCGGCAGTCTACATGGCTGTATTCCAGGGAGGGCTTGCACTCTCTACGGCATTGACGCCATTTGGGCTTGCGAACTTCGGATTCGAGATCATCTATGGTGTCTGGTTCATGGCGGCTACACTCGCTGCATATATAATAAGGAAACCGGGCGTCGCTCTCATCACGGAGATGCTGGCATCAGCGATAGAGCTGCTGATGGGGAATTCAGGCGGGCTGACAGTCGTGCTTACAGGATTTATCCAGGGCCTTGGCGCAGAAGCCGTATTCGCCGCATTCAGATACAGGAAGTGGAATATCATTTCCATGGTTCTGGCAGGCATCGCATCCGCATTGCTCATCTTCTGCTATGAGCTGTACTACCTGAACTACATAACACTCTCCCCTTCCCTGCTTATCGGTCAGCTTTCCGTGCGCTTCATAAGCGCGGCGCTCTTCTCGGGCGTGGTCTGTACGCTGTCTGGCAACGCACTGGCGAGAACAGGCGTCGTCAGGAACTATGCCATCGGGGCCTCTGCTGATATTGGCAGGGTATACGATGAAGAGGAGGAATGACGATGGACAGGCTCAAGGTAATACTCGACTGGTTTCCGAATACGAATCATACAGGATTCCTTCTTGCCCAGAAGAGAGGATGGTTCAGGGATGCAGGTCTTGATGTGGAGATCTCAGGGAAGGTGCATGGCGCGATGCACCTCGGGGATGCGGATTTCGTCTGCGGCCCCGAGATATCGATGCTCGACTGCATGGAGCACGGGGAGGAAATGACATGCATCGCCGTGCTGACGCAGAAATGCGATTCCGGCATCGTCTCGCTGAAGGAAGCAGGAATCACAAGGCCAAGGGAGCTTGAGGGAAAGAGACTTACGCACTGGTCTCCCGAATGGTTCCACAAGGCAATCGGCAGGATCGTAGAGAAGGACGGCGGAGACTATTCAAAGGTGAAGCTGATCAACATGGATGTCGGTGATATCCTGTCAACGCTCGGGAAGGAAGCCGATGCCACATGGGTATACGAGAACTGGGAGAACCAGGTCCTTCTTGAAGCGGGGAAGGAGATCAACTACTTCAATCTTGGGGATATTGATCCCATCTTCGACTTCTGCGCACCTGCCATGGCCGCCTCACCTGAGACGCTCAGGAACAAGGAGGATGCCGTCAGGAGATTCCTGAGGGCGCTGGACAATGCATACCGCGAGGCCGCATCGGATCCGGAGGCGGCAGTGCTTGAGGTCAGGGACATGATGCCGGAGGATTCGACTGCCTCCCTCCTGATAAGAAGCCAGAAGCATCTTGCACCCATCCTTCTCGATGAGGAAGGCAGATGGGGACGCATAAAGCCTGAACGGTGGGAAAGGATGGCTGATTACATGTGCCTTGCCGGAGTGATCTCGCATCGCCGCAGCAACGAGTACACCAACAGGTATTTTGACTGATGGGAATGATCCTCCTTGACAGGCTGAGGTTCTCCTATTCAGAGGGCCTCAAGCCAGTGCTGGATGGCCTGTCATGCAGTTTCGACAGCTCTGGCATCACCGTGCTCACGGGAGCATCGGGCTGCGGCAAATCCACGCTGCTGTATATCGCGGCGGGGCTCTATCCTGAGAATGCGGGATCGCTTCTGGAGGGCCGGGTGCTGCTGGAAGGAAGGGATCTCTCTGAACTGGCACCGCCAGAAAGGTGCCGCCTTGCAGGAATGATGTTCCAGAATCCTGAACTGCAGTTCTGCATGGACACTGTGAGGAATGAGCTGCTCTTCTGCATGGAGAACATCGCGGTACCGAAGGAGGAGATGGAGGAAAGGCTGCATCATGCCCTCTCATTCTGCGGCATCGAGGAGCTAGAGCAGAGGACACTCCTGAGCCTGTCAGGCGGAGAGAAGCAGAAGGCCGCGCTCGCATGCCTTGTTGCAATAGATCCGAAGTGGCTCCTTCTCGATGAGCCATTCGCCAACATAGATGATGATTCCGCGCGCGCGATTGCATCTGCCATAGGAAGGCTCCACAGGGAGAAAGGCGTTGGAGTGCTCGCAGTGGATCACAGGCTGGACAACTGGATCGGGATAGCAGATTCCATATGCGTGATGGAGGATGGGAAGATACTGGAGGAAAGGCTCGATGCATCCCATCTGGAAGCAGAAAGGCTTGAAAGCCGCGGCATCATCGCCCCCGGTGGATCCTACTCCCCCTCACTTGAACCTCTGGAAGCCGGGGAGACGGTGCTTGAGCTTGAGGAGCTGACCGTCAGAAGGGGACATCAGCTGATTCTCAATGGCATTTCCGCTTCATTCCGCCGAGGGATGATATATGCGATCATCGGGGAAAGCGGAGCGGGGAAAAGCACGCTGTTCGGAACGCTTTCAGGAATATTCCCATATGAAGGGAAAGCGATCCTTGAAGGAAGGAACATGAAGCACCTCCGCCGATCGGATATAGGCAGGATCGGATTCATCACCCAGAATCCACAGGATCAGTTCGTGGGCGGCACTGTCAGGGAAGAGATACTCGCCAGCCTGAGAAGGGAGGCGGAAGCGGAGTCGAAAAGCGAGGAGATACTCCGCTCGATAAAGCTATGGCGCTACCGTGATGTATCCCCTTACCTTCTCAGCCAAGGACAGCAGAGGAGGCTCGGGACCGCGGCACTGATCGCCTATGACTGCCACTGCCTTATCTGTGATGAACCTACCTACGCACAGGACAGGAGAAACACGATGGCTATAATGGATTCCCTCTGCCGTCAGGCAAGGGAAAAGCGTATCGCCCTGATATTCTCGACGCATGACAGGCAGCTTGCGCGTGACTATGCGGACATGATACTCGGCATAAAGGAGGGAAAGCTGTATGAGATCCCTGAATCCAGCCTGTAAGTTCCTATCGCTCCTTGCTGTGACGATGATCCTTGCTTCGATAAGGGATCCATTCTGGAATCTCTCAGCCTTCGCCATAAGCATGCTGCTGATACTTGCATCCGGAGTGAAGCCAAAGACGCTCCTCCTGCTCCTTGTCCCTGTTTTCCTTGCAGCGATCGGCATGTTCTTCACAGGCTATAGATTCACAGCTGAAAGCGCGATGCCTGTACGCCCTGATGCATTCCTCATTGCCGGGAACAGCCATATCATGAACGGCATCACCCAGCTCAGCCGCGTACTGGCATATGCAGGCATTGGCTATCTTTTCGCTCTGACGACTGACAGGATAATCATGGTCCGATCCTTCCAGAAGCAACTTCATCTTCCACAGGTATTCGCATATGGCCTTCTGGCAGCATGGGGGATCTTCCCGCATATGGCCCTGGAGTACAGGAGGACGAAGGCGGCATTCCGGGCCCGTGGCATAAAGGTATTCCCGATATCCCCATCGCTCCTTGCCCCGCTTCTTGTGAAATCAGTCAGATGGTCAGAGGAGCTCTCGATAGCAATGGAGTCAAAGGGCTTCTCCGCCAAGGCGGAAAGGACTGATGCCATGCCTATCCAGATCCACAAACGTGATGTGGCATTCACTGTGCTATGCTGCCTCATCCTTCCGGCCACAGCCATTCTCACCCACTGATGATGTGGCGCAAAACAGGCGCAACATGCTAGAGTGATTGATAGCAGGCTGCACATGGGAACACTTGTAGGAAGGATTCAGGAACTAGCTGGGATGGATTTCGATTCTGCATCGCTCAGGATCGAGGAGTTCATCGATTCATATGATGACTTCCCTGCCCTATTGGATGAGGCATCGATCATCCCGGAGGAAATACAGCATGATTCCACCGAGGAAAAGCTCTACTCAAAAGCAACTGATGCCGTGCTTGCAAGGGCTTTCAGGGAACTTGGCCTGAAAGCCACCGTTCTTAGGGAACGAGCTGATTCAGCTGATGTGCTATGTGCGTCCATTTATCATGATTATTCACTGGTTGCGGATGCAAAGGCATTCAGGCTGAGCCGTACAGCGAAGAACCAGAAGGATTTCAAGGTAAATGCACTTTCCGACTGGCGGCAGGATGCCAAGTTTGCCGTGCTCTGCTCCCCATATTTCCAATATCCTCGATTATCCAGCCAGATCTATTCTCAGGCACTGGACAGGAATGTCTGCCTCCTGAGCTGGGAACATCTTTCATTCCTTATCAAGAATGGAATCAGGGAAACAGTTGCTTTCCCCTTATCATGCATATGGGATTTCAGCCGTTCATATGGGGAAAAAATACTGTTCAGCGAAAGGAAGAAATGCCTTATCGGGCCATTCACAGACTTCCTTCTGACCTCATGCGGCTTGGATAGCGATGGATTTCAGGATTTTCTGAAGGGTTCCAGAGACAGGATAAAGGAAAAAGGCGATGAGGCGATCTCATTCTGGAAATCTGAAATCGATAGGATCAAGCAGCTTTCAAGGGAAGAGGCTATCGAGGAACTGCTGAAGCAGAGAAGGATCTCCGAAAGGATAGCGCAGATCAGGAAATACATGGAGGGAATCTCCGAATGAACGGGAAACTGATTACCGGCGATTCGATCTCCATCATCAAGGAAATCGAGAGCTCCTCGATACATGCGATCATTTCGGATATCCCATATGGCATCGGATGCGATGACTGGGATGTGCTTCATAGGAATACAAACTCCGCCTATGGTGGAAGCTCCGCCGCACAATGCCAGAATGGCGCTCTTTTCAGAAGAAGGGGCAAGCCTTTGAATGGTTGGAGCGAAGCCGACAAGAGGATCCCACTGGAATATCAGGAATGGTGCGCTTCGTGGGCGCCGGAATGGCTACGGGTGCTCAAGCCGGGAAGCAGCTGCCTGATCTTCGCAGGGAGACGATTCGCACACCGCTGCATCGCGGCGATGGAGGACAGCGGATTCACCTTCAAGGAGATGCTTGCATGGGAGAAGGAAGCCGCTCCCAACAGGGCGCAGAGATTGTCAGCCATCTATGAAAGAAGGGGTGATGACAGGAATGCAGCAGCCTGGAGTGGCTGGAGAGTGGCAAATCCCAGACCGCTCTTTGAACCGATCCTATGGTTTCAGAAGCCTTACCGCACTGGTGGCACAATCGCTGACAATGTCCGCGAATTCGGGGTTGGCGCCTGGAACGAGAAAGCTCTTGGCGAATACAACAGACAGCATTCGTCTGCCGCGGTATTCTCAAACATGCTCAAGGTCCACACCGATTCCAGCGACCACGGCCTTCACATAGCGCAGAAGCCGCTTCAGCTTATGGAGATGCTCATCGATCTCGTGACATTGCCGGGACAGACAGTCCTTGATCCTTTCATGGGGTCAGGGACGACATGCCTTGCGGCAGAACGGCTGGGACGCAGATTCATAGGAATCGACATCGACGATGCCAATGTCAGAACCGCAGAGAAGAGGATCAAGGAAGATATTCCAATGGAACAGCTATCTGATGATGAATGACAGGGAGAAGCTCTCTATCCTCTTCCAGAAGAAGTTCAGCAATGGGAAGCGTCCATTGTGGTATCCGAGCTCAATCGTGAGATCCAGGTTCTCAACTGCATTCACGAAGGAGAATCCGATAGCCGCGGAGAACTCAGGCTCCCATCTCGCTGTATCATCATCCGGGGAAAGGGTGTGGTTCGTCATGCCATCCTGATGCAGCTTCAGCTCCCCAGTGGCGTAAACCTCATATCTCTCGAGAAATGGATAGCGGACATTGGCATCAAGCTGGATGATATAGCCTCCATAGCCATCCCCATAAGCACCGCGCACAGCCCACTGCGCAGGATTGCGGTCAGGCGTGTACTGAGGATTTCCACCGGTGGTATGGATCCAGTCAGGCTGGCTGAAGTATGGTGACCACCACATGCCGGGAAGCGGCATGATGAATGAAGCCCAGATATCGAAATACCTGCAGCCATCATAGCCAAGCCCTATCTCGAGCATATTGTCGCGGGTATAGCTGACAGGTTCCCAGTTCAGATGCCCTATATCCTTCATGATATCATTTGAAATCTCATCCCCGACATGGCCGGAGAAATGCCTGATCCCAGCATGGAGCGTGAACATATCCATGATCCGCATCTCCCCGCCTACGAAGAACGACCCATCGAATCCGAGATTATCCGCGCCGCCTGTCGTGGCGAAAACGGTATTGAGCGACCCGTGTACAGCGAAGTCAACCATGAAGTATTCCGGCCATCCCATTCGGAGAACCGATGCACCGAATCCTGTACGGAGATTCAGCATCAGGCGGAACTTGTCATTGAAATCGCGGTATTCCACGATCCTGTAATGATCCGGGTCATCTACAGGCTTATTGAAGTCCTCGATCATCATATTGTTCCCGAGATGATTGCTTCCGGTCATGTAGAAAGCCTTGAGACGTGATCCATTGAATCCATATGGATCAAGTGTGTATGGATTGAAATACGGCTCATGGGGCCCGAAGGAGAATGTGAACGATGCGAAAACGCTTCCAATGGCAAGCAACAGACAGGAAACAGTTATCATGAGCTTCTTCATGACCCACCTCCGATCAGATTGTCAGGATGATTCCCGCGGAGAAGTAACGGGTGTGCTGGAAGAAGTAATTCAACAGGGGGAAGCGCCCATCATGATAGGCTATCTCCAGTGCCACTTCAGGCATGTCAGGCCGCTCCTGCAAGCTGAGGCCCAGAGCGACTGTATACTCCATATCCCATGGCCGGTCCTTCTCGTATTCAAGCGTATCCAGATTGATCTTGCCATCCTGATGCAGCTGCATATCGAAGGCAAGGTATGCAAGCCCTACAGTCGGGACAGGAATCTCCAGCTCAGCACCAAGGCCGATCCTCATCGCCTTGTAGGATGATGGATAGTCATTGTTGTTCCTTCCCGAAAGCCCTTCCTGCTCATAGATGTATCCTGACAGCGGCTTGTTCGCATCCGGGCTTTCCTCAGATGTGTTCTTGATCGTATCCGCAGGAACATGTGCTGCCGGACGGATCCATCCCACATGCTGTGGCAGATCAAGCTCCGCATATACGCGGAAATACCTTACAGGCTTGATCGAGATGCCGAAAAGCCATGAGTTGTTACGTGTGTATTCGGTAAGCGCGCTGTAGTCGCTATTGCTGTTCCTGCTGTAGAAATCATTCAGAGCCTCGTCTCCCCAGTGCCCTGAGAAGTGATGGAAACCGAATCGGAATGTCACGATATCATAGACATCAAAGGAAACACCGGCGCCATAGAACCCATCGAATCCAAGGACATCAACACCTCCATAGGCCCCGAACACTGTGTTCAGACCTCCATGGAGGTACATCTCGAGAGCGAGCCGATCCTCCCATGCGAAGCGGAAGAGCCCTGCATTCACTGCAGCCTTCAGATTCCAGTAGGTGTTGTTCCCTGTATCAGGATCCCTGAACGACAGGCGCTTGTATCCACCTTTGCCGTCATTCAGGGTATTGTCTGAGACAAGGATGTCCGTAGGAAGGTATTCGGTGTTCTCCGGGGCTATCATATAGCGGAATGCGACATTGTCTGCGAATGGGTACGCTCTTCCCTCCTGATAGAGAGGATCCATCGGAGCCCATGTGAAAGTGACACCTGATGAACCGAATTCATATGCTGCACTGGCTCCTGCCAATGCCAATGCCGCCAAAAGCATCAAAGCCGCGATCTTTTTCATAGAACCACCTTTTGCATGATTCTATCATAAGAACTGCGTAAGTGAATTCCTAAGGAAGCCTGTTTTGCACAGATCAGTGGATGCCGTGTCCGTCTGCAGCTTCATGTACAGTATCGGATAGGGATTTCCCTGCTCATCCAGATCAGTGCGCATGATAACCCTGAACCCCATATGCTCATAGAATCCCCTAGCCTGTGGGTTCTGCTCATTCACGGCAAGGCTGTCCACTGAATACTCATTGATCGCTTTCTCCATAAGCTGCCTGCCAATGCCTTTCCCTCGTTCATCAGCACGCACGAAAAGCATCTCAAGAGAGCGATCCTGTATACCCATGAAAGCGACAGCATTGCCATCATCGTCCTCTGTTATCACAAGATGTTCACTGCCGGCAATCGCCACTGGCACATATTCCCTGATCACCATGATCTCTGGATCAGAGAGGAAGTGATGGGTAGCCCTCACCGATGACTCCCAGACGGAAAGCAGTGTTTCCACCAGTCCCGGCATCCTGTCCGATACTTCATGAATCTTCATCTTCTCCCAGCCTCCTGACAACAGACAGATCGAGCTTGATGATATGACGAATACTGTATGGAATGGGATGAGGAAGCTGCGGATGATTTTCACCGAGAGATATATTCCCTCAGGAAACCGCTGATCTCTTCGATTTCTCCACTTCCATTTGTGGCGAATCTCAAAAGCGGCAAGCCATATCCTGAGAAGATCGAATCCTTCATGATATCCCTCTCATGCTGCCTGCTACCCTTCTTATGATAATGAAAACCATCGACTTCAATAGCAACAACGGGAATCCTGCCTATTGCCCTGTAAATCAGGAAATCAACATGAGTTCCAGACCTTGATAGATAAATTCTCTCCTCTTCTCCAAGAAGTTCGGTATCACGGAAGAGATACCTTATTGGATAATGGCAGGCTATTCTGAAACCGTATCTCTGAAATGATTTTGAATTGATAATGTCCTCAAGTGCGGAGAACATCAGGTTCTCCGAATCATAATCCGATACCTTTCTATGCTTTGATAGAAACGCAATCCTTGCAGATGTTGATTGTTCATACAGCATATCAAAGATTGAAACGATACCAGATCTGATTGGTTTGAAACTGTTGTAAGAGATATATGAGATAAGATCATGCACATTGCTCCTAGCTGGCTGAGGATCTGATGAAGCTACCAGTATGAATCGTTTTTTCGCTCGTGATACCGCCACGTTGATAAGCATTGGAGAATCAGAGAAATCAGTAACCACATCATCAGAAGTTGAGAAGATTATTGTATCCATCTCCCGTCCCTGAAAACTATGGATCGTGTCAACCTTTATATCATCCCGTTTTATTATCTCTCTTATCAGTCTTGCATTATTCTGGTAAGGCGTAATGATTCCAACGCTTCCATCCTCCTTTTCAAGAGTTGGAAGAATCTCCTTTGCAATGACTTCAGCCTGCCGTAGATTCGCATGTTCTCTGCTGTGGTACCCTGGAGCTGTAAGGAACAGTCCAAGTTCATCCTTACTCTTATCATTCGTCATTATGATAAGGTTGTTCTCATAGAACTTCTCATTGCAGAAACCTATTATCCGCGGCAGGCATCTATAATGCTCAGAAAGCAGGACGGTTGGTACAGCAGGAAAGAGTTTCAAAACAGAGGCAAGAAAAGAGAATGAAGAATATCTATAGGCTTCAGGTATAGAATATTTCCTGAAAACAGATTCCGCATATTTTCTGTCATCTTCAGTCACTACATTCTGCAGCTGCTTAATATCTCCGACTATTACAGCATTCCTTGCAGAAAAAAGAGAAAGCGCTCCTGCTGCTATATCACATTGAGATGCTTCATCTATAATCACATAGTCATACATTATGTTTTCTAACGATGAAGATGAAGAGAATGCAGTACTTGTGACTATTGGATACTCTGCGATAATAGAATCTGGATTTCTCCATAAATCCTCTTCTGCAAGTATTGGTCTAGCTGTTTTTCCTTTCAACCTTCCATACAGAATCCCTTTAAGGAGTTTAATGGAATAATCCGACAGCTGGTTTTCCTTGCCATGCATATCAAAATCTGCAATCTGCCTATCCAGAGACTCAATTTGCTGCTGAAGCTCATTCTTTCTCTTGCAGTAATACCGCCATTGGAGATGCTGGATAATATCCATTCCGGGTTCTCCTGATTCTTTCCACCCCATGCTTTTCTGAGCAAAAGCTGCAACGACCCTCCTGAAGAACGAGAAAACATCATGTCTCTGAAAGTAGAAACTATATTCCTGCAGCAATTCCATAAGACGCTCTGATGGCAATTCATTTCTCTTCCCATCAGATGAAAAAGAACAGATAGCCGAAAAATGGAGCATCTCGATATCAAGTTCCGAAAGCTCCAATCGTTTTCTCTGCATCTCCTCCTGAATGGCATAGTATTCATCCAATGCATTGCTTGTTTCCTGTATCCTTGAACAAAGATCCTTTATACCATCCTCATCGATTTCCCAATCAGAAATATCAGGATAATCACCAGTCTGGGAGGAAATGAACCTTTTCTTGTTCTCAGCACTGCCAAGAGTTGCCAATAGAAATGAAAGACCATATCCTTCAAGTTTCTCTTTCACATTATCAACAGCTGAATTGTTATTTGAAACGACCTCCACAGTTTTCTTCTGCAATATGAGGTTGGCAATGATAGTGAGAATTGTCTGTGTCTTCCCAGTTCCGGGAGGACCTTGAATCACGCTCATTTTATTCGATAAAGCATTGATAACAGCTTTCTTCTGGCTTTTATTTATGCCAAATGGATATATGACAAGAGCCGGAGCAGAATGTATTTGAACACCACTATTTCCGGAAAGATAATCAGCAAGCACTGACCCATCATCTATAAAGTTTATCTTATTGTATCGCTTAGAAAGTATTCTATTACCTTCCTCATCTCTTATTGAGCTTACAAAAGATACTTCTTTCAGGTATGAAAGAACAGCAGAAGCATTCTTGTTTTCAAGAGCTGAATGAGAAATCTTCAGCTTACTATCATTAATCAGATAAGATTTTCCACCACGTTCAAGATAGAAGTATCCGGCCTCTGCATATCTGTATATTGCATTAAGACCATTGAACTCTTTTCCATCGAGATAGACCGTGTAGAAATCGGGGCTTAGGACATCGGGTTTATAAATCTTTACATCCTCAGCTCTGTAACTATATTCCTTCTCATCCGATCCTTTGAATCGGACATGATACAATCCAGTCTTGTGATCTTCAGCCAAAGACAGAATCTGTTCGGTCTTTTCCTGACCCTTAAGGAATATCAAACATTCCGATCTATCCACCGAATACCTCAATAATCAACTGTTATGCTTTTCATAATACTTCTCAAGCATAAACAAAATAACTATTATTCCCAAAGCATAAGCATAAATTGGGGATCAATATATGGGTTTTATCATATTATTTATTGCCATAGTCATTATGCTGGTCACTATCAGCTCTAAGAACAATGATACAAACAAAGATGACAAATCAAAATACAGGAATAACGATACCTCAGAATCACAATTTCAATCAGAGCAGGTAAATTCAAAAGAATCTATAAGGACTCAGCAAGAAAGAATATCACAAAACACAAGCACTCGGACAAATGCAAATCATATTTACCAGCCTTCATACTCTCCCACAAATTCCAATCACCTTAGTGGCAAGAATTCAAAGATAACCATTAATGGACATACTGTAGAATATATTGATTCAACTCACACTTACATTGTTGATGGACACAAAATTCCTTGTGTTTCTGATATTCTTTCGTATTATTCAAGAATTCATTATCTTGATGATTACCTGACTTTCAAAGTTTCGGTGCAAAACTAGTGTCCTAGGCGATTAGCAGTCATCGATTCTCTTCTTCAGTTTGA